>UQGU01000018.1 GCA_900540635.1 uncultured Eubacteriales bacterium | reverse complement strand
CAACTATCGTCCTCAGTTCTACTTCCGCACCACCGACGTGACCGGCGTCATCACCCTGCCCGAGGGCACTGAGATGTGCATGCCCGGCGATAACGTCGACATGAACGTTGAGCTGATCACCCCCATCGCTATCGAGAAGGGCCTGCGTTTCGCTATCCGCGAGGGCGGCCGTACCGTCGGTTCCGGTGTCGTTACCGAGGTTGCTGAATAATCAGCTTCTGAGCTAACATCTTCCTCCCCCTGCCGCAAGGCAGGGGGATTTTTTGTGTGGTGAAAGTGGAGAAAATTGAAATAAATACTTCTTGTATCATGCAATAGAATCAGTTATAATGTCTTCAAAGTATCTTACTTTTGTAGATTTCATGTTGGAGAAGAAAAATGTTAAAGTGTAAAATGCGTAGCTTTTTTGCATTTGTCTGTGTCTGCTACTGGTGCCTGTTTACCGCCTGGTCGGACAGCTATATGGTTCCCTATTTGCTGACGGCGCTGCTTGGTGTCTGGGCATGGACCAAGCGGGACCGCAGTGCTTTGCCGGCGCGCAGGGAAAGAATTGGGGCAAGTGTTTGTGCTGTTGTGCTATCGTGCGCTGTTGCGCTGGCAAACTACAGCCTGTTCTTCGGGAGCGGCGGCAGTACCTTTCAGAAGCTGCATACCTGCCTGAAGCTGGTGCTTGTGCTGGCAGGCGGATTCCTGCTGTTCCGGGAGATTTTCCTGGCTGTCGGCGCGTACGTGGGCAGACAGACGAAACCGGTATCCACTATGCGGGTCCCCGGGGATAAATGGATTCTGTTTGGGGGCTGGGCGGTTCTTCTGGTGATCTACGGCACCGTTTTCTACACCAGTATGTACCCCGGCAATATATCGCCAGACAGCTCGTGGCAAATTGAGCAGATCATGACCGGGGTGTATAGCAACCATCACCCTTACTACCATACCCTGCTGATCCGCCTGTGCATGATGATTGGGATGAAGCTCAGCGGGGGAGATATGAACTGCGCCGTGGCCTGCTACAGCCTGTTTTCCATGGCGCTGCTCTCTCTCTGCTTTGCCTATGTTGCGTACACTGCCTATCAGATCACAAGAAGCAAGGGCCTGGCATTTGTGACCCTTGCCTGGTACGCACTGATGCCCTTCCATATTGCCTACAGTGTTACCATGTGGAAGGATGTGCCCTTTGGAGCGGCAGTGACCTTTTTCGTTGTGGCGATCTACCGTTACCTTGCCTTTGGAACGGAGAAGAAGCTGTGGGATGCCGTCGTGGCTGCGGTGGCTGCAGTGGGGATCTGCCTGCTGCGGAGCAACGGTTGGATGGTATTTGCAGCAACGGTTGTGCTTTTTGGGATCCTGTTCGGAAAAAAGCACTGGAAGCTTCTGCTGATTTTCATCGCGATTCTCGGCGGAACCTACATTCTTAAGCACCCTGTGCTGGAAAAGCTGAATGTGGTGCAGCCCGATACCATAGAAGCCCTTTCCATACCGGCTCAGCAAATCGCCCGGGTCATTGCGGGCGGAAAGGAACTGACCCAGGAGCAGCAGGCGTTGCTGGAGCAGGTGATCGATGTGAGCAAGGTTTCGGAGTACTACATGCCGGGCCTTTCCGACCCAATCAAGGATCTGGTCCGGGCATCCGGAAACCAGAGCTATATTGTAGAGCACAAGGGCGAATTCCTGAAGCTCTATGTCCAGCTGGGCCTGAAATATCCGTATTCCTATTTGTTTGGTTGGATCGATCAGACGAAGGGCTACTGGAACGGCGGCTATGATTATTGGCGGTGGTATTTGGAGACACAGGGGAATGCTTATGGGATTATTCGCCATACGGGCTCGGAAACCGTCAAGCATCTCGTTGAAGAATATTTCTCGTTCTTCGAGACGTCCCCACTGCTGCAGGCATTCCTTTCCATCGGCCTGCATAGCTGGCTTGCCTTTGCCGGGGCCTATGGGGCCTGGGTCAAACGGGACCGCCGGGCGCTGCTGGTGGCAGCCGTGCCGATCCTTGTGGTCCTGTCCCTGCTGGCGGCAACGCCGGTGTATACGGAATTCCGCTATGCATACAGCCTGTTCTGCTCCATGCCCTTCCTGCTGACGGTGTGTTTGACCCCACGGGAAGAAACCGGGGCGTGAGCTGCGCTGCAAATGGCAGGCTTGCCTGAGCAGACCCTTTGCGATCGCTTTGACAATGTGATTTCAGGATCCTCCTGGCCTTCCGTGCCGGGAGGATTTTTTGTTCAAACAACCTTCACAGAAATGTTAATACTTTACAATCCCACCTGTGATACGATACAATAGTATCAGCAGGGGAGGAAGAGACAATGGCATATATTGAATTTGAAGATGTGAAGAAAATCTACGGTACCGGCGAGGCTCAGGTGCGGGCGCTGGACGGAGTGTCGTTTCAGGTGGAAAAGGGAGAGTTTGTGGTGCTGCTGGGCTCCTCCGGCGCGGGAAAAACCACCCTTTTGAATATGCTTGGGGGCATGGATACCATCACCGAGGGCAAAATTCTTTTCGATGGCAGGGATATTTCCCATATGTCCGGCTTTGAAATGGCCCGCTATCGCCGCCATGATGTGGGCTTTGTGTTTCAGTTTTACAATCTGATTCCCAACCTGACGGCGCTGGAGAATGTGGAGATCGCAGCCCAGCTTTGCAGCAATCCTATACCGGCGGCCCAGGCGCTGGATATGGTGGGCCTCAGTGGCCGGTCCCGGAATTTTCCGGCCCAGCTCTCCGGCGGCGAGCAGCAGCGGGTGGCCATTGCCCGGGCCCTTGCCAAGAATCCCCGGCTGCTTCTGTGCGATGAGCCAACGGGTGCCCTGGACTATGTGACCGGCAAAGCCGTGCTGAAGCTGCTGTATGACCTGAGCAAGGAGCGGGGCATGACGGTTATCATCATCACCCACAACCAGGCCATTGCACCGATGGCAGACCGGATCATCCGCATCAAGAGCGGCAAGATCCGCTCCAACGAGATCAATGAGAACATCGTTCCCATTGATGAGATCGAGTGGTGAGGCGTCTATGGGTTCCATTTTGAAAATGACGGCCAGGACCATCCGGAGCTTTTTCGGGCGGTATCTGGCGCTGCTTCTGATCGTTGCCCTCAGCGTCAGTTTTTTTGCCGGACTGAAGGTTACCAAGGATGCCATGTATGCCACGGCACAGGACTACCTGGACACCCAGAATTTTTGCGACTTTCGCCTGATCTCTACCCTGGGCTTTTCCGAGGACGATGTGGAAACTCTGAGCCGGGAAGGGTATGTGGGCAAGGTCGAGGGCATGAAGAGCGTGGACGTTCTGATTCCCTACAAAGAAGCCTCCAGCGCATTTAAGCTGATGTCCATAACGGAGCAGGTGAATTTGCCTGCGCTGGCTGCCGGGCGGATGCCCCAGACTGCCACGGAATGTCTGGCAGATGCCCGGGCCTTTGATGAATCCGACCTGGGAACCGTGGTCACCTTGTCTGCGGACAATGACGCGGACACGCTGGACCTTTTGGAGACAAAAAGCTTTCTGATCGTGGGCCTGGCGAATTCCCCCCTTTACCTCAGCACGGACAGGGGAACCACAACCATTGGCGACGGGGCCTTAAAGGGGTTTCTTCTGCTGCACCCGGACGCTTTTTCTATGGATGTATATACCGAGGTGGATGCGTGCCTGCGGCGGTCTGCGGATATCTATTCCTCGGAATACGACGGGCTTGTTGAAACCTACAAGCCGGAAATCACCAAGCGGGTCAATGCCCTTGCCTGGGACCAGTATGATTCCTATCTGGACCTGCTGGGCCTGGACCGGGAGCACGCGGAATATGTGAATCTGGAGGAGCCGGATACCTATGTTCTTACCCGCCGGGAGAATGCCGGGTTTGTGAGCTTCCAGAACGATACGGCCATCGTATCCGCCGTGGCCAATCTGCTGCCGGTGTTCTTTATCATGATTGCCCTGCTGGTGTGCATTACCACCATGACGAGAATGGTCAGCGAGGAGCGGACCCAGATCGGCGTACTGAAAGCCATGGGCTTTCACAGCTGGGACATTGCGGCAAAGTACCTGCTCTATGCCCTCAGTGCCACCTTCCTGGGCTGGCTTTTGGGCTTCTTCCTGGGCACCTGGGCGCTGCCGGAGGTTTTCTGGTGGGCCTATGGGGTCCTGTACAAGTTCGCACCCCTGAAATATACCTATAGCCAGAGCCTTGCCATGATCACGCTGGGAGTGTCCCTGATCGGCATTCTCGGCGCAACCCTGGCATCCTGCCAGAGAAGCCTGCGCAGTGTCCCGGCGGAGCTGATCCGGCCGCAGCGGGGCAAAAGCGGCAAGCGCATTCTGCTGGAGTATATCCCGTTCCTGTGGAAGCCCCTGTCCTTTTTGCAGAAAATCACCCTGCGCAACATGCTCCGCTACAAGCTGCGCATGACCATGATGCTGGTGGGCATCGGCTGCTGCACGGCCTTGATGGTCACGGCCTTCGGCGTTCGGGACTCCATGCTCCATGTTGGAAACGACCAGTTCGGCGGCGTGCAGCATTATGCCCTGTCCTTTAGCTTTACGGAGGGGGAGAATACGCCGGAAGCGGCTGCCAGGCTGGATGGGGTAGACGACGTGCTGCCCTGCATCCAGGACCGGGTGGATGTCTACGGCGACACGGAGAATATGCACTCCGTAACTTTGATCGGCCTGGACAACTGGGACGCTGTGGAGAACTATTGGACGCTTTCCTGGCAGGGCCAGGAGGTCCCGGAACCCGGGGCAGGGGAGGCGCTGGTCAGCCGCCGCCTGGCGGGAAAGCTGACCCTTTCCCCGGGGGATACCATCGAGGTGGAGGACAGCGACCTGAATCGGGTGACCCTCCGGGTGGCCGGCGTGTTTGAAAACTATGTGGGCAATTATCTCTTTGTGCAGGGGGACACCTGCCGGGAGCGCTTCGGCAACGAGGGCTTTAATGCGGCAATGCTCCAGGCCTCCGGCGATCTGAACCAAATCGCCAAGGCACTGACGGAGCTGGACGGAGTCACCGCCCTGAGCCGCATGGATGTGCTGCTGGACCAGGTGGACAGCGCCATGAGCTGCCTGAATTACATCATCTGGCTGGTCGTCGGCTTTGCCTGGGCCCTGGCCTTTATCGTCATCTACAATCTGACGAATATCAATCTGGCGGAACGCAGCCGGGAAATCGCCACGGTGGAGGTGCTGGGCTTCTATCCCAGGGAGACTGCGGCCTATGTCCTGCGGGAAAATCTGGTGCTGAGCTTTCTGGCAGCCATTCTTGGCCTGCCTCTGGGCAAGGCCATGCACGGCGTGGTCATGAGTATGGTCATGGTGGACAATTCCTGCTTCAATATCCATATTGAGCGGACCAGCTACATCGCAGCCTTTGTCTGCACGGTGCTCTTCGCCTGGGTGGTGGGGCTGGTCATGCGCCGCCATATTCGCCGGATCCCCATGGCGGAATCCCTGAAAGCGGTGGAGTAATCTGTTGCAAATTCCCGGAAAACCCGCTATAATGATTCCAGTGAATAAAGGAGTCGATTGCTATGGAATATAATAAGCTGCTTGCGGATATGGTGCCCGGAGACCGGGTAGAGGGATTTTACATTCTGAAAGAGGGAGCCATCAAAACCTCCAACAGCGGCAAGCCCTTTCTCAGCGCCACCGTTACGGATAAGTCCGGCAGCCTGGACCTAAAGGCCTGGGACTACTCCGGCCCTGTGGGCGCGCCAACGGATGCCGGAAAGGTGGTAAAAATTCGTGCGGATGTGACGGAATACCGGGGGAGCATTCAGCTCACCGCCTCCAATATCCGCATGGCCACCCAGGAGGACAGTTACGATGTGTCTGCCCTGGTGCCTGTGGCCCCCATTGACCGGGATGAGACCCTGGAAAAGGTCCGCAGCCTGATCGCCTCTATGGAGGACCGGGATTACCGCGTTCTCGCCGAGACCATGCTGGAGCGGCACCTGGAGACCTTTCGCAGCATCCCCGCCGCCAAAAGCGTGCACCATAGCTTCCTGTCGGGGCTGCTGATGCATACGGCCAATATGCTGTGCCTGGCGGATTTCCTGGCAGGGCAGTACAGCCAGATCATTGACAGAAGCCTGCTGCTCACGGGAACCCTGCTCCATGATTTTGCCAAGGAAAAGGAGTTTACCTTCTCCCAGCTGGGCGTCGTCACGGATTATTCCCGGAAGGGCCAGCTGCTGGGCCACCTGGTGATGGGGGCCCAGGAGATCGCCCAGGTTGCCGCAGAGCTGGGAACCCCGGAGGAAAAAAGTCTGCTTTTGCAGCACATGATCCTCTCCCACCATGGAGAGCCGGAATTCGGCGCTGCGGTAAAGCCCATGTTTGCCGAGGCGGACCTGCTGAGCCAGATCGATATGCTGGACAGCCGCATGGAAATCTATGCCGAGACCCTGCCGGGTGTACCCGCAGGGACCTTCAGCAGCCGGATCTTTGCCCTGGACAAGCGGATATACCATCACGAATAAACGAAAAGCCATGCCGCCGGATTTCCGGCGGCATATTTTTGTGGACAAATGACCGCCAGTGTGATACAATGGCTCTCGATTTGGAAAAAGAGAGGAAGAATGTCGTGGAGACAATTGCAAGTGTGAACGCCGCGGTGAACAGCTTTGTGTGGGGTGTTCCTGCGATGATATGTATTGTGGGGGTTGGGCTGCTGCTCAGCTTCCGCACAGGGTTTATCCAGTTCCGCCGTTTCGGCACTGCTATGAAGGAGACCTTCGGGCGGATGTTCCATAAAAAGGACGCAGCCGAAGGCGCTGTAACGCCCTTCCAGGCCGTGTGCACGGCCCTGGCGGCCACGGTCGGCACGGGCAATATCGCCGGTGTGGCCGGTGCCATTGCCATCGGCGGCCCCGGTGCGGTGTTCTGGATGTGGTGCAGCGCGCTGCTGGGAATGTGCACCAAGTTTGCAGAGGTGACCCTGGCGGTCCATTTCCGGGAAAGAAACGCGGAAGGGGACTGGGTTGGCGGTCCTATGTATTACATCAAAAACGGCCTGGGGGAAAAGTGGCATTTCCTTGCCTCCATTTATGCGGTGCTGGGTGTCCTGACGGTCTTCGGCACCGGCAATGCCACCCAGGTGAACGCCATCATTACTGCCGTGGATACGGCGGTCACCAATTTCCATGCCATGCCGGAGGCGGCGCTGGCCCGACTGAATCTCATCGTCGGCATTGGCATTGCTTTGCTGGTGGCCCTGGTGCTGGTGGGCGGTTTGAAACGAATCGGCGGCGTGGCGGAAAAGCTGGTGCCCTTCATGGCGCTCATTTATGTGGTCATGGCCCTTGGGGTGATCCTGCTGAACCTGAACCGGGTTCCGGCAGTGCTGGGTGAAATCATGAAGGGGGCGTTTACCCCCTCTGCCGTCACCGGCGGCGCAGTGGGCAGCTTTTTCCTGTGTGCGAAAAAGGGTGTGTCCCGGGGCATTTTCTCCAATGAGGCAGGCCTGGGCACCGGCTCCATCGCCCACGCGGCCTCGGATGTGGAGGACCCCGTCCGGCAGGGCTATTTCGGCATTTTCGAGGTGTTTACGGATACCATTCTCATCTGCTCTATGACGGCCTTTGTGATCCTCATCAGCGGCGAAAACATCACCTACGGCGCAGCGGCCGGCGCGGAGCTGACCATTGGCGGCTTCACGTCCGTCTATGGCAGCTGGGCCTCCTTGATTGCTGCGGTGGCCATGTGCTGCTTTGCCTTTTCCACCATTATCGGCTGGGGCCTCTATGGCACCCGCTGCCTGGAATTCCTGGTGGGCTCCAAAGCAAACCGGGGCTTTATGATCGTCTATTCCTTTGTTGCCATTGTCGGTGCAACCATGGACCTGGGGCTGCTGTGGGACGCTGCGGATACCTTTAATGGCATGATGGTCATCCCGAACCTGATTGCCCTGTTCCTGCTGTCCGGCACGGTGGTGAAGCTGACGAAAAAAGCGGGATAATGTGAAAAGAACATCCATGGGCCGCTGCGGAATTCCGCAGCGGCTTTCTGCAACTTATCCATAGAAGTTCTGGAATTCAGGTTGACGTAATGTGTTTGTGCGTGTATAATGAACGTACATATGCATCTGCATCCTGCGCTGTGCCATATTGGCCGGGTGCGGGAAACATTTGGATGCCGGGGAGAGCTTATGAAAAAGAGAAGAGTGCTGGCAGGGCTGATGGGAGTCCTGGCAGCCGTTGGCGCTGCGGCGACGCTCCAGCTGGGGCTGACTGCACCGGGAAAAGAAACGGCGGTCCTGAAAATGGACCCCAGGGTGATGGAGCAGGCCCAGGAGTTCCTGGATGACCTGTCTGCCTTCGATTTGGAGGGTGCCTCAGCCTATATTCTGGGCAGTCCGAAGCTGACGGCCCAGGGCGGCGAGGGAACGGAGAAAATTCTGTGGGACCGATATTGGCAGGGCCTATCCTGTCTGGCAGAGGGAGAGCCCTATACCAAGGACGGAAATCTCGCCGTGGATGTCCGGGTGACCTATCCGGATATTGATGCCATGACCCGGCAGGCGGGGGCCCTTGCGGAGCAGCTGCTGCAGCAGCGGGTCGACGAGGCGGAGTCCGTCACCGACGTTTACGACGGGGACGGTTACCGTCAGGAGCTTCTGGACGAGGTGCTTCTTCAGGCTGTGGAGACGGCCGCAGAGCAGGTGACGGAGACAAGGGAAAAAAACATTGTGCTGGAGCTGACCTATGAGGCAGGGAACTGGTGGGTAGTTCCCGGCAGCGAATTGCGGGACCTGCTTTCCGGGGCGCTTGACGAAGGGTGAGAGAGAATGAAAGTGATGAAGGGATTTGCCGGTGCGCTGGGCTGCATTGCGGCCCTTGCCTTGACGGCGGCGCTGCTGTGGACGCTGCTGCTGGTTCCGGGCGGAAAGCGGAAGACGGATGATGCCAAGGAGCTGAAGCTGGGAGAGAGCTTCCGGATGGAAATCAACAACGGCCTGAGTGATGCGCTGTCCGATGTGGTGGACCTGCCGAAGAGCTACTGGATCGAAAAGGATGCAGTCGTGGCCCCGGAGCCTGACCAAAGCTGCTATGGAGAGGCCTCCAGTCCGGCAGAGCTGGAGTGGCTGCTGGAAAAGGCGGCGCCGATTCTGGAGGGGCAGGAGCTGTTCTTCTCTACAGACAGAACCATCCTTCCGGACAGCACCATTCACTATTATCTGGACGAGACCATTTTCGCCATCAGCTGGAAAGAGGACGTGAACCACATGGCCGTCACCTATTCCGAGGTCAAGATCATGGACCCCTCCCAGATCCGCAGGCATCTGTCCGGCGGCAGCTATTCCTCCGGCACGTTGATGTATACCTCCGATATGTCGAAGCAGGTCAATGCCGTCATGGCCTTCTCTGGAGACTTCTATGATTATCGCCAGAAGGGCACCGTGGTTCAGAACGGCATCGTCTGCCGGACCAACGACGGCCTGTCGGACATCTGCTATGTGGATGAGAACGGCGATCTGCTTTTGGAACGCCACCACAAATTTGACACCGTAGAGCAGGCCCAGCAGTATGTGGACGAGAAGGGCATCCGGTTTTCCCTGGCCTTTGGTCCTATCCTGGTGGAGGACCATCAGCCCCAGGAGCTGCCCACTTATTTTGTCGGAGAGCTGAAGGGCAATTTCTCCCGGGAGGCCCTGTGCCAGATGGACCGTCTGCACTACCTGGTTGTGGTGTGCAACTATGAGCGGGGCTGCTACTATATGCCTACGGGCAAGGACCTGGTGAAGCTCTGCGCTAATACAGGCTGCATTCGTGCCTACAATCTGGACGGCGGCCAGACCTCCACGGTGGTCATGAATGACGAGGTCCTCAACAGTATCAGCTACGGCAGCCAGCGGCTGATCAGCGACATATTCTATTTTGCTACGGCAAAGCCGAAGGAGAACTGACCATGGAGAGTATCGCTTTTATCTGGGGCCGGTACATGGTGTATTGGAGCACGGCAATTGTGACCATGGCCTGCGGTGTGGGAATGCTGCTGTTTCTGTTCCTGTATCTGTGGGATGAGGAAGACTACCTGGGAGGCTTCTGGGCGCTGCCCCTGAGCCTGAGCCTTGGAATGCTGGGGGCCAGACTGGCCCACTGGTATTTCCGGCGGGACGCCTATGAAAGCCTGGCCGCAGCCCTGACGGACTACAGCGTGGGCGGCTTCCTTTTGGCGGGGGCCTTTGCCGGTGTTTTCCTGGCGGCGCTGATCCTGGCGGCACTGCGCCGGGGCCGCCATCTGGGGGCTATGCTGGATGCCATGAGCATGGCGGGGGCCGGGGCCATTGCCCTGGGAAGACTTTCCTGCCTGACCAATTCCTCTGACCGGGGAGCCATTCTGCCAGAAGGCTCCTTCTGGGGCGGAAAGGTCCTGAGTGTTTCCACAGGGGCTGTGGAATACCGGTTCAATACCTTTGCCATCCAGGCCGTCCTGGCCGGGGTGATCCTGGCGGGACTGCTGGTTGTGTACTTCCTGCGCCGCCGGGAATACCATCGCCGCCCCGGGGACCTGTTCTGGCTGTTCTGCCTGTATTACGGCGGGACTCAGGCGGTGCTGGACTCCACCCGGATCGACTCCACCTATTTCCTGAGCAACGGCTTCGTCAGTGTGACCCAGATGCTGGGGCTGGCGGCGGTGGTGGCGGCACTGGTGTGCTTTACGGTCCGCTATCTGAAAACCGGCGGCTGGAAGCCCGGGGCGGCATCGCTGTGGGTGGTGAGCCTGCTGTTTCTGGGTGGCGCGGGGTATATGGAATACTATGTCCAGCGCCATGGCAGCCAGGCGGCCTTTGCCTATTCCGTTATGGCCATCTGCATGGGCCTGGTCCTGGTCCTCGGAACGATCCTCTGGTCGGTCACCCGCACCCGGGAGATCCCCCGGAGCAGGCCGACGGTGTATGAGAGCCTGAATCAGGGAGATTTTGAATAACAGAGGGCCCTGCGGCAGGTTTTGCCGCAGGGCCTTTTGCAATGTTTTATAATTCCCAAAATTTAGAACCCCCCGGGGGGCTTCCGTGGGCCAGTATGCTGTGCTACTATATAGCTGCGGTTAATACACAACCTTCCCGAAAAGGCGCTGCACCATGGGAAGAGGTGCGGCGCCCTTTTGCGGAGGTGAGGGGGAAATAAAAATGAATCTGTTTACATCCTATGAGGAAGAAAATATCCACTATTGGACTCACCGGGCATCCGGTTACTCCGGCGTGAACCAGGAGGAGCTGGCCACGGCGCAGAAGCACATCTGGGGTGCGGCCCTCTATGAGCGGATCGCCGCCCGTTTCCCAGGCAGAAAGCCCGGCTCCATCCGGGTGCTGGATGTGGGCACGGGCCCGGGTTTCTTCGCCATCATTCTGGCGGAGATGGGCTTCCGGGTGACTGCCGTGGATTACACTGCCTCCATGCTGGAGGAGGCCGGGCGCAATGCAGGCGCACTGGCGGATAAAATTGATTTTCGGCAGATGAATGCCGAGAAGCTGACCTTTGCGGACCACAGCTTCGATGTTTTGGTTACCCGGAATGTGACCTGGAATCTCCACGACCCGGAGGCAGCTTATGGCCATTGGACCCGGGTGCTGGCCCCCGGCGGGCTGCTGCTGAACTTTGATGCCAACTGGTATCGGTATCTCTGGGATGCGGAAGCAGAGCAGGGCCACAGGCAGGATCGGGAAAATCTGGCTGACTCCGATGTGCGGGATGAGAACGCCGGAACGGATGTGGATGCCATGGAGGCCATTGCCCGGCAGACCCCACTGTCCAGGCAGCACCGGCCCCAATGGGACCTGAATGTACTGGGCAGCTACGGAATCCAGGCCAGTGCGGATGAAAACATCTGGCGGCGGGTCTGGACCAAGGAGGAGCGGATCAACAATGCCTCCACCCCCATGTTCCTGGTGGAGGGCCGGAAGCCCGGTCTGCTGGAAAATTAAAGGGGACGTTCTGTTTGAAAAAGTATATTGGCAAACGCCTTTTGCAGCTGCTCCCCGTACTGCTGGGTGTTACCTTTTTGTCTTTTGCCATGATGCGGGCCGCAGGAAGCGATGCCATTACAGAGCTGTATGGCGACAAAGGGGCCGTTGCCCAGGAAATCATTGATGCCAAGCGGGCGGAGCTGGGGCTGGATCAGCCTTTTTTGGTGCAGTATGGCGCTTGGCTGAGGGGTCTGCTGACGGGAGACATGGGCGTGAGCTATGTTTCCGGAAAAAAAGTGTTTGATACCTTTGTCTCCAAGCTTCCGGCTACGCTGCTGCTTACGTGTCTGTCTGTTGCTGCCACGGTGGTGATTTCCATACCCCTGGGAATCTGGGCGGCGGTGCGTCAGGACCGGTTCGTGGACTATTTTTTGCGCTTTTTCAGCTTTATCGGCAACAGCCTGCCCAATTTCTTTGTGGCGCTGCTGCTGATGCAGCTTTTTTCGATAAAATGGAAGCTGCTTCCCGTGATTTCCAATGGTACAACGATGCGCGGTGCCATTCTGCCGACGCTGACCCTGGCCATTGCCATGTCCGCCAAGTATCTGCGGCAGGTTCGTGCTACAGTTCTGGAGGAGTTGGGTAAGGACTATGTTTTGGGGGCCAAGGCCCGGGGCGTCCGGGAAAGCGTCACCCTGTGGAAAAGCGTTCTGAAATCCGCGATGCTGACCATTATCACGCTGCTGGCTCTGTCCATCGGCAGCCTGCTGGGCGGCACAGCCATTATTGAAAGCATTTTCATGTGGGACGGTGTGGGCAAGCTGGCGGTGGATTCCATTACCATGCGGGATTATCCCATGATCCAGGCCTATGTGGTCTGGATGGCCATCATTTATGTGGGGGTAAATCTGATCACCGATATTCTCTACCATGTCCTTGACCCGAGAATCCGACTGGGGGTGCAGGAAGGATGAGCACATGCAAGCCGCAAAAGCATCCCAAAAACACGGTGAAGACCCGCTTGATCATTTTCAGCGCTCTGGCCATTGTGCTGGTGGTGTGCGCCTTCTTTTCCGAGTACCTCACACCCTATGATCCCTATTTGCAAAATCTGGATATCGCCAAGCAGGCGCCAAGCCGAGAGCACCTTCTGGGCACGGACCGGTATGGCCGGGATATGCTGTCCCGGGTCATTGCAGGCAGCCGTGCCAGTATTTTTTCAACGCTCCTGCTGGTCGCTGTGATCACAGCGATTGGCACGGCGGTGGGCGTTGCCTGCGGCTGGACCGGAGGCTGGGTGGATACGGTGCTGATGCGGCTCTCGGATGTGTTTCTGGCCTTTCCCGGGCTGGTGTTTGCACTGGCGGTTGCGGGAACCCTGGGCGGCGGACTGCAAAACGCAATGATTGCCTTGGCGGCCATCTCCTGGCCCAAGTATGCCAGAATCGCCAGAAGCCAGACCTTGGCTCAGAAGGAGACGGCATGGATGAAAGCGGTCCGCCTTTCCGGCAGCAGCACAAGAAAGATCATTTTGGGGCACATCCTGCCCAACATTATGGGCCCCATTCTGATCACATCTATGCTGGACATCGGCGCCATGATGATGGAGCTGGCGGCTTTGAGCTTTTTAGGGCTGGGGGCCAAGCCTCCCATTCCCGAATGGGGCAGCATGATGAGTGACACCCGGAGCCTGATGACTACGTCTCCCTGGATCCCTTTCAGCCCGGGGATTGCGATCTTCATCTCGGTTATGATTTTTAACCTGCTGGGCGACACCGTCCGGGACTATGCAGACCCCAAAAGCCGGAGGTAAGCAAATGGAAGCCATACTCAAATATGACCATGTGGAGCTTTCCTATTTGGGGCAGCCGGTGGTGCAGGATGTGAGCTTTTCTCTGGAACCTGGGGAGATCCTGGGCATTGTGGGGGAGAGCGGCAGCGGCAAAAGCACACTGATCAAGGCGGCCATGGGGCTGCTTGGCAGCGAGGGCTGCGTTACAAAGGGGCAGATCTGCTACCGGGGCAGGAATCTGCTTGGTTTGCCATCCAAGGAACTCCGCAAGCTGAATGGCCCGGAGTTGGGCTACATTTTTCAGAACGCCGGAAGCGCCTTCTGCCCCATCCGCACGGTTTGGGCACAGCTGTATGAGACGATGCGCGCCCACGGCAAAATTTCCAGAGCGGAATTTGGGCTCCAGGCGCTGGAAATGCTCGAAAAGCTGGGCTTTGAAAACGGGGAGCGGATTTTGGCGTCCTATCCCTTTGAGCTCTCCGGCGGCATGCAGCAGCGCATCGGTATTGCAGCGGCCATGCTCTTACGGCCCAGCGTGCTTTTGGCGGATGAGCCCACCTCCGCGCTGGATGTGACCATTCAGAAGCAGGTGGTGGAGGAAATGGCGCTGGTTCGCAAAACCTTTGGCACAGCCATTGTTTTGGTTTCCCACAATCTGGGGGTCATCGGGGCTTTGGCAGACAACGTTCTGGTGCTGAAGGACGGGAAGTGCGTGGAATACGGCAGATGCGACCAGGTCCTGTCGAATCCAGGAAGCGCGTATGCCAAAGCGCTGCTATCCGCCGTCCCCCGGCTTCGGAGGTAAAAGCAATGGAACCGATCTTGAAAGTAGAGGCGCTGACGAAGACCTTTTCCGGGCAGCGGGAAATTGCCGCGGTAAACGGAATCAGCTTTGAACTGTTCCCCGGAGAGTGCCTGGCCATCATCGGCGAGAGCGGCAGCGGAAAGACCACCGCCGTGAATATGATTTCCCGGCTGACCGACGTGACAACCGGAAGCATTTTTTTGGAGGGACAGGAAATTACCCATAGGAAAGGAAAGCAGCTGCGGGAAGTCTACAGACAGATGCAGATGGTTTTCCAGACACCAACGGATTCCTTCGATCCCCGCCGCACCCTGGGGGACGGCATCGGAGAAAGTCTGCGCAATGCGGGTCTCACCCGAAAAGAGACCCAAAAGAGGGTGGAGGCGCTGCTGGAAAAATGCGGCCTCCCCGGAGAATTTGCAAATCGCTATCCCCATCAGGTCAGCGGCGGCCAGTGCCAGCGGGCGGCCATTGCCCGGGCCTTGGCCATTGAGCCAAAGCTGCTGATCTGCGATGAGGCAACCTCTGCGCTGGATGTGACGGTGCAGAAGGAGATCATTTCCCTTTTGAACGAGCTGCGGAAGCAGCGGGGCAAAAATTTGTCGATCCTCTTCATCTGCCACGATATTTCCCTGGTCCAGCAGTTCTGCGACCGGGTGCTGGTTATGTACCGTGGGGAAATTGTGGAGGAAGGGACGCCGGATGCCGTAATCCGCGCGCCGAAAAACGACTATACGAAACGCCTGATCGACAGCGTTTTGTAATATAATTTTGATGTGATGCCGTGACGTCCGGCAAAACATAAAACAACCGTGAAAGGAACCAATAAAATATGAAAAAATGCATTTCCCTTCTCCTGGTTGCCTGCCTGACGCTTCTTTTGCTGACGGGCTGCGGCAGCAACGCAGCGGATTCTTCCGCAAATGGCGGCAGTACGGAGCAGACTTCTGCCCCGGCTGTGAAGAAAACCATGGTCATCGGCGACACCACCTTCAATTCCGAAAACTGGGAGGAGACGGTGGACCCCCACCGGACCTACAATGGCTGGGCCTGCATCCGCTATGGCATCGGCGAGACTCTGGTCCACTATACGGATTCCATGGAGCTGGAGCCCTGGCTGGCGACGGACTGGACCAATGACGGCGACTGCACCTGGACGATTACCCTCCGGGAGGGCGTGAAGTTCTCTTCCGGCAGGGAGATGGACGGCGAAGCCGTGAAGCAGTGCCTGGAGCACCTGCTGGAAAACCACGACCGGGCTCCCAGCGATACCAAGATCGTGGACCTGCAGGCAGAGGGGCAGGTCTTGACCATTACCACCAGCGAGCCCAATCCCGCCCTGATGAACTATTTGGGTGACCCCTACGGCTGCATCATCGATGTGGATGCCTCGGATTTTGAAACCGGCATTGTAGCCGGTACCGGCCCCTATGCGGTGAAGGAACTGGTCACAGATGACCACCTGACCCTTATCCCCAACGGCAATTACTGGGACGGTACCCCCAAGCTGGACGAGCTGACCGTCCGCACACTGTCCAACGGAGATACCCTGTCTGCGGCGCTCCAGGCCGGCGACATTGATGCTGCCTATGGCATGGCCTATGAGGCCTATCCCAATTTCGAAAACGGCGGCTATCAGTTTTCCGCCATTCAGACCTCCCGGGCATTCTTTGCCAGCATGAATATGACAAGTCCTGTCATTCAGGACGCCGCCGTGCGGAAGGCCATTGCCATGGGCATCAACAAAGCGGGATTTGTGAAAACCCTGCTGGACGGTCATGGGGTTGCTGCCAACGGCGCCTTCCCGGATGGTTTCAGCAGCTTTGGCGGCGAGCACGTAAAGGCGGAAGAATATGACCCTGAGGGGGCTAAGGCGCTTCTGGAGCAGGCCGGTTGGGTGGATACCGACGGTGACGGTATCCGGGAAAAGAACGGCACGAAGCTGACGATCCGCTGGCTGACCTACCCCAGCCGTCAGGAGCTGCCCCTTCTGGCCGAAGCGGCCCAGGCCTCCCTGAAGGAGATCGGCATGGACGTGGACATCAACTGCACGGCTTCTCGCCGGGAGTTCCTGGCAGATATGACCAGCTGGGATGTCTACGCTTCTGCCCTGGTCACGGCCCCTTCCGGGGATCCCCAGTATTTTTTCACCACCTCCTGCGTTCCCGGCATGAGCTATAATTTCGGCGCTTATGACAATCCCAAGGTGACAGCCCTCATCGAAGAACTGTCGAAGGAATTCAACACAACCAAGCGGGGTGAGATTGCGGTGCAGCTCCAGCAGATGATCCTGGACGACAATGCCTATGTCTTCTGCTCCTTCCTGCAAATGAACATGATCTCCAAGGAAAACGTCCGGAACTATACCGCTCATGCCTGTGACTACTACCAGGTGACGGCGGAGCTGGATATCATGTAAGGGAAATCCTGAGCGTAGTAAATGGAATACAATAAAGCATATTGAGACATGAACGCACCATTGCCAACTCTGAGGCTGAAGCCTGGAGCCAGCAATGGTGCGTTTATGCTATGTTGGCGTATTTGTGGAATGGGGAGTGGGCATCGGTTGAACCTTATTCTTCTACCAGCGGTGCAACTACTTCGATATGAAGCCCGGCCTGACGTAACTGTTCCAGCTGTTGTTCTGAGGCCTCACTGTCTGTAATCAAATCTGTAACATCTGCCAGGGTTCCACTGAAAAAATTATGCTCGGTGCCGATTTTGCTGGAATCAGCCACAATGATTTTTTGCCCACGGCAACGGCGCAGCATCATTTGATTGATGGAGGTTTCCTGAATGACGCGGCTGGTAATGCCACCCTGGATGCTGATTCCGCTGACTCCCAGAATGCACTTTGTTGCTGTGACTTTGGAGAGTGCATCCAGCGCCAATTGGCCGACCAGGGATTGCTTGCTCCCGTAGACCTCTCCGCCGGTTAGTACCAGTTCCACCCCCTGGCTTCTCTGGGACAGGAGACTACGGCCATTGTTGGTGACAATCAGAATGGACTTGTTTTGAATGTAGGGATAGATCAGCAGGGCAGTTGCACTGGAATTGATGAAAACTGTGTCGCCATCTTCCAAAAGCTCTGCCGCTCGTTTTGCAATCGCTTTTTTCTGGGCAAGCCGCTGGGTGGTGGTCTCCAGGTAGGCTGGCTCATCATCCTTCTCTGCTGCCATGGTTAGCTTGGCACCACCGAAATAGCGGCTTACCAGTTTTCTGCTTTCCAGTTCGTCCAGATCCCGCCGAACTGTGATGGCAGATACGCTGAGCTCTTTTGCAAGGGTGGATACATCGGCTGTCCCTGTCTTCTTCAGATAATCCAGTAACTGCATTTGCCTCTTTTGAATTGCACCTCTGTTATTTTTCACTTGTTTCCCTTCCTTCATTGCATCCGTTCAGCTCTGCCAGCGCTGCATGTGGAATTGCTGCGCTGACCTGAGCTCGCAGTGTATTTATTTTTCTGTAAAGTAGCGAGTGGTCCTTTTGCGGGTAAAAAACATTCCCTGCTTTTCCAACGCCAATCTGCCCTGCGGCTTCTTTCAGGCTTGAATACCATCCGATCGCAGTGCTTCCAGCGAGAAAAGCACCGATTGCAGTTGTTTCTTCAATTATACATCTTTCAACAGGATATTCAAGCATATCCGCTAATATTTGATCGAATAAAGAGAATTTGGCTAATCCGCCGGTAACATGGACCGAAGCAACCCTTGCATCCAGACTCCGGAGAATCTGGTGGCACTGGGCAATTTCTGCTGCGACACCTTCCAGAGCGGCTCTGGCCATATCTCCTCGGGTGGTAGAAAAGCTCAGATTGCAGAATAGCCCCCTGGCCCAGTCGTTCCATTCCGGGCAGCCTTTTCCGGCAAGGTCTGGCAGCATTACAACGCCGTTGGCACCCGGAGGACTTTGCTCTGCCGCGGCGTTTAAATGCTGAATCGCGCCCCCTTTTCCTTCCCAATCTGAAAACAGACGGTTCACCCAGTCATAGACGGCTCCAGCGGATAGGGTACTGGCTTCCAAAATCCAGTGCCCCGGTGTAACCGCCGCATTGATATTCACCCGCTTCTCCGGGTCATTGATTGGGTGATCCGTTACGCTGGCAAGGTATGCACCTGTCCCAACGGTAATGCCTGCCTGCCCTGGCTGGAGCAGACCCTGCCCCAGGACAGAGCACTGCTGATCGCCGCCGGCACTGATCACTGGAATTCCGACAGCGAGACAGGTTTTCGCTGCAAACGTCTGGGTGACGGTGCCCGCAATGCTTCCGGCAGGAAGAAGTGTGCAAAGCTTATCCTGGGAAATATCAAAGAGTGCCAGCAGCCTGGGAGACCACTGGCGGCTGGCGGTGTCCATTAGACAGGTGCGGCTGGCCAGTGTATCATCTGTAACGAATTTTCCGGTTGCCAGATAGAGAAGGTAATCGTGAATGCCTACGATTTTATGGGCATTCCGGTAAATATCCGGGTGTGTTTCCTTCAGCCATGCGATTTTGGGCGCAGACAATACGGGAATAGGCCGCATACCGGCAATCCGATAGATTTCATCTCCGTGCAATTCCAGCATTCGGCGGCATATATCGGCAGATCGCTTGTCGTACCAGGTGATGATTCGGCTCAGCGGCTTGCCGCTGGAATCCAACGGGAGAATAGAGGAGCGCTGGGAAGTAAAGGAAAGGGCAGCAATCCGCAACCGGTTTTCTGCTGCAAATTTTCCACAGCTTTCACAGACAAGCCTCAGAGCATTGGCGTATTCCAGAGGATCCTGTTCTGCGCTGCCGTCTGGTTGAACATCCATGAAGTATTTCTCTTGCCGACAGTGCACAATGGAGCCTTGACGATCAAACAGGATTCCACGCATGCTGGATGATCCGGTGTCCACAATTAATATTACATCCATATAACTGCCTCCAATCTGTTTCTAAAGAGATGTTATCACATAAACGCTCTTAAAACAATCATAATTTTTGGTTCAAGTTCGATTTTGTGAATGTAGCACAAATAAATTGACAAAAAATGGTATATTTCAGCAATTGAAATCAATGAATTCTCGGAATATAATGTTTATGAACGAAGACGAACTTGATAAATGACCATTTGGTCATTATAATCGTTGAAGTTACGAACGAATTACGATTCCATATCCAGAAAAGAGGTTGGCTATGAGCAAAGTATCGGAAATTACCAGGGATACCTGGATCAAAGGTGCATTCCCGGAATGGGGCACCTGGCTCAATGAAGAAATCGAGGAGGAGGTTGTAGCTCCTGGAAATGTTGCATTGTGGTGGCTTGGCTGCACAGGGATGTGGCTTAAGAGTGAGGGCGACTGCAATCTGAGCATTGATTTCTGGGCAGGCAACGGAAAGCGTACCAAGGCCAATAAGAAGATGGCGGCAGGTCACCAGATGGCGAATATGTGCGGTGGACGGAATCTGCAGCCAAATCTCCGGGCGATTCCTCATGTCCTGGATCCTTTTGCGGTCCGCCAGATAGATGCTGTCATTGCGACCCATTATCATCAGGACCATATGGATCCCAATCTGGCAGCGCACGTAATACAGGACCTTCCGGAGGATATCCCTTTTATTGGCCCGCTGAAGTCTGTTGAGACCTGGGTAAAATGGGGCGTACCCAAGGAACGCTGTATTGTCGTGAAGCCGGGCGATCACATCAAGATCAAGGATGTGGAAATTATCGCATTGGATTCCTTTGACAGGACCTGTCTGGTAACAACGGACGGCGTCCAGGATATCCGCAACACGTGCCCCAATGACATGGATGAAAAAGCCGTGAATTACCTGTTCAAAACGACAGGCGGAAACATCTACCATAGCGGAGATAGCCATTATTCCATTTATTTTGCAAAGCATGGCAAGGATTACGACATTGATGTGGCTTTTGCCTCCTATGGTGAAAATCCCGTGGGTATTGCGGACAAGATGACCTCTGTGGATGTTTTGCGTATGGCAGAGGCGCTGCGCTGCAAGGTTGTTATCCCAATTCATTATGATGTGTGGACGAACTTTGCGGCAGACACAGCCGAGATCAATGTCCTCTATGAAATGCGCAAGAATCGCCTGAATTACCGGTTCCACCCCTTTATCTGGGCAGTTGGCGGCAAGTATGTTTACCCGGCAGATGCTCCAAAGCGCCAGTATCATTACGACAGAGGCTTTACAGACTGCTTTGAGGAGGAACCCAACACGCCGTTCCGTTCCATTCTCTGATTGGAGGAGCAGGACTGTGCATTTTACAAAAAGAATATTGGAAGAACAGGATCACTGCTATGCTGTTGAGGTAATGCAGGTACAGGGTGAGCCCTACGTGTTTTATGCGGCGGAAAACCGCGGAGGATGCTTTGCCTGGGACTGTGAGACGCTGAGCAAACGGCTTAGTGTATGGGAGCAGCCCGGAGGCACTATGAGCATTGTGGAGATTCCCGGGAAACCCGGTGAATTTTTGGCTGTTCAGAAATTCTTCCGTCTGTACGACTGGGAAGAGGCCTGCCTGGTGTGGGTCAAGCCCAGATCGGATGGAAACTTTGATGTCCGTGAACTGTTTACGCTGCCCTATCTCCACCGTTTTGATCTGCTGAAGCGGGATGGGAGAGTTTGGCTCCTTGCCTGCACGCTGGCAGAGCACAAGCAGACCCGGGAGGATTGGAGCTGCCCCGGCAATGTATATGGTGCACTACTTCCCGACGACTGGGATCAGCCCATCGAATTGACTCGTCTGCGCAGCAATTTCTATCAGAATCATGGCTATTGCAGAATCCCCAGAGAGAAATTCGATCAGGGACTTGTTACCTGCCAGCAGGGCGTTTTTCTGGTGACGCCACCTGCCGGAAACGATGACCCGGTTACCTGGGACATCCGGCAGCTAATGACCCAACCAACCAGCGACGCGGCACTCATCGATTTGGATGGAGACGGTCAGGAGGAAATTGCGACCATAGAGGCGTTCCACGGCAATCATTTCCGCATTTATCACCGCAGCGGCGATGAATGGACACAGATTTATGAGCATCCCGAGACAACGGAATTTTACCATGTGGTGAAGTCCGGAACACTGTGCGGCAAAAAGGTGTTTATTGGTGGCTGCCGCCGGGGCAAGCAGCAGCTCTTTGCGGTGAGCTGGAACCCGGAAACGCAGTCCCCCGAGATGACGGTGGTGGATGAGGGCGTGGGTCCCAGCAATGCGCTCATTTATAATGGCCGCAACGGCGATTGGATCTTCTCTGCAAACCGGGAGAAAGCACAGGCGGCGGCCTATTTGGTGGAGGAGTAAGGATGGAATACGCTGCATTGCGAGAGGCTGTTTACGAGGCCAATATGCTGCTCCCCCAATACCGCCTGGTGACTTTTACCTGGGGGAATGTTTCGCAGCTGGACCGGGAGAAGGGCGTGGTTGCAATTAAGCCTTCCGGCGTGGATTATGATAAGCTGAGACCTGAGGATATGGTTGTGCTGGATTTGCAGGGAAATGTGGTCAGCGGCAGGCTGAATCCCTCTTCTGACACCAAGACCCATCTGGCACTTTATAACGCCTTTCCGCAGATAGGCGGCATTGTCCATACCCATAGTCCCAATGCCGTTGCCTGGGCACAGGCGGGAGAGGACATCCCTTGTTATGGGACGACGCATGCCGATTACTTTTATGGAAGTATTCCTTGCGCCAGAGATCTGACACAGCAGGAAATTGACGAGGATTATGAAGCAAACACCGGAGCGGTGATTATTGAAACCTTCCGGCAGCGGGGGGTGAACCCAAGCTATGTTCCCGCCGTTGTGTGCCGCAGTCACGGCCCATTTACCTGGGGCAAGGATGCAGCACAGGCGGTTTACCATAGCGTTGTTTTGGAGGAGGTTGCCAAAATGGCGATCCTGACCAGACAGGTTCACGGCGATCCTGTGTCGGCGCCTCAGCGGATTCAGGATAAGCATTTTCTCCGGAAGCATGGTCCCAATGCCTACTATGGGCAGAAATGATACAGGAGGTATTGCAATGAATACCTACCGGTTGGGGTTATATGAAAAGAGTATGCCCGGTTTCTTGAGCCTGCCTCAGAAGCTGGAGCAGACCAAGGCTGCAGGCTTCGATTACATGGAACTGTCCGTTGATGAGACGGCGGAAAAGCTGGCAAGGCTGGAATGGGATGCCGGTCAGTGCAGAGAACTGATGGATGCCATCTGCGCTTCCGGTGTGCCGATCCACTCCATCTGTCTGTCCGGTCATCGGAAATATCCTATGGGACATCCGGACCCGGAAGTTCGCCGTAGAAGTATGGAGATCATGGAGAAAGCCTTGATCCTGGCGGATCGAATTTCCGCGAGGATCATTCAGCTGGCTGGCTATGATGTGTACTATGAGCCCGGGAACCGGAACACCAGAAGACTGTTCGAGGAAAATTTGGACAAGGCTGCCCTCATGGCTGCAAAATACGGTGTTGTGATTGCCTTTGAAACCATGGAGACTCCGTTTATGAATACAGTAGCCAAGGCTATGGAACAGATTCGGCGAGTGGACAGTCCTTGGCTCCAGGTTTATCCGGATGCAGGAAACCTGACCAATGCTGCACTGGTCGCGAAGGACAGCATGGAGCGGGATCTGGCCTGCGGACGGGGCCATTTGGCAGCCATGCACCTGAAGGAGACGGTTCCCGGCGTGTTTCGGGAGGTCCCCTTTGGCACGGGACACGTGGATTTTGTTTCGGCAGCGGAGACTGCATTGGAATTGGGCGTCCGGACCTTTGTGGGAGAATTCTGGTACACCGGTTCGGAAAGCTGGCAGCAGGATTTGATCTATGCGAACAGATTCCTGCGGGAAAAACTAAAGCTTGCACAGCAGCAGGCAATTATTGTGTAACAAGGTTGTATTTCAACGGCAGGAGCCGTTAATAAAATGAGGAACAAATAAAAATAGGAGGCAACGTTATGAAAAAGGTATTCGCACTGCTACTGGCCGCAGCCATGCTTCTATCCATGGCCGCCTGCTCCGGTGATTCCACCCAGAGCACTGCAGCACAAACCACCTCAGCACAGACCACCGCCGCAGCGTCCACTGATTCGGAAGCATACTCTGCAGAAAAATTCTTCAATATGGCCGCTGACGAGATCGTTTCCTGGACACCTGTCAACCCCGAAACAAAACGGGTCGGCCTGATTGTCCCGGACACGACTACTGAATTCTACAACGGTATTATTAAGGATGCCAAGAAGATTTTTGAGGATGCAGGCTATGAGTTTGTCTCCGACGGTGTTAACAAGGATGCGACCCGCGGCGTGACTGCAATCGAGAGCTGGGTCGTTCAGGGTATTGATGCCATTATCATCATGGCGCAGGATCAGACCTGTGACCTGGCACTGAAGAAGGCGATGGAGCAGGGCGTGCTGGTGGTCTCCGCTTCTGCACAGATTCAGTATTATCATCACTGGCTGAGACAGGACAACTACGATGTAGGTTATCAGACGGCAATTATGGCTTCCAACTGGATGAAGGAGCACGGCTTTGAGAAGGGCCAGTACATCTGCATTTCCAATAACACCACCGAGGCTACCGCTGACAAGTCCAGGGGCGTCGTGGAGGGCATGGCTGAGCTGCTGCCCGAGGGCGAATGTGTTGGCGAGATTGTTTTTACCACCTATGATCAGGTCCGTGCCGATGCGGATACCCTGTTGATGCAGTACCCTGATGTGAAGGCAATCGTTGCAATGCACAATGCGTTCTCGTTGATTGGCCTGGAGGCAGCAAAGGCTGCCGGTATGGCGGTTAAGGATCAGTTCGGTGTATTTGGCTCCGCTCTGTCCGAGCAGGTGCTGAGTGAACTGAATAAGGCAGACAGCTGCTATGAAGGTGAGATCTGGATGGGCGACCAGGGCCGGAACATGGCAGAGCACACCCTTGGCTTGCTGAGTGGCAAGAGCTATCCCCACGACTGGAATGCCATGAATTACCCCATAAATCGGGAAAATCTGGCTACCTATTACGATGATTACTACGCAGCACTGGAAGAGGCCAACGACTAAGAGAAAATACGGAAAGAAGGGGGGCTTGCCCCCTTCTTTCCCCCAATAGGAGACGCTAAGCTATGGAGAAAACCATTCTGAAAATTGAAGGGCTTTGCAAATACTATCCTGGCGTCAAAGCAATCGACGGGTTGACGATGGAATTCCGTGAGGGTGAGGTCCATGCGCTGCTGGGTGAAAACGGTGCCGGAAAGTCCACATTGATCAAGTGTATCGCAGGTGCTATTCGACCGGATGCAGGAACCATCGAGATCGACGGTGAAAAATTTTCCCATCTTCTTCCGCAGCAGGCGAAGGACCTGGGCGTTCAGGTCATTTACCAGGAGTTTAACCTGGTACCGCAGATGTCCTGTGCGGAAAATGTTTTTCTCAATGAGCGAACCAGCAAGTTGATTGTCAATGACCGGGAACGGGCGCAGCGGGCAAAGAAAATATTTGATGACCTGGGCGTAAATGTGGATCCCAATCGTGCGGTAGGTACCTATACCCCGGCCTATATGCAGATCGTCGAAATTGCAAAGGCTGTCAGCCGGAACGTGAAGATCCTGATCATGGATGAGCCTACGGCACCTTTGACGGTGAACGAGGTATCCCTACTGATGGACATTGTACGGAAACTCAAGGCCAAAGGTGTAACCATTATCTATATTTCTCACCGCCTGGAGGAACTGTTCGAAATCGGTGACCGGGTGTCTATTATGCGGGACGGCCAGTACATCAAGACACTGAACATCAAGGACACCTGCCGAAAGGAACTGGTGGATCTGATGGTTGGACGAGAGCTGACGGAGAGCTATCCGAGCCGCAAGGTAGACCTGGGCGAAGAAGTGCTTCGGGTGGAGCATCTTACCGGAAACGGCGTTGAGGATATTAACTTCTCTTTGAAAAAAGGGGAGATCTTGGGCTTCGGAGGGCTGGTAGGTGCAGGCCGCACGGAACTGATGAACGTTATCTACGGTGCAGATAAGCTGAAAAGCGGCACGATTTATCTTTCCGGAAAGCCTGTGCATTTCCGAGATACGGCAGATGCGCTGGCAAAGGGAATCGGTATGATTCCGGAAGATCGAAAACGTACCGGTGTCTTCCTGAAGATGAGCATTCGTTGGAACAGCGTCATTTGTGCGTTGAAGAGCATCAGCCATCTTGGCATTGTGAATACCAAGAAGGAAAAGGAAATTGCGGACTACTACATTAAGCGGCTGAAGATTCGTACGCCTTCTCCGGAGCAGCTTGCAGGCAATCTTTCCGGAGGAAACCAGCAAAAGGTTGTTTTGGCTAAGGCGATGGCTGCACAGAGCCAGATCCTTATTTTCGATGAACCAACCCGCGGCGTAGACGTGGGGGCAAAACAGGAGATTTATCAGCTGATGAATCAGCTGGTGGAGGAAGGACATTCTATCTTGATGGTTTCCTCCGATATGCCGGAGCTATTGGGTATGTCTGACCGTATCGTGGTCATCTGTGAAGGCAGGCAGGCCGGTATTGTTCCCAAAGCAGAATTCAGCCAGGCACGCATTCTGGATCTTGCGTCCGGTGAAAAGTAGATTGGAGCGAAAAAACTATGGGCGACAAATTTTGGAAAATCTATAAAAAATACGGTTCTTATATTATTTTGACGGCCGTCTTTCTTTTCTTCGCACTGACGCAGAAGGCGTTCCTTCGGCCTACCAATCTGATCAACGTTTTGCAGCAGGTAGCCATTTACGGAATCATTGCAACGGGTGTTACTTTCGTTATGATTTCCGGTGGCACGGACCTGTCTGTAGGCGGCCAGGTTGCCTGCAATGGCCTGCTGATGGCGGCCATGATGGTTTACTGGCATTTCCCCGTTCCTGTTGCGATTATTATCGGTATTTTTGTGGGCATTGCGCTGGGCTGCATCAATGGAGCGATTGCTGCGGCACTGCGGGTCACTCCCTTTGTGATCACACTGTGTACCATGCTGATTCTCAATGGCATTGCCTTGGTGGTCACAAATGGCTATCCCATCTATGATATTCCCCAGTCCTTCCTGTGGTTTGGACAAGGAAAGATCGGCCCTGTGCCCGTTTCCGTAATCATTCTGGCGTTGGTTTGCCTGACCGGTTGGTTCCTGCTGTCTAAGACCTATTTTGGACGTCAGGTTTATGCGTTGGGTGGAAACCAGGAGGCAGCACGTCTGGCCGGCATCAATGTCGTGAAAATGCGGATCCTGGTCTATGGACTGTGTGGTTTCTTTACGAGCATCGGAACCATTGTTATGGTTGCCCGTACCAACAGCGCCACGGCTACCGCAGGTGCCAACTATCAGTTTGACTGCATGACAGCGGCTTGCCTGGGCGGCATTACCTTTGGCGGTGGCAACGGCAACATGATCAATACCTTTATCGGTGTTCTAATCATTGGTATCCTGGCAAACGGCCTGATTCTGATGGGCGTGAACTCCAACATGCAGCAGGTCATTAAGGGCATGCTACTGCTCTTTGCCATTGCAATGGATGCCATTCAGAAGCGCCGTGCGGCGGGGGACTAAGCTATGGCAGTGGAATTTTCGTCACTGACCCTGGCACCGGGGGTTTATCATACGCTGATGCCGGGAAAGACTCCCGGTCCGGGGAGAGTTTACAGTTCCCTGATCGTGGGAACGGAAAAAGCGCTCTTGATCGATACAGGCTATGGTATTGGGGACTATCGCAGCTATGTGGAATCCCTGACCGGACTTCCGTTGATCGTTGCCAATACCCATGGCCATATCGATCATGCCAGCGGCAACAGCCAGTTTGGTGTTGCCTGGCTCAACCCATTGGACTGGGAGTTGGCGGACTGGCATACCTCACTGGAAATGCGGCTTTCCAGTGACGGTAGTCGTGATTATCCGCAGGAGCTGGTAGACGGGCCTTGGGAAAAGCTTGCACTTGTGCCTGGAACGGTCTTTGATCTGGGTGGACGTACGGTTACAGCCTACAGATGTGCCGGACATACGAAGGGCAGTATGTCGTTTTTGGACAGTCAGACAGGGCTCCTCTTCACCGGCGACAATATCACAAGACGGGTGCTGCTGCTGGGATCCATTCACAGCACAAGCCTGCCGGAATTTCGCAGGACGTTGGAAGAAACAGAAGCCCTGAATTTCCGGGGTATTGTGGCGGCACATGTTCCCTATATTATGCCGCCTGAATGGGTCGGAAGGGTAAAAAAACTTGTGGATGGATTTGATCCCGGCAAGGGAAAGCCTGCCATCTGCCTGAAAATGGATATTCCCGGGGTGCTGCCTTTGGAATATACTGTTGGCAGAGACTTTGACGATCCTGAATACTGCGGCTTCGTATTTGACGGAAATCATGTGGACGAATTTTTAGAGAGGGGAGCTTCTGAAAAATTGTCCGTAGCGCAATGAAGGGCCGCCTGTCCCGCTATACGGTTCTGAACCTCAGGGTCTCCATGTCTGCAGAGCCTTCATCTGAAACATGATCCCTTGTTGGCCTATGCCGATTTTATCAAAAATTCCAAAGAAATGAGGAAATGTAATGGCACTGATTGACATTAAATTGTTTTCCACCTCTCTATTGACCAACACCGATGTGCGGGTAGTCCTGCCCACGCCGGATGAGCCCTTTTATTCGGATGATACCCCTTGGTATCGGAAGGACAAGCGTTATCAGGTTTTGTACCTGCTGCACGGAGCGCACGGAGACTGCACCGTTTGGACGAGAAATACGGGGATCGAGCGGTATGCACAGAAATACAAGCTAATGGTTGTCAGTGCATCTGTCGCCAACAGCTGCTATGTGGACATGGTGCATGGTGGAAAATTCTTCACCTACATGACGCAGGAACTGCCCGCGTTTATTGAAAGTACATTTCCTGTCAGCACACGTCGGGAGGACACGTTCATTGCAGGTATGTCCATGGGAGGCTATGGTGCATTCCGTCTGGGATTGGCACAGCCCGAGCGTTACAGCTGCATTGTCAGCCTGTCCGGTGCCATTGATTTGGTCCTGCAAACCAGAAAAACAAGCGTTCAGATGGAGGACGTTTTTGGCGATCAACCAATGGATCATACAGACAATGACAATCTCTGGAAGCTGGAGCAGCTGATCAAGCAGGGTGTTTCAATTCCAAAAATCTATCAGTGCTGTGGTACGGAAGATTTCCTCTATGAATCCAATCAGAATGTTCGGAGAAAACTGGAACAGTTGGGAGTAGATTACACCTATGACGAAGGTCCCGGAATCCATAATTGGGACTATTGGGATCCGCAGATTCGGAAAATCCTGGAATGGCTTCCCTTGAAAGGAACACTGGTAGACGCCTGAATTTCATAAAAGAGGGAGCCGTTAAATAACCTAAAAAGCAAATCGCAGACTCTTTCCTAAAATGGGAAGGGTCTGCTTTTTCTTACCTGTCAAGGCTGTGGATAACTTTTCGGCAAAAAATGGTTTTTGTGGCCAGTGCTAGGAAGCACTGGCCACTGCGGTAGAAGGGGACTTTTCCAACAGCCCTCTATTTGATTTATATGTCGATCTCCAGCGTCACCGGGCAGTGGTCGGAGCCTTGGATTTCCGTCAGGATGTCCGCCTGGGTGATGTTTTCCCGGATGCGGTCAGACACCAGAAAATAGTCAATGCGCCAGCCAGCATTCTTGGCCCTGGCCTGGAAGCGGTAGGACCACCAGGAATAGAGGACCTTTTCCGGGTACAGGCAGCGGAAGCTGTCCGTAAACCCGGCGGAGAGGAGCGCGGCGAAGGATTCCCGCTCGGGCAGGGAATAGCCGGCGTTTCCTTCGTTGGTTTTGGGATTTTTCAGGTCAATGGCTGTGGCCGCCACATTCAGGTCGCCGCAGGCAATGACCGGTTTCTTAGCATCCAGAGCCACCAGATATTCCCGGAAGGCCTTGTCCCAGCTGAGCCGATGGTCCAGCCGTTTCAGCTCCTGCTGGGAATTGGGGGTATAGCAGGTGACAAGATAAAAGCGGTCGTATTCCAGTGTGATCAGCCGTCCCTCCGTGTCCAGCTCGGGAATGCCGATGCCGTAGGTCACGGACAGGGGCGGCTTTTTGGCGAAGATGGCCGTGCCGGAATAGCCCTTTTTCTCGGCGGAGTTCCAGAATTGGCTGTAGCCGGGGGTTTCCAGGCTGATTTGCCCGGGCTGGAGCTTGGTCTCCTGCAGGCAGAAGAAGTCTGCGTCCAGGTTCCGAAAAACCTCCTCAAAGCCCTTGCCCACACAGGCTCGCAGGCCGTTTACGTTCCAGGAAATGCATTTCATGGTTCTTTCTCCTCTTCGCTGCTGTCCAGGGTGGCGCTGTTATCCCGGAAGAGCAGGTCGTTGTTTTTTAGGGTCAGCTCCCGATCCCCGCTTTGGATGGTTACGGAGGAATAGCCGCCGTAGCCGATGCAGGTCTTGGCCAGACACGCTCCGGCCAGGGAAAAATCGATTTCCTGCATTTGGTTGCCGGCAGGGGAGAGGGTGACGGTCAGAGCGCTGTTCTCCTCGGCGACGGTCAGAAGCCGGATGCCGCTGGGGTAGAGGCTTTCCAGGTTTTCGTCCGTTGGCCCCAGCAGGTATAGCCGCAGCACATACTCCAGCGCTTCATCCGCACAGTCCCGGGCCTCTGCACCGATAGGCAGATCGGAGAAGCTGTAGACCAGGTTTTTTCGGGGATAATAGAATGTAACGGTATTTTCTCCGGCGGGGGAGGGGGCGCAGCCGGTGAGCAGCAGCAGAGCCAGAGCAATGGCAATGACGCGCTTCATGTGGCATCCACCTCCGTATCAAAAATCGGGAAGGTCACATAAAATCGGGTGCCGACGCCCACCTGGCTGTCCACCCGGATCTCGCCCCGGTTCCGGGACACGATGGCCCGGACAATGGCCAGCCCCAGGCCGCTGCCGCCGGTCTGCCGGGAGCGGGCCTTATCCACCCGGTAAAAGCGCTCGAAGATGTGGCTCAGGGCCTCCTCGGGAATGCCCATGCCGGTGTCTGCCACGGTGAGCTTGGCAAGGTCCATGCTGCGGCTCAGGGTTACGGAGACGGTGCCGCCGGGGCGGTTGTATTTGATGCCGTTTTCCATAAGGTTGAAGACAATCTGGTACAGGTCGTCCCGGGTGATGAGCACGGTGCTGTCCCCGTCCAGATCCAGCTCCAGGGAAATGCCGCTTTTTTTCGCCACGGGGTTCAGCATTTTGGCGACCTGGCGGATGGTGGGGGCCATGCGGATGAGCTCGGCCTCCGGCAGAGGCTGGCCGTCTACCTTGGTCAGGGACAGGAGCTTGGCGGTCATGCGGTTCAGGCGCTCGGCCTCGCTGCCGATGTCCTCCACGAATTCCCGCATGGTGTCGGCGTCCATATCGTTTTGCAGAATGGAGTCCGTCAGCAGTTTGATGGAGGCCAGAGGGGTCTTTAATTCGTGAGAGGCGTCGGAGACGAACCGGCGGCGCTTCTCCTCGGAGTTTTGCAGCCGCTCCGTCAGGTCGTTGAATTCACTGGCCAGCAGCGTCAGCTCGTCGTTGCCGCCCACGTTGACCTTCTGGTCATAGTTGCCCTTCTGGATGGTGTGCATGGAGTCCATAATGGCCCGCATCCGGCGGGAGAAGTGGCTGGTGTAGATCAGGGAAAAGAGAATCACCGCCAGCTCCAGAATGACCGTGACCCGGAGAATGGTTTGCAGCAGCAAATCGATGACGGCACCCTGGGCGGTGTCGTATTCCGTGATGTAGACGCAGCCTGCCACGGTGCCGAAGTCTACAATGGGCGTGGCGGCCCGGGAGATCATGGCCCCGCTGTGGTAGCGCCAGGTGAACACGTCGTTGCCCTGGCAGGCCCCCAGAATTTCCGGCAGAAGGGCATACTGCCCCAGGGCTTCTCCGGTGCTGTCGTAGATGCACAGCCCTGCGCTGTCCGTCACCAGCAGCCGGGAGGCCCGGAGGCTTTCCAGCTGATTCAGAATGCCGGAAACCGTGGCGGTGTTCCATACGTCCAGGGTGGACAGCTCGTCCGAGGCCAGCTGGCATTTTTCAATCATGGCGCTTTCCTTGTTTTCGTAGAACAGTCTCTGGCTGAGACGGGTGCAGAAAAGATTCAGAAAGAGCAGTACCGCCGCCGTAACGGCAATGTAAGTCAGGGTGTAGTGAAATTGGGCGGTACGGTAACCCCGCAGCCGGGTCATTTTACTTTCGGAAATAGTAGCCCACTCCCCACTTGGTCAGAATATGCTGGGGTTCAGCCGGATTTTCCTCCAGCTTCTCCCGCAGCCGACGGATATGGACGTCCACCGTCCGAATATCGCTGCGATATTCATAGGCCCAGATGGTGTCGAGCAGCGCTTCCCGGGAATAGACCCGGTTGGCATTGCGCATGAGAAATTCAATCACGTCGAATTCCTTGGCGGTGAGCACCACCAGTTCGCTGCCTTTGTAGGCATTCCGGGCGTCCAGGTCCAGGGTGATGTTGCCGCCGGTGAGCCGGTTGGTCTCCTGCTTTTCACCGGCCCCGGACCGCCGCAGCAGGGCCCGGATGCGGGCCTTCAGCTCCAGAATGTTGAAGGGCTTGGTCAGGTAGTCGTCGGCCCCGTGGTCGAAGCCCATGAGCTTGTCCATGTCGTCCACCTTGGCGGTGAGCAGGATGATGGGCACATCGGAAAATTCCCGAATGCGGCTGCAGGCCGTCAGCCCGTCCATGACCGGCATCATCACATCCAGCACCACCAGATCCGGATTTTCACTTTTGGTCAGCTCCACGGCCTCCTGACCGTTGGAGCCGGTGATCACGTCATAGCCGTCGCTTTTCAGATTGAAGCGGATTCCCTTGACGAGCAGAGCCTCGTCATCTACTACCAGGATCGTCATACAATACCCCTTTCTCCCAGGAAGCTCCCCAAAATCCTGAACAAATCATGGCCATTTTGCAAATAGCCGCAAGGACGGATTGACGGGGATTTGAAATACTGTTATAATATCAATAGTATACACGACTTTTTCCTGCCGGACAACCCCGGCAGTAAAATTTTAGGGGGAAACCATGAAAAAAAACTTGCTTTCACTGCTTTTGGCGCTGAGCATAACCGCCGGGTGCCTGAGTATTCCTGCCTATGCAGAGACCACCGCAACGGATGGGACCGAAGACCCGGCCATGACCGAGACCCTGCCGGACCTGGCGCAGGATGCCCAGGCCCCCCAGACGGAGTATGCCTTCGGCTCCGTCAGCATTCTGAACGGCTGCCGCACGCTGGACGGGCAGGTCCCCCTGGCCGGTTCGGACCGGAAGCTGGATACGGCCCAGGCGGCCATCATCTATGAGCGCAACACCGGTACCCTGGTCTATGCCTATAATCCCGACACCAAGCTGCCCCCCGGAGCGCTTTCCAAGATCGTTACGGCCCTGATTGTTGTGGAACGGGTGGAGAACCTGGACACCGTCGTAACGGTCCAGCCCGGCATCGCCTCCCGAATCCCCGGCGGCGCAACCAGTACCAAGCTGAAAAGTGAGGAGCAGATGTCCGTCAAGGATCTGCTGCACTGCATGATCATGCAGAATGCTGCCGATGCCGCTGTGGCACTGGCGGAGTACGTGGCTGGCACCCGGGCCACTTTTGTGGATATGATGAATCAGCGGGTGAAGCAGCTGGGCTGCACCAGCACGGAATTTACGGATGTCCACGGTGTCGGTTCCGGCAACCAGACCACCACCGCCCGGGATATGGTCCGCATCATGATGGCCTGCAGCGACAATCCCGCGGTGAAGGAGCTGCTCTCCACCCAGACCTATGAGGTCCCGGCCACCAACCTGTCCGAGAAGCGGAACCTGCAATCCCTGGACTACATGATGCAGAATAAGATCGTCACCAAGTATATTGACGACCGGGTCACCAGCGGCTTCGCCAGCTATTCCGCGGATACCGGGGCCAGCATTGTGGTCACTGCGGACAATACGGAGACCGCCGGTGTAACGGGCATGAACCTGGTCTGCGTCATTATGGGAGCTACCCGTGTCTTCGCATCCAACGGCTGGCAGGTGACCAACTATGGCAACTTCGATGAAATGGTGAAGCTCCTGGGCTATGCCTATAATAATTTCCTGGTCCACCGGGTGATCTACAACGGCATGAGCCTGACCCAGCTGCCGGTGGCCGGTGGTGAGACGGATGTTGTGGGTGTGGCCAATGTAAACATCGATACGGTGCTGCCCTCCAAAGCCAGAATGGCAAACCTTATCCGGAATGTATCCACCCGGGACGGCGGTCTATCGGCCCCCATCGAAAAGGATTCCGTCATCGGTACGGTAGAGCTCTGGTACAGCAATTCCTGCCTGACGGAGGCCCAGCTGCTGGCGCAACAGCCGGTGCGTACCGCTGCGGATTCGGGCCTGACGGTCTACAGCGCCCTGGCGCCCCAGACCCAGAGCGAGAGAAGCAGCCTTTCCGGGGTGGTGCTGATTGTCTGTGCTGTCATATTGGTGCCGGTTGTCAGCTATCTGGCCATCAATTCCTATCTGCGCTACCGGGCCCAGACCAGACGCCGCAAGAGAAGAAAGAGCCGGAGAAGGAGTCAGTAATGGAAACCTGGGAAGAACTGGAAGAAAAATGCCTGCACTGTGACCGCTGTGAGCTGTGCAGGACCCGCCATAATGTGGTCTTCGGTGTGGGCAATCGCAGCAGCCGTCTGCTCTTTGTGGGCGAGGGCCCGGGGGAGCAGGAGGACCTGCAGGGCGTCCCCTTTGTAGGCCCTGCGGGCAAGCTCCTGGACGATATGCTCTCTATCATCGACCTGGACCGGGAGAAATGCTACATCGCCAATATCGTCAAATGCCGCCCGCCCCACAACCGAGACCCCCAGCCCCAGGAACAGGATGCCTGCATCGGCTTTTTGGAAAATCAAATTGCGCTTTTGCAGCCGAAGATCATCGTCTGCCTGGGCCGCATTGCCGCCCAGCGCCTGATCGCTCCAGAGTTCCGCATCACCCGTGATCACGGCACCTGGACAGCCCGGGACGACGTCCTCTACTCCGCCATGTACCACCCCTCCGCCCTCCTCCGCGACCCCACCAAGCGCCCCGAGACCTTTGATGACCTGCTGCTCCTCCGCAAAAAAATCCAGGAGCTGAATATTTGATCGAAGTCTTGACTTTTTCCCAAAGAGCGGCTATAATAAACGAGCTTGTGATGCTAGTGTAGCACAGTCGGTAGTGCATCTCACTCGTAATGAGAAGGTCGCCTGTTCGAGTCAGGTCACTAGCTCCACAAATAGCCCCCGAAACCATGACGGTTTCGGGGGTTTTGATGTATTTTAGAACTTTTTGAGAAAGCCGGTTTTTGCTGATTTGGGCGTTGCCTACCGCTGCCCGATGGCTGGCAAATATCGCAGGGCTTCCCCCTAGTCCTTGGGAGAGCATGAGCAAGTTTCATTGTCACCGATGGATTTCTTTACCCGGGTTTGCCATTCCGGTTTTGGAGGCGGCGTAGATCGCTCGGAGGCCCAATAAAGAGCCTCTGTCATGGCGGCGCTGCTTCTGAGAACATCCGTAGGTGTTTGTGCTTGTACCATTGTCTATTCAGCTTTCAAGGTTCAGGAAGGTCAGTGAAAACGCCCTTCACCTATCGTCATTCTCTAACCTCTTTTGGTAGCGTGTTTCTGCACGATTTTGAAAATTTTCTTTTGGGCAGATGTAATACTTGCCACGACGCTGGGTGGGCGACACCTTCGGCTTTTGCGATAGAGCGTACATTTACCTGGCGAACATGGTGGAGCCACAATCTTCGGAACTGCACCGCCGTGAGCGATGCCGAAATCATCTGGACCAGGTCGGTGGCTTCCTGTACCTGTTCTTCACGCTCCGTTTTGTAAAGCAGCATTTCTTCGGGAGAGGCAATGCTGCCAGCGCTGTCCCCGATGGTGTCAAATTCCGCTATGTGCCGGTGAAAGTAGGAATCGGCATAGTCAGTTTCCTTGTAGTCGGCATCAGACCAGGACTTCCAGAATAGAAATTCTTCCTCAGAAGAAAAGTCTGCGCTGGTGATGTGAGTTATATGACCAGTGCTGTCACAGTATGCGATGCTGTTCTGATTTTTCTTGTTCAGAGCGTAGTCACTCTTGTTATCAAACATTGTTTTTCCTCCGTTCAGTTTTTTGTTGGGGATCTGAACGGGGACCGGTGGAGAGCGACTGAGAGGAAGACACAGAAAAGCGCCCAGTCGGTAAGATACCAGCTGGACGCAATAGGGTATATTTTGCTTAATTACAACATAGTATAGTACATATTCACTGCCGCAGTTGTCCTGTTCATAGGACAGGCTTTTTTGACAGGGATGCTCCTATCGGACTACGGCAGCGGACTATTATCAAGATGGCTTCCTCCTGTGAGCCGCCAAGTCTGATGGATTGCAAAAGAAAATGGCGGCTCTGAAAATCAAAGCCGCCGAGGGAAATTTTGGGCATGAAAAGTGACTGTCCAGCAGCGGCTTTTTTTCTTTTCTGCCGCTGGGCAGATAGGATTTAAAAATGTAGATTAAGTACATATAGCACCATTCCACTGACGAAATGGGAAATATACAATGTAAGTGGGTGATGTAATATGGCGAAAATTGAAGATTGCCCTGGATTTGAAACTTTTGGGGCAGATGTAAAGGCAGCAAGAAAGGCAAAGCGCATGGCGAGAAGGACGCTGGCGGAGTTAGTCAGTATTGATTCTCGCTATCTTGCAAATATCGAGAATAAAGGAACGATTCCCAGTGTTCCTGTTGTAATACAGCTTATCAGTGTCTGCGGACTTCCTTCAGATAGATACTTTAATGCGAAAATAATCCACAGTGAAAGCGAGTTACGGCAGCGTGTCAGCCATAAGCTGAAGCTGTGCCCGGAGGAATACTTACCAATAATCGAGGGTGCTATTGATGGGGCTATTTCTTTGGATGAAAATTCAGTCAGATAGTTCCGCAATCGATTGCTTCATATCGAATGGAAATTAACTTATAGATGGAAAGAGCCTGCTTACCCTGTGATGATTTCAGGGAAAGCAGGCTCTGCGTTCTACGTCTGGCTCATTTGCTTACAGTTATTTTCAGTTGTACAATATCAACTCGGACTTCCTTTTTACATTTAGGGCAGTACAGTGGGAAGTTCAAAACCATCGTATCATCGTAAACTTTTGTCCGGGTTTTGTTGCAGCAAACAGGGCATAGAACCCATTTTGCACTTGCCGAATCTCGATTCATTTGTATGCTCCTTCATGTATAGTTCATTGTGAACGGTTAATCCCACATCAGTCTGGGAAGAGAATACGGCAATCCGTATTCCGTCTGATAAGTTATGCGGTTCCCTACATATTGAAAGTTCCCATTTTCCAGTGGCCTGACGGTCACTTCATGCGCAAACAGGCAATCCATTTTTAAATCTGTGGAAAGCATTTGGACGGTCAGCGTCATTGTTCCGTCCGGGTTCATGACATAAGCCGTAACTTCTGGCTCGATATTGTAGTACCATATTTTAACAAAATCGTTTGTGTTCAATGGCCTCCAAGGGTAGTAGTCACCTTCAGTATGATATTGTGCAAGCGATTGGAAGGTTTCTATGTCAATGTTATAGTACGGTAAGACGATTCCTTCAAATTCGCTGGCCGGTATGGCATAGCTGCTTTTGTCTTCGAGAATGGTATAATGATCGGCAAGGAACTGCTTTCCATGATGCGCATAGTATAGATATTCAAACTGATCGTTAAAGCTTAGATTTCCCCAATTTCCTTCCTGCCAATCAATGAGGAAAATATTGGTGGCAATGTAGCCAACAGGATAGATATAGCGAAAAGCAAGATCAAATAGTTCCGTATTCGGAGCAACAAGTCGAATCAGACAAAAATCTGGATAGTGTTTATCATTTGCAGGATAGATCCTGTAATAGAAATTGCCTTTCTCTGTTAGTGCCCAATCCTTGATTTCATGACATTCATAATATGACTCTTTTATCTCATCCGGGTAATACGTCATACTGTAAACAAAAGCGCCGGATTCGTCATATGTGAATAGTCTATACGATAAGCCCCCCGATTTCAAAATGGTGATAACCTCTTGTTCGGCATCTCTGTTCTGCTGTACAGCATCCCAAAATACATAAAACCTTTCGGATGTGGTCAAATATTCCGGGTAAGGTTCGTTTGTATCCATTACATCATATCCTGCATCGTAAAGCATGGTCTCTATGGAATCGATACTGCTTTGGGACAAGCAGGAATCGTCCCATGGGCTGTCTGGAACTGTTTTCTCGGCAGACTCATATAGTGCATGGTACAAAGATTCGATTTCTTTACACCGGACTTCAAGACGGTCAAATATAGGGTCATCAATCGGAACGTTATTATGGCTTTCATTTGTGGTTGCCGGAGCAGTATCCGCTTCTGTGGCGGCAATCGTGTCTTTTGAATGAAAACTTGGCTTCGGGTTTTCAGTTCTGCTCCCGCAAGCATATAGTCCGATAATCAGTGCAAAAAGAACAACAGTAATTTTAAGATATTTCATGAATTTGGACTCCTTTTTCTCCGAATTCAGTAACGGTTTCTTCTGTAACAGGGATGATGCAGAAGTGTTCCCAATCGCCGATAGCGAAGTAGGGATACACACCGATTCCTTCCCGATAGAATAAGGCGAAGGGGACAGCATTTTTGCTGAACCACTCGTCACTGGAAAAAACATTCTGGTTTCCCAGCGCAACGATCTCTGTGCATAGGTCCATAATACGCGCATCAGGCAAGTCCGGAAAGAATACTTTCATCGTGTAATAACACATCTCCTTGTATTGCTCGAACCCAGATTGCGTAAAGCTATGCTCGTCAAAATTAACGGTGATTTGCTGTATGTAGTCATCATTTGTCGGTACATATACCGTGATCGTAGGCAGTGAATATATATGCTCATCCTCGGTGAAGGAGTAACATTTTGTTTCGTATTCGGAATGGATTGCAGAATCGTAGGTAAAACACTGCCACTGGGATACCGGGGGTAACAAACTGCGACAATAGTCAATTTTATAATAGCTGTTATAGCTTTCCACGTAGTCGCTGGTGGAGATCGTAAAGACTAACTCATTTTTTCGATTTTCCATGACCTGTATATCCAAAGCACCGGTTTCCACCTGTGATGCGGTTGACTCGGCTTCGTTATCCAAAGTCTGGCGTTGCGTGGAGCCATCAAAATACAATTGGATTTGCTCGTCAAACTGTTCGTCCCCGGATAAAACCACTTCCACATAATCTGTCATCCAGGCAACTGTCCAGCAGTTGCTGCTGATGCTGCATCCATCGTTTTTAAGTTCAAAATCCGCCTGGTTGATCTGGTTGTCCCCCTCTTTCAAAGTCAGCCGCCCGGATGCAGGCCCGAAGGGCCACACCGGTTCTCCAATTTCAATGAGCGTTAACTCATACTTTCCGTCTGGGGAAACGGATGTATCCCGTATGGTTTTCCTGTAGTCCACTGCATAGCGGAAGCATCCTATAAGCAGAAAATTCATTCCAATGACCACGCAAATAGCAAAAAGCGCAATCCGAATACGTTTTTTCATGTAATTTTACTCCTTACATTTGTAAGAATTTAGGCTATAAAGTAAAGCCGCAAAAGCAGCCTTACTCTATAATGTTCATATCCTTAAGAATATTCGATGCTGTTTCATAAGCCAATGTGCCATCGGAACCATTCTGGCTGTGCAGATAAACTGCAACGAAATAGGTACCCTGATGTGTTTCTACGAACCCTATAAACCAACCCGCAATGTTGGTATCATTCAGCCGCCCGGTGCCGGTTTTTCCGTACAGCCCGTCCTCGTCCAGCAATATAGCATCCCGGACAGCGGCAATACTTTCATTCCTGAAACCGAAATCGTTGCGGTACAGTTTTACCAGCAGTTCTACTTGCTCCAAAGCGGAGATTTTCACACCGGAGCCATTCCAAAACCCGTCAGAATCGTTGCCAAAGTTACAGTCACCGTAGCCGATTTTTGTAAAGAAATCCTCCATCTGCGCTGATCCTGCTGATTGATCAAGGGCATTAAAATACCAGTTTACAGAATCCTGCATAGCGGAGCGCAGGGTTTGATCTCGGTTCCATGACGCAAAAGGATACGCCGCCCCATCCCAGGCAATGGTATTTGCTTCGGGAGTAATAATTCCTTGCTCCAATGCGTTGAGGGCACTGTAAATTTTATAAGTAGAGCACGGCGGGACACGGCGGGTTACCTCTGATTCGTTGGATACCGTATATTGGTCTGTGCTAAGATCATAAACAACAGCGCAGCCATCGGAATTGCCCAAAAATCTTTCCCAGTCGGATTCAACTACGGTCAATGTACCAGAGGGACTGTAATGGGTTTCAGTGTATTCGGTGCAATAGGCCAACACAGGAATTTGACCGATTGCTGCAAAAGCCAGGAATCCCGCGAAACACTGTCCCAACAGGCGCTTCCATTTTGTCTCTCGTTGAAAGTCTACCACTTGTTGGAGACGATATTTCAGCTGATTTTTGCCCTGACAGAAACCTGCCGCTGTAGGTAGAGGGGGATTGGAGACGGCAGCAAAGCGCAAGATTGTTTGACCATAGGCAATTCGTTCTTTTTCACAGGTCATCTCATTCATAACATCCCAATCGCAGTAGGCTTCCCGATCCCTACGAATTTGCCGAAGGGCGAGCCATACAAGCGGGTTGCACCAAAAGAGGATCTGTATAACGCAAAGCAGGTAATTGGTCATTGTGTCTCCGTGCTTGATATGTGTCAGTTCATGGAGCAGTATATGATCCAACTCGGATTTCGGCAATCCATCAATGCTGTCTTTTGGAAGAACCACGAATGACTTTTTCCATCCGAAGCTGATTGGGGTGGTAATAAATCTGGACTGCAGCAGTTTGATATGCCGTTTCAGTCCCAGCTTGAGTTGGCACTCGTCGAACCGCTTACGGCACGCATAGGATGGTTCCACTGAAAGATGCTTTATCGTGTGGAGTCTCCAGATCCCAACCAGATATACGACGATGAATGCCAAAACGCCCGCCAACCAAAGAAACGAAGCAATGAAATTAAAGCGGCTGTTTTCGGGACGGGCAATCAACTCTGTTGTATCCTGAAGCCATCCTGCCTCTGTAGCAACTACGGCGGTATTGATGGAGGTATTCGAAATGGCAAATGCCCGCTGCCCAACAGATTTTGCGGATTGAAACGCAGCCCAAATCCCATTGGGGAGGAAAGACAGGAAAAGGGAACAAGCCAGGACAAACCAGCTGCGATATTGAAAACGCAGGGACAGCCGATTGCGAAACAGCCATTTCAGGCCAAGCATCATGCAAATGAGACAAGCATTCCAGAGGTTTCCTATCAAGAATTGTTCCAAGAACATTATCATCGCCTCACTGCCGGCGCCGTTTGTCAAGAATACTCTGTAATTCATCCAAGTCTTCCGGGGTCAAATCCTTCTGATCCAGAAAACTTACAACCATTTGTTTCATGGCTCCGTCAAAAAACCGGGTTGCCAGAGTGCGGCTTTCAGCAGCCAGATAATCGTCTTTCTTTACACAGGGAGTATAGACAAAAACACGGCTTTCCTTTTCGTGCACGATCACGCCCTTCTTTTCCAGGCGGGATAGCATTGTGTAGATTGTTTTCGGACTCCAATTCTTTGTCTTAGCCAATCGATCTGTGATTTCATTGGTGCTGATGGGGGCATATTTCCAAATAATATCCATCACTTCAAACTCGGCATCTGAAATCTGGGGTAACTTGTTCATACTGTCGCTCCTAAATCTTACGAATGTAAGAACAATTATACTGTGTGAGTACGTAGATGTCAATGTTTCTTTGCATTCTTAATCAAAATATAAAAATATACGGCAGGATAAGCTGCGGCTTCAGTTTTATTACTGTCTCTTCACATGATTACAGGCATTTTGCACGAAGCTGATTACACTGGGCATTAATTTCTTTCTTCTCCTGTTCAGTGAGATCATCTCTTCCATCCACCATGAACACAGATTCCAGATAGGGGTATTTATATAGGCGGGCAGCGGTAGTCAAAAAATCTGTCCAGCTTTGGTAGCTGCCAGTGATTTGGGTAGCCATGTGGTCAGCCAGCTGGTGGTATTGCTGCAATGTGGATGCCATTGTGAATCTCCTTTCTTGGAAAATGAAAAGAACGACCCGAAGGCCGCCCTGATATGGAAGTTTCATTGCAAAAGAAAGACGCCCTGGATAAATGTGCATCCAAGGCGTATTTATCAGAACAAATCCAGGCCCGAAAGCTGATGGCGCTGATCTCTGCGTCCATAGACAATGCCCATGACCTGAACTTTCTTTGCGGCCTCGTCTACCCAAAAATAGACGAGGAAATTCTTGACGGTCAGAGCATGGACGCCTTGGCTGTGCCAGGGTTCTTCTTTCGTCAACGGCGCACGATAGGGGAATTGGTCCAGAGAAAAGATTTCTTCCGCCAAAGTGTCCGGCATCTTTGCAGCTGTGCCCGGAGCTTGGAGGGTAAAGCGGATATAATCAGCGATTTCACGAAGATTCTCTTCTGCTTGCTGGGTCAGCTTTACAATGTACTTTTCCGGTATTTACTGTATCTCCCGTTTCAAATCTGCGAATACATCCGAGGCGAGACGGGACTGATCGGCTTTTGCTTCTTTGAGGCCACGTTCCATCATGGCAGAAAAAGCGGCATCGTCCAGTTCATCCCGGGCAACGGGTACTTTGGGGACAGAAAGAGAAAAAGGAATACTGCGGGTCATGATGATCTGCTTATAGAGCGTGTTGATGACCACAGAAACGGGAATGCCCAGCATATCCATGATTTCTTCGGCCTGCTCTTTTACCTGGGGCTCCACACGGGCCATTACGTTTGCGGTTTTACTTGCCATCGTTCATACCACCTTTCACGCTCTATTATATCCACTTGTATATCAATTTGCAATACAAAAAGAAAAATTTACAAATGCTTAGGTCGCAAACTCCGGGATTAGGTCCAATTTCTCGAAGTCATCGTCTGTAATACGGCCCAGCTTATAGATGGCGCTGTCGGTAAGGCTTCGCAGCTCCCGTTCGTCCGCATCCAGATAGGTGTGCATTTCATGGAGGGACTGAATCAGCCCCAAACGGGTGCCGGGGTTGTAGATAGCCATAAGCTCTTGTTTTTCAAATGTAAAATCCATAGTCAAATCTCCTTTTCGTTGGTTTTGGTTGGTTTTTGCTTCCTGGCGGGCTGCGTTGGCTGCGCTTTGAGCTTTCCCAGGACAGAGGGCTTTTTTGTCAGGTTTTCGGGTTCAGCTACTGTGGGCTGTTTGCCGTTGTTGATGATCCCGTCAATCATGGCGTAATCATCTTCTGTGGACAGCTCTGCTGTTTTCAGATAGTTCTCCGGCCTGAAATTGGGCAGCTCTTGGAAGCCGATGCTGTCGCAGTAGTGGTAGGATACCACACCGGCCTGCTTCAAAGCAACGATGTCGCTGACGGACAGGCTGTGCCCGGTGAAATCTCCGGGAGTATCCCAGAAGCGCCTAGGGATTGTGCCAATCATTGATAGCACGGGCGATCTGATTGAGGTTATTCCCAATTCTGACGTATTCGGCGGTCAGCTTCCCAAGCGCGGCAAGCAGCTCGTCGTTGACCGGGGAAACCGTGACAACGGGGCGAATGCTTGCGCCCTGAATGGCTCTGCGGATAAACTCGGACTGACTGATGCCGTAGGGCGCAAGGCGGGCGGCAAAATCGGCGTATTCATCCTCGGTCATGCAGGCCTTGACAACACGGCTGCGATGCGGCGTGTCATGGTGACATTGGCGTTACCATTAGTAAGGCTCGACCGGAGCGTTTTTCCTCCTCTACCCTTACTACAATCTCAAAAACGCTTTTTGGCCACTTCTGCAAATAAAGCGTTTGCGATAAAACATCCTGCCCGCTGCTCACCACTAATACAGTTGGACGCGGGCGATTTGGCAAAGCCGGACACAAAAAATTGGACAAGACTTTCGCCTTGCCCAATCTGCACAAGCAATCTCCTCATCTTTATTCAATCTTAATACGTCGCAAATGTCCCTTATCCGCTCTTAAAATCTCCGGCTGTATAATATAACCATCACAGAAATAAGGAGCTGCCTTTATGCCGGAAGAGATCATTCGTCGAAAGCGCCGCCTTTCGTCTTTTCAAATTATCATATTAGGTTTTGCCGGGGTCATTCTGCTCGGAGCGCTGCTGCTGATGCTGCCGATCTCCACGACTGGAGGGAATGTAACTCCATTCAATGAAACGCTGTTTACAGCAACCTCTGCCGTCTGCGTGACAGGGCTTGTGGTGCAGGATACAGGCAGCTACTGGTCAACCTTTGGGCAGGCGGTTATTCTGGCGCTGATCCAAATTGGTGGTCTTGGTGTCGTAACCGTAGCAGCATCGTTTGCGCTGTTGTCCGGGCGAAAAATCTCTCTGATGCAGCGCAGCACCATGCAGGATGCAATTTCAGCACCAAAGGTCGGCGGAATCGTCCGCCTGACACGCTTCATCCTGCGAGGGACGTTTCTGATTGAGCTGCTGGGGGCGCTTGCCGTGCTGCCGGTATTCTGCCGGGACTATGGATGGCGCGGCGTCTGGATGGCGGTATTTCATTCCATATCTGCTTTTTGCAACGCCGGGTTTGATATTCTTGGGACAGAAAGCAACCGCTACCCATCTCTTACCGGCTATGCGGACAGCCCGGTAATCAATATCACGATTATGCTGTTGATCGTGATTGGCGGCATTGGATTTCTGACGTGGGATGACATCTTCGAAAACAAGTGGCGGTTTCATCGCTACCGAATGCAGAGCAAGGTGATTCTCGTCACGACAGGTCTTTTAATTTTTCTGCCTGCTGTGTTTTTCTTCTTTTCAGACTTTTCCACGCTTCCCGCCGGAAACCGGCTGCTGGCATCCTTTTTTCAGTCCGTCACGCCGCGGACAGCGGGCTTCAACACGGTAAATCTATCCGCGATGTCCGGTGCGTCGCAGGGCGTGATGATCCTTTTGATGCTCATCGGCGGTTCTCCGGGTTCTACAGCAGGCGGCATGAAAACAACGACGCTGGCGGTCTTGATTGCCAATGCCACTGCGACCTTCCGCCAGCGCGATAGTGCCCAGTTTTTCGGACGCAGAGTTGATTGCAGTGCCGTCAAGACCGCCGCGACCATTCTGACGATGTACCTGGTGCTGTTCTTTGGCGGTGCTGTCTTTATCAGCGCATATGAGAATCTTCCGCTGTCTGCCTGCCTGTATGAAACGGCATCGGCGGTCGGGACGGTTGGATTGACACTTGGTATTACACCGCAGCTGCACATTCCATCGCAAATGGTACTGATCACGCTCATGTATCTGGGCAGAGTCGGCGGTCTTACCCTCATTTATGCGGCACTTTCCAGCAAAAAAGTGGGGAATGCAAGGCTGCCGCAGGAAAAAATTATGATTGGATAAGGAGCCTTTTCAGATGAAAAACATTCTATTGATTGGCACAGGCCGCTTCGGACGGCATATTGCAGTACAGCTTTCTCAGTTGGGGCATCAGGTCATGGCGGTCGATATAAACGAGGAACGAATCAATGATGTGCTGCCATATGTCACCAACGCACAAATTGGCGACAGTACAAACGCGGAGTTTCTTCGCTCTCTTGGCATCGGAAATTTTGACGTCTGCATCGTGACCATCAGCGGTAATTTTCAGAACTCGCTGGAAACCACCTCGCTGCTGAAGGAGCTGGGTGCGAAGTGTGTGGTGTCGCGTGCCGAGCGTGATGTGCAAGCGAAGTTTCTGCTTCGCAACGGTGCAGACCATGTAGTCTACCCGGAAAAGCAGGTGGCAAAATGGGCGGCAATCCGATATACTGCCGATCATATTTTCGATTACATAGAGATCGACGAGCAGCACGCCATTTTTGAAGTAGAAGTTCCGGAAGGGTGGATCGGCAAAAGCATTGGCGAACTGGATATCCGCAGAAAGTTTGGAATCAACATTCTTGGCATCAAGCATTCGGGAAAAACCGACGTATCCATTACGCCAGATACGGTGCTGTCCGGGGAAATAACGATTTTAGCATTGGGTGAATACAAAGCGCTGCAAAAGTGCTTCCGAATCTGAACGGACGGTGAGGGTATGTGGAAGATGTCGTTTTGATCGTCGGAACATCTCTGATATTCCTGTTTGGCTGGTTTCTGATGAAGCGGCTGGATCGCTTTCTGGATGAAAATCAGAAGCGAATCGAGGAAGCGCCCGAACAACAGCAGCCTGAGCCGTGCGTGCATCTGGTCGGAAATATTTCTCCTGACGAACTTGAGGAAACGCTTTCCCGGTTTCGCAGCAG
>UQGU01000017.1 GCA_900540635.1 uncultured Eubacteriales bacterium | reverse complement strand
TGATCTGGGCGTAGATGTTCGCGTTGGAACGGAACACGTTCAGACGGGGACGCTCGGGAGTGCCGGAGATTTTGCCACGAACGCGGACATGCCGCTTCAGGCGCATTGCATTCTTATCAATTTTGCTGACCATTTCGGCACACCTCCATTACTTCTTACCACCGGTCTTACCAACCTTGCGGCGGATGACTTCGGTGGTATACTTGATGCCCTTGCCCTTGTAGGGTTCGGGGGGACGCTTGCTGCGGACTTCGGCAGCGAACTGGCCGACAGCCTGCTTGTCAATGCCCTTGATGATGATCTTGTTGGGGTTGGGGACCTCAATGGTGATGCCGGGGATCTCGTCAACGAACACTTCGTGAGAGAAGCCCAGACGCATGACCAGCTGATTGCCCTTCTTCTCGCAGCGGTAGCCGACGCCGTTGACGTCCAGCTCCTTGGAGAAGCCCTTCTCAACACCCTCAACCATGTTGTGCAGCAGGGTGCGGGTCAGGCCGTGGAGGCTCTTGTGCAGATGCTCTTCATCGGGACGGTCAACGATCAGCTCGTTGCCCTCGACCTTCAGGATCATGTCGGGATGGAAGGTGTAGTTCAGAGTGCCCTTGGGGCCCTTCACGGTAACGTTGTTGCCCTCGGCAATATCCACCGTGACGTTTGCCGGAATGATAACCGGCTTTCTACCAATTCTAGACATTTCTGAATCCTCCTTACCAGACGAATGCCAGGACTTCGCCGCCGATGTGGTTCTCGCGAGCCTTCTTGTCGGTCATAACGCCCTTGGAAGTGGAAACGATAGCGATACCCAGACCCTTCAGGACCTTGGGCAGCTCCTCGGCACCGGCATACACTCTCAGGCCGGGCTTGGAGACGCGGCGCAGGCCGGTGATGACCTGCTGCTTCTTGGCCAGGTACTTGAGGGTGATGTGGATCACGCCCTGGTTGCCGTTATCGACCACGGTGTAGGACTTGATGTAGCCCTCGTCCAGCAGAATCTGGGCAATAGCCTTCTTCAGATTGGAAGCGGGGACATCCACGGTTTCGTGCTTTGCAGAGTTCGCATTCCGGATACGGGTCAGCATATCTGCTACGGGATCGGTGATTTGCATGTTTATATCCTCCTTTAAGAAGTTACGGGCTTAACCCGTGAAGGCTCGGGGGTATCCGGGGAATGCGATGCTCGGGTGAGCACCCATCTTCCCAGGACTTCCCAAACCTTTTTCACATTGTTCTCGACCTGGTTTCCGGCAGATTACCAGCTAGCCTTGCGGACACCGGGGATCTGGCCCTTGTAGGCCAGCTCACGGAAGCAGATACGGCAAACGCCGTAGTCCCGCAGGTAAGCGTGGGGTCTGCCGCAGATCTTGCAGCGGTTGTAGCGGCGGGTAGAGAACTTGGGCTCTGCCTGCTGCTTCAGGATCATAGACTTCTTAGCCATTTACGTAATCCTCCTAATCAAGCGGTGAAGGGAGCGCCCAGCTGGTTCAGCAGCTCTTTGGCTTCCTCGTCGGTGGTAGCGGTGGTGCAGATGCAGATGTCCATACCACGGATCTTGTCCACCTTGTCGTACTCGATCTCAGGGAAGATCAGCTGCTCCTTCAGACCGAAGGCATAGTTGCCGCGGCCGTCGAAGGAGTTGGGGTTGATGCCGCGGAAGTCGCGGACACGAGGCAGGGCCACATTGAACAGGCGGTCCAGGAACTCGTACATCTTGTCGCCGCGCAGGGTAACCTTCACGCCGACGGTTTCACCCTCACGGACCTTGAAGTTTGCAACGCTCTTGCGGGCCTTGCAGGTGATGGGCTTCTGGCCGGTGATGGTAGCGATATCCTTGCAGATGGCCTCAATTTCCTTGGCATTGTTCTTGCTCTCGCCGCAGCCGACGTTCACAATGACCTTGTCCAGCTTGGGGATCTGCATAACGCTCTTGTAGCCGAACTTCTTGTTCAGAGCAGGAGCGATCTCAGCGACATAACGGTCTTTCATTCTGTTAGCCATAATTCAAAAGCTCCTTTCTCAGATTTCGGCGCCGCACTTGCGGCAAACGCGGGTCTTCTTGTCACCGTCGACCTTGTAGCCAACGCGGACACCCTTGCCGCACTTCTCGCAGTACAGGGCAACCTTGCAGGTACGGATGGGGGTCTCCTTCTTGACGATGCCACCGGTCTCGCCCTGACGGCGGGGCTTGGTGTGGCAGGTCGCGACGTTGACCTTCTCGACAATGACCTTGTTCTCGCTGGGCATGGCCACCAGGACCTTGCCCTTAACACCCTTGTCCTTGCCGGACAGGACGATAACGGTATCGTTCTTCTTAATATTCATTATATTCATTCTTCGGTTCCCCCTTAGATGACTTCGGGCGCCAGGGAGAGGATCTTCATGAAGTCTCTCTCACGCAGCTCGCGGGCCACCGGTCCAAAGATACGGGTGCCGCGGGGATTCTTGTCGTCCTTGATGATGACGGCTGCGTTCTCGTCGAAACGAACGTAGCTGCCGTCCTCACGGCGGACGCCCCGCTTGGTGCGGACGATAACAGCCTTAACGACTTCGCCCTTCTTCACAGTGCCGCCGGGAGTGGCCTTGCGAACGGAAGCAACGATGATGTCACCGATGTTGCCGGTCTTGCGCTTGGAGCCGCCCAGGACACGAATGCAGTGAATTTCCTTAGCGCCGGTGTTGTCGGCAACCTTCAGGTAGCTTTCCTGTTGAATCATTCTCTGCCGACCTCCTTACTTAGCCTTTTCGATAATTCTGACCAGTCTCCATCTCTTGTCCTTGGACAGGGGACGGGTCTCCATGACCTCAACGGTATCGCCGATGCCGCACTCGTTGTTCTCGTCGTGGGCCTTCAGCTTGTAAGTCCGCTTCATGGTCTTCTTGTACAGAGGATGCTGCACGCTGTCCTCGATCGCAACCACAATGGTCTTGTCCATCTTGTCGGAGACAACCTGACCGATTCTGGTTTTGCGGAAAGCTCTGGTATTTTCAGTCATACTTGTTTCCCTCCTCAGATGTTGGTCTCTTTCTCACGAATAATGGTCTTGATGCGGGCAATGTCCTTCTTGACAGCGGCAAGACGCATGGGGTTGTCCAGCTGGTTGGTGGCGTGCTGCATGCGCAGCATGAACAGGTCCTTCTTCAGCTCGTCCAGCTTCTTGTTCAGCTCTTCAACAGACAGATTCTTCAGTTCCTTTGCCTTCATCATTATTCACCACCAATCTCAGTATCTGCTTCCTTGGTGATGATCCGGGTCTTGATAGGCAGCTTGTGCTGCGCCAGACGCAGAGCCTCGCGGGCGACCTCTTCGGAAACGCCGCCGATCTCAAACATCACCTTCTGATTCTTAACGACTGCGACCCAGCCTTCGGGAGCGCCTTTACCGGAACCCATACGGGTGCCCAGGCCCTTCTTGGAATAAGGCTTGTCGGGGAAGATCTTGATCCAGACCTTACCACCACGCTTGGTGTAACGGGTCATGGCAATACGGGCAGCTTCGATCTGGTTGCCGGTGATCCAGCCGGGCTCAAGAGCCTGGATGCCGAACTCACCATAGGAAACCTTGTTACCGCGGGAAGCAACGCCGGTCATACGACCACGCTGTACCTTGCGGTACTTTGCTCTTTTAGGCATCAGCATCAGCGGTTACCTCCTTCTCTGCGGGAATTGTTTCTGTCGCCCTGGCGGCGGTCACCGCTGGGCCGACGGTCGCCATTGCGGCGGTCGCCCTGACGGCGGTCACCATTGCGGCGGTCCCGGCGCTCACGGGGAGCGGGTTCGGGAGCGGCAGCGCGCAGGGTGGTATTCAGGACCTCGCCCTTGTAGATCCAAACCTTCACGCCGATGCGGCCGTAGGTGGTGGCAGCCTCAGCGAAGCCGTACTCGATGTCGGCACGGATGGTCTGCAGGGGGATGGTGCCCTCGTGATAGCTCTCGGAGCGGGCGATTTCAGCGCCGCCCAGACGGCCGCCGCAGGTAACCTTGATGCCCTTGGCACCCAGGCGGGTAGCCTGCTGCATAGCCTTCTTCATAGCCCGGCGGAAGGAGATACGCTTCTCCAGCTGCTGAGCGATGTTTTCAGCGACCAGCTGTGCGTTCAGGTCAGGAGACCGAACCTCAACGATGTTCAGGTTCACGCTCTTGCCCAGACGAGCTTCCACGTCCTTGCGCAGATTCTCGATCTCGGCACCGGCCTTGCCGATGACCACGCCGGGACGGGAGCAGTGAATGTTGATCTTCACCTTGCCGTTGGAGCGCTCGATCTCGATCTTTGCCACGCCGGCTGCGTACAGCTTGTTCTTCAGATATTTACGGATGTTGTAATCTTCAACGACCAGGTCGCCGACCTTGTCCTCGCGGGCGTACCAGTGGGAATCCCAGTCCTTGATTACGCCAACACGCAGTCCATGGGGATTAACTTTCTGTCCCATAGCTACCTCCTGATTAAGCCTTCTCGCTCACACCGATGGTGATGTGAGTGGTTCTCTTATTGATCCGAACGAAACCACGACGGGATGCGATGCGGCCGCGCTTCAGGATGGGGCCGGGGTTAGCGATCGCAGTGGAGACGTACAGGTTCTCAGCGTTCATTTCGTGATTGTGCTCGGCGTTTGCCACAGCGCTCTTCAGCAGCTTAGCCATGGGCTCGCAAGCGGCCTTAGAGGTCTGGCTCAGGTACGCGGCAGCGGTCTTGACGTCCTGGCCCCGGATCATGTCGCAAACGAGCTTGACCTTACGGGGAGACATCCGGACGTACTTTACATGTGCAAATGCTTCCATTTTCGTACCTCCTTACTTGGCATTGGCGGTCTTGCTGCCAGAGTGACCCCGGAAGGTTCTGGTAGGCACGAACTCGCCCAGCTTGTGGCCGACCATATCCTCAGTGATATAGACGGGCACGTGCTTCCGACCGTCGTGGACGGCGATGGTGTGACCAACGAAGGAGGGGAAGATGGTGGAGGCTCTGGACCAGGTCTTCAGAACCTTCTTTTCACCGGCCTTGTTCAGCTCTTCAACGCGCTTGTACAGCTCAGGAGCTACGAAAGGGCCCTTTTTGATACTTCTGCTCATTTCATTTCCTCCTTACTTGCTGTTTCTGCGCTTGATGATGAACTTGTTGGTGGGGTTCTTGCCCTTCCGGGTCTTATAACCCAGAGCAGGCTTGCCCCAAGGAGTGACAGGGCCGGGACGACCGACAGGTGCGCGGCCCTCGCCGCCGCCGTGAGGATGGTCATTGGGGTTCATGACAGAGCCGCGGACGGTGGGACGGATACCCATATGGCGGGTACGGCCGGCCTTACCGATGTGGACATTCTCATGATCCAGATTGCCAACCTGACCGATGCAGGCGGTGCAGTTCATCCGAACGTAGCGAACTTCGCCGGAGGGAAGTCTGACCTGAGCCAGCTCGCCTTCCTTAGCCATCAGCTGTGCGGCAGCACCAGCGGAACGAACCATCTGAGCGCCGTGGCCGGGCTGCAGCTCCACATTGTGGATCACAGTACCGACAGGGATGTTGGCGATGGGCAGGCAGTTGCCGGGCTTGATATCAGCAGTAGCGGAGGAGACGACCTTGTCGCCGGCCTTCAGGCCGTAGGGAGCCAGGATGTAGCTCAGGGTCTCGTCTTCGTACTTGATCAGAGCGATGAAAGCGGAACGGTTGGGATCGTACTCAACGCGCTGCACAGTAGCGGGCATATCCAGCTTCTGGCGCTTGAAATCGATCACACGGTACTTGCGCTTGTTGCCGCCGCCGCGATGGCGGACGGTGATGTGACCATAGCTGTTGCGACCTGCATTCTTCTTGAGGCTCTCAACCAGGCTACGCTCAGGTTTTGCCTTCTTATCTACGCCGTCGAAAGCGGAAACGGTCATGTTTCTGCGGGACGGGGTATAAGGCTTAAAAGTTTTAATAGCCATTTGCGTTTCTCTCCTTTATTGAGATTGGTTTAGACCATGCCTTCGAAGAACTCGATGGTCTTGGAGTCAGCGGTCAGGGTGACGACAGCCTTCTTGTAGGCGGCGCGCTTGCCGGCGGGATAAGCACCGGTGCGCTTGACCTTGCCCTGCATCCGGATGGTGTTGACCTTGGCAACCTTCACGCCGAAGGCCTGCTCAACGGCAGCCTTGATCTCGGTCTTGTTGGCGTCCACGTCAACCATGAAGACGTACTTCTTATCAGCGACAGACTCCATGGACTGCTCGGTGATAACGGGTCTTCTGATGATGTCAAAAGCGTTCTTCATTACGCGAATACCTCCTGGATCTTCTGGAGTGCGGCCTGATCGACAACCAGCTTGTCGGCGTGCAGCACGTCGTAGGTGTTCAGCAGGTTGGCGAAGGTAACTTCACAGCCTTCGATGTTGCGGCCGGAACGGACAACGTTCTGGTCAGCATTTGCTGTAACGACCAGGGTCTTGGAGGTGCAGCCCACGGCGTTCAGGAAGGCTGCGAAAGCCTTGGTCTTGGGTGCGTCCATCTTGATCTCGTCGATGACAACCACATTCTGCTCAGCAGCCTTGGCGGACAGGACGCTCTTCAGAGCCAGCCGCTTGGCCTTCTTGTTCAGGGTGTAGCTGTAATCCCGGGGCTTGGGAGCGAAAACGATACCGCCATGGGTCCACTGGGGAGCACGGGTGCTGCCCTGACGAGCCCGGCCGGTGCCCTTCTGCTTCCAGGGCTTGCGGCCGCCGCCGGAAACCTCAGCGCGGGTCAGAGCGCTCTGAGTGCCCTGCCGCAGGTTGGCCAGGTGGTTCTTGACCACTTCGTGGACAACGGCGCCGTTGGGATCAATGCCAAACACAGCTTCGGGCAGTTCGATCTCGCCAACCAGCTTGCCGGACATATTGTAAACATTCGTCTTAAGCATGATTTAAGATCTCCTTTCCTTAGCCTCTTGCGGAAGCCTTCTGGGGATTTCTGCCGGAAGCCTTCTGCGGGTTCTTGCTGATGCCGGTCTCCACGTTCTTGACGCGGTTGTTCTTCACGGTGTTGCGGAGGTACACAAGACCGCCCTTGGGGCCGGGGATGGCGCCGCGGATAACGATCATGTTCAGCTCTGCATCAACCTTCACCACATCCAGGTTCTCGATGGTGACCTGCTCGCAGCCCATATGGCCTGCGCCGATCTTACCAGGGAAGATACGGGACTGGTGGGAAGAAGCGCCCATGGAGCCTGCGTGACGGTGGACAGGGCCGCCGCCGTGGGTCATGGGGGTACGGCCTGCGCCATAGCGCTTCACAACGCCCTGGTAGCCGTGGCCCTTGGTGATGCCGGTAACGTCGATCTTGTCGCCGGCAGCGAAGGTGTCAGCCTTAACTTCGTCGCCGACGTTCATGTCAGCAGCGTTCTCCAGCTTGAACTCCTTCAGGTACTTCTTGGGGGCAACGCCAGCCTTCTTCAGGTGGCCTGCCTCGGGCTTGCTCAGCTTGTGCTCCTTGATGTCGCCAAAGCCGAGCTGGACGGCGGTGTAGCCGTCGGTCTCAACGGTCTTCTTCTGGGTAACGACGCAGGGGCCTGCTTCCACAACGGTAACAGGGATGACCTTGCCGCTCTCATCGAAGATCTGGGTCATGCCCACTTTTTTGCCGATGATTGCTTTTTTCATGGTTGCTTTTCTCCTTTTTTAGGTTATTGGTTGACAGACGCATTGGGGACGCCGCCAACATGACCCGTCCGCCCGATGCCAGACAGTGCGGGCAGCTGAGATCACTTAATAGAATGTTAAGCGATTACAGCTTTATCTCTATCTCAACGCCAGCGGGCAGATCCAGGCTCATCAGAGCCTCAATGGTCTTCTGGTTGGGGTTGAGGATATCGATCAGTCTCTTGTGGGTTCTGCGCTCAAACTGCTCACGGCTATCCTTGTACTTGTGGACAGCCCGAAGGATGGTGACAACTTCCTTCTTGGTGGGCAGGGGGATGGGGCCGGAAACCTGAGCGCCGTTGCGCTTTGCGGTTTCAACGATCTTTGCCGCGCTGGAGTCGATCAGCTGGTGATCATAAGCCTTCAGCCGAATGCGGATCATCTGGTTTGCCATGTTTGTGTTTCCTCCTTGATGTATCGTACTCAGTTTGCGTAGCGTCTGGGTACGGTCGAACTGGTGTTCACGCTTCCGTGCGTATCACTTCGGGCCATGAAAATTGGCCGACAAGCGCCGACCATTCTCCTGCCCCGGCGATATACGCCAGCGAAACAGAAGCAGTTCAGCCGCCCGATGACCGGACATACTCCGCAGAAGTTACCGCCTTTCGGCGCAATCTCCTGCATCATCGCATAGCTGTGCGCATACTTCCCGCACAACCTGAGATATGATACCATTTATGTAACCGTTTGTCAAGCATTTTTTCAGAGTTTTTTACAAAATTTCTTCGGCATTTTTGGTAAAAGGGGAGAAAACCAAGTGTGCGTTCTTAAGGGACGCATCCTGAGCTGCGGTTGTTCTTTGGCTTTCCGTCCCGCCTGTCGGCGGGCCACCTTCCCCGGAGGGGAAGGTGAGGCAGAAACAAGCCCCGGCAGGCTGCGGTTTTGGCAGCCTGCCGGGGGGGCATTCACTTATGTTCCCACTCTTTATACTGGGCGGCCTTTTCGTAAAGGCGAAGGTAGCTGTCATAGCGGGTGGGCTCGATCTCGCCTGATTCCACGGCCCGGCGGACGGCGCAGCCCGGTTCTCTGCGGTGGGCGCAGTCCTGAAACTGGCACCTGCCCAGGAAGGGGCCGAAATCCGGGAAGGCGTATTGCAGGTTCTCCTTCAATATAATATCCATCTGGTCCGTATCAAAGGAGGAAAAGCCCGGAGTATCCATGACGAAGGTCTCCGCATCCAGTGGGAAGAGCTCCACATGCCGGGTGGTATGGCGGCCACGGCCCAGCTTTTCGGAAACCTCTCCCGTGGGCAGGGCCAAGTTGGGGCAGAGCCGATTGAGAATGCTGCTCTTGCCCACGCCGGAGTTGCCCGTGAAGGCGGTGAGCTTTCCCTGAATAGCCTGCCGGAGTTCTTCCAGTCCGGCACCCGTTTCGGCGCTGGTGGAGATCACCCGGAAGCCAGCATGGGTATAAACCCTTACCAGCTCCTCCGCCCGATCCAGGTCCGTTTTGTTCACGCAAAGAATGCTTTCCACGCCCTTGTTGCCCGCAATGGCCGTCACCCGGTCGATAAGGAAGGGCTCCGTTACGGGATTCACATTGGCGGCAAAGATCACCAGTGCATCCACATTGGCCACTGCCGGGCGGACGAAGCTGTTTTTTCTGGGCAGGATCTGCTCCACCATGCCCTTCTCTCCCTGCCGGGTCACAACGGCCATATCCCCCGTCAGCGGGGACAGGCCCTGCTTTCGGAGAATCCCCCGGGCCTTGCAGGTCAGTGTGCCGTCCGGCAGAACCACGTCATAAAAGCCGCTGAGGGATCGAACGATCCTGCCTGTTTCTAACTTCTCAGCCATCAAAATTCACTCTCTGGGTCACGTATTTTTCACCGTTGATATACAGGTCGTATTCCTTGGTCCCGGAACCCGTCAACGTCAGGGAATAGTCGGTGCAGCCTGCGGGAATTTTTTCGTCCTCCACGATCACCGCGCCGTCCTGCAGAATGGTCAGCAAATAGGGCTCTTCCTTGTTGGGGACTGTGAAGCGGACCGTCAGGGTCTTTTCGGATGCTTCCGTCGTTTCCGTGGGGGCTTGCGTCTCGGTGGTCTGGGTGCCGCTTTCATCGGACAGCCGCAGGACGATCTCGTCATCCAACTTCAGCACCGTGTCCTTCTGGACGGACTGCGAAACCACCTCGCCCTTGGGCCGGTCGCTGCGGACCGTCTCCGTGCGCACATTGGTAAAGCCCAGGTCCGCCAGCTGCTTCTGGGCGGTTTGGCTGTAGAGGCCCACAACGCTGGGCATCACCGCCGTGGCCGGCCCTGTGGACACATAGACGATGACGTTCTGCCCCGGCGCCAGCTCCGTGCCGACCTTGGGGTCCGTTCGGGTCACATTGCCCTTCTCCACATAGTTACTGGATTCGCTCTGCTCAACAATCTTGATATTCTCTATCTCTCCCAGCAGTCTCAGAGCTGCCTCCCGGGTCATGTCCACCACATTGGGCATGGTCACCGTTTCCGGCCCTGTACTGACCCAGATGCTGATGGTCTGGCCGTCGGTAAGCTCAGCGCCCTTGGCCGGTTCCGTCCGGATGACCTTTCCGGCCTCCACCGTATCGCTTGCCTCCTGGCGGACAAGGATCTGGAAGCCCTGCCCGGTGAGGAAGGATTCCGCCTCTGCCTGGTTCACATCCGTCAGATCCTCCATGATCTTCAGCGTGGGCTCCTCTCCCAGGCTCACGGTGATGACAATCTCCGTGCCCTTGGTGACCCGGCTGCCGCCCGCAGGCTCCTGATACATGATCTGGCCCTTTTTATAGGTGCTGTCATATTGCTGTGGCTGAAAGCGTATGGTAAAATCCGAATATTTGGTAATCAGATCATCGGTATACTCGGTGCCGATGAGATAGGGCACCTCCACCAGGTCCTTGTCCTTGTTAAGCAGTGCCCCATTGAACACCGCAATCAGGAACGCGCCAATGGCAATGATGGCCACCACACTGCACACGATCACCGCAATGGTAGCAATGCGATTTCGTTCCTCCCGCTTGCGCTGCTCCTCCTTTTTCCGCTGCATGGCCGCCCGACGCATGGCATCGGTATTCTGGCTGACGGTCTGCCGTCGGGTTCCCTGGTCCGCCTGCAGGGGCCGCTTGGGCGCCTGCTGCGGCTGGGGGAGACGTCCAGTCGCCGGTCTGGGCTGATTGGTTCGGGAAGCCGCAACCTTTTCTGCCGTGGTCTTGGGATAGGTCTGGGGAATCCCCCGGATGGCAATGGGGTGCTCGGCTGGGGCGGAAGCCTGGTAACGGAAGTCAATGGCAGGGTTCTTGCGGAACTCCTCCATGTCCTGGATCATTTCCGTTGCAGAGGCATACCGATCTTTTGGCTCCAGTGCCATGCCCTTGAGGATGATCTGCTCCAGGCCCACGGGGATATTGGGATTCAGGGTGGAGGGCTTGGGGGCCCCGCCGTTGATATGCTGAATGGCCACCGCCACCGGAGACTCCCCGTCGAAGGGCGGACGGCCCGTCATCATCTCGTACATAACAACGCTCAGGGAATAGATATCGGACCGGGAGTCCGTGTAGCCGCCCTTGGCCTGCTCCGGAGAGATATAGTGCACGGAGCCCAGGGCCTCCTTGGTCAGGGTGTTGCTCTTGCTCATGACCCGGGCAATGCCGAAGTCCATGACCTTGACGCTGCCATCCTTCAGCACCATCACATTGTGGGGCTTGATGTCCCGGTGGACGATGCCCCGGCTGTGGGCGTGCTCCAGGCCCTTGGCGATCTGCATGGCAAAGTGCAGCGTCTCCTTCCAATTGAGGACGCCCTTTACCTCCATATATTGCTTCAGGGATATGCCGTTGATGAGCTCCATCACCAGGTAATTGGCCGTATCCGAGGAGGAAACGTCATAGACCTGGACGATGTTGGGGTGGCTCAGCATGGCCACGGCCTCGCCCTCCGCCCGGAAGCGGCGGCGGAACTCATCGTCTCCCGAAAATTCGTCTTTTAAGATTTTAATGGCAACGGGCCGATTCAGCCGATGGTCCAGTGCCTTGTATACCACAGCCATGCCGCCGGTACCGATGACCTCCAGGATCTCGTACCGGTCATCCAGCAGCTGCCCAATATAATGATTCATGTTTGACAGCCTCCTTTCAAACCGATACCAGAATGCTGGTCACATTGTCGGGGGAACCCCGCAGCTTGGCGATATCCAGCAGACGCTTGCAGCACTTCTGCTTGTTGACCCCGTGGACCACCTCGAAGAGCATCTCCTGATCGTCCAGCATATTGCTCAGGCCATCGGAGCACAGGAGCAGATAGCTTCCCTTTTCCAGCTCCTGCCGGTAGAGGTCACACAGTATGGTGGGCTCTGTGCCCACGGCCCGGGTTATGAGATTCTTGCCCGGGTAGCTTTTGGCGGTTTCGGGCGTTAGCTCCCCCCGGTCCACCATCATCTGAACCACGGAGTGGTCCTTGGTGATCTGGCGGATGCTGCCGTTGGAGATGCCGTAGCACCGGCTGTCCCCCACATTGACAATGGATGCCTGATTTTTTCGAATCAGCGCCGCCACCAGGGTGGTGCCCATGCCCTCAAATTCCTCGAACTGATTGGCCTGGTCGTAAACCGTAAAATTGGCCAGTTTGACGGCGCTGCGCAAAATCATATCGGTCTTATCCCAGTCCGCATTGTGGGACCAGCTGCGCTTGACCTCCTGGGCGAATACGTCCACCGCCAGGGAGCTGGCCACATTGCCGGATTTTGCGCCGCCCATGCCGTCGCAAACCACGCACAGCAAAGCGCCCCGCCCCAATTTTTCAATATGAAACGCGTCCTGGTTCTGTTTTCGGACGCACCCAACATCTGTCAGGCCCCAGCTTTGCATGGCTTCGCACCTCTCTTTATTTCTGTTCTTTTGTATACTTTCTGCGCAGCTGCCCGCAGCTGGCATCGATGTCGCCGCCCAGGGTCCTGCGGACCGTGGCCGGAATACCCCCGTCCTCCAGGCACTTCTGGAAGGCCGCTACGGCCTCCCGGGAGCTGGGCTTTAAGGAGCTCTCCTCCACATGGTTCAGGGGGATCAGATTGAAGTGGCAGGGCAGCCCCTTCATCCGCCGCAGAAGCTCTTTGGCATTCTCCCGGCTGTCGTTGACCCCCTGGATCATGGCGTACTCAAAGGAGATGCGCCGGGAGGTGGCCTCGTAATACCGGCGGCAGGCATCGATCAGCTCCTGGCTGGGATATGCCTTGTTCACCGGCATAATGGTATCCCGCACGGCGTCATTGGGCGCATGGAGGGATACGGACAGAGTCAACTGCAAATTGCGCTTTGCCAGCTCGTCGATCTTCGGCACCAGGCCGCAGGTGGAAAGGCTGATATGGCGCATGGAGATATTCATGCCCTCCGGGCTGTTCACCAGCTCCAGGAAGCGCATCACATTGTCGAAATTGTCCAGAGGCTCTCCAATGCCCATGAGTACAATGTGAGAAATGGGTTGACCGGAATCCACCTGGGTAAAGAGCACCTGGTCCAGCATCTCAAAGGGCTCCAGGCGGCGCACCAGGCCCCCTAAGGTAGAGGCGCAGAAGGCGCAGCCCATGCGGCAGCCAACCTCCGTAGAGATGCAGACCGTATTGCCATAGTGATAGCGCATAAGCACCGTCTCCACGCAGTTGCCGTCGGAGAGCTGCCAGAGATACTTGATGGTGCCGTCCCGCTGGGATTCCTGCTTGCGAACCACCTTTGGCGCATAAATGGGATATTCCGCTGCCAGACGCTCCCGCAGAGGCTTCGGCAGATTGGTCATTTCCTCATAGCTGCGAACGCCCCTGTGAAGCCAGGTATACACCTGCTTTGCCCGAAAGGCGGGCTGGCCCATATCTTTGAACAGCTGGGTCATCTCCCCCAGGGTCATGGATTTCAGATTCATGGTTTCCTCCGCATTCTGGAAATAAAGAAGCCGTCCGTATCATGCCGGCCGGGAATCAGGGTCAGCATTCCCGTTTCGTTTTTGGGGAATTCCTCCGGCAGGGGCAGCGCCTCCAGGAAGAAATCCGGATGGGTCTCCAAAAAGGCCTGCACCACCTGTTCATTCTCTCTGGGCAGCAACGTGCAGGTGGAATACAGCAGCAAGCCGCCTTTTTTGACGTAGCCTGCCTGATTCCACAGAATCTTTTTTTGCAGCTCCGGCAGGTCTTCCGTCTGCTTGAGATCCCGGTATCGGATATCCGGCTTTTTCCGGATAATCCCCAGGCCGGAGCAGGGCGCATCTACAATGACAGCATCAAAGGCCCCTTCCCAATCCGGCACGAACGCAGAGGCATCCTGCAATTGGGCGCTCAGATTGGAAATTCCCAGCCGGGCAGCTCCGTTTTCAATCAAGGTAATTTTGTGGGGGTGCACATCACAGGAAAGGATGCTTCCCTGCCCCGCCATGGCCATGGCCGCGGCAAAGCTCTTGCCCCCGGGGGCCGCGCAGCAATCCAGAACTTCCATACCCGGCTTTAATTCACCGCAGAGTACGCTGAGCTTACTGGCAGGGTCCTGAACGTAGTAGAGCCCTTCCCGGAAGGAGGGCAGCTGCTCCAGGCTGCCGGTACCGGACAGCACCAGGCAGTTCTCCATCCACTTATGAGGCCGGGCTGTGACGCCCTCCCCTTCCAGGCGCTTCTCCAGCGTCTCTCGGTCGGTTTTCAGGGTGTTCACCTGGATCACGGTCTCCGGGGCCTGATTGTCCGCTTGGAGCACGGATTCCAGGGTCCCCTTGGGAAGCGCCGTTTTCAGCAGGGCCACCAGCTCCGCCGGGTGGCTGTATTTGTCCTCGAAGGAGGTGGGCTGAGCCAGAGTATCCTTTGACCGGGCAGCATTGCGCAGCACGGCGTTCACCAGCTTTTCGCAGCCGGCAGGGCCGTATTTCCGGGCCAGACGGACGGACTCGTTCACCGCCGCGCTGTCCGGGATCTTGTCCAGCTCCAAAAGCTGATACAGGCCCATGTGCAGGATGTCCCGCACCGCCGGGTGGAGCTTTTTCACGGAGCCCTTCAAAAGCTGGGCCAGGTAAAAGTCCAGCTTGCCCCGGTTCTGCACCACACCGTAGCACAGCCGGGTTGCCAAAGCGGCATCCCGGGCATCCAGCTTGTCCCTGCGGATGCAGTCCTTCAGCACGGCATTGCTCCAGCCCTCATATCTGCGGCAGGTGATCAGCGCATTCAGCGCCGTTTCCCGGGCGCCCATTTAGCCTTCCAGGGGATGGCCCCGGAAATAGTCGGGGGCCGCCATCCGCTTGCCGCCCTCGGCCTGCAAAACCCGCACTTCCACGGCACCTTCGCCGCAGGCAATTTGCAGCCCCGTCTTCGTCAGGCCCAGAATTTCACCGGGCTTGCCGCTGCCGGGTACAATGCGGGTCTCGTGGACCTTGAATTGCTTTCCATGAAGCTCCATGGTCGCCACCGGCCAGGGCTGCAGGCCCCGGACATGGTCGTGGACCTGCTGGGCCGTCTTTGTCCAGTCGATGGGGCACATGCTCTTTTCCAGCATGGGGGCGTAGCTGACCTTGGTCTCGTCCTGCTTTTGGGCAGGGACCTTTCCCCGGGTAAACCGGGTCAGGGTTTTGCTCAGCAGCTCCGCACCCAGCGCTGCCAGCCGGTCCAGCAGCTCTCCGGCGGTTTCATTCTCCCCGATGGGGGTCTTGGAAACGTCGATAATATCTCCGGCATCCATTTCCCGGACCAGATACATGGCGGTGACGCCGGTCTCCTTCAGGCCGTCCAGCACCGCCCACTGGTAGGGCGCAGAGCCCCGATAGGCAGGCAGGACGCTGGCATGGATATTGATGCAGCCGAAGGTGGGCACATCCAGCACCTTCTGGGGCAGGATCCGGCCGTAGGCCACCACGGCGCAGAGATCAGGCTTCAGCGCCCGCAGCTGCTCCACGGTTTCCTCCTCCCGGAAGGACTCCGGCTGGAACACGGGAATCCCCGCTTCCAGGGCGACCTGCTTCGTTGGAGAGGCCGTCAGCTTCATGCCCCGGCCCTTGGGCCGGTCCGGCTGGGTGTACACGCCCACCACTTCAAAGCCGTCCGCCAGGATTCGTTTCAGGCAGGTAGCCGCAATGTCCGGCGTGCCCATAAACACAACGCGCATGCTCAGCCCTCCCCGTTCAGCTCTTCCTCCGTCAGGAAGCGCTCCATAACCTCCGTGTAGACAATGCCGTCCAGATGGTCGATTTCGTGACAGAAGCACCGGGCGATCAGCTCCTCGCCCTCCACCTCAAACCAGTTTCCGTCCCGGTCCTGGGCACGGACCTTGGCCACCATAGGCCGCTTGACCAGGCCGTACTTTCCGGGCACGCTGAGGCAGCCCTCGGCTCCCTCCTGCTCGCCGCTGGTTTCCAGCAGCTCGGGATTCACCAGCTCCAGCATCTCCTCACCGGTATCCACGACCACCACCCGGCGCAGAATGCCCACCTGGGGGGCAGCCAGGCCAACGCCGTTGGCATCCAGCAGCGTCTCCTTCATATCGTCCAGCAGCTTATGCAGCTTGCCGTCAAACTTTTCCACAGGGCGGCAGACCTTGTGCAGGCAAGGCTCCTTCACCGTCATGATTTTCCGAATTCCCATTTCTCTTCTCCTTATTCCGGGAAGCTCTGAACCCATCGGCGAGCGTCGGTGAAGAATTTTCCCCGGCTCCCGACGATTCGTTCAAGCCTTCCTAATCCATAAATCCGTTTACATCAATAAAGGCGCTGACGCCCCGCATCTTACTGTCCTTTCCGAAGGCGCAAAGCAGATAGCGCAGGGCCGCACGGATGTTCTTTTCCATACGGCAGCGCAGAGTCAGCCGGTAGCGGAACTGATAGTTGATCTTTGGCACCGGGCTTGGGGCCGGTCCCAGCAGCTCCATGGGGCCAAAATTGCCGCTGCGCTGCAATTGCAGCAGGCTATCCCGGAATTTCGCCGCCCCCATAAGCACCTGTGGCTCCTGAAGTCCCTGGAAACCGATGAGTACCTGGTCCGCAAAGGGCGGCACATGCTGCACCTGCCGCAGGCGGATCTCCAGGTCATAGAATCGGTCATAGTCCTGTTGTGCCGCCAAGCGGATCAGCTCGTGGTTGGGGACCATGGTCTGCAAAATAGCCCGGCCCGCGAAGCTGCCCCGGCCTGCCCGGCCCACCACCTGGGTCAGCATATCAAAGGTGGTCTCCCCCGCCCGGAAGCCTCCGGTGAAGAGGCTCAGATCCGCATCCAGGACGCCCACCAAGGTCACATTGGGCATATCCAGCCCCTTGGCAACCATCTGGGTGCCGAGCAGGATCTTCTGCTCTCCCCGGCGGAACCGGTCCAGGATCACCTCGTGGGGATTGCTGGCACTGACGGTGTCCGCATCCATGCGGGCCACCTCCACGTCCGGGAACAGCGCGCTCAGCTCCTGCTGCACCCGCTGGGTCCCCGTGCCCAGGGTTTTCAGAGGGCCGCCGCAGCTGGGGCAGCGGTCCGGCACGGGAACGGAATAGCCGCAGTAATGGCACAAAAGGCGGTTGTTGGCACTGTGATAGGTCAGCCGTTCGCTGCACCGGGGGCACTCCGGCGCCTTCCGGCAGTCCACACACACCAGAGCGCGGCTGTTGCCCCGGCGATTGAGAAGCAGGATGGCCTGCTTGTCCGCCGCCAAGGTATCGTGGATGGCCTGACGCAGGGGGATGCTCAGGGTACCGTCGTTGCCCAGCTTCAGCTCCTCGCGCATGTCCACGATCTGTGTCTCCGGCAGAGCGCGGCCGTTGTAACGGTTTTGCAGCCGATAGAGCCGGTAATCGCCCTGCTTCGCATGGTACATGCTTTCCACGGAAGGGGTGGCCGAGCCAAGCAGCACCAGGGCCCCTTCCTTGTGCCCCCGCCACATAGCCACCTCCCGGGCGGCATAGCGGGGGGAATTCTCAGACTTGTAGGAGTGCTCCTGTTCCTCGTCCAGAATGATGAGGCCCAGATTTTCACAGGGTGCAAACACGGCGCTGCGGGTGCCTACAACGACCCCCGCAGCTCCCTGCCGAACCCGTTTCCACTGGTCATAGCGCTCCGCATCCGAGAGGCTGGAATGGAGCACCGCCACCTTCTCCCCGAACCAGGCAGCCATCAGCCCCAGCAGTTGGGGCGTCAGGGCAATTTCCGGCACCAGGAGGATGGCACTCTTCCCCCGCTCCAGATTCTCCATGATCAGGCGAATGTAGACAGAGGTCTTGCCGGACCCCGTCACGCCATACAGCAGCGCCACTCCCGGGTGATCCTGCCGGGACTGGCCCAGAAGGCCCTCGAAACAGTGCTGCTGCTCTGCGCTGAGCACCAAGGGTTTTTGTACCTGGGCCGGTTTGATCTCCCGGCAGCGCAGCACTTCCCGTTCGGACAATACCACATAGCCCAGCTTCTCCAGGCGGCTCACCGTCTTGGAAGAGGCTCCCGTATAATACAGGATATCCTTCACGCTGGCAGCGCCCACGCTGCACAGCAGCTGCAAAACGCTGCGCTGCATGGCGGCTCCCTTTGGGCGGCTCACGGCAAAGGCCATAGCCTCCTCGGCAGAGACTGCCAGAGACGCGATTTTTTCCGTCTTATCCCGGGTCTTTTGCAGAAGCTCCGTCTGGGCCGTGATCCATTTTTTCCGGGCCAAAAAACGCAGCACATCCGCCCGTTTCTCGCCATCCGGGATCACCGCGCTGAGGGCCGAATCCCGGCACCCACCGCCCAGATCCCGCATGGTTTCCAGCATTTCCCGTGCCCCCTCCTTGCGGATGGAAGCGGTCTCCCAGCTTCTGTCCTCGGTCAGAGAAAACGTATCCTGCTGTCGGAACCAAAGTCCCGCCGGGAGCATGGCCCGGGCCCCGTCATAAAACGTGCAGAAGTACCGCTCCCGCAGGAAGGCCGCCAGACGCAGCTGGGTTTCGCTGAGCAGAGGCTCCTCGTCCAGGCAGCTTTCCACGGCCTTGAGCTTTTCCTCCGGGCCGGTTCCCACCGTAACTACAATGCCCTCCGCCGTCACATTGCCCCGTCCGAAGGGGACCTGGACCCGCTGGCCGGGCTGCAGGGTCATATTCTCCGGGATGCGGTAGGAATAGAGCTTATCAATGGAATAGCTTGCCGCCGAAACGGCAATTCCTGCAACCATATTCCCGCCTCCTGTTCCCGTAGATACGCGCTAAGGAAGCTCCGGTGGAATCGGCGAAAGCCCGCAGTCAGCTCCAGACGATTTGTTCAGAGTTTCCGAAAAAGCTTAATTTTTATACTCTTCCTTGACGGTGGCGCTGAGCTCTCCGTCGGCAACCTCCTGGATGGCCATGGTCACAGGCTTCTCCGGCAGGTCCTCATGGAATTCCTCCGCCTCTGCGGCGATCTGGCGGGCCCGATGGGCAACCAGGTTCACCAGCAGATAGCGGCTCTCAACCTTGGTCAACAATTCAGCAACAGGTGGATACAGCATAGTTTTGATTCCTCCAAAAACAATTCATAATGATCTATCTTCACGCCGCAGGGGGCGATGCCCACATCGCCCCGCCAGGTGCGTCCACATTTGCTCCCGGTTCTCTCAAAAACGCGGTGAGGTAATGTGGGCATCGTCCCCTACGGGTTTTATGTTTCAATGATTCTCAGGATTTCGTCGGCGCAGCGCTCCGGGTCGTCATTGACCACCACATGGTCATACCATGTCCGCTGCTCCATCTCCCATTTGGCCCGCTCCATGCGGATGGTGATCTGGTCCTCGGGAGTATCGTTGCGGCCCCGCAGGCGGTGCTCCAATTCTTCCACGGAGGGGGGCATGATAAACACCAGCACCGCTTCGGGGTAATTGTTTTTCACATTTCTTGCACCGATGGGCTCGATGTCCAGCAGCACATGGCCTAAGCGCCGCTTTTCCTCCACCTGCTGTTTGGGCGTGCCATAAAAATTCATGTTGTGCTCGTCATATTCCAGCATTTCGCCCCGGTGGATCAGATTCAAAAAACGCTCCCGGTCCACAAAGTAATAGTCCTTTCCGTCCACCTCGCCGGGTCTGGGGGGCCGGGTCGTGGCCGAAACGGAGAAGAACAGGTTGTCCTTTTTCGCCATCATCGCCTTGACCACCGTGCCCTTGCCCACACCGGAGGGGCCGGAAATCACAATCAGTTTTCCCATTTTTACGCTCTCTCCTCTTCATCCTTTGCCTCTTCGCCGCTCCAGCGTGCCGTGAGCACCTCCGGAGTCAGCGCAGAGAGAATCACATGGTCCGTATCCATGAGAATGACGGATTTGGTTTTGCGGCCATAGGAGGCATCGATCAGCATGCCCCGATCCTTGGCCTCCTGGACAATGCGCTTGATCGGAGCAGAATCCGGGGCCAGAATGGACAGCACCCGTGACTGTGCCAGCATACTGCCGAAGCCGATATTCAGAAGCTTCATGTCTTCCGCCCCTTATTCAATATTTTGGGTCTGCTCCCGGATCTTTTCCAGCTCCGCCTTGATCTCCACCACAACCCGGGCAAGGCGCACATCGGAGCACTTGGAGCCGATGGTATTGGCCTCCCGGTTCATCTCCTGGAGCAGGAAATCCAGCTTCCGGCCGATGGGGCCGCCGGAGGCGAGCATGGTATTCATCTGGCTCAGGTGGCTGCGCAGGCGGACGGTCTCCTCGTCCACGGCCACCTTGTCGGCAAAGATGGCGGCCTCGGTGAGGATGCGGCTTTCGTCAATGGACGTATTCGCCAGGACCTCCTGGAGCTTTGCCTCCAGACGCGCCCGGTAGTCCGCCACCGTCTGGGGGCTGCCCGCCTCCACTTGGGAAACCAGGGATAGGATGGTCTCCCCCCGGCTGCGCAGGTCCTCGGCCAAAGCGGCCCCCTCGGTCGTGCGCATGGCATCGAAGGAAGCCAGCGCCTTTTCCGCAACGCTCAGGAAGTCCGCGAGCAGCTGCGCCTCATCTACCTGGGGCTTGTCCAGCAGGAATACATCCGGCAGGCCCGCGAGCATGGAAACGGTGATCTCTCCCGTCACGCCGTAGTCCGCCTGCAGCTGCTTCAGCGCCGCCAGATACCCTTCCACCATGGGCTTATTCAGGCTCACGGCGGTATCCTGGGCCCCCTCGCTGCGCACGGAGACGAACACATCTACCTTGCCCCGGGAAATGGTGGCCTTTACAGCCTGCTTCACGGCATCCTCGCCGAAGGACAGCCCTCTGGGCAGCTTCACCGTGCAGTCCAGATACCGATTGTTGACACTGCGCACCTCCACGGTGAATTCCCGGCCGTTTACCGTTTCTACGGCACGGCCATAGCCGGTCATGCTTTTAACCATGGTCATGATCTCCTTCTATTCCCTCGCCGCGCATTTTGCGGCGATAAACTTATTCCGCGTCGATCTTTGCGGACACAGGCTCCGTCTTCACCGTGCCCAGGGCACTGTATTCACCGCTCAGGCTCACCGTTGCCCGGAAGGTGGAGGTTCCCACCTCTGCACCGGTGAAGTCCACCGTCACCAGGAGGTCCTCCGGGGTCACCTTGGAGATCAGGCCCGTGGGGCCCCGCAGGGTTACGATGAGCTTCTCCGTAATGAGCTCCACCGAAAGTCCTTCGGGGATATTGATGCTCTGAATGTCCGTGACGGTCAGCTCCTTGATGGAAAGGCCATGGAAGGAGATGTCCGCCGTGACTTCCGTAACGCCGGTCAGATTGGTGATACCGTCCGGCAGGGAAATGCCGAAGGTCACACTGGTGTTCTTGGTGATATCCGCCAGATTGATGGTGCCGATGCTCAGGGTATCCCCCAGATTCTCCAGGGCCGCCTCGCTGCCGGATACCCGGATGGTCTCCGCGCTGAGCTGAACGGTGGTATTGTCTGCATCCGCGCCGCCGCCGGGAATCAGATTGTAGGTCAGGCGCAGATCCTTGACCCGCCGGATGGACACGTCCAGCCGTACCTCTTCCACGTCGGTGGTGATGAGTCTGGCATCCACAGGGTCGCCGTTTTTATCGCAGAGCGTGTAGGTGTAGCTTTCGCTGATGGACTCCCGCCGTCCGTCCAGATCCACCGTAATGGTGGCACGGTCAATGGTATTGACCACGGATTCGGGGCCCGTCACCGTAACCTCGGGGTAATCCAGGGTTTTATTCTCCCGGTCGATCATGAAGCCCTCGGCGGTGGTGCCAACCCAGGTGACCTCAACGGGAACGGTCTTGCTGATGCGCTTGACCACGGTGACATAGATGGTATCCGGCTCCTTAGACTCGATGACAAATGCATTGCTGGCCACATCTCCCGGGAAGGTCGGCGAGGTGTAGCTGATGGGGATCTGGGTTCCGGGCTCCCGGATTTTGCTTAAGTCCGCCTTGATGGTGATATTGGCGGAATTAACCTTGCTCAGGTCCGACCGGTTGCCGGACAGGCGCAGGTTCACCGTATTGGAGGAGACTGCCGTGACCATAAGGCCGTTCTCGTTCAGCACGGACTCGCCCTCCCAGACGATGGGGATATTATAATAGGTGTCGGTAGAGCCGGGGCTCACGGTCGTGATGACATACAGCCACAGGCCGAAGGCACAGGCAAGGGACAGCAGTACAGACCCGATTTTACGCTTCATTGTCCTGGTTCTCCTTTCCCGGCTTTATGAGCTTCTGCTTCAGGATACGGCGGATGTTCTTGTCCTCCTCCTGGTTTTCATCGGGGCACAGCGCATTGTGCAGCAGCTTTTCCAGGGTCTTGGGAGCCAGATGCCGCTTGAGCATGCCGCCCATAGCCACGGAGATGGTGCCCGTTTCCTCGGAGACGATGACCACTACCGCATCGGAATTCTCACTCATGCCCACACCGGCCCGGTGCCGGGTGCCCAGGTCCGCCGCCAGCCGGTCGCTGGTGGACAGGGGCAGCACGCAGCCTGCCGCCTTGATTTTCCCCTCCCGGATGATCATGGCGCCATCGTGGAGGGCAGCCTTGGGGAAGAAAATGTTCCGGATGAGCTGCTCGGAGACCTGGCCGTCGATGGTGGTTCCGGTCTTCACATAGTCTTCCAAAGATGTCTCCCGGGTGAAGACGATCAGTGCGCCTACCTTTTCCCGGCTCATGCAGTCACAGGCGGCCACGGTCTGGCTGATGACCATATCCATCTCCGCCACAGGCTTGACCCCGCCAAACAGGGCTCCCAGGCGCACACTGCCCAGATGGTCCAGCATCCGCCGCAGCTCCGGCTGGAACAGGACAACCAGCGCCAGCAGTCCGATGGACAAAAACTGATTGATGATGAAGCTCAGGGTATACAGGTGCATCACGTCCGTCAGGGCCGCAATGATCACCACGACGATCACAGCCCGGGCCACCCGGATGGTGCTGGGCGTCCGGACCAGGGGCAGTAACCGATATATTAAAAACGCAACGACTGCAATGTCCAGATAATCGGACCACTGCATCCGCAGGACCTGCTGCAGCAGATTTTGCAATGCTTCCATGCTCGAACCCTCTTTTATGTCAACTTTTTCAAATCGCACACTATGCTATGGTATACTTATCTATTATCCGGTCTATTATAGCGGATTCTCCCCCGGTTGGCAATAGATATTCTGCATAAAATTCTTTCCAGCAGTCCCGCTCCTTTCGCCCGTTTCCGGCACTCTCTCCGGCTTCTTTCTGGCCCAAAGCGTCATTTCCGACCCAAACACAAAATTTTCCCGGGACGCGGCACGTTTCCCGGGAAATGTAAATTTTCTGTGCGTTCCTAGCCCTTCCGCATTTTCCACTCCCCCAGAGCTTCCAGCAGCGCCCGGGTCTGGGCCGGGGATGCGTCGTGGCCGAAGCTGACCCGGACGGTGCCCCGATCCAGGGTGCCCGCGCTTTCGTGGGCCAGGGGCGCGCAGTGGAGCCCCGCCCGGACGGCAATGCCCCGGCTCCCCAGGAATTCCGCAATTTCCTCGCAGTCGGCTCTGCCCTGAAAGGACACCGTCATGGCCTGGTCCGGCCCGGAAAACACCCGATAGCCCAGCGCTTTCAGTCCCCGGGCACAGGCCATGGTCTGGCCGTGCCCAGCGGCAAAGATCTTCTCCGGGGTCAGCGAACGCACCAGGCGCAGCCCCGCCGCCAGTCCCGCCGCCCCGGGCACATTCACGGTCCCCGCCTCCAGGCGTTCCGGCAGGTCCTCCGGCATGGTTTTCTCCCGGGACAGCGTCCCCGTGCCGCCGAACAGCAGGGGCTTTCCCGGCTGGGCGCAGAGCAGCAGGCCCGTGCCCTGGGGGCCCAGCAGCCCCTTGTGGCCGGGCATGGCAATGAATTCCGCCCCCAAAGCCCCCATGTCCACCGGAAGACTTCCGGCGGACTGGGCTGCATCCAGAATAAAGGGCACCCCCGCCGCCCGGCACAGGGCGGCCATCTCCTGCACCGGCAGGATGAAGCCGAACACGTTGGACACATGGGTGAAAACCGCCCCGTCCATCCCCTGCCGCAATGCAGCCCGGAATTCCTCCAACAGCGCATCCCGGCAGAAGAGCCGCCGTCCGGCAACGGTCACCCGACAGTCCCGGGCATATAGGGGCCGCATAACGGCATTGTGCTCAAAGCCGGAAACCAGCACCCGGCTGCCGGGCTTGATGATGCTCTCTATGGCAATGTTCAGCCCGTGGGTACAGTTGGCGGTCAGCACCACCTGCTCCGGCTTACAGGAAAAGAGCTCAGCCGCCTGCTCCCGGCAGTCGAAGACGGTTCGCGCCGCCTCCATGGCGGCTTCATAGCCGCCCCGGCCGGGGTTAGCGGCACAGGCCATGGCTTTTGCCGCCGCCCGGATTACCTGGGGCGGCTTTGGGAAGGAGGTAGCCCCGTTGTCCAGATAGATCATAGGGCCATCTCCCGGTAGCTTCCCGCTTCCCATACGTAGATTTTCCGCCAGCTTACCCCATCCTGGGCCAGAGCCAGGGCGGCATCCTGAATGTTGGATATGCGCAGCTTTAGCCCATAGCCGCAGCCCTGCTGCTCCATCCATTTGGGCGTCCTGCCCAGGGACACGGATATCCCCCGTTTCCCCAGACTCCGCTCCCCCCGCTGGGCGTAGGTCACCGAGCGGAAGGTGATCATATACTGTTTCATAAAAACTCCCTCCCGGGCACATTCTATGCCCAAGAGGGAAATTTTGTCAGGGAAGCTCTGAATAAAGCGGCAAGAGCTGACCGCAAGAGATTTTGTTCCCGGGCAGGGTATCTGCCGCTCAGCCGCAGTCGATTGGTTCAGCGTTTCCTTTTTTCATTTTCTTCCAGCAGGCACACCGCGTGGCAGGCCATGCCCTTGCCCTCGCCGGTGAAGCCCAGGTGCTCCTCCGTGGTAGCCTTTACGTTGACCCTGGCGGGGTCAATGCCCAGATGTATGGCGATGTTTTCCCGCATCCGGTCGATATAGGGCCGCAGCTTGGGTCTCTGGGCGATCATGGTCACATCGATGTTGCCGACTTTATAGCCCGCAGCATCGATTTTTTCGCCTACACTGTCCAGCAGCTTCCCCGAATCCGCCCCCTTGTAGCGCATATCCGTATCCGGGAAGTGAAGACCGATGTCTCCCAGCCCCGCCGCACCCAACAGGGCGTCCATGACGGCGTGGAGCAGCACATCCGCGTCGCTGTGGCCCTCCAGGCCCAGCTCATAGGGAATTTTCACCCCGCCCAAAATCAGGTCCCGGCCGGGGACCAATGCGTGTACATCATAACCGTGTCCGATTCTCATTGCCCTTCCTCCAACAGCAGCTCCGCGATTTTCAGGTCCAGAGGGGTGGTCACCTTCAGGTTCCGCTCGTCCCCCGCCACCAGGCGAATTTTCATCCCCAGCCGCTCCACGGCAGAGCAGTCGTCCGTAACGGCAGCTTTGTCCGATGCAGCCTTTTGCAGCGCGCCCCGCAGCAGGTCAAAGTCAAAGACCTGGGGGGTCTGCACCGCCCGGAGGGTGCTTCTGTCCGGCGTGGATTCGATGAGACCGCTTTTCTCTATTTTGATGGTATCCTTCACTGGGACAGCCGGGGCCGCCGCCCCATAGCTATGAGCCGCCCGGACGGTTTTGTCGATGAGCGCCGGGGTAATCAGAGGCCGGGCCCCATCCTGAATGGCCGCCAGCTCCATGTCCTTGGACAGGGCGTTCAGCCCCAGCCAGACGGATTCCTGCCGGCTGCCGCCGCCCTTAACCACAGCTTTCACCTTGTCCATCTCCCGGCAGAGCTCGGAAATTTGCAGGATCAGATCCTCCCGGGTGACGATGACGATCTCCCGGATGGCCTCGCAGTCCTGAAAGGCTCTTACCGTTCTTACGATCATGGGTTCTCCCCCCAGGGGGGCCATGACCTTGTCTATGCCCCCCATCCGGGAGGCCGTGCCCGCCGCCACGATCACCGCGCCGCAGCTTTTCAGGGGCAGCACCTTCCGGGCCGCCCGGGCCGCCTTCGAAAGCTCCATGCTCACAGCTCCTTTATCAGCTTCTTGTAGTATTCGCCCCGGACCATGAAGTTCTTGAACTGGTCAAAGGCCGCGCTGGCGGGGCTCATGAGCACCACATCTCCGGATTCCGCCGCCTTGGCAGCGGCCAGAGTTGCCTCCGTAAAGTCCTTGCAGTCCACGATCTCCGGCTTGCCGGGGGCATATTCCGGGGCTGCCTCCACCGCCGCCCGGATCTTCGGGCCGGTGGCCCCGCCCAGGAAGAGCTTCTTCACATGCTTACAGATCTCCGGCCCCAGTACATCATAGGGGATGTGCTTGTCATAGCCGCCGGCGATCAGGATCACCTGTTCCGGGAAGCTGCGCAGCCCTGCAATGGTCCGGCTGGGAGAGGAAGCAATGGAGTCATTGTAGAACCGAACGCCGTCCTTCACCCGCACCAGCTCAATGCGGTGCTCCACGCCGCCAAAAGCCCTAGCCACCTGCCGAATGGCATCGTCCGTGGCCAGGCCCTCCACCAGGGCAATGGCCGCCATATAATTCTCAATATTGTGGGTGCCGGGAATCAGGATGTCCTTGCTCTCCAGGATCTTCTCCCCCCGGCGGTAGATCACGCCGTCCTCTTCCCAGACGCAGTTGGTGCGCTTTTTCCGGGAGAAGAACCGGGTCTGCCCGTTGCCCCGCAGTTGGGATGTGATGGCATTGTCCGCGTTCAGCACCAGGATGCCGGTTTCGTCCTGGAACCGATAGATGTTCTTCTTGGCCTCCACGTATTCCTCCATATCCTTGTGGATATCCAGGTGATTGGGGGCCAGATTGGTGATCAGCGCCCGCTGAGGGCTGCGCTCCATATCCATGAGCTGGAAGGAGCTGAGCTCCACCACGGCGAAGTCCTCCTTTTTCATTTGACGGCACAGGGGCAGCAGGGGCGTTCCGATATTGCCCCCCAGCCAGACGGTCTTCCCGGAGGCCTTCAGCATTTCGCTGACCAGAGTGGTGGTGGTGGTCTTGCCGTCAGAGCCGGTGACGGCGATCAGGTGGCAGGGGCAGACCTCAAAGAACACCTCCATCTCCGAGGTGATCCTGGCCCCACGGCCTTTCAGGGCCTGGATGGCCGGATTCCCGGGGTGCATTCCGGGGGTACGGAAGACCACGTCCGCCTGGACTCCGTCTAAGTACCCTTCCCCCACATGGAGCTTGCAGCCCGCCGCCTCCAGCGCCAGCACCTCGTCATCCAGCTTCTCCCGGGGGGTCTTGTCGCAGCCCACCACGTCGCAGCCGAACTCCAGCAGCAGCCGCACCAGGGGCCGGTTGCTGACCCCCAGGCCCAAAACAGCAATCTTCTTTCCCTTTAAGCTCTGAAAATAGGATTCAAATGCGTCCATATCTATTCCGCCTTTCGTCTATCGCAATGGTGTCCTTAGTATACCCCACACCGTCGGATTTTGCAAGGGCAGGGCCATACGATTCGGCCTTGACTATTTCAGGCATATCCTGTATGATAGTCGGCAGAAGTGCATCGCAGCATATATGTTCGTCTCGGATTTCCGGTCGTCCGCCATTGTGGCAAGGTTCCAAACACATACAAAGGAGACTTCCCATGAAAAACAAAACCAAACAGCACATCCTGTACTTCTGCATCTGTCTTTTGTTCCTTGCGGAGGCCTGCATTTCCTCCGCGAAGGTCTATTACAGTGCGGTCATTCTCGACAAGGCCCAGGCGGGGGACCTTTCCGGGATGCTGTTCTCCATTTTTCTGGCGGTAAGCGCCTGCCTGGGCTTATTCCTGGTGGATTACCTGAACACCCGCTCTAAGCTCGCCTACATGACGTCCATCGAATTGGAGATCAAGCACAATATCGTCCACGCCATGCTGCACAGGCCCATGCAGGCCTTCCGGGAAAAGGACGATGCCTATTATTTTAACCTCTTGACCACGGATGTGGACACCTACCGCAATGATTTTATTGGCAGCCGACTGATGCTTATCAGCTGGGTTTTCTATGGCATCAGCGCCGCCGCCATGCTCTGCAAGCTGCACCCGATGCTGCTTCTGGCGGGCCTTGTGCTGGCCATCATCCCCATTTTTACCAACAATCTGTTCACAGCCATTTCTCAAAAGGCAAAAAACGGTTTTTCCGGTGCCTCGGAAGCCTACTCCGGCGCTCTCCAGGAGCTCATCAAGGGCTACGAGACTATCCGGGCCAACAATGCCGCGGCCTTTGCGGAAGACCGGCATGACTTCTTCTCCACCGCCAAGCGCCGCGCCGCCTCTCGCTATTCCTTCGTGCAGAATATGAGCATGGAGGCCTTTTACACCTTTGCGGGGCTGAATGCGCTGCTGGGCATTGGCGTGGGCGGATATCTGGTGATTCAGGGGAAGCTGAGCGCCGTGCTGATGCTTGCGGCCCAGAGCTATTTTGTGACCCTGGGCAACGCTTTTTCCAACATCAGCAATTATGTGGTGGAAATGCGTGCCGCCGGGGATATCCGGAAAAAGCTCCGGGCCGAATCGGTCTGCGCGCCGGAAGCGGGAGAGGATCTGACCTCTCCCGGGGACATCCGCTATGACCGGGTAAGTCTCCGCTTCGGGGAGAAGACGCTGTACCGGAACTTTTCGGAGACCTTCCCGGCGGGGAAGGCCACTGCCATTGTGGGCGAAAGCGGCTGCGGAAAGTCCACCCTGATCAAGCTGCTTCTGCGCTACTATGCCCCGGACGGAGGAAAAATCGCCATCGGCGATCAGGATGTTCAAACCGTTTCCGAGGAAACCCTCTACCGCTGCATCGGCCTTGTGGAGCAGAGCCCCTTTCTTTTCAACGCAACGCTCTACGAAAACATCACCCTATTCTCCGGCGCGCCCAAGGAGGATTCCGAGGAATACCGGCATCTGCTCCGGGCGCTGAATCTGGAAAAGCTGGCACAGCAGGTTGGGGATCAAAAGCTGGGGGATTTCGGCGAAAAGATCTCCGGCGGCGAGCGGCAGCGCATCAACCTGGCCAGGGTAACACGGCAGAAAAAGCCCATTGTGATCTACGACGAACCAACCACCGGCTTAGACCCGGAGAACACCCGGCTGATCGATCAATTCATTTTCGCCCAGACGGGCACCACCCGCATTGTCATCACCCACGACCACAGCTCGGATTTTCTGGAGCAGTTTGACAAGGTGGTAAGGCTATGAGCAAAAATTCTCAAGGAATTTTGCAAGATATTTGACAACCGGCCCAATTTAGAGTACAATACTGGAGCGACCGGGCCGGACAGCCGCGGATGGATGCCGAAAGGCGCCAGATGAGGAAAGTCCGGGCTCCACAGGGCAAGGATAACAGGTAACGCCTGCCGGGGGTGACCCCAGGACAAGTGCAACAGAGAGATACCGCCTCCGCTCCTATCAAATGGGGCCCCCGCAAAAACGAAGGTTTTTGTGGGGAGAGGAGATGCAGCGAAATGAGCGAGCCCTGCCGCTTGCGGCGGGGCGAGGGATATGGAGCTTGCATCGACGAGGCAAGGGTGAAAAGGTGCGGTAAGAGCGCACCCAGCCCATGGAGACATGGGTTTTATGATGTAAACTCTATCCGGAGCAACACCGTGTGTGGGACAATAGGCTTGCCCGGCCGTCCCCAAGAGGTGGCTTGATCCCGTGAGCAATTGCGGGGCTAGATAGATGGCTGTCAAAACAGAACCCGGCTTATAGGCCCGATCGCGTAAAAATCCCGCTTTGGCGGGATTTTTCTTGCTTTTTAGAGCCAAAAACGGTATACTGGCTCCATTGATTGAAAGAGATAAAGAAGGTAAGACTATGAACATGGATTTTAAGCGCAAGCTGACCATTCCCTACGACCTGAAACAGGAATACCCCGTTACCGCCGATATGGCCCAGGTGTTTGAGCAGCGGGACCGGGAGCTGAAGGATATTTTAGGCAGCCGGGACAGCCGTCTGGCCCTGATCATCGGCCCCTGCTCTGCCGACCGGGAGGACAGCGTTCTGGATTATGTCACCCGCCTGGTCCCCATCCAGGAAAAGGTGAAAGACAAGCTGCTCATCATCCCTCGGGTCTACACCAACAAGCCCCGGACCACCGGCGCGGGCTACAAGGGTATGCTCCACCAGCCGGACCCCAACGCCGCCCCGGATATGCTCAAGGGGCTGATCGCCATCCGGGAGCTGCATATGCGGGTGCTCCAGGAGACCGGCTTCTCCTGCGCCGACGAAATGCTCTACCCCGAGAATTACAAGTACCTGGACGATGTTCTGGCCTATGTGGCCGTGGGAGCCCGGTCCGTGGAGGACCAGCAGCACCGGCTCACCAGCTCCGGTATCTCCGTCCCCGTGGGCATGAAGAACCCCACCGGCGGCGACCTGTCCGTCATGATGAATTCTATCAACGCCGCCCAGCACAGCCATACCTTCATCTACCGGGGCTGGGAGGCCACCTCTGCCGGGAACCCCTATGCCCACGCCATTCTCCGGGGCTACACCAACAAGCACGGCGAATCCCGGCCCAACTACCACTATGAGGACCTGATTTTCCTGCACCGGCTCTACGAGGAGCAGGGGCTGAAAAATCCCGCCGTGGTCATCGACGCCAACCACGCCAATTCCGGCAAGAACCCCTACCAGCAGGGCCGCATCATCCGGGAGGTCCTGCAAAACCGGAACTGTGACCATGGCGTTCACGACCTGGTAAAGGGCTTCATGGTGGAGAGCTACCTGGAAGACGGCAATCAGAAGGTGGACGGCGGAGTCTATGGCAAGTCCATCACCGACGCCTGCCTGGGCTGGGAAAAGACGGAGCGGCTGATTTACGACATTGCGGAGCTGGCATAAATTTCCCTTGACGCTCCCGGTTTGCCTGCCGCTGGTCTTTTCATGAAAAAGGAGGATCATCTATGAACGCACCCATTGATATTACCGGCATCACCCTGCGCACCCCCCGCATGACCCTGCGGCCCTGGCGGGAGAGTGATTTGGAGGACTTTTACGCCTACGCCAAAGTAGACGGCGTGGGCCAGATGGCCGGGTGGACGCCCCACAAGAATATGGAAGAATCCCGAACCATTCTACAGAAATTTATCGCCCTGAAGCGGACCTTTGCCCTGGAATATGAGGGCAAAGTCATCGGCTCTTTGGGCATCGAGGAATATAACGAAGAACATTATCCGGAGCTAGCCTGGCTCCGGGGCCGGGAACTGGGCTACGTACTCTCCCGGGACTACTGGGGCCGTGGGCTGATGCCTGAGGCCGTAAAGGCCGTGACTGCCTATCTGTTTGATACCGTCGGATTGGATTTTCTTCTGGTGGGGCATTTTGATTGGAACCGCCAGTCTGCCCGGGTCATCCAAAAATGCGGCTTCCGGTATATCAAAAACTGTAACTATGAGACCCGGTACGGTACCGTTGAAAACTCCGAGGAATCCATTCTCTATAATCCCAAGGGCCGCCGTCCGCTGACCCACAAGGGCAGCCAAACCATTGAAACACCCCGGCTGCTCCTGCGCCGGGCGGAGATCAGCGATGCCGAACCCATGTATCGCAACTGGGCTTCCAGCCCGGAGGTGACGAAGTTTTTGACCTGGCCGCCCCATGCCAGCCTGGATGTTACAAAACAGGTTTTAAGCGGCTGGATCGAGGAATGCGCCTCCCCGAGGAACTACAACTGGATGATCGTCCTCAAATCCCTGGGAGAACCCATTGGGAACATCACCGCCCGCCAAGTGGATGATAAAATCGGCTCCACCGAAATCGGCTACTGTATCGGGGAACACTGGTGGCACTGCGGCATCATGTCCGAAGCCCTGGAGGCCGTTCTGGGTTTTCTCTTTGAAGAAGTGGGCTTTAACCGCATTGAATCCCGCCATGACCCCCACAATCCCCATTCCGGCGATGTCATGCGCAAATGCGGCATGACCTACGAAGGCACCGCCCGGGAAGCGGACTGGAACAACCAGGGCCTGTGCGACACTGCCCACTATGCGATCCTGCGCTCCGAGTGGGCAGAAAAGGAGAAATGACCATGCGCGCCCTTTTTGAAATCGATACCAAGGACCACGACCCAAAGGGCCCCGCCTTTGTCCGTCCCTCCGTCCGGGGCATCATCCTCCGGGACGGCAAGGTCGCCATGGTACACAGTCTGAAATACGACTACTACAAGTTCCCCGGCGGCGGCATCGAGGCCGGGGAAACCAGGCCCCAGGCCCTCGTTCGGGAGGTAGCCGAGGAATCCGGCCTGCAAGTGCTCCCCAAATCCATCCGGGAATACGGCCTGGTCCACCGTGTCCAAAAAAGCGATCAGCCAGGAATTGCCATGTTCGTTCAGGACAACTACTATTACCTCTGCGACGTTCAGCCGGAAGTGCAAAGCCAGCACCTGGATGATTACGAAGCCGAGGAGCATTTCACCCTGGAATTTGTTACGCCGGAAACCGCCATTCAGACAAACCGCCTCCCCGACCACGGCCCCAAGGACCAGAATATGCTGGAACGAGAGGCCAAAGTGCTGGAAATTCTGATGCGGGAAGGGTATTTTGGCATTGGGTAAAGCGGATTCGCAAAAACAATTGCATTCAAAACGGCAGGCCTCCTATGCGAGACCTGCCGTTTGGCATAGCAGCCTTGTTTTTTCCAAAAATATTGTTTTGGGTGTAACCTTGGAATGCACAATGCTTACCACGATTGTTTGATAAGCGCCCCAAAGAAAAACCACATCGCCAATTCTCAAAATGCAACAGCCCCCAGATTTGAAGTTTTTTGACAGACTGATACCGCCTGCCGACTTCGATCGGCAGGCGGTAAAAGCTTTCTCTTTTACTCCTCCACCCGCAGGTTTGCGTCGCCGGAGACGGTGGAGATTGTGCACTCTCCCTCAGGCGTCCCGCCGGGGAGGTGGATATCGCCGGAGACCGTGCGGCTGGAAAACCGCTTGCCGTGCAGCAGACTGCCGGTGATGTCGCCGGAAACCGTGGCAAAGCCCATCTTGGGAGCGTCACACCCTGTCAGAGAGATATCGCCGCTGGTACTCCTGCACAGGAACTCCTCCTTGGCAAGCACCTGCTGCAGCTCCATATCGCCGCTTCTGCTTTCGATTGCCAGAAGCTCTGCACAGATCCGCTCCAACCGTATATCGCCGCTGGCACTGCGCAGCCGCAGCTCCTGGGCCTTCACATTGGTAAGCTCCACATCGCCGCTGGCGGTTTCCACCGCCAGATCTTCTGTGACGCTGACCTGGGCGATCTCGATATCGCCGCTGGCGGCGCGCAGCTTTCCGGAATGGAAGCGTCCCTTCAGTTCCTGGCTGCCGCTGGAGGTCTGGAGCTCCAGGGGCCCGGCAAATACGCCCTCCAGCGTCACATCTCCGCTGGCTGTCTGAATGGCGACCTTGCCGGAATAGCTGCCGGACAATGTCACATCGCTGCTGGCACCGGTGACATGGACGGTTTCAAAATCCTTTTGCACTTCCATATCGCCGCTGCACGTGGTCACATCCAGGACCTGTATCTGTCCCTTGGGCAGGTACAGCGTCAGCTCCCCGGAAGTGGAGAAGAACAGCCGCCGCTCCGGCTGCCGCTTGTTGCGGACAATGCGCAGCACCCCATTTTCCAGCGTCACATCGTGATAGCCCTCGCTGCTTTCCTCCAGGCGGTAGGTATCCTCCGTGCCTTCGCAGACGGTCACATCAAATTCCTTTTCCCGGATCTCCACCCGGGAAATGCCGCTGCCCGCAGTCGTCTCACACACCGCTTTTGGAACCGTCAGCCCCTGGACACAGCGGGCAAGAATGTCCTCCACGGCCCCCAGCTGCTCCACCGCAGACTCTTCCTCCATGCCGTCCTCCATCCGGTCCTCGATCATCTCCCGGTAGAAGTCCAGCACCTCTTCGGCATCGCTGCTGCCGGAAAGCCCGGCACCCAGAGCATCCAAAAATTCCTGCTTTTTCATCTTCCGTTCCTCCTTACAAAACCCTTTTTCTTTTTCCGGGGCTGCTCCTCCCGGAGAAGGTCCTGCCAATTCTTTTTCTCAAGGGGACCCGGCTCCATTTGGAGCAGCTGCTGCAATTCAAAATTTCGATACAAGGCCTCATTCATGATGCGTTTCCTCCCGGGTCACAAATTTATAAATTGCCATCATTTCCTGCCATTCCTGCCGGAAGGCCTCCAGCCGCTCCAATCCGGCCGGGGTAATATGGTAGTATTTCCGCAGCCGCCCGTTGTGTTCGGCGGAACGTACCGTCAAAAGCTGGGCGTTTTCCATGCGCCGCAGAATGGGGTACAATGTGGATTCGGAAATTTCCACATAGGGGTGAATGTCCTTGATGATCTGGTAGCCATAGCTGTCTTCATCCTTGATGGCCGCCAGAACGCACACATCCAGCAGGCCGCGTTTCAATTGAATGTCCATGGAATACCTCCCTTCGAGTAATACTATACATTGCGTAGTATTATTTGTCAAGAGGTATTTACGGTTTTTCAAAAAAATTACCCAGCCGGTTTCCCGGCTGGGCTGGTCGTAATTCTTAACCTTCCCCCATCGGGGAAGGGGCCTGTGGGGCAGCTGTCTTTCCTTTCAAGCTTTGCGATCATGGATTTGGTCAATATAGTCCAGCAGCTCTCGGCTCTCGCTGGATGCCTTGCGGAAATAGAGAAAGCCGGAATCCCGCAGCTTGGGCCAATCCTTCTTTTCTTTAAACAGGGTGACCGTTACCGGATATTCAAAATAGGTGAGATTCTCAAAATCGCTTAGGTAGGGTTTTGTAACGGCCCGTCCGTTTGGGGTGTTTTTAACAAAGGGGGAATTATAGACAACCGTGTGAAAATAAGATTCATCCGGTGCGTAGGAGGTCTGGAAGTATCGATTCACCCGGGGATTTTCATCGTAAAATCGCACAATATATTGCGCAAGCGCTGTCGTAATCGCAAACTGGGCGCATCCCTGATAAATCTTCAGGCGCTGCCCCTGGTTGTCAACGGTGTAGTTCCTCTTCAAATGCGGAATCCAGCCGGTTTTCAGGAAAATCCGCGCGGTTAAGCCCCGCAACACATTCGCGAAGGGACTTCTGGAATCCAGGAACCAATACAGCCGATATTTAAAAATCTGTTTTTTATCCACAGAATCCGAAATATTCTGTGCAAGAATAAATTCTTTCGTTGGATTTTCTTCAAAAAATTGGTCGATTTCCCCGTTGGAGCGAATGGGATAGTCAAGCCCCTGTAAAATGACAAAGCGCTCTACCTCCCCACATATTTGTGCGTTATAGGAGAGCGCCGCCCGCATCAACCGCACGGTTGCGTCCACAGAGGAGTATCCCCCCCACCAAACCTTTCGATTGTTCTTCAACGCATGAACATGGGGAAGCCCCTCCAGTGCCTGACGAAACGCCGGACCATCCGCCTTTTTGTCGATATGGACAAAGGCCTCATTTTCTGTCCCCTTGGTTACTTTCTCCGCCAGGCGTCGAATATGCTTCGGGTCCGTATGGCAGAGTATCAGGTACGCAATTTTCATTTCTTCACACCTTTCCTCACCGTTTTTCCCCACGGTGCCCTTTTACTCTAGCAAATCCACACCGGTATGTCAACGCATTTCATCGCCAATGCGCGGCAATGATACACTCCAGATTCGGCACCTCCGTAGAGAACGCCCCACTTCATTCAGCGCCACCTTTCATACTCCCATTCACCGGGCACTTTTCGTCCCGTCACCTCGGTATGGCGGCAGGTTGCCGCCGCTACGGGGTGGAATATTTGGGGCGGGCAATATTCATTCGGCTTGGGCTGTCTTTTTTCACTCAAACGATCCGAAACGCCTAACATCCCTGTTTCAAATCGTGCTCAAAGAATTTTTTACCCAGCCGGTTTCCCGGCTGGGCTGGTCGTAATTCTTAACCTTCCCCCATCGGGGAAGTGGCACCGCCCGGAGGGGAAGCTTTTTACAGCCTCCGGCAGGCGGCGGCCAGTTCTCCAAGGGTGGAGCAGGGGATCATGGGGACAATGCTCTGGACCGCACCGGCGCTTTTGATATACTTCCAGTTCCGCTCCGGGATGGGATTCAGCCACAGGAGCTTTCCTGACTGGCGCTTGGCCTCCTGCAGCCAGGCCAGTGCCCGGGCCGTATCCACTGTCTTGGTGTCCGAAAGGATCAAAAGAGTGGTGTTCTGGTTCAAAATTGAGGGGCGACTGTCGCAGAGCTCCTTCAGAGCAAGACCTAAGTCCGTGCCCCGGCCATAGATACCGGAAGCGCGGACCGTATCCCGGAAGCGGTCCATATTCTGCAACTGAAAGGCATCCGCCTCCACGACGGTCTCGGAAAACAGGAAGGTCCTGGAACTCTCCGCCACCTGGTTCAAGGACTGGATAAACCGCAGGGCAAACTCCGAAAACTGGACCATGGAGCCCGACACGTCGCACAAGATCACAAGCTTTCGCTTCCGGGTTCGGGGCTTGCGGAAATAGAGACGGTGCAGGCTTCCGCCGGTGCTGAGGCTCCCCCGGATGGTCCGGCGGAAATCCAGCTTGCCGGAATGGGCCTGCCCCCGGCGCTTGGCGGACAGCTCCCCATTGATCTGCCGGGCCACGGTTTGAATGAGCGAGATGGCCTTGGGAATTTCCGAATCCCGGAAGGCCCCGATATCCCGGCACAGAAGCCCCAGCTCCGGGTCAAGCTCTTCGGCCCCTACCCCGGCATTTTCCAGAAGCATCTGCTGCTCCATCATGGTCTTGGCAAACACGGAGTGAATGAATTCGCTGTAGAGCTGGGGGCTGCGGTCCACATTGCCCTTGTAGCGGTTCAGGAAGTCCTTCAGCTTCTGTCGGGCCTCCTCGGGGAGCTCCCGGTAGTCCAGCCGCTCCTTGTTGCTGAGCTTTACCCGGTCGCCAATCTGCTCCAGCTCCTCCTGGGCCTGCTGCCGCTGGGCCTGCCGCTGCTGCTCCTGCTCCGCCCGCTCCCGGGCCTGGGCCCGAATGGCCTCCTCCGAGAGAAAAAAGCCGTCGAAAGCAGCCGAAAATTTCAGCTGCTCCTCCCGGGACTTGGCATAGATGGTCATCAGGGCGGTTTTCACCGTCTCCCGATCCGCAAAGCCAAGCTGCGTCAGGATCGCCGCCCCATCCTCCGTATCTCTGGGGGACACCGGCAGCCCCTCCATGCGCAGAATCCTGGCGAAGGCGGAGAGCTTTTCCAGGTAAACCGTGGGCTCAGCCATGGCTGTGCCCCTGGCAGCTGCCGCAATGGGCCTGCTCCTGTCCCTGCTCTTCCAGCGTCAGAAGGTCCTCGTTGTTTTTCAGTACAAAGCCCGCCGTCTGCCGGATGGCTTCCGGGGTCAGCTCGGCAATGCCCAGGGCATCCAGCGCCGCAGCCCAGTCCAGAGTTTCCGCAATGGAGGGCTTTTTCAGAATAGCCTCGGTGGAACGAAGCTTCTGCACCGCCAGCGCCACCTGGACCGCCAGGCGGTCGTCCACATGGGGCAGCTTCTTGCGCAGAACGGCCAGCTCCTTCTCCATATCGGGATAGTCGATGTGCAGGTAGGCGCACCGGCGGCGCAGGGCCTCGGATAGGGGCCGGGCCCGGTTGGAGGTGAGGATCACGAAGGGGGTGGTCTTGGCCCGGATCGTTCCGATTTCCGGCACCGTCACCTGCATCTCGGACAGCAGCTCCAGCAAAAAGGCCTCGAATTCCTCATCGGCCTTATCGATCTCGTCAATGAGCAGCACCACAGGAGTCTCTGCCCGGATGGATTTCAGCAGGGGCCGCTCCAGCAGGTATTCGTCACTGAAAAGGCTCCTGGTCAGTGTCTCTTTCTCCTCCCGGCCCTGGTCTACCTGGATGGCAAGCAGCTGCTTCTGGTAGTTCCACTCGTAGAGGGCCTTGCTCTCGTCCAGCCCCTCATAGCACTGCAGCCGCACCAGGTCCCGGCCCAGAGCCTGGGCCATGACCTTGGCCACCTCGGTCTTGCCAACCCCCGCCGCGCCCTCAATAAGCAGGGGCCGCCCCAGGGTCAGGGCCACATAGAGGACGGTGAGCATATTGTCATCGTATACATAGCTGGTCTCATCCAGCTTTTTTCGCAGTTCATCAATGGTCATTCTATTGTCTCCTTAACATTTATTCCCTTTTCCCGCAGCTCCCGGCGCAGTCTCTCGGCGCTGCCGCGGAAGATGATGCCGTCCATGCCGGTGCAGAGGGCGGCTTCGATGTTGGCAGGGGAATCGTCAATGAAAATGCACTGCTCCGGGTTCAGACGGAACCGGCTGTAGAGGGCATTGAAAATCTCGTGCTGGGGCTTGATGCGCTTTTCCTCTGCCGAAACCATCAATCCGTCAAAATATTCAGACCCCGGGATCCGATGGAAATACTTCCGCAGATCCACGCTGGCATTGCTGAGGAGAAAAATTTTGTACCCCTGCTCCTTCAGCTCCTTCACCAACTCTCCCATGCCCTCCATGGGCAGAAGCGGACGGCGCCACCAGCCCATGACGATTTCCTCCACAGCGCCGTGGAGATGCTTGGGCAGGCGGGCATTCACCTGCTCCACCACACGGCTCAGTTCAATGGTGCCGTGGTCCGTCTGCACCCACTCCACGCTCTGGAAGAGCTCCGTCATCAAAAGCGCCTTGTCTGCCTCCGTCAGCCCCATATGCTCCACGATTTTGAAAGGCGTCCAGTGAATCAAAACCTGGCCCATATCAAACACAACGGTCGTGATCTTCTTTTCCATAAAGATGCATCCTTTCCGACATCTTTCACAATTTTACCACAGAGGGGGGAAAAATTGCAAGAGGGTTTTCACAGACTTTCGCACAATCCAATTATTTTAAGAATTTTCTATTGACATTTGTTTTTTTTAGGAGTACCATAAGGTCACAAATTGAATCGCTTATGGTAGAGGCGCGGTGCTTATGAGTCCCTTTCTCCAAGGTCTTGCAGCCGGAGAGAGCAAAAGGAAACGCCGCCGAAGCCCGAAAAGAATGCAAGGTCTTTTCCCGCTGGGCCGTCAGAGAACATCTGCCGGACTGTCACGTTTATGTGGAGCGCTATCGTAGGATCCGGCCGGCAAGTTTCTTTGTTTCGTCGTATTTTACCTGGATCGCCTGCATAGGCGGTCCAGTTTTTTGTATCCGACAATTTTCGGAAAAAATCAAAAAAGAGGTAAAAGAAAATGAGAAAAATCACTTGCCTGGTGCTCAGCCTTGTGCTGGCCCTGTCCCTGGCCGCCTGCGGCTCCGGCTCCACCGCTTCCACCACCGCCGCTGCCGATGCAGCCGCTGCTGCCGCTTCCACCGGCGTGGAAGACGGCGTTCTCACCATCGCCATGGAGTGCGCCTATGCCCCCTACAACTGGATACAGGGCGACGACTCCAACGGTGCCGTGCCCATCTCCAATGTTCCCGGTTCCTACGCCAACGGCTATGACGTAATGATCGGCAAGAAGATCGCCGAGGCCAACGGCTGGGAGCTGGAGGTCATCCAGGCCGACTGGGACTCCCTGGTGCCCGGCGTCCAGTCCGGCATCTACGACGCCGTCATCGCCGGCCAGTCCATGACCGCCGAGCGCAGCGAGCAGGTGGACTTTGCAGGCCCCTACTTCTACGCCTCCATCGTCTGCGTCACCAAGAAGGACAGCCCCTATGCCACCGCCACCTCCATTGCCGATCTGACTGGCGGCAAGTGCACCGCCCAGATTGCAACCATCTGGTACGACCAGTGCCTGCCCCAGATCGACGGCGCTCTGGTCCAGACCGCCGCTGAGACCGCTCCCGCCATGCTGATGGCCCTGGAGACCGGCAGCGTGGACTTCATCTGCACCGATATGCCCACCGCCCAGGGCGCCGTTGCCGCCTATCCCGATATGACCATCCTGGACTTCTCCGGCACCGACGGCGACTTCCAGTTTTCCGATGAGGTCCGGGCCGAGAATGTCAACATCGGCGTGTCCGTCAAGAAGGGCAACACCGAGCTGAAGAACATGATCGATTCCGTGCTGTCCACCATGACTGCTGACGACATGAACGCCCTCATGGAGCAGGCCATCGCCATCCAGCCCCTAAGCGAGTAAAAAAATTGAGGCCATTGCGAACCAGTGACCGATGTCACTGGCTCGCAATGACACATTTGCTGCCCATGTGTTTCAACAAAGAAAAGGAGTAAATTGCTTTCATGGAAATTCTGATTCAGCTCGTCAATGATATTGGCAAGCTTTGGGCCAAATATGGCGCTTCCTATTTGACCGGTATGCGCAACACCCTGATCCTCGCCCTGACGGCAACGGCCATTGGCTGCGTCATCGGCTTTCTGTGCGGTGTGCTGAACACCATTCCCTGTGCCCCCGGCGATTCCCCGGTGAAGAAGTTTTTCCTGAAGCTGATTCGGGCCATTGTCCGCATCTACGTGGAGGTCTTCCGGGGCACCCCCATGGTGCTGCAGGCGGTGTTCCTGTACTACGGTCTTCCCTATTTCACAAACGGTGCCCAGCGATTTGACAACATCTGGGCCGCCGCCATTCTGGTGGTTTCCATCAACACCGGCGCTTATATGGCCGAGTCCGTCCGGGGCGGCATCATCTCCGTTGACCCGGGCCAGACCGAGGGTGCCAAGGCCATCGGCATGACCCATGTGCAGACCATGCTGAACGTGATCCTGCCCCAGGCCCTGCGGAACATCATGCCCCAGATCGGCAACAACTTCATTATCAATGTGAAGGATACCTCTGTCATGTTCATCATTGGCTTCCCGGACTTCTTCTCTGCCCACCGGGCCGCAGTGGGCACAAGCTACCTGTACTTCCCCTCTGCCGCGGTGGAGATGATTGGGTATCTGACCATGACGCTGATTGCCTCCTTCCTGCTGCGCTGGCTGGAAAAGAGAATGGACGGCAAGGGCGACTATGAGCTGGTGGCCGTGGACCCCCTGGTCATGACCGCCGGCACCTACAACCACCCGGACAGAGGCACCCCCTTCGATGAGCAGAACCGGGAATACCAAAACGTCAGACACGGAAGAAACAGAGGAGAACGCTGATATGGACGATTTGATTTTGCAGGTCAACCACCTGTCCAAGAGTTTTGGCACCCACGAGGTGCTGAAGGATATTGACTTCACCGTGAAAAAGGGTGACGTCACCTCCATCATCGGCGCTTCCGGCTCCGGCAAGAGCACCCTGCTTCGCTGCATCAACCTGCTGGAAACCCCCTCCTCGGGAGAAATCCTCTACCACGGGAAGAACGTTGTGGGCCGGGGTGTGAACCAGCCGGAATACCGCAGCCACGTGGGCATGGTGTTCCAGTCCTTCAACCTGTTCAACAATATGACCGTGCTGGAAAACTGCATGGTAGGCCAGATCAAGGTGCTGAAGCGCGGCAAGGCTGAGGCCAGAGAGGCCGCCATGACCTACCTGACCAAGGTTGGCATGGCCCCCTATATCAATGCCAAGCCCCGGCAGATCTCCGGCGGCCAGAAGCAGCGGGTGGCCATTGCCCGGGCTCTGGCCATGCACCCCGAAGTGCTGCTCTTCGACGAGCCCACCTCTGCCCTGGACCCCGAAATGGTGGGCGAGGTGCTGTCCGTCATGAAGTCTCTGGCCCAGGAGGGCATGACCATGCTGGTGGTGACCCACGAGATGGCCTTTGCCAGGGACGTGAGCAACCACGTGGTCTACATGGCAAACGGCGTCATCTGCGAACAGGGCAGCCCCGCAGAGCTGTTCGGGAATCCCCAGAAGCAGGAAACCAGGGACTTCCTGGCACGGTTTACGAAGGAATAATTGTTAAATATGGGGCTGTTAGAAAAGCATGTCGCTGCGAACCAGTGACCGATGTCACTGGTTCACAGCCCCCCGGTTGAGTGGAAACAGCTTGGTTTTGCTGCCAAGATGTTTGAAAATCTGGGGGATTGCCACACCAGCGTGCGCGCTGGTTCGCAATGACAAAGTGTTTTCTAACAGCCCCATATTTATAGCAGCCCCAAATCCTGCTTCCACTGCAAAATTCGCATCACTGCATCGTCAATGGCTGTCTCGGAAACGGTTCCGGCGTTGACGGCCTCCAAAACGGCGGGAATCTGGATATCAAAATCCGTGCTGCACAGCATGGTTGCCCCGGCCTGTACCGCCAGAACGGCGGCCTCCTGGGCGGTATAGCCGTCCAGCGCACCCATGGACAGGTCGTCCGTCAGGATGACCCGGTCGAAGCCCATGGTTTCTCTCAGATAGGTCATAACCGCCGGCGACAGGGAAGCCGGGCGGTCCGGATCAAGCGCCGTCACAATATTATGGCTGACCAAGATTGCTCCCAGGCCGGTTTGGATTCCGGCGGCGAAGGGCACCAGGTCCTTGCTCTCCAGCGCCTCCAGGCTGCGATTGTCCACAATGGAGGCCACATGGGTGTCCCCGTTGTCCCCATAGCCCGGGAAATGCTTCATAACGCCCCCTATCCCGTTCTCCGCCAGGCGTTCCAGGGTTCCCGCCACAAATTGGCCTGTGGTCACCGGGTCGGCGCCCAGCGAGCGATTATAGAGGAAGGCTCCGGGAGTCTGGGAGATATCGCACACCGGGGCCAGATTCACGTTGAGCCCCAGGCTCTGGAGCAGATACCCCTTTTCCCATTCCATGGCCAGTACCATTTCCATGCCGCCGGAAGCATAGGCCTCTCGGGGGGATGGAAATTTTTCTTCCCGGAAGGCGGCATGGCTGCTGATCCGGCACACCGTTCCGCCCTCCTCATCCACAGCCAGAAGCATCGGGATGTTGGCTGCATTCTGGTAGCTGTCCAGTCTGGCCCGCAGGCTCTCCGGGGTCTGATCATCAAAGTCCCGTCCGAAGAGGACGAAGCCGCCCAGGTGATACGCCTCAATATCCTCAGCGCCGGTCTCCCACCGGCAGCGGCCCAGGAACATCTGCCCCACCTTTTCTTCCAAGGTCATCGCGTCGAGCTTCTCCCGGAGCACATCCCGGGGCGGCTCTGTTTCCGCAGGCGGCTGGGGCACAGTGGTCTCCGGGACAGCCGTCTGGGGTGTTGTCTCCTCCGTTCCCGGGGCCGGAACGGCTTGGGTGCATCCCGCCAACAGCAGGGCTGCGAGCAGGATCAGGAAACGCTTTTTCATACTGCCTCCAATCTGGGCCGGAATGCCCGCAGATAAGTCACAATGAATACGATTGCACACAACACCCAGGTCATGGGATAGCACACGCAGAGCATGAGCAGCGTGTGATATTTTTTTACCGCGGTCATGATCCACAGCACCCGCACCACGCAAACACTGAGGCAGATAATGGCCGTAGGACGCATGGAGTCCCCCATGCCCCGCATGGTGCCCGCAAAGATCTCCACTGGCATGAACGTGGCCGCAAAGGGCACGATGACAGAAATGATGTACGCGCCGGTTTCAATGACGGAGGTATCCGTGGTGTAAACTCCCAGAATGATCCGGCGGAAGACAGTCATCAGCAGGCTGATGACACCCACCGTGCCGATGCTCATAGCCAGGCACACCCGGACGCTCTGGCGCACCCGGTCGTAGCGGTGGGCACCGTAGTTCTGGCCCACAAAGGTGGTAATGGCCACGCCAAAGGCACCGGAGACCATCCAGGTCAGAGCGTCGGTCTTCGTGTAGGCGGTCCAGGAGGCCATAACCGTGGAGCCGAAGGAATTGATACCGGACTGAATCAGGGTATTGGACAGGTCGAACATCACCAGCTGCAGCCCCGCCGGAACGCCGATGGCCAGGATTCTCCTCAGGAGCTTGGGCTGAATGCCCAGCCTGGACAGTTCCAGGGGATTCTCCTTCTCCCGCAGCAGTACCACCAGCAGCATAACCGCACTGACCACCTGGGAGATGACTGTCGCCAGCGCCGCACCGGCAACCCCCATTTTCAGGCCAACCACCAGCACCAGGTCCATCACAATATTCACAAGGCAGGCTACGATCAGAGAGATCACCGGCCGCTGGGAGTCGCCCATAGCCCGCAGAAGGCCCGCCTCCATATTATAGAGCATGGAGGCCAGCGCTCCGGCGAAATAAACGCGCACATACAGCGAGGCCATGTCCAGGCAGTCCGCAGGGGTGTGCATCCATTTCAGCGCCACCGGCACCAGGCCAATGCCCAGGACCATGATCAGAAGGCCCAGCAGCAGCGACAGAGTGACACCCGTGTGCAGGGTGTCCCGGACGCCCTGCTTGTTTCCGGCTCCGTAGAACTGGGCCAGAATGACCGTGGCCCCAGACCCCAGGCCCGTGAAAAAGCCGTTGAAGATATTTACCAGCGGCCCCGTGGTTCCCACCGCCGCCAGGGCCTGGGTGCTGACGAAGCGCCCAACGATGATGGTATCCACCGTATTATACATCTGCTGGAAAAAGGTCCCCAACAGGATGGGAAAGAAAAAGGCCAGAATCTGTTTCCAGATGACCCCTTCCGTGATCTGTTTTGTTGCCGTACCGCGCTTCATTGTGCCGCCTCCGAAAAAAACTACAGAAATTTTAGCACAGGTCAGGTCGAATGTCCATCAGTATTTTACAGGGATGACGCTGGCACCAGACGAATGGAGAAATGGGGCATATATCGCAGCATTGCTGCCATATATGCCCCGTTTTTTCCTTGCTTTTTCCCGAATCCTGTGCTATGCTGTCAATGGTGCTGCCGGTAGCGCCCCGGTAGGCGGTTCCCTCGACTTTTTCGGGGGTGATATCTTCTTTGCCCCTTCATGACAGGAAGGGGGTGATGGTTATGGATGTTACATGGGAAGGAATTTTTCAATTCTGCCTGGTCATTATAGCCGTTATTACCCTGGTTCGCCAGGATAACGACAAAAAGAGATAGCCGCCCACTCGCCAAAGTAACGGCTATCTCTTAGCAAACCTTTGGGGAGCCGACCTACTGGCAGCGCCCTTTGTATCTATAGTATACGCCCTATTTTTTCATTTGTCAACTGCGTCACCTTCAGGCGGCGATTTTTTTAAGGAGGGAATCTCTTTTATGAAGCGTTCCGAAATCAACAAGGCTCTGCGGGAGCTGGAGGCCATGTGTGAAAAGTACCGCTGCTATCTGCCTCCCTTCTGCAATTTCACCCCGGAGGAATGGGAAACGAAAGGCCATGCGTATGACGAGGTCCGGGAGTGCTGCCTGGGCTGGGACATCACCGACTACGGCCAGGGCAATTTCGATAAAATTGGCTTCTCCCTCATCACCATCCGCAACGGCAGCCAGACCATGCGGGAAAAATATCCCAAGGTCTATGCCGAAAAACTGCTGTTCCTGAAGGAGGGCCAGTACTCCCCCAATCATTTCCACTGGTACAAAACCGAGGACATTATCAACCGGGGCGGCGGAAATGTGCTGATTCGGGTATACAACTCTCTGCCGGATGAATCCATCGACTACACTTCCGACGTCACCGTCCATACGGACGGCAGAGCCTACACGGTCCCCGCCGGAACTCAGATCCGCCTGACCCCCGGCGAGAGCATCTACATCACCCAAAGGCTGTACCACGACTTTGAGGTAGAGCCAGGCACCGGCGATGTGCTCCTGGGTGAGGTCAGCCAGTGCAATGACGACAGCATCGACAACCGGTTCAATCCCCCCATGGGCCGCTTCCCGGCCATTGAGGAGGACGAGCCCCCCTACCGGCTGCTCTGCACCGAATACCCGGCGGCCAGGGACTGACAGGAGGATGAAGCCATGACCGATGTTGTTGCCTTGGGCGAGCTGCTCATTGACTTCGCCGCCAAAGCCACGGATGCGGCAGGATATCCCACCATGGCCGCCAACCCCGGCGGCGCACCGGGAAACTTTTTGGCTGCCCTGAATGCCTATGGCCGCCGGACCGCCTTTCTGGGCAAGGTGGGGCAGGATGCCTTTGGCCGCCTGCTGCTCAACACCCTGGCCCAGGCCGGGATCGAGACAAAGGGAATCGTTGTAGACGACAGTGTGTTTACCACCCTGGCCTTTGTGACCTTTGATGCCCAAGGGGATCGCTCCTTCTCCTTCGCCCGGAAGCCCGGGGCCGACACCCAGCTGCGCTGGGAGGAGATCGATACCGCCCTTATTGATGACGCACGGGTCTTCCATTTCGGCACTCTGAGCCTGACGGACGAGCCCGCCCGCACCGCCACCCAAAAGGCCATTGCCTACGCAAAGGGCAGGGGAAAGCTCATCAGCTGTGACCCCAACCTGCGGCTTCCCCTGTGGCCCAGCGAGGATGCCGCCAAAGCCCAGATTCTCTGGAGCCTCCGTCAGGCGGACGTGGTAAAAATCAGTGACAACGAGGTGGAATTTCTCTGGGGCTGCACCCCGGAGGAGGGTGCTGAGAAGCTGCTGGCAGAATACGGCGTGTCCCTGGCCATGGTGACCCTGGGGCCGGAGGGCTGCCTGCTGAAAACAAGAAATGCCGTCTGCCGAGTTCGCTGCCCCAAGGTCCACCCCATGGATACCACCGGTGCCGGAGACATCTTCGGCGGCAGCGCCATGGCAAGGCTTCTGGAGTTGGGGAAGCCCATCCAGGCTCTGACGGCAGAAGACCTCGCCTATATCGGCTCCTTCGCCGCCGCAGCCGCCAGCCTCTCCACGGAGCACTCCGGCGGTATCCCCAGCATTCCGGAAAAAGATACCGTTCTCCGGTCCATGCAGGACCTATGCCCCCTCTGAGATCCGAAAGCCCCCACCAGGCCGTTCATCACCGGCATCTGCACATCCATGAGAATGGCATCAAAGTCCCCGGGCCGCACCTTGGCAAAGGCGTTTACAAGCTCCTGACCGTTGGGATAGATCACGCAGCTTGCGCCGTTCATATCCAGCACGGCATAGGAATAGGCAAGTCCCGTTTCCTGCATGGTTTGCAGGTCCTCTGCCGTATCCGGGACATGCCGCATCAGGTAATTGCATTCATAAAGGGTGTCCGCAGCTTTACCGCAGAGATTCGCCTGCAGGCGCGGGACTCTCCCCCGGGCTAAAAAACAGTCCACTGGACTGTTTTTTACGGCAGCTACGCTGCCGCCCTCTTCGAGTCCCATTATCCGCCGGATTCCATAAAAAATGGACACCCTTTTAGGGTGTCCGCAGCTTTACCGCAGAGATTCGCCTGCAGGCGCGGGACTCTCCCCC
>UQGU01000016.1 GCA_900540635.1 uncultured Eubacteriales bacterium | reverse complement strand
GTGCGGCGGCGGAGCGGCTGGTTCCGGCGGTTTCCGCCGGGTATATTCTGCTGTGCCTTTGGGTGCTGGTGCGCTGCCGACAGCGTATTCTTCCGGCCTTTGCCGCCATCGTTACCGGCGCGTTTTCTCCCAGAGCTGTCACCGGCGGGCTCATCGGCTCTGCCTTTGTGAGCCTGCGCACCGGCTGTGCCCGGGGCATCTTCACCAACGAGGCCGGCATGGGCACGGCATCCATGGCCTATGCGGCAGCGCAGGATGCCGATCCGGCTGAGCTGGGGCTGCTGGGCCTCATAGAGGTCTTTGCGGACACGATTGTTATCTGCTCGCTCACTGCCTTGGCGGTGCTGACCAGCGGCATAGCCATTCCCTATGGGGTGGATGCAGGCGGCGTGCTGCCCTTTCAGGTGTTTTCCACGGTATGCGGAGGCTGGGCCTCAGCGGCGCTGACATTTTTTCTGTGCGTTTTCGCCTTTGCCACGGTGCTGGGCTGGGGACTCTATGGGGCGCGCTGCGGCCAATTCCTGTTTGGCCCCGGCTTCTGGAAGAAATTTGTGTGGATGCAGATGGGCGGAGTCCTTCTGGGGGCGGTGCTGCAAACCCAAACCCTTTGGCTTGCGGCCGAGATCGTCAACGGCCTTATGGCAGTGCCCAATCTGATTGCCCTTATCGCGCTGAGCCCGGAGCTGGCCCGGCTGGTCCGGGAATACAAAAAGAAATCATAAAGAGAATGTAAAGAAGGGATTGCTTCTTTGCAGCCTCTATGGAGGAATACATATGCAGATATCCATCAATGCCAATCGCTGCGAACCCTCACCCATGCGGAAGTTCCATCCCCTGGCCGTGGCTGCCGAGCAGCGGGGAAAGAAAATCTACCATCTGAACATTGGCCAGCCGGACATTGCAACCCCCAGCGCCTATTTTGAGGCGGTGCGGAAATACGATCCCCAAACGCTGGCCTACGATGCCTCTCCCGGAAATCCGGAGCTCATCCGGGCCGTGCAGAATTACTATGCCGGATTGGGCGTTGACCTGGAGCCCCGGGATATCCTCATTACCACCGGCGGCAGCGAGGCGCTGCTTCTGACCTGTCTGAGCATTCTCGACCCCTATACGGAGGTCATCATTCCTGAGCCCTATTACCCAAACTACACCACCTTTGTCCATGCTGCAGGCGGTGTCATCCGGGCCTTGCCCACGAATCCCTGGGAGGGCTACCGCTATGCCAAGCGGGAGCGGATCGAGAGCCTGATTACCAAGAATACCCGAGCAATTCTCATCACCAATCCGGGCAACCCCACCGGCGTTGTTCTGGACAGAGAGGAAATGCGCATGATCGCAGACATCGCCAAGGAGCACGACCTGTTCCTCATCTGCGATGAGGTCTACCGGGAATTCTGCTATGACGAAGAATTCGGTGTGCCCACCATGGCCCGCTTCCATGATATTGATGACAATCTGGTCATTATTGACTCCGTGTCCAAGCGGTTTTCCGCCTGCGGCGCTCGGGTGGGCTGTGTTGTCACCAAGAATCCGGAGCTGCAGAGTGCCTTGCTGAAATTCTGCCAGTCTCGTCTTTCCGTAGCGACCATCGATCAGATCGGTGCCGCGGCTCTGTATCGTGTGGACCCCAGCTTCTTCCGCCAGTGCAAGGAGGAGTACCGCATCCGCCGGGATACGGTGATTTCCCGGCTGCGCCAGATTCCCGGCGTGGTGGTAGAGGAGCCGATGGGCGCCTTCTACGTCATGGCCAGCCTGCCGGTGGACGATGCAGACCGGTTCCAGCACTGGCTGCTGGACTGCTTTGACGACAAGGGGGACACGGTCATGTTTGCCCCCGGTGCACCCTTTTATGAGACCCCCGGCAAGGGCATTAACGAGGTGCGGATTGCCTATGTGCTCAAGCAGGAGGATCTGGCCCGGGCCATGGAGGTCCTGGCCAAGGGAATCGCCCGCTACCAGCGGGAGGTCATGAATGTGGTTGCCCCCGCGCTGGGATAAAAACGGTCGGGAAAGCCACAGATCGCTTTCCCGACAAATGATTGCCGGTCAAAGACGCAGGCGCAGTTCCAACCGAACTGCGCCTGCAATCTTTCAGAAACGTATTTTGTCAGTTTTCCGGCACGCTGCCATCCAGGGAAAGGTGATTTCTCTGCAAGGCCTTGCGGATGGCCAGGAACAGGATGGGGGCGAAGATGATGGCTACAACGGCATTGAACACCGTTGCGGGGAGCTTGGCAACGACATCTACCGCTGCAGCGGCGGGCTCCCAGCCCTTGATGTAGATGCCCTTGATGTAGCTCTTGAGCAGGTATGCAAGGGCATAGGCAACGGCACCGGCGGCAGAGCCGAGGACTGCCTTGCCATAGCCGCCCTCTTTTTTCCCGGCCCGGAAGATCAGGCCGGGGAGCAGACCGTAAATGCCCTTCATCAGGAAGGTCAGCCATGCCTCGGAGATATAGATGGGGTCAAACATATCAAAAATGGCGGAGCCAAGACCAGCGGCCAGACCACCCAGCCAGGGGCCAAGCAGCAGGCCGGACAGGGCGCAGAAGATATTTCCCAGATGGAACGAGGTGGTGCTGCCAACGGCGATGGGCAGCCGGACCCGCAGCGCGGAGCCCACAAAGACCAGGGCAGCCATCAGAGCGGTGAAGACGATTTTTCTTGTAGAGAGCTTTCTTTTCTTTTCCATTTTTCTTTCCTCCCGAAATCGGATGCTGCCATTATAGCAGCATCTGGCCACAAAAAAAGTATCAGAATCATTATGAAAAATAGGGCCAGACAAATTCAAATTGATAAAGAAAAAGGCGGGAATGGGGTATACAGATTTTGCAAAAGGTGTTATAATGGGAAACAAAGGGATAAGCCCTGCTCCAATTGCAAATTTGTACAGAAGAAAGGGATTTTTATCATGAGACTGATTTGCGCCAAGGATTACGAGGACGTCAGCCGTAAGGCTGCCAATATCATTGCTGCTCAGATTCAGCTGAAGCCCGACTGCGTTCTGGGTCTGGCTACCGGCAGCAGCCCCATCGGTACCTACAAGCAGCTGATTGCCAAGTACGAGAGCGGCGATCTGGACTTCTCCAAGGTCAGAACCGTCAACCTGGACGAGTATGTGGGCCTGACCAAGGACCACGACCAGAGCTACGCTTACTTTATGCGTACAAACCTCTTCGACCATGTGAACATCGATCAGGCCAACTGCAACATCCCCAACGGCATGAACCCCGATGCTGAGGCCGAGTGCGCCCGCTATGATGCCGTGATCGATTCCTTCGGCGGCGCGGACCTGCAGCTGCTGGGCCTGGGACCCAACGGCCACATCGGCTTTAACGAGCCCTCCGATTCCTTCGTCAAGAACACCAACAAGGTCAAGCTGACCGACTCCACCATCGATGCCAACCAGCGCTTCTTCGAAAAGCGGGAAGATGTCCCCACCCATGCCTATACCATGGGCATCGGCGGCATTATGAAGGCAAAGCGGGTTCTGCTGGTGGTCAACGGTGCCAACAAGGCCCAGGCCGTGAAGGACTGCTTCTTCGGACCCATTAAGCCCCAGGCTCCCGGCTCCATCCTGCAGCTGCATCCCGATTTCACTCTGGTTGCCGACGAGGCTGCCCTGTCCCTGGTGAAGGACCTGCTGTAATTCCTCTGTATCTGCACTTTAAGCCCCTTGCCGATTCGGCAAGGGGCGATTTGCATATTTCAGGCTTCGGCTTCTGCTTGCGGTGCGTCCTCTGCGTGCTCGTCTTTGCCGATGGTCATAATATCGTAAGGCGTGGTCTGATAGACGAAGTAATTCAGCCAGTTGGAGAAAAGCAAATTGGCGTGGCCCCGCCAGCGCACCGTGGGGGGCTGGGTGTCGTCGTCGTTGGGGTAGTAGTGGGCGGGTACCTGAATGGGGAGGCCCTGGTTTTTGTCCCGCAGGTATTCGCGCTCCAGGGTGTCCGGGTCGTATTCCGCGTGGCCGGTGATGAAAATCTGGCGGCCCCCCTTGGTCATGACCGCGTAAACCCCCGCCTCCTGGGAAGAGGCCAGGATTCGCAGCTCCGGATGTGCCTCGATGTCTTCCCGGTGGACGGTGGTGTGCCGGGAGTGAGGCGCATAGAAGGTATCGTCGAAGCCCCGCAGCAGAATGGCCTTCTTGTAGTCTGCCTGATGGGGGAACACGCCAAAGAGCTTCTGTGGCAGGGGGTGCTTTCGGATGCCGTAGTGGAAGTAGAGTCCTGCCTGGGCCCCCCAGCAGATATGGAAGGTGGAGTGCACATGGGTCTTGCTCCACTCCATGATTTCGCACAGCTCCGGCCAGTAGTCCACCTCTTCAAAGGGCAGCTGCTCCACAGGGGCTCCGGTGATGACCATGCCATCGAATTTCCGGTCCTTCACCTCGTCAAAGGTCTTGTAAAAGGACAGCAGATGCTCCTGGGGGGTATTCTTGGCGGTGTGGGAGGTGGTGTGGATCAGCTCCAAATGGACCTGCAGGGGCGTATTGCCCAAAAGTCTGCTGAGCTGGGTTTCCGTGACGATTTTGGTGGGCATCAGGTTCAGCAGCAAAATTTCCAGAGGCCGGATATCCTGCCGGGCAGCCCGGTTCTGGGGCATGACAAAAATATTCTCCTGCTGCAAAACACCTGCGGCAGGCAGATCATTGGGGATTTGAATGGGCATGGGTTTCCTCCTGGGTGATTCTCTTTGGGACAGTATACCATAAACTGTCCCAAAAATCCAGTGCTGTAAGAGATGGCTTTGAATACAAAATAATCGATACAAAAATTTTGAAAAAAGTTTCCAAAAGCGAAGAATTTGACGCGAAAATATTTTCTTTTTGAACGATTGAAACGGAAAATAAGATGTGGTATAATACGCCAGAATCGAGATATCTGAAAAACAATAAAAGAAAGCGAGCGATGCTTTATGCGGAAAACGAAGATTATCTGCACCATCGGTCCGGCTTCTGAAAATGCCGAGACCCTGAAAAAGATGTGCCAGGCCGGTATGAATGTGGCCCGGCTGAACTTCTCCCATGGCACCCATGAGGAGCAGCAGAACAAAATCAATCTGATCAAACAGGTGCGTAAGGAGCTGGGTCTGCCTCTGGCGATCATGCTGGATACCAAGGGCCCCGAGTACCGTATCCGCACCTTTAAGGACGGCAAGGTCACGGTTTCCGCCGGTGATACCTTCACCTTTACGGTGGATGAGGTAGAGGGCGACGAGACCCGTGTTTCCGTGAATTATAAGGGCCTTGTGAAGGACCTGTCCGTGGGGGACCGGGTCCTGGTCAACAATGGCCTTGTGGTCTTCGAGGTAGAGAAGCTCCAGGGCAGCGATGCCATCTGCAAGTGCATTGTAGGCGGTGAGCTTTCCAACCGCAAGAGCATGTCCTTCCCCAATAAGGTTATGACCGGCCCCTTCCTCAGTGAAGCGGACAAGGCAGACCTGCTCTTTGGCATCCAGAACGATGTGGACTTCGTGGCCGCCTCCTTCGTTTCCAACAAGCAGAATGTGCTGGATATGCGGAAGTTCCTGGACGACAACGGCGGCAGCCAGATCGAGATCATTGCCAAGATCGAGAATCGGTCCGGCGTGGACAATATAGAGGAAATCTGCGAGGCCTGCGAGGGCATTATGGTGGCAAGAGGTGACCTGGGCGTGGAGATCCCCTTCGTGGAGCTGCCCGCCATCCAGAAGCGCCTGATCCACAAGTGCCGTCTGCTTGGCAAGCGGGTCATTACCGCAACCGAGATGCTGGAGTCTATGATCCAGAATCCCCGGCCCACCAGAGCCGAGATTTCCGATGTGGCCAATGCCGTGTATGATGGGACTTCTGCCATTATGCTCTCCGGCGAGTCTGCCGCAGGCAAGTACCCCGTAGAGGCCGTGGCAACCATGGCCCAGATCGCGGAATTCACCGAGCAGCACACCAGCTACAAAGAGCGGTTCTATAAGAACGACTTCCGCATCAGCAACAACCTGGATGCCATTTCCCATGCCACCTGTGCCATGGCGATTGATGTGGACGCCAAGGCTATTGTGGTCTGTTCCGTCTCCGGAAAGACGGCCCGGATGGTCAGCCGCTTCCGCTGCCCCACGGATATTGTGGGTATGACCGTGGACGAGAAGGCCTGGAGAAAGCTGAACCTGAGCTGGGGCGTTACCCCTGTGCTTGCAAGCGAGTTCAGCTCTATGGATGTCATGTTCTACTATGGCCTGGAGAACGCCAAGAAGTATATGCATCTCCAGAGCGGTGATTGCGTGGTCATTACCGGCGGCCCCATCAATGGCAAGACCGGAAACACCAACACCATCAAGGTTGAGACTGTCTGATCCTAACAGAGTCCCCGGTTCGTGATATGCACCCCCAATTCCGGATACCCCGGAATTGGGGGTATTTTCATGAAGTGCAGCTGCGAGTACATAAAGCATCCTGAGCGTTATTTGCCCAGGATGAAATAGAAAAGCTGGTTTTCCTTTTTGCAGTGTGCTATAATGTAGAAAAATGAAAACAAAGGAGAAAAGACTATGCCTTGCACAACCATTCTTGTAGGCAGAAACGCCAGCAATGACGGCTCTACCATGATCGCCAGAACGGACGACGGTTACTTTGACGTGAAAAAGCTGGTGACGGTGGACCCTAAAAAGCAGCCCTGCACATACAAAAGCGTCATCGGCCATCTGACCGTCGAGCTGCCGGAGAACCCCATGCGCTATACCACCTGCCCCAATGTGAACCGGTCCGAGGGTATTTGGGCCGCAACGGGCATCAACGAGGCCAACGTGGGCATGACCGCCACGGAGACCATCACGACCAATCCCAGAGTTCTGGGGGCGGACCCTATGGTGGAGTACCGGAAGGCCAAGAGCCGCCGGGAGAAGGATATCCCGGGGGGAATCGGCGAGGAGGACCTGGTGGTTCTGGTGCTGCCCTATATCCATTCTGCCCGGGAGGGCGTTGTGCGGCTGGGAAAGCTCCTGGAGCAGTACGGTACTTATGAGTCCAATGGCATTGCCTTCAACGATGACAAAGAGGTCTGGTGGATGGAGACCATCGGCGGTCACCACTGGATTGCCCGCCGGGTGGCGGACGACGAATGCGTCATTATGCCCAACCAATTCGGATTGGATCGTTTTGATTTTGCGGATGCCTTTGGCGAGGGCAGGGAAAACCTGTGCTCCGGGGATCTGAAGACCTTCATTGCGGAGAACCACCTGGACACCGGTAACGATGGCGTGTTCAATCCCCGGAACTGCTTCGGCTCCCACACGGATTCCGACCATGTTTACAATACCCCCCGGGCCTGGTTTATGGGCAAGATGCTCTGCCCCACCCGCTACCGCTGGGAAGGGGAGCATGCGGATTTTACGCCCACCAGTGACAACATCCCCTGGTCCTTTGTGCCGGAGCGCAAGGTGACGGTGGAGGACGTGAAGTACATTCTCTCTTCCTACTATCAGGGTACACCCTATAACCCCTATGCCAAGGCAGAGGACCCCAGAAAGGGCATTTACCGGCCCATTGGCATTAACCGCACCGGTGTGATGGCCATTTGCCAGATTCGCAATGGGGTGCCGGAAAAGGCCAAGGGCATTGAGTGGATCTGCTTCGGCTCTACCAGCTTCAACACGGTGCTGCCGGTGTATACCCAGGTGTCCCGCCTGCCCAAATACCTGACGGATGTGACGCAGGACGTGTCCACAGACAACTTCTATTGGAACAGCCGCCTGATCAATGCCCTGACCGATGCCCACTATGGTACGGCCATCGTCCATGTGGAGCGCTATCAGGCAGCCGTTGTCAGCAAGGCCCGGGCACTGCTGCGGGAGTATGATGGGCGCCTGGCGGAAACAGAAGATGACACTCTTCTGGAGCAGGCCAATGAAGCGCTCTGCACCATGGCAAAGCAGGAGACGACCAAGACCCTGAATAAAGTTCTCCTGGCGGCCAGCCAGGGCATGAAGAACGGCTACAGCAGGGGTGATAACTGACCGGGAAGAAGCGGAACAAAAGCCGCAAGTGAAATAAGATGGAGCTGCAAAGCGATGTGCCTTGCAGCTCCTTTTTATAGCGGCTTATATCCGTTTCCCGTGGGTGGTCTGGTTCAGAACCGAGGTGGTGATGGAGACGAAATCCCGGATGTATTTCTTTGTGTTTTCGTCGTTGCGGTAGCAGGCGTAAAAGTGGCGATGGTTTTCGTAGTCCTTCAGGGGATAGAAGGCACCGCCGGAATTGAAGACAAATTCGTCGGCATAGACGTCCGGCAGGACCATGCAGGCACCGCTTTTCAGCGCCACCCGGCGGGCAACCTCCAGGGAAGAGGTCTCCAGGAGAATCTTCGGGCGGATATTATACCGCCGGAACAGGCGGTCCTGAATGATGCGGGAGGAATGGGAGGTGTCCAGGGACACGAAGGCCTCTTTTTCCACCATTTCCAGGCTGATGGGCGTTCCGGAAGGGACCAGCTGGGCCAGCTGGCTGCCTTTTCCGGCCAGAATGCCAATGGATTCCTTTTCGATGAGCTCATAGGCAATGTTGGCCTCGTTGGCTTCCAGGGCGGCCAGGGCCAGATCGATCTGCCCCTTTTGCAGCAGCCCTTCCAGACTGGCGGAGGCGGCCTCCGTCAGCTCGATGGTCACATTGGGATAGGACTTGGTGAAAATGGGGATCACATCCGGAAGCACCTGCATGGCCCGGGTAACGCTGATGCCCAGCCGCAGGCGGCCGCCGTCATCCCGGCGGAGGCTTTCAATTTCTTCCTTCAGCCGGGTCTCAATGTCCAGCATGGCCTCTACGGCCTTCAGATAGCGCTCACCGGCATAAGTCAGGTGGAAAGGGGAGGTGCTGCGGTCAAACAAAGGCGTTCCAACCTCGTCTTCGATTTGCCGCAGGGTTTGGCTCAGGGAGGGCTGGCTGATATAAAGCTGCTTGGCCGCAGCAGTGATGGTTCCGTATTGCGCAATGGTTTTGAAATACAGGGCTTGTTTCATGTTCATAGAAAAATCACCACTTTTTTACAGCATATTCACGAATCCTATGGGCGCGAATCAATACTGATTATAAGGAATTTTTTATAGATGTCAAGGTTTATTGTCGGAATATTCGACAGAAATTATACTTAAATAAACAATTAAGTATTTGAAATTGGAATTTCTCTATGGTATCTTATTGTCATCAAAAATGAAAAAACATAGGGAGGATCAACATGGAAATTCTGAAATCTGCCGCAGCAGGCACTTTGGAATCCAGCGATGCCATGGTCACTGTGGAGCCCGGTGAAGACGGCATTGAGCTGGAGCTTTCCAGCAGCGTTATGAATCAGTATGGCCGCCAGATCAAGGCCACGATCCTGGAGACCCTGGACCGTCTGGAAGTTAAGAATGCTCGCGTGACCGTTGTGGACAAAGGTGCTCTGGACTGCACATTGAAGGCCCGCGTAGAGTGCGCCGTGTTCCGCAGCTGTGATGCATCCAGCGCAAACATTCCCTGGGGAGGTGCCATCAGATGATCAGAAGACCCAAGCCCGAACGGTTCCGCCTGCGCAGAACCATGATGTTCATGAACGCTCAGAAGCCCGGCCTGATCAAGGATGCTTACATCTATGGCTGCGACTCCATTATGCTGGACCTGGAGGATGCCGTTGCAGAGAACCAGAAGGATGCTGCCCGTTTCTCCCTGTACCATGCTCTGACCACCATTGACTACGGCAATACCGAGGTCATCGTCCGAATCAACGGCCTGGATACCCCCCATTGGCAGGAAGACATCCGTGTCTGTGTGGCCGGTGGCGCCGACGGTATCCGGATCGCTAAGTGCGAAAGCGCACAGGATGTGCACACGGTGGAGGCTGCCGTGGAGGCGGCCGAGCGTGAATTCGGCGTGGAAGTCGGCCGGACCCTGCTGATGGCTGCTCTGGAAAGTCCCAAGGGCATCCTGAATGCCTATGAGATCTGCTCCGCCTCCGACCGGATGCTGGGCGTCGCCATTTCCGGCGGCGATTTCCGCAAGTGCATGCAGACCAAGTTCACCCCCGACGGTGTGGATATGATGGTTGCCCGGGGCCAGATGCTGCTGGCTGCCCGTGCAGCCGGGATCCAGTGCTTCGATACCGTGTTTACCGACCTGGACGACAACGAAGGCTTCAAGGCAGAGGTCCTGCAGAACAAGGCTATGGGTTTTGACGGCAAGAGCCTGATCAACCCCAAGCAGATTCGTCTGGTCCATGAGGTTTTTGCACCCACTGAAAAGGAAGTCAAGCAGGCTGAGGCTGTTGTCCGTGCATTTAAGGAGCAGTCCGCCGCCGGTGTCGGCGTGTTCACCGTCAACGGTAAGATGATCGATGTGGCCTTCATTCCCGGCGCTGAGCGCACGCTGCGTCTGGCAAAGGCCTGCGGTATGTATGAGGGGGATCTGGTATGATTAACGCAGTAGGCAGAGATATTCCCGAAGCGCTGCTGGTAAACGGCAAGGAAGTTTACCAGGGCAAGAATTATATGGACGGCAAGTACCTCCAGAAGGCTGCCCCCAAGACGCGCCGGTTCGAAAAGCCCCAGGAGAGCAAGATCGTCGCTACCCTGGTGGACGCACTCAAGCAGTGCGGCGCCAAGGACGGCATGACCTTCTCCTTCCACCACCATCTGCGTGACGGCGACTATGTGGTCAACATGGTTATGAAGGCCGCCATCGAGGAGCTGGGCTTGAAGGACCTGACCATTGCCGCTACCTCTCTGGGCAGCGCCCATGATCCCATCGCCGATTATATTGAAGAGGGTAAGGTCATCGGCATTCAGACCTCCGGCATCCGTGGTCGGATGGGTGAGGTGGTTTCCGCCGGTAAGCTGAAGACCCCTGCCATTATCCGTTCCCATGGCGGCCGTCCCCGTGCCATTGAGGCAGGAGAGGTCCACATCGACATCGCTTTCGTCGCTGCTCCCACCTCTGACTGCGTGGGCAACTGCCGGGGTATCGGCGGTAAGAGCAACTGCGGCTCCATGGGCTATGCCATGACCGACGCCAAGTATGCCGACCATGTGGTGGTCGTTACCGACTGCCTGGTCGACTTCCCCAATATGCCCGCTTCCGTGGAAGCCATCGATGTGGATGCCGTTGTGGTGGTCGATTCCATCGGCAACCCCAAGAAGATCGCCTCTGCCGCTGCCCGCATCAGCCAGAACCCCCGGGATCTGATGATGGCCGAGAATGTGGCCAAGGTTATTGCCTCCACCCCCTATTTCAAGGACGGCTTCTCCTTCCAGACCGGTGTCGGCGGCCCCTCTCTGGCGGCCAACCTGTTCCTGGAGAAGTACATGGACGAGCGCAACATCAAAATGGGCTGGGCCATCGGCGGCATCTGCGGCCCCATGGTGGAGCTGCTGAAGAAGGGCAAGGTTGGAAAGGTGATTGACGTTCAGGACTTCGACCTGGATGCCGTGAACTCCATCAACCAGACCCCCAACCACTTTGAGATGTCCGCTTCTCAGTATGCCAACCCTGCCAACAAGGGCGCTTTCGTCAACAAGCTGGACTTCGTGGTTCTGGCTGCCCTGGAAATCGACACCGGCTTTAATGTCAACGTTCTGACCGGTTCCGACGGTGTGCTTCGCGGCGCGCCCGGCGGTCACCCCGATACCGCTGCCGGTTCCAAGGTCTGCATTATTGTCACTCCCTTGACCCGCGGCCGCATGGCTACCGTCTGTGAGAAGGTCGTTACCGTCACCACCCCCGGCGACTGTGTGGATGTGCTGGTTACCGATTACGGCATTGCCGTGAACCCCCTGCGCCCCGACCTCATCGAGTGCCTGGACAACGCCGGTATCCCCCATGTGTCCATTGAGAGCCTGAAGGAGAAGGCCTATTCCCTGGTGGGCCGTCCTGACGACCTGGAGTGGGAGGACAAGGTGGTTGCCGTTCTGGAAGCCCGTGACGGCACCATTCTGGACGTGGTCCGCAAGATCAAGCCCCTGTCCCTGTAAGGACATTCAGGGGGACTGAAAAATATCCCCCTTTTTGTTATGAATTCCCAGCAGTTTTTGAACCGTAATATAGAAAGGAATTTCGAGAATGAGTGATACCATCGTTGGTCTGCTTGGACTGGTAACCATCGTTGCAATCGTTGTTACCCTGTTCAAGAGCAAGACCCAGCCCGCTATCGCGTTTATTGTCTTCCCCTCCATCCTGGGCCTGATTCTGGTCCTGGGCGGCCGCTTTACCTTTGACAACCTGGCAGCTATGATCAAGGCCGGCTTTAACTCCACTGCGCCTACCGCTGCCCTGTTCGTTTTCTCCGTGCTGTACTTCGGCATTATGACCGATGCCGGCATGTTTGATGTGATCATCGGCAAGCTGATGAAGCTCATTGGCAACAATGTCATCGGCGTGTGCGTCATGACCTGTGTCATTGCCCTGATCGGCCACCTGGACGGCGGCGGCGCTTCCACCTTCTGCATCGTGGTTCCCGCTATGCTGCCCATCTACAAGAAGATGAACATGCGTCCCACCAGCCTGCTGCGGATTGCCGTGCTGGCTATGGGCGTTCTGAACCTGATGCCCTGGGCCGGTCCCACCATGCGTGCCGCTACCGTGCTGGGCATGGAAGCAGGTCAACTGTGGAACACCATCATCCCCATCCAGATCTTCGGTATCGTCCTGGCCCTGGCCCACTCCGTGCTGACCGGCTTCCAGGAGAAGAAGCGCGGTGCAGGCCTGCCCGCCGGTGCTACCCTGGACATTGCTGAGAGCAAGTCCGAGGAGGAGAAGGAGCTGTCCCGTCCCAAGCTGTTCTGGTTCAACCTGCTGCTGACCATCGCTGTCATCGCCATGCTGATCTGGGATGTGTTCGCCTCCTATGTTCCCTTCATGCTGGGCGTTTCCATCGCTCTGTTCGTGAACTACGGCTTCACCGCCAAGATGCACAAGAAGATCATCAACCTGCACGCCGGTCCCGCTCTGATGATGTGCTCCACCCTGATGGGCGCTGCTGTCCTGATGGGCGTTCTGACTACCTCCTTCATTGTGAAGGACGGCGCTCTGACTGCCGCCAGCGTGAAGGCGATGGAAGTTGACGTGCCCAGCGTTGTTCGCTGCCTGGCCGGTATCATCGAGTCCATTCTGCCTGCTGCCATTGGTCAGCACCTGCCTCTGGTTATCGGCATCCTGTCCGTGCCTCTGGCTCTGGCCTTCGATACCGACTCCTACTTCTTCGGTATGCTGCCTGTCATCATCGCCATCGGCCAGAGCTTCGGCGTAGAGGCCCTGCCCATCGCTGTGGCTATGGTCGTCTGCCGGAACTGCGCTACCTTCATCAGCCCCATGGTTCCCGCCACTCTGCTGGGCGTGGGCCTGGCCGATGTGGATATCAAGGACCACATCAAGGCAAGCTTCCTGTACGTTTGGGTCTTCTCCATCCTGTGCATGCTGTTCGCCATTGTCTGCGGCATTATGCCTCTGTAAATCCGCAACCCGGGAACGGCTGATTGGTGGATCAGCCGTTCCCAAGGGAATGGTTTCCGGCTGTGCTGGGAAGGCCTGAGAAATCGCCCCATGAACACTGCCTCCCGATTGCCGGGAGGCAGTTCCTTGTAGAAGGGGCACTTCACATATGGGCCGAAAGAATGTATAATAGAGAAAAATCGGTGCGGCACGACGCGAGGTGCGGCCGCACCGTTGGAGGAGAACAAGAATGAGCGAATATGCCTTGACACAGGTTTCCCTGTCGGATAAGCGGATGCTGGCCCAGGTGGATGCGCTTCTGGTGGAGAACGGCATTACCCGGGATGCAAATCTGGACTATATCTGCGCTATGGTGGACGAGGAGAATCGGGTAATTGCCACCGGCAGCTGCTTTGGCGCGACCCTGCGCTGCTTTGCTGTCAGCCAGCAGCACCAGGGAGAGGGATTGCTGAATGAGGTAGTGTCCCACCTGATGGAATACCAGATGGCCCGGGGATACACCCATCTTTTCTTATATACCAAAATCAAATCCGCGAAGTTTTTCCAGAGCCTGGGCTTTTATGAAATCGCCCGGGTGGACGGTACGCTGGTGTTTATGGAAAACCGGAGAAACGGGTTCCCGTCCTATCTGTCCCGCCTGGAAAAGACTGCCCGCCCCGGCGTTTCCGGTGCCATCGTTATGAACGCAAACCCCTTCACCCTGGGCCACCAGTATCTGGTGGAGACGGCTGCAGGCCGGTGCGATACGCTGCACCTGTTTCTGCTCAGCGAGGATGCCAGCCTGGTGCCCTTCGGGGTGCGCAAGCAGCTGGTTCAGGCGGGAACAGCTCACCTGAAAAATGTGGTGCTCCACGATTCCGGGCCCTATATCATCAGCAATGCCACCTTCCCGAGCTATTTTCTAAAGGACGATGCTGCGGTGATTCGGGGACACGCCAAGCTGGACCTGGCGATTTTTGTGAGAATTGCCCGGGCGCTGAGAGTTACCGTTCGCTTTGTGGGGGAGGAGCCTACCAGCCAGGTGACGGGGCTCTACAATGAAATTATGGCTGCGCAGCTGCGGGAGAACGGCATCGACTGTGTGATCCTTCCAAGAAAGCAGGCCCTGGGCAAGGCGATCAGCGCCTCTACCGTCCGCGCCGCTTTACAGGCAGGGGACTGGCAGACCCTTTCCCGGCTGGTGCCCCAAACGACCTTAGACTATTTCAGGTCTTCCGAGGCAGAGCCAGTGCTGCGGCGTATCCGCAGTGCGGAGAATGTGGTCCATTATTGAGGAAATGTCTATGAAGAAAACATCATTGAAAAAAATCTGGGAGATGTTCTTTTATTTCTTCCGCATCAGCTGGTTTACCTTCGGCGGGGGCTGGAGCATTGTGGCCCAAATGCAGAAGGACTTTGTGGATGATAAGAAAGAGCTGACCGCCGAGGAACTGCTGGATATTGTCAGCGTGGGCCGAAGCCTGCCGGGGACGATGATCGGCAATGTGGCCTATCTGTTCGGGCACCGTCAGGCCGGTGTTCTGGGCGGCATTGCTGCAACCGTCGGTATGGTGACACCGCCCATGATCATCCTGTCCGCGCTGACCTATTGCTATGCCATGTTTAAGGACAATATCTGGATCGCCAAAATGCTGACGGGTGTCCGTTCGGCGGTGGTGCCCATCATCCTGGTGGCAGCGCTGAAGCTTCGGGAAGGCGCGTTCCCCACAAAAGCGTGTTATGCCATTGCCATCGTTGCCTGTATCCTGAATGCCTTCCTGAATGTGAACTGCGTTCTGGTGATTCTGCTGGCGGTGGCAGCGGGACTCATTATGGGGAAATGGAAGGAGGCAGAGGCATGAGTGTTCTTTTTCAGCTGTTCTGGAGCTTTTGCCAGATTGGTTTTACCAGCTTCGGCGGAATGTCCATGGTTCCGCTGATCAACGACGAGATGGTCAGCCATGGATGGATGAACGTCTCAGAGGTGTCCGATATCATTGCCATTGCAGAGATGACCCCCGGCCCTTTGGGCCTTAACTGCGCCACCTTTGCCGGCATGCGTGTGGCGGGAATCCTTGGGGCCATTCTCTCTGTGCTGGGTGTTCTGGCCCCGACCTTTACCCTCTGCGCTTTGGCTGCCGCCTTCTTTGAGAAATTCAAAAACAGCCGTGCGCTGAAAAACATTATGGTGGGGGTTCGTCCTGCGGCGCTTGGGATCATTGTGGCGGTAATGATCGATTTGAGCCGGACCAATTACCTGGTGGACGGCGTTTTCGCCTGGCGTACCGCCGTGATCGCGCTGATTGCCTTCTATCTTCTCGCTAGAAGAAAGTGGAGCGTTCCGAAGGTGATCGTGCTTTCCGCGCTGCTGGGGCTGCTTACATAAACAAAGGAATACCGATCGATTGGGATGGGTGCTGCTGCATTTTGCCGCGGCGCTCATTCTTTTTTAATCAGCCATTGACATTCTTAAAAATGAGAATATAATTGAATTATAGAATATAGGAGGCGGTGATCCACATGGAAATGGCGGAGGCCGTTATGAACCCCGTGCGGCAGAGGATTTTTCAGTATCTGCTTGTGCACGAAACCGGTACGGTCAAGGAAATTCGAAAGGCACTTCCGGATATCCCCAGTGCGAGCTTGTATCGCCATGTGAAGATTCTCACGGAAAATGATATTCTCACAGTGGTTGGAGAAAACCGCATCCGTGGAACGGTGGAAAGCGTTTATCAGCTGAATAAAAGTGCTTTGGAACTTGACGATGCCGATGGGAGCGCGGTCCAGCGTGCACTCCTTGGAATCAGCGCGGCATTTGCAAAATATTTTTCCGGTGGCTGTGCAGACCCCAAAAAGGATATGCTGCTCATGACCAACTGTACACTGACGCTGACAGACGGGGAATTCATGGACTTCCTGTCGGAAATCAACCGGACGGCCATGAAATATATGGACATCGGCATGAAGGAAGGCAGCAAGCCCAGACAGATCACCCTGATTTCCGCGCCGACGGGGGAGGAAATGGAATGAATTACATTCAAATTACGAAGGAGAATATTGATACGGAGCATATTTGCTGTGCCATGTCCGGGAAGCAAAGCATTGCAAAAAAAGAATGGATGAAGCAGCGGTTTGAAGAGGGGCTTGTGTTTTATCGCAGCGAGGAACGTGGCAAATGCTTTATCGAATATATCCCGGCGGAAAGTGCATGGGTGCCGATTGAGGCAGCGGGATACCTCTATATCAGCTGCCTGTGGGTTTCCGGCTCCATGAAAGGGCATGGGTACTCCAATGATCTGCTGAGCAAGTGCGTTCAGGATGCCTTGACGCAGGGCAAAAAGGGAATCTGCATTCTGTGCGCGGAGGGACGCAAACGAGAGTTCCTTGCAGACCCCAAGTATCTGACGTACAAGGGATTCCGGCTGGCGGATACTTCGGACTGCGGGATTACCTTGCTGTATTTGCCGCTGACGGAGAATGCCGAGCTGCCGAAGTTCAAGAAATGTGCAAAACATCCAAAAGCAAACGGTGAAGGCTTTGTCCTCTATTATACCGACCAGTGCCCATATACTTACTATTGGGTGCCCAGGGTGGAGGAAACGGCGAGAGTTCACGGAATCCCCCTGAAAACCGTCCATATCACCACAAGACAGGATGCACAGAATGTGCCCGCCCCGGTGACTACCTATGCTTTGTTTCGGGATGGTGCGTTTGTAACCCAGGGGATTCAATCGGATAAGAAGTTTCTGACACTTGCAGGAATAAAGGATTGAAAAATATGCTGAGAATTGAGCATTTGACAAAGATTATGGGGAGAAAAAGGCTGTGGACGACCTGAATCTGCACATTGCCCCAGGGGAAATCTATGGTTTCATCGGTCATAACGGTGCGGGCAAGACCACAACGCTGAAATCCGTAGCCGGAATCCTGCAATTTGATGCGGGGGAAATCTATATTGACGGCAAATCTATCCGGACGCAGCCGTTGGAATGCAAGCGCAGCTTTGCCTATATGAAAACCCTGAATACCATCCAGAAATTGGCAAGGCTTGGAATGATTTTGAGCAAAATCGCCTTCGTTTTCAGCGTGATCGGCGCTGTTGGTTCCGTTGTCGGGATCATCAGCATGGCTTTGGGTACCGGTACGGTGCAGAGCTGCGGGAATACACCCAGACGGCTTAGATAGCCGCTTTTCACCAACGGGCTTTCCAAAAAGGAGGATACATCATGAAGAAAGCAATCTCAATTCTGCTGGCTGTGGCAATGCTTCTTAGCCTGTGCGCCTGCTCCCGGAACAAACGATCCGCAATGACCATCAAGCCCTCTGAATTTTCCAAGGAAACCCAGGAAGTCCTGGATCTATGCGATGATGAAATCCAGTTTTTCGACATTTCCCTTGATGAGACAGTGAAATCCTATACGATCTCTGTCTGGGTCTACCGTGACGGAACATGGAATGAAGACGGCAAAACATATGGGAAGAGCGATCTTCTGGGCAACCGGATCGCCATTCGGCTGACGGAAACCGGCTGCGATATCTACAATATTTCTGAAAATGGCAGTTCCAGGTGCAGCTATCCCGTTCTGGATACAACATTTGACAAGCCAATGGGAGTTGCTACCACAAGGATGACCCATGAGCTGCCCATAGAGCTGAATAAGGAGATCCCCATCTGTGTCAAAACCGGAAGCAGCGCAAACCAGATGACGGTAATGAACATCACAGAGGATTTCCGGAACGCAAAGTGCGAGGCAGGAATTGCCGTGACGCTGACGGTATCGGATGCGGTTGCGGAGTAAGCGCCGGGACGCATGGCCCGGCAATCGTGCCAGCGGTGATCGGCTGCGTTCTTTATCGGGCGCGACGTTTTCCTATTGTCTGTTCCGGAGAGAAAATGCATAAAACAAGCCGAGCGGCACCAATGCCGTTCGGCTTGCGTTCATAGAAAGACTACCACCCGCTATGCGGGTGCGCCGGAAAAAGTTCAACTTATGCGTAGAAAAGAAAAACCTCCAGTGATAGAGTAGTAGCAGGTTCGCCAACCGCTACACCGAACGGTGCACCGCCATCTGTATATCCGGCGATAAAAGCAAAACGATCATCGCAGTCCTCATACAGTTCTGCCAGCCGTTCCCGTTCTTTCGCTTCCCGCTCCATTCTCCGCTGCCGGAGCCGCTGTTCTTCAGACTGTTTAATCTGGTCGAGCTGCTCCTGACCTACTACAACAACCGCCGGGTACAGCGTAATCTGGGTGTGCTGACGCCGATGGAAAAACACAATAACTATCTGCTGGCAGCATAAACAAAACCTCAGAAAATGGCTGGACAGTATGTCCTGGCATTTCCTGAGGTTCCCACGGCACCGAAGTGCCGTGCATCCAACAATTGACTTCCGGCAACCAAAAGGCTACCGGAAGTGCAAAAAATCTTTATTTTATTTCACTGTCCACTTGACGGGAAGCAGTTCAGACTTCCACGCTGATTTTTTTGAAAATGAAACAAATTGCGCCTGCCGGTCGTATCTAAGGTGAGAGGAGGTGGTGACCATGGCTTCTTTGTTGCGTACGGACAAAGAGATCACGGAAATCTATCATCGGCAAATTGATACGGTCTACCGTATCTGCTATTCCTTTATGAAAAACAAGCCGGAGGCGGAGGACATGGTCCAGGAGACCTTCCTGCGGCTCATCGCCTCCGGGAAGACCTTCGAAAACCAGCGGCACGAAAAAGCGTGGCTCATCGTTACGGCATCCAATCTGTGCAAGGATCAGCTGAAACGGCTTTACCGAACCGATGAGGATCTGGATGAGCATACGGAGCTGGCAGGGGACAGAGGGCCGGAAGCAAATCCGGTGCTGGAGGCGATTTTTCGCTTACCCCCGGACTATAAGACGGCGGTGTATCTCTACTACTATGAGGGCTATACCACCCGAGAAATTGCCGGACTCCTGCACTGTCCCCAGCCCACGGTCCGCACCCGGCTTGCCCGTGCCCGAAAACAATTGAAAACCATGTTAGGCGGTGATTTGGAATGAAGGAACAGAAAATCAAGCAGGCATTCGACTCCGTAGCATTGACGCAGCAGGAAAAGGATGCCCTGCTGCAAAACATCCTGTCCGCATCCGGTCATCGGCCTGCGGAAAGGAAACGGACGATGAAGTACAGAAAGACCCTTCTGATTGCGGCGATCATTACCGCAATGGCAATTTTTATGGGCTGCGCCGTCGCTGCCCTCAGCACGAAGCAGCTGAAGCTGGATGAATACGAGACCACGACCCCTGCCTGGATTGACGCTGATGGGGAAAGACACGAGGCAGCGGAGGTCACAAAAACAGTTCTGTCCCTCCAGGGCCTGGAGAATACCCCGGAGCAGAAGGCCGCCAAGGAGTGGTATGAATTCTGCAAGGGCTACGATACCGACCACTCCATCTATATGGCCGCCCAGGGGAAATTCCAGGCGTCGGAAGAATATGACGCCTACGATGTCTACTCCCAGGAGATGGTGGACAAGCTGGACGAAATCGCGAAGAAATACGATTTGAAGCTGGCGGGACGAATGGCGACAGCCTACCATTATGATTGGGAGCTGGGGTGGAATGCTCTCGGCATTCAGGAGCCGCTGATTTCCGGAACGGACGAAAGCTTTGAACTGCGGGGCTGCAGCTTTTTTGAATCCGGCAGCTATTCCCTTTGGACGGACTATCATGTGACAGATCCAGCCTTTTCCTGGGACTATGCCACGAATTTTACGCTAAGCTGCAATAAAAAGGGCTTCATGGGCACCAAGATCGTCAATCTGGTGGCTTCTACCCGGGAATGGACTTATACGAGAAGTGACGGTGTTCCTGTTTTGGTCGTGGTTTCTGACGGCATAGGGTATCTCATCTGTGACCGGGAGGATGCCTTTGTCTATGCGGTCTTCCCGGCTTCCTGGTACTTAAATGATGGCGATGGCCCTCGAGTGGATATGCAAGACCGGGACATCGAATGGCTGGCAGAACATATTCACTTTTCCGTTCAAACGAAACTGCCGGATGTGGATGCTGTGCTTCCTCAGCTTCAAAAAGCCGACGCGGAATACGAGGCCCTTCTGGACGCGGACGACCCCTTTGCCCAGGACAGCTACCAGAAGCTTCGCATGGTTTTGGGGGCGGTGACGGAATACGCCCTTCTTGACCTGGACGGAGACGGCACCGACGAGTGCATTTTCTGGGGCGAAGGCGGAAACTCCAGCCTCTATACCATGAAGGATGGAAAAACCGCTCCGGTATTGACAGAAGGGGACAAGGCCTTTGGCATTTGGGGAACGGTTTCCCTCTGCGAAAACAACGTTCTGAAAACCTACGAAGAGGTGGGACAGGCCTACAAGCTCTACTGCTTCTATACCGTAGAGCACGGAAACCTGATCGTGCAGAATCGCCTGGTCTACGACATTGCCAATGATTGCTTCGGCCTGAGCCTTAGCGGCATTCATATTGTCAAAGACTTGAGCCGGGAAGAAGCCGAGACGCTTTTGAATTCTTACCGCGAAGTTCCTTTGGAGCATCTGCCAATCGATACGCTCCCGGAAGAGAAATGAACCAATAGGAGGGGCGCGGCCCCTCCTATTTTCTTCTGGATTTTTCCGAACACCTGTGCTATAATACGGAGGCATTTCGTATAGAAACGAGGTAACACCATGAACGATAAGGAAATCGGCGAGATTCGCCGCCATCTGCGCAGAGATCGCAGCAATATTACGAAAATTTATGGCTGCTTTGTTAATGACAACAAGGAGATCATTACGGAGTTCAGCCAGAGCACCGGCATTATGCCGGAAAACGAGGGGGACAAGTATTTTGCCCTCTTTAAGCGGGTGCTGTCCGGCTCCGTCGGCAAGAATCTGATTGATATCACCTTCAAGACCTCCCAGGTGGCGGGCAGCCCCGAGCATAAACTGCTCATGGACCTGCGGGAATCCAAGCTGGGGGATGACGAGCTGCTGCACAGCTTTTTCCAGAAGATCATCGACTCCGTGACCCTGGAGGGCAATTACCTGATTTTGATTGGCTGCGACAGCTACGATGTCCCCTTTAAGGGCAAGGACGACCTTTCCGACTCGGATAAGTCCGAAGAGGTGTATACCTACCTCATCTGCGCCATCTGCCCGGTGAAGCAGACCAAGCCGAATCTGCACTATGTGCCCGAGGAGAAGCTTTTCCACGATGGAGCCATGAATCAGCCCGTCAGCGCGCCGGTGCTGGGCTTCCTGTTCCCGGCCTTTGACAACCGGGCAACCAATATCTACAACGCCCTGTACTATACCCACGACATCAAGGTGAGCCAGGATGCCCTGATCGAGGCCCTGTTCAATACCCCGGTACCCATGCCCGCCGCCGAGCAGAAGAAGTGCTTCGAGGCCCTGCTGACCACGGCCCTGGGGGAAGAGTGCAACCTGGACGTGGTGCAGACCGTCCATGACCAGCTGTGCCAGCGCATTGAGCTGCACAAGGAGGCAAAGGTCCCGGAGCCTTTGATGATCGCCAAGGCAGACGTGAAGGAAGCCCTGGCCTCCTGCGGCGTATCTGAGGAGCACCTGGCGAAATTCAGCGTGGATTATGACGAGACCTTCGGCTTTGAGGCAGACCTGCACCCCAAGAACATCATCGACAGCAAGCGCTTTGAAATCAAGACGCCGGATGTATCCATCAAGGTGGACCCCACCCGGAGCGATCTCATCGAGACTAGGGTCATCGGCGGCGTGAAGTATATCATGATCTGCGCCGACGAAAATGTAGAGGTCAACGGCGTCAGCATTCACATCGACGAGCAGGAGCCTGCCAAGGTATAAAAGCACATGCCAAAGGCCCGGGCAATTGCCCGGGCCTTTCTGTATGCGCGGAAACCCTGCTGGGACTGCATCAGAAGGCGGTTAAGAAAGCTTCTGAAGAATACCGCTCAGATCCTGGCCGTCCTGGGTAAAAGCGATCTCAGAGCCGGTGTGGGTCAGGGCAAATTCTGCCTGACCTTCGGGCAGCTTGGACAGGGCAAATCCGGAGGATGTCTGGTTGGTCACGAAGCGCAGTTCCCGGACTCCCTGCGTTTGCAGAGTCGGAATGCTGTCAGAGGGCAGAAGGAGCATGGCGTCCTCCGCATCCGCGGTGACGGTCAGCACACCGTCCGCAAGCTGCTGCCGGTAGGGCATATCCTCGCCGTCCAGGTCCGTTACCCGGAAGAGTGTCTGCTGAGGCGCGGAGACGTTCCCGTTCAGGCGCGTGCCGGGGCACACCCGGGTGTCTGTTGCCGTGCAGCCGGGGCGTTCGCAATGGGCGGTTTCGGTGCCGTCTGATGTCTCAGTGGCGTTGTTGTTGTAGGTGTAATTTTTGAAGATGTGGCCAAGCTTTGGAAATATAAAGGAGAAGGACTTTCCATCTGCGGAGAAACTGCTGTTGCCATCGGTTTCACAAGTCGGATCTGTCTTGGAGAGGAAGCGAATATTGTCGGTTGTGGTGACAAGGGCCCCCTGCTCATTCCGGTAGACGACTTTCCAGGGAGCATCAGCATCCATATCCGCATCAGGGAGATAGTAAGCAATCCAGCCGTCGCGTAAATTGGCTGTATCAGGGATGATTTCCTCGGCGTTGGAACCGCCGAAGCCGAAGCCCTGTCCATCCGGACCGCCTTGCACCCTGACGATTGCATTTTCGGCAACCGTGAAATTTTTGCTGCGGAAACCATTTTGAGGGCCACCGATTCCGGCCCCAAAGCTATTACTGCTTCGTCCACCGATGGCACTTACCTGCGCATTTCCGCGGATTTTGATATTTTCCCCAACGCCATTTGCACCACCGCCGATTCCTGCGGCCCAAAGATGCCCCTTGGCACTGACCTTCGCATTCCCCTCAATGGTGATGTTTTTGCCATCGTATCTTCCACCGCCAATGCCTGCACCCATGTCCGTGGCTGAGGCCTCCACCTTGGCATTGCCGCGAATGGTGATGTTTGTTGCATCACCGGTAGTGCCTGTGCCGATGCCTGCACCGCTGCCTTGACCGGATGCAATGACTTCTGCATTGCCCTCAATTATGATGTCACTGGCGTTTTTGGCACCCGATCCGGAACCGATACCGGCCGCATCATGGCCGCCAGTGGCTTCTACCTTGGCATTGCCCCGTATGGTGATGTTGCTGCAGCTACTGGCTGCGCTGCCAATGCCGGCTGCGGTCTCGCCGCCGGTCGCCTTGAGCTGGACATCGCCTTCGATGGTGATGTTGCTGACACTGCTCCATGCACCGCCGATTCCGCTGCCGACGAAGCCGCCCTCTGCTGACAGGCTGCCTTGGCTGCTTCCGTCTGTTGTAATGGTCAGATTCCCGTCGTTGGTTTTTTCCACACCGGCGTGATTATTGCCACTTTTGACCGTATTCTCGCCCTCAATGGTCAGGGTGACGTCGCCCTCGCCCTCGGTCTTTACCGCGGCTTCCTTTTCGGCGCTGACGTCGATATTGGCATCCTTCAGGGTGACGTTGGCGGTGGCGTTTTTGTCGGCCACGATGGTTACGGTGTTGTCCGTTGAAGCTTCCGCATCCCGGTTTCCGATGACCGGCGCGGAATCCTCCTTTGTTACGTCGCCCTGGCTGACGGTCTGGCTGCTTTCCGTGGCGCTGACGGTAATATCCCCGTCCTCTAAGTACCAGTTGTCTGCCAGCGCGGCGGTGGGCAAAAACGCCGCCACGAGCAGTGCGGCTGCAAGACGGGTGAATATCCTTTTGTGTTTCATACGGGTTCCTCCTTTACGGCGCGGAAGACCTTGGGCGCTTCCGCAGCCTTTCCTATGGGGCTATGATACCATAGATCGCGGAAAGATACAAGAGCGAATAGAAACATTCGTTATACAATACAATTTCATATGTAAGTATATGTGAAAAAAGTACATAATAAATATAGAACTTATCTTAAACATAAAGGAATCAAAGAGGGGACAGGACAGCCGCTGTTTTCCGACGGTTCCGGCATACAGCAAAGGCAGGGCGGACCCGCTGGGGGTTCCGTCCTGCCTTTGCACAGACATTCAATTACTTTTCCTTGGACTTCTCTACTGCGTTGATGATGATCTCCGCGCACTGGTCAAAGCCCAGGGTGCTGGAGCGCAGGCACAGGTCGTAGTTCTGGGCCTGACCCCAGGTGCGGCCGGTGTAGTGCTGGTAGTTCACCCGGCGGCGCTTATCCTTTTCGTTCAGACGCTGCTCGGGGGTCTTGTCGGTTTCGCCGTAGAGCTCCACAATGTGCTTTTCCCGGAAATCCAGGTCCGCGCTGACATAGACGTGCAGTGCATCGGGCCGGTCCTTCAGAATGTAGTCTGCGTTCCGGCCCACAATGACACAGGGACCTTTCTCAGCCAGCTCCAGAATGATGTTGCACTGGGCGTTCCACAGATAGTCCGCCGTGGACAGGCCGTTCATGATCCCGGGAACGCCCTGGGGCGCGAAAGCGTAAGAGAATACGCTGCCGCTGGGGGAGTGCTCGGAATGCTCTTCCACGAACTTCGGCGCGAAGCCGGATTCTTTTGCAATATCTTCAACGAGTTTGCTGTCATAGAAAGGAATCCCCAGCTTATCCGCGACCAAATGGCCAATGGTACGTCCACCGGCACCAAACTCACGGCTAATGGTAATGATTTTCTTTTCCATAACATCGCCTCCAATGCATTTTTTGATATCTACATTATAGTCAATTTGACGGGAAAAGTCAATCCGTCACAGCCCCTGCTGGGAAAATTTACGAAAAGGTTTTCTTTTAGCCAAGCTGGGCCAGGGCGCTGCGGATGCGGCTCTCCGTCCGCTCCTTGCCCAGCAGCTGCATGACGGTGTACAGGTCCGGGGAATTGGTCTTGCCGGTGACGGCCAGACGCAGGAAGGTGGACACATCGGCTACGGTGCCGGGGTAGGCTGCGGGGTCAAGCTTATAGGCCTTCATATCTGTGGTGAAGCCAATGGCCTCGGTGATGGCCTTGACCTTGTTGAACCAGACGGTGGAGTCATCCGTCATGTCGAAGCTCTCCAGGAACCGGTTCAGCACGTCTGCAATGACGGCCTTGCTGAACTTCTCATCGAAGACGGGCTTTTCCAGGTATTCATCGTAGAAGAAGCCCATGTAGTCTTTGGCATCCTTCCAGGTTGCCAGATCCTTTCTGGGCTTTTTGCCGCCACGGCCGATGGCGAGAATCGCCTTGGCATAGGCGGGGTCTGCTTCCAGCTTTTCGGCAAAGTCCGGCTGGAACTCCTTGGCCCACTCGATCAGCTGGGTATAGACCTCCTCGGCGCTCATGCGGGAGATGACGTTCTTGCTGACGTCGACCAGCTTGGCATAGTCAAACAGAGAGCCGGCGGGGTTCAGCTTCTTGGGGCTGAAGGGGAAGGTGTCGATATCCGCATCGGGGTTGGCCCGCCGCCAGTCCTCAAAGTTGGAATTCAGCACGGTCATCAGGTATTCCCGCATGGCCTGCGTGGAGAAGCCCTCGGCCTTGTAGTAGGTCAGAGCCAGCTCGGGGTCTTTCCGCTTGGAGAGCTTCCGCTTGGAATTGCCGTCCATCTTCATCAGCGGTCCAATGTGGACGTATTTCGGCAGCTTGAAGCCCAGGGCCTGGAACAGCTGGATGTGGAAGGGCAGGGTGGACAGCCACTCATCGCCCCGGACTACATGGGTGGTGCGCATCAGGTGGTCATCCACGGCGTGGGCGAAGTGATAGGTGGGAATGCCGTCGGATTTCAGCAGCACGTGGTCCACGTTGTTCTCCGTAATGGTCAGCTTGCCCTTTACCAGGTCGTCAAATTTGAACTGGTGCTCAATGGAGCCCGTAGAGCGGAAACGGAGCACCCAGGGATTGCCGGCGGCCAGCTGGGCCTGGATTTCCTCCATGCTCCGGTCACGCCAGATGGCGTAAGGGCCATAGTAGCCGGTGGTTTCCTTGTTGGCCTCCTGCTTTTCCCGCATGGCGGTCAGCTCCTCTTCCGTGCAGAAGCAGGGGTAGGCCTTGCCCTCGGAGACCAGCTTCTTGGCATACACATGGTAAATATCCGCCCGCTGGCGCTGCCGGTAGGGGCCGTAGCTGCCGTTGTCGCCGTCGATGGTAGCGCCCTCGTCAAAGTGAATGTTGTAGTGCTTCAGAGATTCAATCAGAACCTCCACAGCCCCGGGAACCTCCCGCTTGGCATCGGTGTCCTCCACGCGAAGGAACAGTACGCCGCCCGACCGGTGGGCCATCCGCTCGGAGATCATGCCCTGCACCAGGTTGCCCAGGTGGACGAAGCCCGTGGGAGAGGGGGCCATGCGGGTCACGACGGCCCCTTCCGGCAGGTTCCGCTGGGGGAATCGCACCTCCAGCTCCTCGGGGGTGGCGGTCACATCGGGAAACAGAAGATCAGCCAGTGCTTGATAATCCATAAAATCTACCTCTTTGTCATAAAAATCTAGCATAGAGTATACCATACCGGAGAGCAGAAATCAATTCAAAAGCGCTTGACTTTTCAAAAAGATGGTGCTACTATGTGTAAAAATCCATGGAGGTTTGGCAATGTTGCAGACTTTTGTTTCTTTTGCGGCATGGCGCGTCTGGGCTTGGCGGTCTTGGGACGAGCTTACATTGTCATGCCCGGATTTTTGAGGAGAATTCTCAAAAGAGGAAAAGGAATGATCGGTGTAGGCCATGAATGGGTCTGCACCGTTTTTTATTCTGAGAATCTCCTTGCACAACGACCGTTCATGTGATAAAATGAAAAAAATTGAAAAAGGAAGCGTTTGTTATGAGTGAAATAATACAGGAGAAGAAAAGAATGCTCTCCGGCATCAAGCCCTCCGGAGACCTGACCCTGGGCAGCTACCTGGGCGCTGTGAAGAACTGGGCCGAGCGGGCAGACGACTACGACTGCTTCTACTTCATGGCCGATCTGCACGCCATTACCGTCCGGCAGAACCCCACAGATCTGCGCCGCCGCACCCTGGAGCAGCTGGCCCAGTACATCGCCTGCGGCCTTGACCCCGAGAAGAACACCCTGTTCATCCAGAGCCATGTGCACCAGCACGCAGAGCTGGGCTGGGTGCTGCAGTGCTATTCCATGTTCGGCGAGCTCAGCCGTATGACCCAGTTCAAGGACAAGTCCGCTAAGAATGCGGACAATATCAATGGCGGCCTGTTTTCCTATCCCAGCCTGATGGCGGCGGACATCCTGCTCTACCAGCCGGACCTGGTGCCCGTTGGCGAGGACCAGAAGCAGCACGTGGAGCTGTGCCACACCATTGCCCGCCGGTTTAACGGTGTTTACGGCGACGTGTTCAAAATGCCGGAGCCCTTTGTGCCCAAGGTCGGCGCACGAATCATGAGCCTGACTAACCCCGCCGCCAAGATGAGCAAGTCCGAAAATGAGGACACCGGCCGGATTATCCTCATGGACACCCCTGAGACCATCATGCGGCAGTTCAAGCGGGCCATTACGGATTCCGATACCGAGAACTGTGTCCGCTACGACAAGGAGAACAAGCCCGGCGTGTCGAACCTGATGACCATTTACTCCGCCTGCACCGGCAAGAGCTTCGAGACCATCGAAGCGGAATTCGCCGGCCAGGGCTACGGTGCCTTCAAGCCCGCCGTGGGCGAGGCTGTGGTGGAGACCCTGCGCCCCATCCGGGAGGAAGCAAGCCGCATCATGAAGGATAAGGCCTATCTGGAGCAGGTTTACAAGGCCGGCGCCGAAAAGGCCAGCTACGTTGCCGAAAAGACCCTGCGGAAGGTCTATAAGAAGGTTGGCTTTGTAGCCAAATAATGACTTGAAGATCGTAGAAAGCCCGGCGCTGTGCCGGGCTTTTTCACAATGGAGGAAGTGCTATGCTTTTGCAGACAGACCGCTTGACAGTCCGTCCGGTGGAAGCCTCGGACTGGAAGGCGATGCAGGCAATTTGGCTCGATTTTTCGAAGTCACCCTATGCCTGCTTCGATTGTCCGCACAGTACGGAGGAAGCAGACGTCCGGCCTCGGATTGCACGCTGGGCCAGGGCTGCCCAAACCGGCCTTGACCATCTGTTCTTTTCCGTATGCCTGGAAGCTCAGGTGATTGGTTACATCTCTGCCAACATTCGCCCGGATGGCTATGAGCTTGGGTACTGCTTCCGTTCGGACTTTCAGGGAAAAGGCTATGCGCTCGAAAGCCTTTTGACCGTGATGGACTATCTCAAAGGGCTGGGAGTCTCAAAGCTTACAGTGGGAACCGCTCTGGAAAATACCCCTTCCGTGGCCCTTTTGAGTCGCCTTGGCTTCCAACTGACGGCCACAGAGCAGATTTCCTTCTATAAGGATCAGAAGGGACAAGCTATTGTTTTCCAGGGCGGCATTTTCGAAAAGGGATTTGAAAAGAAGGCGGAGGGAGTGCTATGAAAACATTTCGTGAGCTGGATGTATACCCCAGAATTCTTCTGATCGTCATGCTTGTGATGCTGCTGGTCTTTTCCGTCGCGTATCCGCTGACCGTTTCCAGAATGGGCTTCCAGTATCGGGGGGAAATCCTTGTGCCGCAGGTCCAGGAAAACCAAACGGTTTATTCAGGACGTGTAAATGGCCAAAAGGCATCCTTTACGGTAACATCGGACGGGACAATTACCTGCCAGATGGGAGACAAAGCCTACGGCCCCTATACGTTCCGGGAAGACCCTGCTGCACTGCCCTCCAATGCGGGTGCAGGTGTCCAGGCAAGAGGTGTCGAACTATACGAAGGCGAAAAGCTGTTGTTCCGGGGCGGCGTTGAGGACTGGGATGGTCAACGCTGGGCGTATGACAGAAATGGAAATATGAATATCATCAGCATCCGAACTTATGCAACGACCCCAAATGGATTTTCGCTGGATGCGAACGGAAATCCCGTGGATGCGATGGAGCCAAGCGTAGAGGAGATTTTGTATCTGGCCACAGGGCCGGAATGGAAGCACAATGGCTCCTGGAGCGGCTGGCTGGAGGGTGCTTCCGTTTGCGCCCTGGTTGCGGCGACCGTTTTCTTTGCGGACGATATGTTCTATCTGCGAATGTCCGTGCGTGTTCAGAATGCGGAAAGTGTAGAGCCCTCCAATTGGGAGCTGCTGTCCAGAAGAATAGGCTGGACAGTGGGCCTGCTGCTGGCGTTTCTCCTGTTTTGGAACGGAATTCAATAGTAAAAAACCGTATGGCGTTTTCGTGCCATACGGTTTTTGGCTTTACAGTGTTACAAGCCCCGCATTGACCATTTCCTGTAGGCTCATGAGAATGCCCAGCTTGGCGTGGTACCAGGTCAGGCCGCCCTGGAAGTATACGGCGTAGGGCTCCCGGATGGGGCCGTCGGCGGAGAGCTCAATGGAGGAGCCTTGGACGAAGGCACCCGCCGCCATGATCACCTGATCGTCATAGCCCGGCATATCCCAGGGCAGGGGGGTGGCGAAGGAATCCACCGGGGCCGCCTCCTGGATGCCCTTGCAGAAAGCAATCATGGCCTTCTCGCTGCCCAGCTCTACGGCCTGGATGATGTCGTGGCGGGATTCCGTGGCGTTGGGGACGCATTTGAAGCCCAGAGGCTCATACAGGTTCGCCGCAAAGACGGCGCCCTTTTCCGCTCCGGCGGTTACCGTGGGGGCCAGGAAGAAGCCCTGGAACAGGTCCTTCATGAGGCCTAAATTTGCGCCCACCTCCTGTCCCAGGCCGGGGGCGGAGAGCCGGTAGGCGCAGCGGGAGACGCACTTGGCAGTGCCGCAGATATAGCCGCCGATGGGGGCCAGGCCGCCGCCGGGGTTTTTGATGAGAGAACCCACGATCATGTCCGCGCCCACGTCAGACGGCTCCATGGTCTCTACGAATTCGCCGTAGCAGTTGTCCACCATGACGGTTACATCCGGCTTGCACTGCTTGCAGAAGGCGATGAGCTCGCCGATCTGGGCCACGGAGAAGGTGGGCCGGGTGGCGTAGCCCTTGGAGCGCTGGATGGTGATGAGCTTGGTCTTTTCGTTGATGGCGGCCCGAATGCCGTCGTAGTCGAATGCGCCGCCGGGCAGCAGGTCCACCTGCCGGTAGCTGACACCGTACTCCTTCAAAGAGCAGGGGCTTTCCCGGATTCCGATGACCTCCTGCAATGTGTCGTAGGGCATCCCCACAGGGGACAGCAGCTCATCTCCCGGCAGCAGGTTGGCGCTGAGGGCTACGGTCAGGGCGTGGGTGCCGCAGGTGATCTGGGGCCGGACCAGGGCGGCTTCCGTATGGAATACGTCCGCATAGACCTTTTCCAGAGTATCCCGGCCCAGGTCGTCGTAGCCGTAGCCGGTGGTGGTTGTGAAGCAGGCGGCGGAAACCCGATTCTTCCGCATGGCATTTAAGACCTTTGCCTGGTTGTATTCCGCAATGGCGTCAATGGCTGCAAAGCGCTCTTTGAGACGCTCCAGCGCCTTTTCTCCATAGGCATAGACTCCGGGAGAAACGCCCATTTCCATATACATATTGATGAGTTCTTCCACAAAATTCACGCTTTCTCTTATTTTTTCAGACACTTGGAGCATTATACGAAGATTTCCGGGGAATGTCAATAGAATTGCAAAGAAATGTCTCCCGGCGTTGATCCGGGAGACAAAGCGTTTTTAATCTCTTCTGCGGTTTCCTCTGTCGCCGAAGAGGATGATCAGCCGCAGCAGCTGGGCCAGGGCCGTGGCCGTGGCGGCGACGTAGGTCAGGGCGGCGGCCCGGAGGGTTTTTCTTGCGCCATTCTGCTCGTCCTCGGTTAAGAGTCCGGTTTGTTCAATGGCCACCATGGCCCGGTGGCTGGCGTTGAATTCCACAGGCAGGGTCACCAGCTGGAAAACCAGGGAAAGGCCGAAGCAGGCAATGCCCAGATAGACCAGTGCATAGGACAGGTCCCCGAAGGAGGAGATCAGCAGGCCGATGAGGATCAGGGGCATGGCCAGCTTGGAGCCTAAGTTGGTTGCGGGGATGACGGCGGCGCGGATGCGGATGGGGGTATAGTCCTGGGCGTACTGCACGGCGTGCCCCGCTTCATGGCAGGCAACGCCGATGGCGGCGGTGGAGGTGCTGCCGTAGACGTCATCGGAGAGACGGATGACGTTGGTTCTGGGGTCGTAATGGTCTGTCAGATTGCCGCTGATGCGTTCGATCCGCACACCGGAGACACCGTTGGCAGAGAGTACCTGGGCTGCGGCCTGGGCTCCGGTGAGCCCCCGGCGGGAATACTGCTGGGAATAGCGCTTGAAGGTGCTGTTCACATTGGCACTGGCCCACAGCGAGAGAATCACGCAGGGCAGGACCAGGACGATATAGGTCCAGTCAAAGCCGTAATAATAGGGCATAAAACCACTCCTTACCAAATCTTTTCTCTATTTTACCCCAAAAGAAGTTGGATGGCAAGGCCTTTCCCGGGATCGGGTGCGAAGAATTTGTAAACAATTCCCGGAAAATGCTTTTGAAATGTTCATAGTTTATTCATTATTAACTTGTTAGGTACTGGTATACTGATTCTAAACGAATCAGAAACGAGTTGAAGTCCATGAAAGACCCAAAGAAACAACGGTATTTTTATGCCATGATGGCGGGGTTCGGTGCCATCAGCCTCAGTGTGCTGTTTTTCTTCTTCCTGTACCGGCTCCAGGGTATCGGGAATGTGATCAGCCAGCTGAGTACCATTCTGGCCCCCTTTATCTATGGCGGCATCATTGCCTATTTGCTGCGGCCCATGTGCAATTCCCTGGAGGCCTTTTTCCAGCTGCGGCTGCCGAAAAAAATGCGCCGGTTTGCCAACGCCTTTGCGGTGGTCTTCTCCCTGCTGGTGGGCGTTCTGGTTGTGTATGCTCTGATCACCATGGTGGTTCCTCAGCTGGTGGAGAGCATTGTCACGCTCTGGAATGCACTGCCTACCAAGATGGAGCAGCTGGTGAATTGGGCCACGGAGACCTTCGGTAAGGACGAGCGGGTGGTGCAGTTCGTTGAGAAAAACTACAGAAGCTACTTTACGGATATTGACAAATGGGTGCAGGCCAATGTGATCCCCCAGGTTTCCAGTCTGGTGACCAATGTGGGCACCAGCGTTTGGCAGGTGCTGAAATTTGTGTACAATATCCTCATCGGCCTCATTGTTGCCGTGTATGTGCTCCATGGCAGGAAGCGCTTCGGCAAGCAGGCCCGGCTCATTGTCCGCAGCATGTTCTCGGACAGGTGGGCCAACCGAATCCTGGAAGAGGTGGAATTCATCGACCGGATGTTCGGCGGCTTCATTGACGGAAAGATCATCGATTCTGCCATTGTGGGTGTGCTGTGCTATATCGGCTGCACCGTTTTGAAGATTCCCAGCGCCCTGCTTGTTTCGGTGATCGTGGGCGTGACCAATGTGATCCCCTTCTTCGGCCCGGTCATCGGCGCAGTGCCGGCAACCCTTTTGATTCTGATCGACAGCCCCATCAAGGCACTGTGGTTTTTGATTTGGGTAATCGTTTTGCAGCAGCTGGATGGCAACGTCATCGGCCCCAAGATTCTGGGCAACCGGACGGGGCTTTCCGGCTTCTGGGTCATGTTTTCCATCATCCTCTTCGGCGGCCTGTGGGGCATTGTGGGCATGATCATCTGTGTGCCCCTGTTCGCCGTGATCTATGATACTGTTCGCCGTCTGGTCCGCCGGGGTCTGCGCAGACGGAATCATACGGAGCTGTGGGACGAATACCGGGCGCAATTCCCGGATTCCGGTGCCGACAGCGCCGCAAAGGAGAAAAAACAAGAATGAATTACGCAACCATCAAAAATTGTGATATTGCCAACGGTCCCGGCGTGCGCATCAGCCTGTTTGTATCCGGCTGCACCCACCACTGCAAGGGCTGCTTCAATGAGGTGGCCTGGGATTTTGACTACGGCGAGCCCTTTACCCAGCAGACCATCCGGACCATTCTGGACATGATGAAGCCGGGCTACATCAAGGGCCTGACTCTGCTGGGCGGCGAACCCTTCGAGCCGCAGAATCAGGGACCGATTGTGGAGCTGCTGCGGCAGGTGAAAAAGGCCTATCCCCAGAAGAGCATTTGGGCCTTTTCCGGATATCTGTATGAAAAAATCACCTCCCACACCCTGGGAGACTGGGCGGTGACCCAGGAATTCCTGAGCTACCTGGATGTACTGGTGGACGGTCCCTTTGTGGAAGAAAAAAAGAATCTGGCCCTGCGGTTCCGTGGGTCGGAGAATCAGAGATTGATCGATATGCCCGCTACCCTGGCTTCCGGAAAGATCGTGCTGTGGGAAGACTGGCAGACGGAAGGAAAGGGCTTGAAGGAATGGAAAAAGTAGCGGTGAAGAAGCTGCGCCCCGGCGCGGTCATGCCGAAGTTCGGCTCCAAGGAGGCGGCGGGGGCAGATTTGTATGCCTGCCTGGAGGAAAGCGTCACCATTGCCCCGGGGCAGACGGTGTTCATCCCTACAGGGCTTGCCATGGCCCTGCCGAGAGGCTATGTAGGCCTTGTCTATGCCCGCAGCGGCCTGGCCTGCAAGCAGGATCTGGCCCCGGCCAACAAGGTTGGCGTCATCGACAGCGACTACCGGGGGGAATTTATGATCGCCCTGCACAACCATGGCGCGGAGAGCCGCAGGGTTGCCAACGGGGACCGCATCGCCCAGCTGGTTGTGACGCCGGTGATTCAGCCCGTCTATTTTGAGGCCGACACCCTGGACGAAACCGATCGGGGCACCGGCGGCTTCGGCTCCACAGGGAAATAAAAGGAGGGACGCCCGATTTTGGAGCGTCCCTCCTTTGCATCAACGCTGTGCTTGATTGGTTCCGTTGGTCTCCAAGGTTTCGCCCGTGGTTTTCTGGGCCTCGCCGTCCTGGGGCTGCGTGTCCAGGGGGCCGTTGCCATTGTCTATAGTTGTCTCGGGCTGCGTTGTGGGCATGGTGGTGGGCGCGGTTGTTTGGGTTGCAGCCGTGGTGGCCGCGGTAGTGGGCACGGTGGTCATGCCGGAATTGCCGCCCCGACAGGCGGTAAACAGGCAGAGAACCAAAACCAGAAGCAGAGTGAATGGGAATCGCTTTTTCATTTTCTTCTCCTCCGAATCAATTGGATTCAGCGGTATTATTCCCAGCGCAAACAGGTTTAAGCAGAAAAAAGTGAAAAAAGATTTAAAGATTTTGTTGTTGCTATTTTTGCCGATTGCTTGTATAATATAGGGGCGTAACAAAAAACAAAAAGGGGAGTTTGTCTTGAAAAAGTTAACCGTGAAGAAGGATGCGCCCTGCATGGCGTGTCTGGCCTGTGTCAGCGCCTGCTCCACTGCGTTCTACAAGGAGTTCAACGAGGACTACAGCTGCATCCGTATCGTCTCCGGCAAGGACGGCGGTGCAAAGCCCAATGTCTGCATCCAGTGCGGCAAGTGCATGAAGGCCTGTGAGCACGATGCCATCACCCAGAACCCCAAGACCGGCGTGTACATGATCAACAAGAAGAACTGCGTGCGCTGCGGTAAGTGTGTGGAGGCCTGCCCCATGAAGGTCATGGTGCTGAAGGAAGAGAATCCTGCCTCCAAGTGCATCGCCTGCGGCATTTGTGCCAAGGCCTGTCCCATGGGCATTCTGGAGGTCGTCGAAAAGTAAGTTTTTCACAATTGGGCGGCCATCCCGGCGGCCCAATTGCTTTTTCAGACAATCCGTTTGAATAGGAATACGCAAAATTAGCATTTTTATCGGAGGAAAACAATGAGTAAGGGTGGACATTTTCTGGCGCAGCAGCCGAAGAAAAAAACCAAAACCTGGGTCGTGGTGGTTGCGGTGATCCTGGCAGTGATCCTGCTTCTGGGCGCGCTGGCGGCGTGGTTTGTGGTCTCCAAGATGAATAAGATCAACCGGGCGGACCGAGGTGACAACCAGCTCTCCGCAGAGGATATTGGCAAATATATGATCGAGGGTACAACGGCACCTACCGAGGCAACGACGGTCCCCACCACCGAGGCGACCACTGCCCCTACGGAGGAAACCAAGCCGGATTACGGCAAGCTGGGCAAGATCGTCAATTTCCTGCTGATCGGTCAGGATGCCCGTCCCGGCGAGGACAGCAAGAATTCCGACACGGTGCTGCTGGTATCCGTCAACAAGGAGACCAAGAAGATCACCATGATCTCCTTCCTGCGGGACAGCTTTGTGGTAATTCCAAAGGTCTATGATACCTATGGCAATGAGCACTCCGGTCAGACCAAGCTGACCCTGGCCTATGCCATGGGCTATAAGTGGGGCGGCGACCTGGGTGCCATGGAGATCATGGACCAGGTCGTTGAGCGGAACTTCGGCGCTGTGGTGGACTACAACGTGGAGATCAACCTGGATGCCTTCGATGCCATTATCAACGCCGTGGGTTATATCACCGCGGACCTGGACGAGGACGAGGCGGCCTATATGAACGAGAAGTTCAAGGACTACCCGGACCGGAACTTTAAGGTGGGCGAAAACCGGCTGGACGGCTGGGCTGCGGAGGAATATGCCCGTATGCGCCACTCCAGCAATGCGGACAACGACTATAAGCGCACCGCCCGCCAGAGAACCGTTGTTTCTCAGGTCCTGGAACGGGTCAAGGGTATGAACGTGATGCAGATCAACGCCCTTGTGGATGAGCTCCTGGACAAGGTTTTGACGGATATGACCAATTCGGACATCACCACCTGCATCACGGAGCTGCTGCCCCTGCTGCCGGAGATGACAATGGATTCTCTCCAGTGCCCCAATGCGGACATGGACCTGTCCGGCAAGCTGATCGACCTGTTCAAGGACGGCAGCCCCGAGCAGAGCATCCAGACCTTTACGGAATCCAAGGCCAAGGCAATTATCACTGCCATTACCGAGGACGATTGAGTGGTTTGCGCCGCCCGGAGGAGAAAACCCTTCGGGCGGTCTGTTTTTAGGAGGAAGCAATGAACAATCTGCTGATGTATCAAATCCCGCCGGAAAAATCCAGAATCATCAAGTCCATTGCCCTGCAGCATGGCTTCCGCATCCGGGTGGTACAGCCGGAGGAGGCGGGGGCTTCCGTAGGCGCACTGGCAGAACTGCCTGGGGCGGCTCAGGCGGGAAAGGGCAGCGCGGTGCCATTCGAGGATGAAATGCTGGTGCTGTGCAATGTGCCGGGGGATGCCTTTCACAGCTTCCTGGCTCAGCTTCGGGCAAGAAATGTGCCGGTGACGCTGAAAGCTGTGGTCACAGAGCACAATGCATCCTGGAGCTTTGCCAGACTTCACGAGAATCTGGTGGAGGAGCACGTGGCCATGCAGAAGAAAATGGAAAACAAAGCGTAATCAGGTGGAAGCACCCGAAGAAGGTTCCAAAGGCCTTTCTTCGGGTGCTTTTGTTTGCACGGCATTTTTAAGCCCCGCCATACATAGATTGTCCCAGAGAGGGGGATGGGCCGTGGATACGTCCTGGGGTTCCTTTTTGGGGGTGCTGCCGCCCTGGATGCGGGAGCAGGTGGATGCGCTTGGGGCCGGCTCTTTGCGGCAGCTGCGGCTGCGGCTGGGGAAGAGACCTGCGCTGGAGCTATTGGACCGGGTCTGGCGGCTGGACAGGCCTGTTGCGGATAAGGATCTGGAATACTGTGTCAATACGGCCAGCAGCTATTCCCCCTGGTCCGTTGCTTCTGCCCGGGAAGGGTTCCTCACCATCGCCGGAGGCCACCGCATGGGGGTGTGCGGTGAGACGGTGACGGAAGGGGCGCGCGTTACGGGGTTTCGCCGCATCAGCTCCCTGTGCCTGCGGGTGGCCCGGGATATCCGGGGCATTGCCCCGGCGGAAAGTGCAGATCTTGGGTCTGTGCTGATTCTGGGCGCCCCCGGATGGGGGAAGACCACCCTCCTGCGGGACCTGTGCCGCTGCCTTGCGGGAGGCGCTGCCGTGGCCGTGGTGGACAGCCGGGGAGAGCTGTTTCCACAGGGCTTTCAGACCGGGGAGGGGCTGGACGTGCTTTCCGGCTGCGAAAAAGAAATCGGCATTACTATGGTTCTGCGAACCATGGCTCCGGACTATATTGCCGTAGATGAGATCACCGCCGAGGCCGATGCCCGGGCGCTGGTCCGTGCGGGGGGCTGCGGGGTGAAGCTTTTGGCAACCGCCCACGGCAGTGCTCTGGAGGATCTGGCCCGGCGGCCCTGCTACCGGCTGCTGCTGGAGGCGGGGGTGTTTCAGACGGTGGTGCTGCTCAATGAACGCAAGACGTATCGCTTGGAAAGGATGGAACCATGGAGTACAAATGGATCGGTGCAATTCTGGTCATCGGCGGCTGCGGCGGATTTGGTTTCTCCGTAGCTGGGGAGGCAATGCGCCAGGAGCGGCTGCTGCGGCAGCTGCTGGAAAATCTGGATTTTATGGAAAGCGAGCTGCGCTACCGTCTGACGGCGCTGCCGGAGCTTTTCCAGCTGTGCGCCCTGCGGTCCGGCGGGTGCCTCAGACGGCTTTTTCTGGACCTTGCGGGAGCGCTGGATGCCCACAGTGGCTCCGATGTGGAGCAGTGCCTGCGGACAAGCCTGGATAAGCAGCCGGGAATTCCCATGCGGCTGCGAAAGCGCATCTGGCAGCTCGGCAGAACCCTGGGCCGCTTTGACCTGGATGGGCAGCTGCGGGGCATTGAAAGCGCCCGGGAGGGGTGCCGCCGGGAGCTGCGGGAGCTGGAGCGGAACCGGCAGCAGCGCCTGCGCAGCTACAGGACCCTGGGCCTCTGCGCCGGGGCAGCTCTGGCGATCCTGCTGCTGTAGGCTATGGATATTGACCTGATTTTTAAGATAGCGGCCATCGGCATTATTGTCTCCATTTTGAATCAGGTGCTGTCCCGCTCCGGCAGAGAGGAGCAGGCCACCATGACCACGCTGGCGGGGCTGGTAGTCGTGCTGATGATGGTGGCGCAGAAGATCGCGGAGCTGTTTGACCTGGTGAAGACCTTGTTCGAATTCTGATGGAGCTGTATTTTAAGGGAGCTGCCGGAATTTTGCTGGCGGCGGTGCTGGGCCTGGCGCTGCAGAAGCAGGAAAAGGACTTGTCGGCGGTGCTTACGGCGGCGGTGATCGCCATGGCCGCTGTACTCATGCTGCGCCTGCTGGAGCCGGTGCTGGAGCTGCTGCGGCAGCTGGAGCAGGTGGGAAATCTGCGGTCCGGTGCCCTGGAGCTGTTACTGAAGGCGGCGGGCATTGGGCTGACGGCAGAGGTGGCGGGACTTGTCTGCGCCGATGCGGGTAACGCCGCCCTTGCCAAGATGCTGCGCCTGCTGGGTACGGCAGCCATTCTCTGCCTGTCTGTGCCCATGTTTACGGCGCTGCTGGAATGTATCACGGAAATGGTGGGGTACGGATGAGAAAGGTCTGCCTTGGTCTGCTGCTGTGCTGCTTTTTGATTCTTCCCGTGTCCGGGGAGATGGCAGCCCCGCCGGTGCCGGAAGCGGGGGAGAGGCTTATGCCCGCACAGAATCAGAGCTTTTCTCAGGGCCTTCGGCAGATTGCCGGGGAGCTGCTGCCCCTGCTGCGGCCGGAGCTTGCCCGGGGTCTGGCCTCCGGGGCGGGACTGGTAGCGCTGTGCCTGCTGCTGGCCCTCTTCCCGGCAGAGGAAACGGGCGGCACTGCAGATCTGGCAGGGGCCGTGGCCATAGCCGCGCTGCTCATGGGAAATGCCCACAGCATGATTCGCATGGCGGCGGAGACGGTGACGGAAATGAGCGAATATGAAAAGCTGCTGCTGCCGGTGGTGACGGCGGCCATGGCGGCACAGGGGGGCGTAAATTCTGCCACGGCCCTCTATGCGGGCTCCGCCTTTTTCAATACGGTGCTCAGCGCCCTGCTGGGAAAGCTGCTGCTGCCGGTCCAGTATCTTTTCCTGGGTGCGGCAACGGCAGGGGCGGCGCTGGGAAATGACACTTTAAAGGCACTGAAAAACAGCATCCGGGACATGATCCTCTGGTGCATGAAGACCCTTTTGTCCCTTTTTACGGCCTATCTCGGCATTACCGGGGTGGTTACGGGGGCCACGGATGCGGCGCTGACCAAGGCAGCAAAGACCACCATCTCCACGATGATCCCAATTGTGGGCGGGATTCTCTCCGATGCCTCGGAGGCGGTGCTGGTGGGGGCCGGGGTGCTGCGCAGCAGCCTGGGGCTGTATGGGATTTTTGCCATTCTGGCGGTGTTTTTAGAGCCCTTCGGAAAGATCGGGGTGCAGTACCTGATTCTCAAGGGCGCCCAGACCATGTGCGCTCTGTTCGGAACCAAGCGGAGTGTGGAGCTCATCGGCGACTTCGCCGAGGTTATGCGGATGCTGCTGGCCATTACGGGCGGGCTCTGTCTGCTGCTGCTGGTGAGCTCGGTGTGCTTTTTGAAGGGGGTGGGCTGATGGCCGGGAAATACGTGCTGTCGCTGGTGACGGCGGCGCTGATCGGGGGCATTGTCACGGGCTTTTTCCCGGATGGCAGCTTCCGTCGCCTGCTGCGGCTGCTGTGCGGCGTATTCCTGCTGACCGTGGTCCTGGCCCCTGTTTCGGCGCTGGAAATGCCGGATTTGGACAGCTGGCTCGCGGGTCTGGATATGGAAGCCTGGGACGCGGTGCAGCAGGGAGAGGACTATGTGGCCCTCCGGCGAAGAGAGGGCATATGTGAGCGGCTGGAAGCATATATCTTGGACAAAGCCGCAGTGCTTGGGGCGGATGTCAGCGCGCGGTTCACCCTGGATGAGCAGGACCTGCCCCGGACCGTCACTCTGACAGGCTCCTGCACCCCGGCGCAGAAGCAGGCTTTGGCAAGGGTTCTGGCAGAGGACCTGGGAATTCCGGAGGAACGTCAGATATGGCAGTGAAGGACATCCGTGCGGTTTTGAAAAAGTACCGGGGCGCGGTGCTGGTGCTGCTGTGCGGCATTGCGCTGATGTGTCTGCCCCGGCAGCAAGAGACAAAGAAGGCTGCTGTACCGGAAGTGCAGCAGCAGACCCTGGAGCAGGCGCTGGAAAAGATCCTTTCTCAGGTTTCCGGGGCGGGAGAGGTTCGGGTGCTGCTGTCCGGGCAGCTTTCGGAGACAAAACGCTACCAGACGGACGATACCCAGTCCGGCAGCGGGGAGCTGCGGCAGGAGACGGTGATCCTCACCGGGGAGAACCGGGTGCAGACGGCCCTGGTGCGGCAGACCGAGGCGGCCACCTACCGTGGGGCCATCGTGGTGTGCCAGGGTGCGGAGAACCCGAAGGTTGCGCTGTCCGTCGTGCAGGCGGTGGCTGCGGTTACGGGATTGTCAACCAACCGAATTACGGTGCTGAAAATGAAGTAGGGGGGCTTTTTTGTGAAAATCTGGAAGAAGAATCTCATTGCGGCGGCGATCCTGGTGACGGTGTGCGCGGGCATCTATGTCAATTGGCTCTATGCCGGGGACAGCAAGACCCAAAGCCTGGACAATACCCTGGACAGCCAGAAGGTCATGAGCGACGATACGCTGGAGCTCAGCGAGGATATGTCCGCCGTCATGGCGGGCACGGCGGATGAGACCACCGGCGACAGCTATTTTGCTTCGGTGCGCCTGTCCCGCCAGCAGGCCAGAGACGAGGCCATCAACCTTTTGCAGGAGGCAGCCAGCGTCTCCGGAGACAGCAAGGCGGCGGAATCCGCAGCGGACCTGGAGGACATCGTCCAGACGGCCCTCAGTGAAGCCCAGATCGAGAGTCTGATCATCGCCAAGGGCTATGCCGACTGTGTGGCCTATATGACAAACGACGGCATCTCCGTTGCGGTCTCTGCGCCGGAGGGAGGATTGCAGCAGCAGGATGTGGCGGTGATTGCGGACGTGGTCATGTCCCAGTCCGGCTACGGCCTGGACAGCATCCGGGTGGTGGAGGTCCGCTAATCCCCGGAAAAACAGTACGAGCCCCTGCTTTCCAAGCGAAAACAGGGGCTCGTGCATTATAGGCTGCTGAGTGCGCCGTCGATGGCCTCTTTCACAAAGACGTAGCGGTGTTCCGGCCGCCCTCTGCCGAGGGACTGGGGCAGAGGCAGGGGCTTCACAAGGCCCAGACCGTAGAGCTTTTGCAAAATTCGGCGGGCGCTGCGCAGGGTAATGCCCATCAGGGGCGCAAGCTCTGCCGCCGTCAGCACGGTATCCGCGTCGTTGCGGTACAGCCCCACCAGGCGCAGCAGATTGGTATTGTCAATGCCCAGCCGATGGGCCAGCTGGGCGGGGGTTCCGTCCTGATAGCTGTAGCGCACGGACTGCCCCCGGCTCAGAGGCCCGGTCAGCACTTCCGGTTCGCCGCTGACGAGGAAACCCTCGTTCAGGCCGTAGCGGGTGCTTTCCAGCAGGGCGCGCTCTGCGTGGTATTGGCTGGTCTGCTCGCTGGGGTGGATGCCGAAGCCCACGGAAAAGGGAAAGGAAAGGCCCTTGCGCAGAATGGTCATGATTTTTTGCAGGTTCAGTGCCGTGCACTCCTCACTTGGCAGGGTAGCGTGGGCCACAAAGCGGTCAAAGCTGTGGTCAATGCTGAAAGAAAGTCCGTGCTCCTTGCGGAAGTCCACCAGAAATTTGTAGAGGGTGGCCGTGCGGTATTCCCGCTCCTCTTCGGAAAGCCCGTCCTCTCCGGGAATGTGGATGATCACGGTGACGACGCTGCTGGCCCGCAGAGTTTTCAGCCGCTCCCGGTTCACGGCCTCGTTGATGGCGCCGAAGACCATCTTTTCTGTGGGGTTCACCGGTTCATAGGGAATGCCCAGCTTTTCCCACTGCTGCAAATTGTTGATACTGCGGCTGACAACGCAGTCGATTTTCCCTGCCTGCCACAGCTCGTTGCCCCGTTGGGTGATGTGGGCATAGTCGTATACGGGCTCCTCGAAAAAATAGGGCAGCTGCTCCGGGGGCAGATAGTCCTGGATATTCAGGTAATTGTTCTGCGGCGTCAGAAAATCCAGGTACAGCCGGTTCAGTGCCACTTCCGGGTGCCGCAGATGAAATTGGAGCAGGATGCTCAGCACATCCGCAATGCTGTAGACCGTAAAAAAGCAGGGAATGGGGCAGTCCGGGTAGTGCCGGTGCATATAGTGATAGCCGAGTTCCCCGGAAAAGAGGATGATGTCGCAGCTATCCTTGCATTCGGCATAGATTTCGTCAATGTCCGTCAGGCTGTCATAGGTATAGGAGCGGAAGGCACAGTCGAAGTCATGGTCCGTAATGACCTTTTGAATGGTTTCCAGAAAACGAAGCGGGGTGACGATTGCGACAGTGATCATTTCTGCACGCTCCTTCCAAGATATGGCTACAGTATACCACGAATTGTCAAATTTTCAATGGATTTATGGGAACGCAGCCAGGAAGAGGGTTGCGTTTTGCTGCTTTTATGGTATAATAACGATTAAGTAGAGATAAAATCGGCGATAGATAGCAGAAAAGCTGGTGTGTGAAAAATGGAAACAGAACAGATGCAATCATTCGTGGAAGGTGAGGGAGACCGCCGCTGGCTGGAGGTTGTTCGCGCTCTGGGTGAGAGCTTTCAGTTCCTTTTCAACATCGATTGCGATACCGGTGTCGCCGTTGCTTACCGCGCGGAGAAGGGCGTGCCGGAGATCGATGAGCTGATCAAAAAGCCCTTTTCCTACGGTGCTGTTATGAAGCGCTATATCGACAAGTACGTTCTTCCGGAGGACCGCAGCAAGCTGGTGCAGTTTGCCGATGCGGCGTGCCTGCGTTCGCAGCTTTCAAGCCGCAGAAGCTGCGTGATGCACTATCGGGTGATGCTGGGGCGCTATGTCCATTCCTATTGCGTTCGCCTTGTGCCTGTGGGAGAAGAGACGGCGTTTACCAATGTAATTGCTGCGGTTTCCTGCGAGGATGAGACGGCCGTTTCGGAGCGGGGCGGCGCCCGGGCAGACCTGCCGCTGAAAGGGCTGCGCCGCACCATTCTGGTGGTGGAAGACAATCCCATCAACCAGGAGATGCTGGTGCAGATGCTCTCGGAGGATTATGATGTGCTCTGCGCCGGGGATGGCGAAGAGGGCATTGCCGTTTTGGCGGAGAACTACCGCCGCCTGTCCCTGATTATCCTGGATGTGTATATGCCCAAATGCGACGGCTTCCAGTTTCTGGCCCGAACCCAGGAAGATCCGCTACTGGCTTCCGTTCCGGTGATCGTAGCCACCGGCAGCGATAAGCCTGAGGACGAGGCCCGCTGCCTGGAGCTCGGGGCCATGGATTTCATTATAAAGCCCTACAACCTGCGGGGCATTCAGGGCCGGATTCGCAATCTCATCAAAATGCGGGAGTCTACGGCCATGCTCAGCGCCATCGAATTTGATGGGCAGACTGGTCTCTATACCCGGCAGGCATTCTTCCACCATGCTTCCATGCTGCTTGACAGCAGTCCGGACGGGACCTATCAGGCTGTGGCGGTGGATATCCATAACTTCAAGCAGGTCAACAGCATCTATGGCGAGAACGTTGGAGACGATATCATTCAGTACCTTGCCGGGAAGCTGAAACGGCTTGTGCCGGAGGGCCTGGTAGCCCACTACGATGGGGACAGCTTCGTGTGTCTGGAGAGCGTGACGGCCCATACCGATGCGGAGCTGGAGAAGGACATCCGGGGCATTGCAAAGGCCGCGCCTATCCGAAATCTGTTCCTCAAGTGCGGAGTCTACTGCTGTGAAAACGCCAGCCTGCCGGTCAGCGTGATCTGCAATCGGGCATTTCTGGCGCTGAACAGCATTAAGGATGACATGAACCATGCCGTTGCCAGATTTGACGATCCCATCAATCAGCGCATCTGCCGGGAGCGGGATATGGAAGCCCGCTTTGAGGACGCTCTGCAAAATCAGGAATTTGTTGTCTGGTATCAGCCGAAGTTCGATGTCCGCACGGAACGCATGGTGGGTGCTGAGGCCCTGGTCCGGTGGCGGAAGCAGGATGGCATGGTGGTGTCGCCCGGGGAATTTATCCCTTTGTTCGAGCGGGACGGCCTGATCATCCGCCTGGATGAATTCGTATTCCGCAGGGTTTGCCGGATTCAGAAGAAGCTGCTTGCGCAATTCGGCAGCGTGTTTCCCATTTCTGTGAATCTGTCCCGGAACAGCCTGCATTATCCGGGCATGATCGAGCGGTATGCCCGCATTGTGGCAGAGGAGGAGCTGGAGGCGAAGTGCGTGCCCATTGAGCTGACGGAGTCTGCGGAGCAGCAGATGATCCAGATCAAGGACCTTGCGCAGAAGATGGTAGAGCTGGGCTTTCCGCTGCATATGGATGACTTCGGCGCAGGGTATTCCTCTTTGGGCAATCTCAATGCGCTGCCCTTCCATGTCCTCAAGCTGGACAAGAGCCTGGTGGACTACATCGGCAACTACCGGGGCAATCAGGTTTTGCAGCATATCATCTCCCTTGCCCATGGCCTTGGCATGGATATCCTTGCCGAGGGGGTGGAGACGCAGGAGCAGGTGCAATTCCTCCGGGAAGTGGGCTGCGACTATATCCAGGGGTACTATTACTCCAAGCCCCTGCAGGAGCAGACATTTCTGGACAATGTGGCCCGGTGGCATGAATCCGGCGACGACTGCGGCCTTCAAATCAAATGCGCGCTGCGGGTGTAACCGAATTTTTTGAATGAAACTGCATGGAAGCTGCTGCCCTTTTCGGCGGCAGCTTTTTTACATAATTGTGAAAAAAGCAACAATTATGTGAACTATTTGACAAAAAGCCCGTTGCTTTGTAAAATATCCGAAAAAAGAAAAGGAAGTTGGCCTATTGAGACGAATCGGAATTTGCGCACTTTTGCTGCTGTGGCTGTTGTCGGCCCTGCCTGGGGTTGCCTGGGCGGACGGGGAGATAGAGCTTGCATCCGAGGCGGCTATTTTGATGGACGCCGGGACGGGGCAGATTTTGTATGCAAAGAATGCCAGGGAGCGGCTGTACCCCGCCAGCATTACCAAGGTGATGACGGGGCTGCTGGCCCTGGAAGCGCTGGATGCCGGGCAGATGCTGACGGTTTCTCAGGAGGCGGTGAATCAGGTGCCCAGAACCTCCTCCCATATCTCGCTTCAGCCGGGGGAAGAGCTGACCGTGGCGGATGCCATGTATGCACTGGCCATTTCCTCTGCCAACGATGCGGCGAACGTTCTGGCAGAGGGGGTCAGCGGCAGCATCGAGGCCTTTGCCCAGCGGATGAACGAGCGCTCAGCAGAGCTGGGGGCGCTGGATACCCATTTTGTCAACCCCAACGGTCTGCCCAACAGCGAGCACTATACCACCGCCTACGATATGGCGCTGATTACCGCAGAAGCTTTGAAAAATCCGGATTTTCTGCTGTATTTCGGAAGCGGCGCCTATGAGATGCCCGCAACAAATATCTCCCAGGCCCGTTCTCTGGTCTGCAAGAATCAGTTCATTGACGGGGAGCGGTCCTGTTCCGGGCTCCTGTTCAGCAAAACGGGCTGGACAACCAGTGCTCAGGGAACGCTGGTCACTGCTGCCAGAAGAGATGGCATTACACTGATTGCCGTGACGCTGAAGTCCCCCATGCTGGAGGATAAGTATGAGGACACCCAGGCTCTGCTGGACTACGGTTTTTCGGGCTTTGAGAAGCTGGCCGTAGATGAGGCCTTTGTATTTGCCCAGCTCCGGGAGCAGGGGATGGACAGGGACGCGGAGCTGGTGGATTTTGAGCCATATTCCCTGCTGATTCCCCGGGATGCGGAAGCGCGCCTGGTTGTTCCCGGGGGCATTGACCCGGATTCCGGCGTGCGTACACTGCCTGTCTCTCTTGTGGTCCGCAGAGAGGACGGGGCAGAGCAGGTTTTGGCGGACAGTCTGTTGAATCTCTCCTTTTCAGAAGCGGAAGACACATTCTACGCCGTCCAGACCCAGGCCGCAGAGCCGGTAAAGAGAAGCTATACGCTTGCCATGTGCCTCCCCCTTGCAGCCTTGGCCATCGGCGCCGGGGAACTGGTTCTCCGGAAAAAGAAGCGAAAGCAGTGACAAATGGAAAAACAGATAGTTGTTGACAAATCAACAACTATCTGTTATACTCCGAGATGTTGATTTTACAACAAGGAGATAGCCTATGGAACAGCGGTTTGAAACCTTTACGGTGCTGATCAACAGAATCGGCCGCAGCATCAAGCGGCTAAAGGCCGGGCAGATGGCGCAGTTGGAGCTGAAGGGGCCTTATGTGTCCTGCCTGTATTATCTCTATCGCTGCGGTCCGATGACGGCGGCGGAGCTGTGCGAACGCTGCGATGAGGATAAGGCGGCCATTTCCAGGTCCCTGGATTCTCTGGAGCGGGGCGGCTATTTGCAGCCTCAGGCGGGGAAGAAATACAAGAGCAAGCTCCTGCTGACGGATTTGGGCAGGCAGACCGGGGAAGAGGTCTCCGGCAGAATTGAGCGGATTTTGCTGTCCGCCGGTGCGGGCCTGACAGAGCAGGAGCGGCAGATCATGTACGGCGCCTTGGAAAAAATCAGCGTGAATCTGGAAAAAATCGAAAAGGAGCTATAAAAACGTGTGTGTTCGGATTATCGTGGATTCCTCCACGGATGTCAGTGAAAAATATCGGGAAAAAATCCAATTTGTGCCCTTGACCGTCCGGTTTGGGGATAAGGAATATCTGGATGGAGTGGAGCTTTCCAAGCATCAATTCTATGAAATGCTGGTGGAAAGCGACGTGCTGCCCACCACCAGTCAGGCAACCCCTGCCGCGTTTGCGGAGTATCTGGAGAGCGTTGCTTCTGCGGGGGACAGCGCCGTGGTAATTACTCTTTCCTCCAAACTCTCCGGAACCTACCAGAGCGCGGTCCTGGCGGCGGAGGATTACCCCAATATCTATGTGGTGGACAGTCAGTCTGTTGCCATTGGCACCGGCGTGCTGGCCCAGTATGCGGTAGAGCTGGCGCCGGCTCCTGCTACTATCGGCATATTTTCGGCGTATTC
>UQGU01000015.1 GCA_900540635.1 uncultured Eubacteriales bacterium | reverse complement strand
AACAGAAAAACGCCCGCAGGATTTTCTCCTGCGGGCAGCGTGTTGTCAGCTATCCCAAGGCTTGTATTCTGTTACAGTTTTCAAATAGGTTTCGGGATCGCCGTTCAAGATAAGGTCTGCATACTCCAAAGGAGCGTTGTAGATCAAATAATCCAGCTCTGACCGCTGATACATATTGTCAGCAATCTCGTTCTCAACGACGATAGTGTCAATCGTAATCATACTGCCGTCGCTGAATTTCACTTCCACACAGCAATTATCCATATTGTAGGCACAAGATATTAAGGTTTTCATGGTATGTCCTCCATAATTCGTAATATAAAGCGAAAATCCCGTCTGACTTCCTGTTAGAAATCAGACGGGATTTGTCCGTATGCACCCCGGAAACCGTCAGCTAACAGTTGATAAGTAATTTAGTTCCTTATCACTGTTAAGCCAAGGCTTTCCTTGGTTTTCTTATGTCAAAAATCGCTGATACCGTTTGCCTCAATTTGAACGGATTTAGCGTAATCTAACCCTGTTTTTTTAGGCTCTATGTCAATAGTTGGGGTAGGGACAAAAATAAAATAATTTTAGGTCATGCCGAGGAGATATTCTCGGCATGATTTTATGTATGGCAGAATAGGATTCTCTTCCTGAAATTGGGAAAATTGCGCATACCAAAGCAGGCTCTTTTCAGAACTTTTGTCTTGTTGTTGCAGCCTTCGATATAGCCGTTAGACCAAGGCACATCCATGGAGTTTAGAATTTCGTAGAACCAGTTACGATAGGTCTTGACGCACTCTGTAAATTCAGGAAGGTCCATGACTTCAACAGATTGGAGCCATTCAATAAGCAGTGGCTTGCCTTTTTCAGACGAGCCGGAACGGATCACCTGTAGGAAATCATTTTTCAAGCGGTAGGCATCAGCTAACCTGGGAGCTATTTCAAACATGAGAGCAAGACGATCCATTTCTTCATCGGTTAGCTTTTCTTTAGGCTTCATAAGGAGATACCTGGATTTTTTGAAATATTTACGGAATTGTTTTGAGAGCTTGTTTTGCTCATTTTTCCGAACACGCTCCATAGCCCAATAGGCTTGACGAATGACATGGTATCGATCAGCAACAATGATGGCATTGGGGAAGCAGACTTTAGATACTTCCCGAAAGTGCGGATTCATGTCAGTAACAAAGTATTTTACGTTTGTTTTAGACGAAAATTGTGAGAAATACTTAATGAGTTCGTTTTCAAAACGATTAGGTAAAATATCAATCACCTTGTGCTGCTTTGCATCTACAACAATGCTGTTATACTTCTGACCGCCAGAGTTGCCCTTGAACTCGTCCAAAGAAAGAACCTCGGGAAGCTCTGTAGGCCTGAAACCAACGCACTTGAAGTAGCGCATGGCAGTTGTGCCGGATACATGATATTGCGTTCCGATCCGGGCAGCGGAAACCGTATCACGGAACGCGGTAATAATTGCAGCGACAAGTCGGCTGGTAATACGGTAGTAGCGAGGGAGAAAAGAGTTTTTTCAAAGAAGCGCTTACCGCAGCTGCACCGGTAGCGGCGCTTACGCAAGTGCAGAAGCGTTTCTCTGCCCATTGGAATATCTTTGATCGTCTGCATTCGGTAGTCATGGATACGGTCTGTCAAGGCTCCACAGGCAGGGCAACGGTGTTTTTGCCTGGGTAATTCCAGATAAATATGAAGTACGTCAGAAATATTTTCAACATTCGTGATAATAGCATCTTCCAAATTGAGAACTTTTGCGGTATAATCTTGGTTGAGCATAGGGATCATCCTTTCTTGTGATTGTGTGGTGCTTTTATGATAAAGGATTTCGTCTCTATGCTCAACTTTTTTATATGACAATGGGGCCAGGCTCACGCCTGACCCCAACATTTATTATAGAACTGAAAATGGCTGGACAGTATGTCCTGGCATTTCCTGAGATTCCCACGGCACCGAAGTGCCGTGCATCCAACAATTGACTTCCGGCAACCAAAAGGCTACCGGAAGTGCAAAAAATCTTTATTTTATTTCACTGTCCACTTGACGGGAAGCAGTTCAGTCGTCCACGCTGATTTTTATAGGGAAGCCCCCTCAATCCCAGAGGCAGCTCCAATTCTTTACGAAATATTCCACGCCAGAGTACACCGTGGTCACCACGATCACAATGGAGACCACCAGGCCCACCACCGCATTGGTGGGGAAGATCAGCCAGGCGATGATACCCACCATGGTGCTGGCGGTTTTCACCTTGCCGCTCCAGGCGGCGGCGATGACGCGGCCCTTGGGGGCGGCCACCAAGCGCAGGCCGGTGACGGCAAACTCCCGGGTGAGGACGATCATCAGCGCCCAGGCAGGGAACCGGCCCCACTGGGTGAACACCGTCATGACGGCAATGGTTAAGAGCTTGTCCGCCAGGGGGTCCAGGAACTTGCCGAAGTCCGTCACCTGGTTGCAGCGGCGGGCGATTTGCCCGTCCACAAAGTCGCTAAGGCTGCCGAGAATGAAAATAGCCAGGGAGACCCACATCCATGTGCCGCTGACGCCGCCGCTCAAGTACAGGGTCACCATCATAACGGGAATCAGAAATACCCGAAAAAGCGTAATTTTACTTGCAGTTGTCATACCGTTTCCTCCGCTACGTAGCCTGCCAGGTCGCCGTCAATACAGCCGTCGATGGTCACATTCACAAAATCGCCCTCATGCAGAGGCTCCTCAGAGGCAATCCAGACCCGCCCGTCAATGTCGGGAGAATCAGCATAGGTTCTTCCGTAGAACTGCTCCTGCTCCTCATCGTAGCCGTCTACCAAAACTTCCATTGTCTTGCCGATCTGGGCGGCATTGTATTCGTCCATGATCTGAGACTGAATCATCTCCAGGGTCTCCGCCCGCTCCTTGGCAACCTCTTCCTCCACATGGTCCATGGTGGCTGCCGGGGTTCCCTCCTCCGGAGAGAACACAAAGGCTCCTACCCGCTCCATTTTCTCGTCCCGCAGGAATCGGCACAGCTCCTGGAACTCCTCCTCGCCCTCGCCGGGCAGACCGGCAATAAGGCTGGTGCGGATCACCAGGCCGGGAATTCTGGCGCGCAGCTTGGCAAACAGGTCCACAATCAGCTTCTTGTCCCCCCGGCGATGCATGGTGGAGAGGATCTTGTCATTGCAGTGCTGAATGGGAATATCCAGGTACTTGACGATTTTGGGTTCGCTTGCAATCACATCGATGAGCTCGTCATCAATTTCATCGGGGTACACATAGTGCACACGAATCCAGTGCAGGCCCTCGATTTTGCACAGCTCCCGCAGCAGCTCCGGCAGCAGCCGCTTGTGCTCCGGGAAATCCGTGCCGTAGCGGCTGGTATCCTGGGCGACTACAATCAGTTCCTTGGTGCCGTTGGCTGCCAGAACCCGTGCCTCGTACAAAACGTCGTCCATCTGGCGGCTGCGGTACTTGCCCCGCAGATAGGGAATGATGCAGAAGGCGCAGCGGTTGTTGCAGCCCTCGGCAATCTTGATGTAAGAGAAATGCTCGGGAGTGGTGACCATCCGGCCCACTTCCTCCTCCGGCGCGTCAATGGAGCCGAAATCCACAACCTTGTGGCCGGAGAGCAGCTGCTCAATGGCGGGAACGATCTTGGTATAGCTTCCCGTGCCCAGGACGCCGTCCACCTCGGGCATTTCCTGGAGGATATCCCCCTGGTAGCGCTGGGACAGGCACCCTGTCACCAGAATTTTGCCCACCTGGCCCTCCGCTTTCAGTGCGGCAGTCTGCAAAATATAGTCGATGGCCTCACTTTTTGCAGAGTCGATGAAGCCGCAGGTATTGATCACCACCACGTCGCTGCCAGCGACGCCCTCGTTTACCGTATGTCCGGCTTCCTGCACCCGGAACATCATCCGTTCGCAGTCCACCTGATTCTTGGCGCAGCCAAGAGAAATAAATCCGATTGTTGCCATTATTCTTCCTCCGGGAAATCATCTGTATCTAGGGAAAGCTCGCTGAGGGCCTGCCGGATCGCGCCGTAGCTGTGGCCCCGGCGCAGAAGCGCGTCGATGGCCTTCTTTTGCAGTTTTGGGTCTTGACTACCCTTCAATTTTGCCCGGAGAAAATCGGCTATTTTCTCCGTCTGGTCCGGATAATCCTCCAGGGCCGCTTCCCAAAGCTCCCGGGGAATCCGTTTTTCATAGAGGACCTGCTTTGCCCTGGACCTGCCATAGCCCTTGGCGATGCAGGTGCGGACAATGGTCTCCGCCGTGGCGCTGTCGTCAATCAGATGCAGCTCCGACAGCCAGGAAACCGCTTTCTGGGCCTGGGCAGGGTCTTCTCCCTTTTGGACAAGCCTGTTTTCCAGGTCCTTCTTGGACACGTTGGCCGCTGAGACAATGCGCACCGCCCGCATTTTGGCGGACATCTCCGAAACGGCGGCCAAAAGCCGCTTGTACTGCTCCTGCGTCAGCTCCAGCCCCGTATACAGGCCGAAGTCCTCAATGGTCTGCCGGTAGAGCAGCAGTTTGGAGCCGTCCTCCAGGCCCAGGGTATAGCGCCCTGCACGGTCCGGGGCGGTCTTGAGGTACTCAATCCTCATCCGCGAAGTCGTCCGCCTCTACGGCGATGGGCTTGTCCGCAGCCTTTGCGGGAGCCTTGGGAGCGCCGCCGGAGATCTTCCAGAGATTCTCCCGGACCTCGGCCTCCACCTGTTCGGCCAGCTCCGGCCGCTCCTGCAGATAGGCCTTCACGCTGTCCTTGCCCTGGCCGATGCGCTCATCGCCCATGGAGAACCAGCTGCCGCTCTTCTGGATGATGTCCATCTGCACAGCCAGATCGATAAGCTCACTCCACTTGGAGATACCCTGGCCATACATGATATCGAAGATGGCTTCCTTGAAAGGAGGCGCAACCTTGTTCTTGACAACCTTGACCCGGGTCTTGTTGCCGATGACATTGCCGCCTTCCTTGATCTGCTCGATGCGGCGGACATCCAGACGGACGGAAGCATAGAACTTCAGGGCGTTGCCGCCGGTGGTGGTCTCGGGGTTGCCGTACATAACGCCGATCTTCATACGCAGCTGGTTGATGAAGATAACCACGCAGTTGGTCTTGTTGATGGTACCGGCCAGCTTCCGAAGGGCCTGGGACATCAGCCGGGCCTGAAGGCCCACAAAGGTGTCGCCCATTTCACCCTCGATTTCCTGCTTGGGCACCAGGGCTGCCACGGAGTCCACAACAACGGCATCGATAGCGCCGGAACGGACCAGGGCATCGGTGATTTCCAGCGCCTGTTCGCCGGTATCCGGCTGGGACACCAGCAGATTGTCAATGTCTACACCCAGGGCCGCCGCATAGACGGGGTCAAGTGCGTGCTCGGCGTCCACGAAGGCCACTTCACCGCCCCGCTTCTGGGCTTCTGCCAGAATGTGCAGGGCCAGAGTGGTTTTACCGGAGGATTCGGGGCCATAGATCTCAATGATACGGCCCTTGGGCACGCCGCCGATGCCGAGAGCGGCATCCAGTGCCAGAGAGCCCGTGGGGATGGCCTCCACATTCATCTCGGGCCGGTCGCCCAGGCGCATGACAGTGCCCTTGCCATAGGCCTTGTCCAACTGGCTCAGAGCTGTTTGCAATGCCTTTTTCTTATCGGAGGCGGGAGCCGGTGCTTCATAGGGAGTCTTTTTTGTAGCCATGGTTCATATTCCTTTCCTGCCGTACTGTGCCAGCACGGCGCGTTCTCTTTCGTTATAATCCAAGGTCCGTTCCAGGACCGTGAAACCGTTTTCCTCCAGAATGGCGCACACCGCGTCCCCCTGGCCCATGCCAAACTCATAGCACAGGAAGCCACCGGGCTTCAGGACCGCCCGGTAATTCTTGGTAATCGCCCGGTAGAAGTCCAGGCCGTCCGCCCCGCCGAAGAGGGCCATGTGGGGCTCATAGTTCCGGACGGAATCCGGAAGCACCTCCATTTCCTCCCCCGTCACATAGGGCGGATTGGAGACGATCATATCAAATTTTCCCAGAAATGCCGGCGGCGCTTCCGTGGCATCCAGCTGAACGCAGCTGACCCGGCCGCCCATGTGATTGCGCTGGATGTTCTTCCGGGCCACAGCCAGAGCAGGCCCCGAAAGGTCCGCCAGCGTCACCCGGGCATCCCGCAGGCGGCTGGCGAGGGCCAGGCCGATGCAGCCGGAGCCGCAGCACAGGTCCAGAATTCTGGGGTCTTTGTCCAGGAACAGCCCCCGGTGAATGGCAAGCTCTGCCACGGCACAGGTGTCGTCCCTGGGAATCAGCACATCGGGGGTCACATACAGGTCCAGCCCATAAAAGGTCCACTCCCCCAGCACATAGGGCAAGGGCTCTCCGCCTAAGTAGCGGTCCACCGCCCGGTCAACGGTCAGGCACTGCATTTCACTGACGGGGCTGTCCTTTTCCGCCAGAAAAGCTTCCTGGCTCAGGCCCAGCAGGGTGCTGATGATGTCCCGGGCCATGGGGCCTGCGGCTTCCTGGGTCTCAGCTTCCATTAGCCGCTGGCGGGTGTGCAGATAAAGCTCTGCATATGTCTCTACCACCGGTCGGCCCCCGCTTCCCTGGGCAGAACTGCCTGAACGGCGGTAATGCCCACCTCGATCATGCTGTCGTCCGGCTCATTGGTGGTGAAGTGCTGCAGCAGCATACCCGGGGCAGTCAGCACTCTGGTAAAGCCATTGTCATGGCGGCCCGCCCAGCGGTTGATCTCATAGGTAATGCCCACAACCAAAGGCAGCAGCAGCAGCTTAAAGACGATCATCAGCAGCCGATAGCCGAAGCTGCCCCGCAGGGCGTTCAGCCCCGGAAACAGGGTCAGCAGCAGCGAGGACGCAATGGAGAAAATCAGAATGGAAATGACCATGATCACCAGCAGGAAGCTGGTTCCGCAGCGGGGGTGGAAACGGGTCATTTTCCGGACATTCTCCACGGTCAGCGGCAGCCCCGCCTCGTAGCAGCGGATGGTCTTGTGCTCCGCTCCGTGGTAGGAGAACACCCGGCGCATTTCCTTCATTCTGGAAATCAGAAGCATATACCCCAGGAAAATCACCATACGAATCAGGCCTTCCAGCAGATTCAAAACCAGAATGCTGGAAATGGCCTTGTCAAAGAAGGAGGCAACCGTCATGGGCAGCAGGAAAAACAGCGCAATGGACAGGCACAGGCCCATAGCCACCGCAATGCCGACCAGCGCCTTCTGAAAGCGCTCGCTGCCCAGCTTTTTTTCCAGCCACAGGTCGAACTTTCCGGGCTCCTCCTGCATCTCCTCAGGAGCCAGGTCCGCGGAGCGCATCAGCGCCTTGACGCCAACCACCTGAGCATCGAAGAAATTGAAAATGCCCCGGATAAAGGGGAGGTTTTTCCAGGAGCCCTTGGGGTTCAGCTTCCGGTCTGACACCTCAACGGTGAGCCCGTCTGCCCCACGGACCACAATGGCATCCTTCTCCGGCCCCCGCATCAGGATTCCCTCAATCAGGGCCTGGCCGCCGATGGAGGTTTTGAATTGTTCTTTTGGTTCTTGGTTTTCTTTCATGAGCTGTCCTTTCCGTTTACTCCTGGGTCGCAGGAAGCGCGATGGTAACCAGAGTACCGCCGCCCTCGGCATTTTCGAGGGTAAGCGTACCGCCATGGAGACCTACGATCTCATCGCAGACCGCCAGGCCAATGCCGGTGCCTCTGGCCTTGGAGCTGCCCTTGTAAAACTTCTTCTTCACCAGCGGCAGCTCGTCCTCGGGGATACCCGGGCCGTGGTCACGGATGCGGACCACCACCTGATCGTTTTCATAGGCGATGCTGGCTTCGATTTTTTTGCCGTCCTTGCCGTGCTTGGCGGCATTGTCCAGGATGTTCAGGAACACCTGGCGCAGCCGCTTGGGGTCACAGGGAATTTCCGGGATATCCTCGTCATTTTCCAGATATTCCAGGGTAATGCCGTCCTGGGCCAGGCGGCTGCCATACATGAAGATGGTATCCTCAAACTCGCTGCGGATATCCGTCTGCTCCACGTTCAGGGTCATGCGGCCATCCTGCAGCCGGGTGAAGTCCAGCAGCTCCATGACCATTTCCGTCAGCCGCTTGGCTTCCGAGGAGATAATTTTCAGGCCCTGGGCCGTATCGGCATCCAGGCTTTCGTCTGCCAGCAGGGTTTCGCTCCAGCCGTTGATGACGGTCAGGGGGGTGCGCAGCTCATGGGAGAGCTGGGAAATAAACTCCGCCTGCATCTTCTCATTCTGGCTGATCTTAACGGACATCTCATTGATGGTCTCCGCCAAATCGGCAATTTCATCATTGTATTTTGTTTTGATCTGGGCACCGTAGCTGCCGTTGGCAATGCGCTTTGCCTTTTCCGTGATCTGCTCCACGGGAAGCATGACAGAGCGGATAAAGAAGCTGCTGAACAGCAGAATGATCACCAGAGCCGCCACCAGAACGGTGATGCTGATAAAGGCAATGCTGACGATCTCCCGATCCATGATCGCGGTGGAGGTCACGTAGCGCAGGACACCAATGACCTGGCCATTGCTGTAGATCATGGGGCTGCTCACCGCCATGATCCGCTCGCCGGTATCCGGATCCCTGCCCACAAAGGGCTGGATGGTCCGGGTGGAGATGGCCTCCTGGACCTCGGGCGTCCTGGGGGATGTGGCTGCCCACGTACCATAGGAGGAAGCAACGATCTTCCCATACTGGTCAATGAACTGCAATTCCAGGGCATCCGCCTGGTCAAAGGTCTCGGCATAGGTAATGCAGGACTGGTAGAAGGTGTCGTAATCCTGGCCAATTGCCTCTTTGAAATAGTCTGTGGTGGTGCGGGCCCGGTTTTGCAGGTCCGCATCCATATTTTTATAGCAATAAGCTGCATAGGAGGCCGTAATGGCCGCCACACAGACAACCCCAACAGCCACAATGACCAGGGTAATATTGGTCAGCCAACGCTTATGCAGATTGCCGATTTTCTTGAATTCCAGTTTCATGGAGCCTTACGCGCCCCACTTATAGCCCAGACCCCAGACCGTTGTGATATAGGTGGGATTGGCCGTATCATCCTCGATCTTGATGCGCAGACGGCGGATGTTCACGTCTACGATCTTCAATTCGCCCTCGTAGTCCTTGCCCCAGACGGCGGACAGAATGTCCTCCCGGGAAAGAGCCCTGCCCGGATTCTGCATAAAGAGCTTCAATATTGCATACTCCACCTGGGTCAGGCGGATGCGCTCCCCATTCTTTTCCAGAGTGTGGTTCCGCGTATTCATAACGAAGGGCCCCTGGCTCAGCAGCTCCGGGCTGGCTGCGCTGTCTCCGCCGATGCGGCGGTAGAGGGCGTCAATTCGGGCGGTGAGCTCCGCAGGAGAGAAGGGCTTGGTCACATAGTCATCCGCCCCAGTCATCAGGCCCGTCACCTTATCCATCTCCTGGGTTCGGGCGGTGAGCATAATGATACCCATCTGCTTGTTGGTGGCCCGGATACGGCGGCAGACCTCAAAGCCATCGATATCCGGCAGCATAATGTCCAGAATCGACACACCGATATCCGGATTTTCGTTGAGCCTGTCCAGGGCCTCCTGGCCGGTTCCCGCCTCGATAACATCGTAGCCGGCCCGCCGGAGATTGATCACGACGAAGGAGCGGATATTCACTTCGTCTTCCAAAATCAGTACCTTTTTCATATCTTTATCCTTCCTGTTTCCAGTCTACACCGATCAGGCAGAAGTCCTTTGTCAGGCTCTCCTGGGTGATGCCATAGATTCCGGAGCCGACCTCCAATTTTCCGGCGTATACAACATTTTCGCCTCTATACAGCGGGAAACGGTTGCTGTCTGTCGCCAGCTGCTCCCGGTCCTTTCCCGTAAAGGAATACACCGTAAACAGCGGCGCGGCACTCTCATTCTGTTCGTCCCATATGTAGAAGGTGTAGCTGCTGCCGTTTTTTTCCACGGCCATGCGCTCTGCGGCCATGGCATCCAGGTCCAGCCGCAGATACCAGCCGCCGTCTACATTATGGAAGGTGAACATTTTTTTGATCTCATAGCCATCGGAATCGATGGCATACCAGTAGACCAGCTGCTGCCGCTTTTCGCCGGACTGGTTGGGTCCCAGCCGCAGGTCCATAAGACTGGGCAGCTCCATAACGCCGTCGTCATCGATATCGTCCATAAATAGGTAATAGTTGCGCAGTGTCTGAACGCTATAGGCAAGCTTGCTGCCATTGTTGAGGTTCACCAGGTCTCCGTCCTTCACCATCAGCACATCGGTGACAATGGCGCTGTCGTTCATGGAGCTGGAGAGATACAGGGCCGTCTCCCCGCTTTGCAGGCGGCTGACCTTCGCGCGCATCATTTTTTCGATTCGCTGAGACAGCCGGATCTCCTTGGAGCGGAGAATGCTGCCGTTTTCATAGGTATAGAGCACGGCGCTGCCATAGGACACATCGGTCTCCCCTTCCCGCAGCACCAGCAGGTCCGCGCTGCCGTTGGCATCCATATCCGCAGTGAAGAACTTGGCATAGATGGTATTGATCAGCTGCTCGCTCTGCCCATCGGCAAAGGAGAAAACAGCGGCAACCCGCATCATCTGGTCGCTCAGGCGGCGGCCTACCACCAGCTCGCTGCCGGGTTTTCCGTCCATATCCACATAGTCCACCTGCTCGAAGGCTGCGCCATTCATCTGGAGCATCTCCATAAGGAAGTAAGCGCCGTTCTCCGCCTCGTGAAAGACCAGGATTTTCAGGGGCTTCTCGGAATTGCCCCGGGCGAAAACGATATATTCCTGTTTTTCGTCCCCGTCCAGGTCAGCGCTTTGCACCACCTGCTGGTTATCCCCGTAGGTGGGCGATGCAAACTCCAGCCCTTCCATGGCCTGCTCAATGGTCTTTTGCAGCAGAGTATACTCCTCGGTCCTGCGGGGAATGGCATACATCTGCTCCACGGTCCGATATCCGCAGCCGGTAAGCAGCGACGCCGCCAGGATAAGACTCAAAAACAACATTCTTCTTTTCAAGGCATCAGCTCCCCTCTGCGATTTTCTTTTCGCATATACATTCATTATAACACAAATTTTCAAAATGGAAAGAACTTTGTAACCGGCAGGCAAAAGTCTGCCCTTTGAAAAAACGCGGTCACTTCACAACAACGTTCGCCTCGCCCAGAACGTTTTTCAGCTCCGCAAGCATGTTTTCCCGCAATGAACACTGCGTACCCCGGCGGGCCCGGGTATCCTCGAAGAACAGTACGGCCTTTTCCGTGCCCGGGAACATATTGAGAATGGCCCGGATCTTGGGATAGAGCTTTCCCTCCTCTCCGGGAAGCCGCAGATAGAGCGTCCTGTTTTTGGGAGGCTCCTGGGGTGCCTGGCGCGGCACTTCCGGCCTTTCCGGCTGGGCTGCGTAATCCGAAATGCGGCGGACCCGGTTGATCAGGATCTGGGGCTCCTTGTCATCCCGCAGGGACAGCCTGCCGGTGATGACCACCGCCGCATTTTCTTTCAGCAACTCCCCATACTGGCTCAGAACACTGGAAAAGGCAAGCATTTCAATGGCAGCCGTATCATCCTCCATGGTCACATAGGCCATGACGGAATTGTTCCGGGTGCTTTTGGTCTTCACGGTCTGGACAATACCTGCCACAGAGACCATCTGATTGTCCTCGTAGTGATTTTCCTCATCCATCAGCTCGCCAATGGGGATCACATGGGTGTTTTTCAGCAGCTTTCGGTAATCATCCATGGGATGTCCGGAAAGATAGATGCCGGTGGTCTCCTTCTCCATGGCCATAAGTTCGGCTTTGTCGAATTCCGCCCGCTTCGGGATGTCCATCTTTGCGGCGCTGTCGTTTTCCAGCATGGAAAACAGGCCCAGCTGACCCTCCAGGTTCTTTTTCCGGCTGGAGGAGATGGAGTCCATCATGGCATCGTATACGCCGATGAGCTCGCTTCTGTGGCAGCCCAGGCCGTCCATTGCCCCGCAGCGGATCAGATTCTCCACCGCCCGCTTGTTCAGCTCCCCATCGTCCATGCGCTCCAGGAAGTCCTGCAGCGAACGGAAGGGACCGCCCTCCCGGCGCTTGGCAGCCATGCTGCGGATGAGCCCTCTGCCGATGTTTTTCACAGCCCCAAGGCCGAAACGAATGCCCCCCTCCTCTACGGAGAAATGGTCCTCGGAGTGGTTGATATCCGGCGGAAGCAGGGCAATGCCCAGCTCCCGGCACTCGGCAATATAGGCGGAGATTTTGACGGACGAATCCAGCACAGAGGTCATCAGCGCCGCCATATACTGCCTGGGATAGTGGCACTTCAAATAGGCCGTCTGATAGGAAACCACTGCATAGCACACGGCATGGGATTTGTTAAAAGCATAGTTGGCAAAATCCACGATTTCATCGTAAATCGACTGGGCCGCACTTTCGCTGACCCCCTTGGCAATGGCACCGGAGATTCCCTGGGATGCATCGCCATAGACGAAAACCTTCCGCTCCGCCTCGATAACCTTCAACTTCTTCTTGGAAATGGCCCGCCGGATGTTATCCGCCTGGCCCATGGTGTAGCCGCCCAGGCTGCGGAAAATCTCAATAACCTGCTCCTGGTAGACGATGCAGCCGTAGGTCACCCGCAGAATAGGCTCCAGCAGGGACGTTTTATAGGTCACCTGGGCAGGATTCAGCTTGTTGGCAACAAATCTGGGAATGGAATCCATGGGACCGGGACGGTAAAGGGCCACAATAGCTGTGATGTCTTCAATGGAACTGGGGTGCATGCTGATGCACACGCCGGTCATACCGGCAGACTCCATCTGGAACACGCCGGAGGTTTTTCCGTCCGAGAGCATTTGGAACGTCTCCGGGTCGTTGTCCGGAATGGATGCTATGGAGAAGCCGGGCTCCAGCCTCTGAATCTGCTTTTCCGCATCCTGGATCACCGTCAGGTTTCGCAGGCCCAGGAAGTCCATTTTGAGCAGGCCCAGCTCCTCAATGGTGGTCATGGTGTACTGGGTGACAATGGTATCATCATTCCGGGACAGGGGCACATAACTGCATACGGGGTTTGCCGTAATGACAACGCCCGCAGCATGGGTGGAGGAGTTCCGGGGCATTCCCTCCAGGCGCATGGCCGTATCGATCAGCTTTTTGACCCGCTCGTCCCCCTCATAAAGCTCCTTGAAGCGGGGGGATTCCTGAAGGGCATCCTTCAGCGTCACATGGGGACCGGCAGGGACCAGCTTTGCCACCACATCGGTTTCGGCAAAGGTGAAATTCAGTGCCCGGCCCACGTCACGGATGGCGCCCCGGGCGGCCATGGTACCGAAGGTAACGATCTGGGCCACCCTGTCCGCGCCGTACTTTCTGTAGACATAGTCAATGACCTCGCCCCGGCGCTCCTGGCAGAAATCCGTATCGAAATCGGGCATACTCACCCGCTCGGGGTTCAGGAAGCGCTCGAAGATCAGACCGTATTTCATGGGGTCTACTTCCGTAATATGGATGCAGTAGGCCACAATGGAGCCCGCGCCGGAGCCACGGCCCGGGCCGACGGGAATGCCCACGCTTTTGGCATAGTGGATGAAATCCCAGACGATCAGATAGTAATTCACATAGCCCATGGAGCTGATGACATTGATCTCATACTCCATGCGCTCCCGGTATTCCTGGGGAGCATCCGGGTAGCGCTCCTGAAAGCCCTTCTCGCAGAGCATCCGGAAATACCCCTCGTTGGTGTAGCCCTCCGGCACCGGATAGGCCGGCAGATGGTACTCATGGAACGTAAAGTCCACATTGCACATCTGGGCAATCTTCACCGTATTGTCAAAGGCCTCGTCGCAGCCCGGGAACAGCTGGCGAAGCTCCTGCTCGCTTTTCAAATAGAATTCCTGGGTTTCAAAGCGCATCCGGTTCAGATCGTCCACCGTCTTGCCGGTCTGGATGCACAGCAGCACATCCTGCATATCCGCATCCTCCCGGCGCAGATAGTGGGCATCGTTGGTGACCACCAGCGGCAGCCCCGTTTCCCGCGCCAGCCGCTGCAGGCCCTGGTTCACGGGGCGCTGCTTGTCAATGCCATGGTCCTGCATTTCCAAATAAAAATGCTCCGGGCCAAAAATACGGGAGAGCTCCAGGGCCATGCGCTTGGCCTCGTCATAGTTTTCATTCATAAGCGCCTGGGGGATGGCACCGGCCAGACAGGCGGACAGGGCGATGAGCCCTTCATGGTGCCCCTCCAGCAGCTCCAGGTCCACCCGGGGCTTTCCGTAGAAGCCGTGCAGGAAGGCCTCAGACACCAGATAGCACAGGTTCTCATAGCCCTTCTGATTCTCGCACAGCAGAACCAGGTGGTAGGGGTCATTGTCCAATCCGTGAACCCGGTCCGTCATTTTTCTGCGGGCCATATAGACCTCGCAGCCGATAATGGGCTTAATACCTGCGGCCTTGGCCGCCTTGTAGAAATCAATGCAGCCGTACATAACGCCGTGATCCGTAATGGCCACGGCCGTCTGGCCCAGCTCCTTCACCCGGTCCATCATGCCGTCAATGCGGCAGGCCCCGTCCAGCAAACTGTACTCGCTGTGGACGTGCAGATGTACAAAGCTCATTGCGTGACCTCCTTTGCCATGGAGACAATGCGCTGTAGCCGGTGGTTCATGGCTGGCTTGGTAATGGGCGGCTCCATCATGGCCGCCAGCTCTGAAAGAGAGGCTTCCGGGTTATTCTCCCGGGCCTGGGCCGCCTGAGCAATCTTCTGGGGCAGCTTTTCCAGCAGGCCTCGGTCCCGCAGAACGCGGATCGCCCCCAGCTGCTCCTGGGCTGCCTCCACCACCTTGGAGGTATTGGCATCGTCACAGTTGCAGCAGCGGTTTACCTTGTTGTTCAGCTCTTTTTCCAGCTTTGCCTCCATAATGCCCATGGCCGCCACAGGCGCACCCAGGAAGGTAAGGAAATCGGAAATAAGGTCGCTGTGCTTGAGATAGAGCACCTGGGCCCCGCCCCGGGCAGCCGCCTTGGCAGGAAAACCCACGGTCTCATGAATCAGGGCCTCGCACTCCCGGGCAACGCTCAAGTGAGTCGTTGTAAATTCCAGGTGGTAGGCCTTGCTGGGGCTGGTGACGCTGCCCCCGGTCAGGAATGCCCCCCGCAGAAAGGCCGCCTTGCAGCAGTCCTCCTCCACCACCGGCAGGTTGATGTGCAGGGCCAGTGTATCCTTGGGTGCAAAGCCGAAGGATTCCATAATGGCGGCAATCTTCTGCCGATCTGTGATCTGAAACACCAGCTTTCCCTTGGTTTCCTCCCCCGGGAGGGTATCAAAGCTCACGCCGAAGGCCTTGCGGAAAAGCTTCGGCAGAAGCTTGGCAAAGTCCTGGCTTTCCGTAATAATTTTAATCAGGCTGTCCTGAAAGCAGTTGCAGAACAGCAGAATGCCGAAGCACTCCGCCAGGGCACAGCAGCCGTCCTGGGGGTACTCCCGGCATATCTCCGCCTTGGCGGAAGCGGAAAAGGATTGCATGGCGTTCCCTCTTTCTCTTTTACCAGATGCGAATTTCCGGCTCCAGACGAATGCCGGATTTCTCTTCAACAATATTGGCCACGTCTTCCAGCAGCTGCCGAACCTCTGCGGCAGTGGCCCCGCCCAGATTCACGGCAAAGCCTGTGTGCTTTTCGGAAATGGCGGCGTTGCCCACGCGGTAGCCCCGCAGCCCCGCCTGATCGATCAGCGCGGCAGCATAGCCCTGCTTCGGGCGCTTGAAGGCCGAACCCGCGCTGGGATAATTCAGGGGCTGGGATGCAGAGCGCTTGGCCTGCAGCTCCTTCATGCGGCCCTTGATGGCCTCCGGATCATCGGGAGTCAGGGCAAACAGGGCGGTGAGCACAATGTCGCCCGAATTCTCCAGGCAGCTGTGTCGGTAGGAAAAATCCATTTGGCTGCCCTGCAGGGTGTAGATTTCTCCCGCCGCGGTCATGAGCTCTGCGCTCTCGCAGACGCGGCCCATCTCCCCGCCATAGGCCCCGGCGTTCATATACACGCCGCCGCCGACGGAGCCGGGAATGCCATGGGCAAATTCCAGCCCGCTTAGGCCTTCCCGGGCTGCAAACATGGCAAGCCGCGTCATGGTGACTCCGGCCATGGCCCGGATATGGGTTTCGTCCACCCGGACAAGCCCGTCCAGGCAGTCCTTCAGGCAGATCACCAGCCCCCGCAGCCCCTCATCCGGGGCCAATACGTTGGTTCCTGCACCCAGAATAACCGGTTTGCAGTCCAATAAAACGGACTTATTCAAAAGCTGCCCCAATTCCCCGGAATTTTTTGGGAATGCCATCACCTCTGCCGGGCCGCCAATGCGGAAGGAGGTATGCTTTTCCAGGGGCTCCCAAAAGCGCAGGGAGATTCCGGGATAAATTTCTTCGGTTTTCCGCTGAAAATCAGTTAATTCAGTCATAAACGCCTCCGGGTGTAAACTCTTATACAGTATACCACAATTTATACTATTATGCAATGAGGATTTCTGCCCAGTCTGCGTAAGCGTTGCAGCACAACCCAACGTGGTGGATTCCTCCGCTCCGCTATCGCTGCGGTCGGAATGACATACGTTTTTGCGTTGGTTGTTACAAATTCAAATGTACCACGAATGGCCTTGCGGCCAATGGCGGCAGATTGCCGCCGCTGCATGCGCAATCCCTCTGCGCCCATTGTTCCCGTAATGTTTCCCGCCGCCCCGCCGCCCTAAAATTTAAAGTTATGAGAGAACTATCATAGATTATTGTATCAAAAAGAAGCTGAATCTGACACTTTCTAAGAATTGAACAAAAGTATTCTCCCCATTTTGTAAGGACTTCCAAAATTGAAAAAAGCCTTGCAATCCCGGGCTTTTCTTTGTTATATTTATAGTGTACAAGACAAGCTCACCTTCCGGCATAAGGAGGAATATTTATGATATTTATGAAAAGAATAACGACACGGTTGCTGTCCCTGGTGCTGCTGGGGGCCTTTATCCCCAGCTTTGTTCTGGCGCAAGAGTGGGATCTGAACAACGGCAATATTATTGTCAATGCTGTTCCGGGTACGGAGCAGACCGTTTCCCAGGCGGGAAGTACCCCAACAGTAGACAATAATCCCGTCATCACCAGCAACGGAAATTCTACGAACAACACCGTCACCATCAATGCGGCGGAAAACGCCACCGCCAACGTGACGCTGGAGAATGTCAACATTGACACCAGCGCCACGGGAAAGGCGGCCATCACTACATCCGGCCAAGGCAACGTAAACATCGAGCTGGACGGAACCAACACGGTTCAAAGCGGCACGAACCACGCCGGTGTGGAAAAGAACAGCACCGGCACCCTGACCATTAAGGACGAAAAAAATAATAAAGGCAGCCTCACGGCCACCGGCGGCGACAGGGGTGCCGGTATCGGCGGCGGCAACGACGGCAGCGGCAGCCACATTACCATCTCCGGCGGCGAGGTTACGGCCAAGGGCGGCAGATGGGCTGCCGGTATCGGCGGCGGAGAAGACGGCAACGGCAGCCACATTACCATTGAGGGCGGCACGGTTGAAGCCACCGGCGGCATCAGCGGCGCCGGTATCGGCGGAGGAAACAATGACAATACCGTGAGTAACATTGGCAAAGGCGAACATATAACCATCAAAGACGGCACGGTTACAGCCACCGGCGGCGATGGCGCTGCCGGTATCGGCGGTGGCTTCGCGGGAGCAGGCAGCGACATTACCGTCTCCGGCGGCAATGTAACGGCCACCGGCGGCAAAGACGGTGGTGCCGGTATCGGCAGCGGGTATAATGCCGGCGGTGACAGCGCCACCAACATCAAAATCGAGGGCGGCGATGTAACGGCCCAAGGCGGCGAAAACGGTGCCGGTATCGGCGGCGGATACAACAGTTCCGCCAATAATATTGAAGTCTCCAAGGGCACGGTTCAAGCCACCGGCGGCAATAACGGTGCAGGCATCGGCGGCGGCGGCGATGGAGGTTTCGGTGAGCATATTACCGTCTCTGGCGGCATTGTAGAGGCCCAAGGCGGCGAGAACGGTGCCGGTATCGGCGGCGGCCAACGCGGCAGCGGCAACGAAATCAAAATTGAGGACGGCAAGGTCACGGCCAACGGCGGCAAAAACGCTGCCGGTATTGGCGGCGGCAACAGATATGACCCCTCCAACAAACGCGGTAACGGCAGCAACATTGAAATCTCCGGCGGCGAGGTAACCGCCAACGGCGGTGAGCAAGGAGCCGGTATCGGCGGCGGCAACGGCGGCAACGGCACCGGCATTACCGTCTCCGGCGGCGAGGTCACGGCTACAGGCAACGGTGTCCGTGACATTAGCGGTGCCATTTCGAATAGCGGTGCGGGCATTGGCGGCGGTGCCGGTGGAAACGGCAGCCAAATCACCATTAAAAACGGTAAAGTAGAGGCTACCGGCAACAATTATGGCGCTGGCATCGGTGGCGGAAACGGCGGCACCGGTAGCGAGATCAAAATCGTGGGCGGCAATGTAAAGGCCCAAGGAGGATGGTCTGGTGCGGGCATCGGCGGCGGCGGCGGTAAAGGCGGCAACCGCATTATCGTCTCCGGCGGCGAAGTTGCAGCCAAAGGTGGCACACTCGGTGCGGGCATCGGCGGTGGCGGCGATGGAAACGGCAGCGCGATCAAAATCGATGGCGGCCAGGTCACAGCCCAGGGCGGCGGTTGCGGTGCGGGCATCGGCGGCGGCTACGGCGGCACCGGTAGCGATGTCGAGATTTCCGGTGACGCACAGGTGAAGGCCCAGGGCGGCGCGAATTGGATTTATAAAGAGGGAGCCGCTATCGGAAACGGCGGCACTCCTTCTCAAGAGGGTGCTGAACTAACTTTTGAGTCTTCCAAGCTAACCGTAGACGGATTCATCCATACATACAAGCCCGGCGACAATATCAATACAGCCACACCCAATCATTCGACCATCGGTACAACCGGCGAACACAGCTGGGATAAAGGTACGGTAACGACCCAGCCCACCTGTACCACCGAAGGGGTAATGACCTACACCTGTAAAAATCCCGACCACGGCAAGAAAACGGTACCTATCCCGAAGCTGAATCATGATTTCAAAACTTACATTTACGACAATAATGCCACCTGCACCCAGGACGGCACGGAGACCGCCAAGTGTGAACGCTGCGACGCAACCGACACCCGGACCAAAGCGGGCAGCAAGCTCACCGGCAATACCGTCGAGACGGCTGCGGAAGCCCGGCAGAAGGCCTATTGGGTCTCCGGCGCTGACGGACAGGCCCTTCCCTACCAGTCCCAGGTCAAGGACGGCGTTCTGACCGTCACCGTCCAGGCAGACACCGCCTCCCTCCGTGGCACCACTGGGAGCCTTCGCCAATTGGAGGCCCAGGGCATTACGGAGATCCGGTTCGTCACCAACCGTGCCCAGTCGGACTTTACCCTCTCTGACCTTCTGACCTCCGGCACCGGCAGTTTTACCCTGACCCATGACGGCGAGACGGTGACCTTCACCCTGGCGGAAAAGGACATCAGCGGAATTCTCAAATAACCAGCTGAATCACGAATATGTCATTTCGGGCCTAAGGAGGAATCGACTATGAAAAAGATCATGACCCGATTGCTGTCCCTGGTGCTGCTGGGGGCCTTTATCCCCAGCTTCGTCCTGGCGGAAACCTGGGATTTGGGAAAGGGTGATATTACTGTCACCGCTACGGAAACGAGCCAGACCGTTTCCCAGGTGAATGGCGAAACAAAAGATGACCCTGATCCCGTCATCACCAGCAGCGGGAAGACAAACAACACCGTCACCATCACAGCGGAGAAAAACGCCACCGCCAACGTGACCCTGGAGAATGTCAACATTGACACCGGGACAACAGGTGGGGCTGCCATCACGACCTCTGGCGAAGGAAACGTAAACATCGAGCTGAACGGAACCAATACGGTTCAAAGTGGCAATACCCACGCCGGTGTGGAAAAGAAGGACAACGGCACCCTGACCATTACGGACGAAGATAAGGATGGCAGCCTCACGGCCACCGGCGGCAACTACGGTGCAGGTATCGGCGGTGGCTACGAAGGCAGCGGCAGTAACATTGCCATCGAGGGCGGCAAGGTAAAAGCCATCGGCGGCACCCATGGGGCAGGTATCGGCGGCGGATTCGGCGGCAGCGGCAGTAACATTGCCATCGAGGGCGGCAAGGTAGAAGCCAGCAGCGTCGGCGGCGGTGCAGGTATCGGCGGCGGCAGTATCGGCAGCGGCAGCGGCATTACCGTATCCGGCGGCGAGGTTACGGCCCAGGGCGGCGTCGGCGGTGCCGGTATCGGCGGCGGTCAAGGAGGCAGCGGCAGTAACATTACCATCTCCGACGGCAAGGTAACCGCCACTGGTGCCGGTGCTGGTGCCGGTATCGGCGGCGGCTACGAAGGCAGCGGCAAGGGCATTACCATCGAGGGCGGCGAGGTTACGGCCCAGGGCGACGCCGGCGGTGCCGGTATCGGCGGCGGAATTAGCGGTACCGGCAGCGATGTCACGATTTCCGGTGACGCGCAGGTGAAGGTACAGGGCGGCACGACAGGTAGAGACTGGCACAAAGGTGCCGCTATCGGCAACGGCGGCACCCCTACGACGGATGGAAATGAGGTCTCCCCCAATACCTCTGATTTGAAAGTTGGCGGATTCATCCAGATATACGAGCCCGGTAAGAATATCAATACGGACACACCTGACAGAACCATCGAAGGCCAAAAGGGCGATCATTCCTGGAACGCTGGTGAGGTGACCGCCGAGACGGTGCCGGAGAGCAAGGCGGCGGCCTACTGGGTCTCCGACTCTCAGGGCCAGAGTATCCCCTACCAGGCCCAGCAAAAGGACGGCGTACTCACCGTCACCGTCCAGGCAGACACCGCCTCCCTCCGTGGCACCACCGGGAGCCTAAGCCAATTGGAGGCCCAGGGCATTACGGGGATCCGGTTCGTCACCAACGGGGCCCAGTCCGCATTCACCCTCTCCGATCTCCTGACCTCCGGCACCGGCAGTTTTACCCTGACCCATGACGGCGACAAGATCACATTCACCCTGGAAAACACAGACATCAGCGGGATTCTCAAGTAATGGATTCCATACAAAAAATCGGCGGCAAAATTGCCGCCGATTTTTTGCCTTCCGCTCTTGCCGATTTCACCAGAGCTTCCCTAGTTTTCCGACATGGGTTCGTCCTCCGGCGTGTCGCCGTTCCGGGCGGCCCACTGCTCCTTGGTGATGAGGATATCCCGGGGCTTGGAGCCCTGGAAGGGGCCTACAATGCCCTTTTCCTCCATCTCGTCCACGATTCTGGCAGCTCTGGCATAGCCCAGCTTTAACCTGCGCTGGAGCATGGAAACAGAGGCCTGTCCGGTTTCCAGTATGACCTCCACGGCGGCGGGGAGCATTTCATCTCCCTCCAGCTCGGCGTCGTTGGGTTCCGGGTCGGCGGCAGCGCCCTTGCCGCTCTTTCCGGTCTGCTGGGCCTTCTTCTCGATTTCCTCCAGAACCTGCTGGTTGTAGTCAGCCGTATAATTGTCCTTCACGAAGCTGGCAACCGCCTCCACCTCGCTGTCCGTGACGAAACAGCCCTGGACACGCAGCGGCTTGCCGCAGCCGATGGGGGCATAGAGCATATCGCCCTTGCCAACCAGCTTCTCCGCGCCCTGGGTGTCCAGAATGATCCGGGATTCCATGGCGGAGGCCACGGAGAAGGCAATTCTGGAGGGAATATTGGCCTTCATCAGGCCGGTGATCACGTCTGCGGAGGGACGCTGGGTGGCAATGATCAGGTGCATTCCGGAAGCACGGCCCATCTGGGCAATGCGGCAGATGGAATCCTCCACCTCCTTGGCGGCTACCAGCATCAAGTCCGCCAGCTCATCGATGATGACAATGATCTGGGGCAGCTTCTGACCGCCCTCCTCATTGGCAACAATGCTGTTGTAGGATTCCAGGTCCCGGACACCGGCATCGGACATGAGCTTGTAGCGGCGCAGCATTTCCGTCACGGCCCACTGGAGGGAACCTGCGGCCTTCTTGGGATCTGTGACCACGGGGATCAGCAGCTGGGGAATGCCGTTATAAATGCCCAGCTCCACCATTTTGGGGTCTACCATAATGAGCTTCACATCCTCGGGGCCGGCCTTATAGAGCAGGCTGATGATGATGGAGTTCATACACACGGATTTACCGGAACCGGTGGTACCGGCGATGAGCATATGGGGCATCTTCGCGATGTTGCCCACGATACAGTTGCCTGCAATATCCTTGCCCACGGAGAAGGAGGACTTGCCCTTGGCCTGGGCAAAGGCCGGGGAATCGATGACCTCCCGCAGGGACACGGTGGTCACCGTCCGGTTGGGCACCTCAATGCCCACAATGGAGATTTTCCCGGGCACGGCGGCAATTCGCACACCGGAAGCGCCAAGGCTCAGGGCGATGTCATCGGCGCAGCCGGTGAGCTTGCTCAGCCGGACGCCCTTGTCCAGCTCCACTTCATACCGGGTAACGCTGGGGCCACGGGTCACATTGATAATATGGGCATCGATGTGGAAGGAAGCCAGGGTCTCGTTGAGCCGCCGGGAGTTCTCCCGCATTTCCTCGGTGCCGTCGGCACTGGTTCCGGCGGGACGGCGCAGCAGTTCAATGGGCGGGAACCGGTAGGCCGTCTGTTCGGCGGCGCTGCCCTGGGCAATCTCGGCGGCGACCTGCTTGGCAGACTCCGCCGCCTCCTTGGTGGTCACCTTGCCGGGCTTCTCTCCGGTATTCTCCGGAGGGACAATGGGCTTGGCAGGCCGCTCCGGCTTCACAAGCTTTGGCATCTTCTCCGGAATCGGGGGCTGCTCCGGCTCCCGTTTGGGCTCCTGCTTTTTCCTCTTCTCCGGCTCTTCCGGGGTCTTCTCCACGGGAATGCCTCGGATAACCGGCTGGGCAGGCGCACCATATATGGGGGTATCAATATCCAGGTCGATGGTGTTCATCACGTCCGCAGCCCGGGCAGGTGTTCCGGAAGGGGCACTGCGGCGCTCCTGGGGCGGCTCTGCCTGGGCAGGGGCGGCAGGTGCAGCCGCCGGGGCGGGACGCTTCTTCTGTACCGGCTGGGGCTGAGGCTCCAGCTCATCGATGGTCATCTGCACGGGCTTACTCTTGGCCTGCTTCTTCTCGATCCGCTTCGTGGCAATATGGTTCACAACGGCGGCAGCAGGCTCCACATAGTCTGCCTCTTCCTTCTCCCAGTCCTCTTCTCTGGGCCGCTCAGCAATGGCCTTGATAAGGCTGGGGATGGTGATCTGCACAGAGCCCAGCAGGGTCAGCAAAGCGCCCAGGCCGAAGAGCAGATAAGAAATCACATTGCCGCAAGCCCAACGGACCAGCATTGCCAGACCGCCGCAGAGCACGCCGCCGGTGGTCCCGGCAGCGCCGCCGGTATAGAGGTCCGCAACGACACCGATTCCCTCTGCCATGCCCTGGGTCTGCACGGCCAGATGGTAGATGCTGCCGCAGAAGAATACAAAGCAAATCACGCACACACTGCGCATAACCGGCTTCTGCTTCCTGCCGAAGGTCTGAATCACGAAAATCGCCGCCAGAGCGGGTATGGCGAAATAAAAGCCCACCTGGCCCAGCAGGCCCAGGATCACGGATTTCAGCACCTTCAGCAGGGCCCCATCCGGATTAATGGCGATGACCAGGAACAGCACAAACAGGCAGGCGCAGAGAACCGCCGCCAGAACATTAGGCGACAGACCCCCTGCAAAATCCTGGTTACTCTTTTTCACCTTTTCGGGATTTTTCTTTTTGGGTGGGGTAGATTTGCTGCCGGATGACCCGGCGGGCGTCTTCTTTTGTGCACCGGCGGCCTTGATTTCCGCCTGCGTTGGCTTCTTTTGTGCCATGAATATCCTCCAAACCATAAAAACTGAACCGTATGCGAAAGCCAGAACTTCCCTGACCGGGAAGTCTGGCTCTCATGCTACCAGATTCAGGAAGAATGCAAACAGGGCAAGGCCCCAGCAATAGAATGCAAATACAGAAAAGCTATGCTCCGCCACAATGCGCCGCAGCAGCTTCACACCCCCAAGGGCGCCCAGGAAGCTGGCAAAGCCTGCGCACAGATAGGTCAGCACCAGGCTGAAGGTCACGCCCTCAAAGCCCCCGGCGATCACCCGGGCACCGTCGCAGACCACCGTACAGGCCTCTATAACGATTCCCACGGCCATGGCATTTTCCAGGGCATACTTTCTGTCCACACCGCATACGGACCCGATGGACACCATAGCCCCAATGCCGGAAATGCCCGGCAGCACAGAGGCCGCACCGCCCAGGCCCATCAGGAGGCCCTCCACTCGGCTCATGGTGCGGCAATCCTTATTTCCTGTGGGCAAAAACTGCGGAATATAGAGGATCGCTCCATTGAGCAGCAGCATCAGCGAAACCGCCAGAAGGCTTTGGCCAAGGCTCTGCGTAAGATTATAAAGAAAATAGGCCGGAACCACCGGAATAACCATGGTCCTGAGCAGGCGGAAGTCCATGAGGCTCTTGGTATCCAAGGGCCGTCTTCGCTTCTTTTTGGGAATGCGCGCCAGAGCCAGGGCCCGGTTGATGCGGGTCAGCTGGGGGCGGCATATCTTGTACAGCGCCAGAAGAATGCCAAGATGCATCATCAGCAGCATCAGGTCGCTATTGCCGGAGGCTCCAAATATTTTCAGCAGCAGAATGCCATGGGCTCGGGAAGAAATCGGCAGTACCTCTGCTGCACCGGACAAGAAACTATAGACAAAATTTTGCAGCCAAGTCACACCTGCCGCCTCCTTCACAGAAAATTTCAATTTATAATAACATAGATCTGCGGGAATTTCCAGTATTATTTTTCCTTCCCACAAAATACAGGCAGGACGCCGCATTGCGTCCTGCCTTATTGTTCAGATATTCCCGAATGCAGGGACCGCCGATTTCTGTGCTATTGCGTTCACATAGCACTGCTCGACCCGCCGGGCGAACTGTTCCGTGCTGTAGGGTCTGGCCGCCTCCACCGCATTGCGGCGGATCCGATTTCCGATGGGGCTGAAGGACAGCATCAGGCTCTCCAGCAGCTGCTCGTCACTGTCCCCGGACAGGACCGCGCTGACGCCGTCTGTGAAGACGCCCAGAAGGCAGGGATCGTCCACCGCGCAGACGCACAACCCGGAAGCCGCCGCTTCGATATAGGTCAGGCCCTGGGTCTCGGAATGGGAGGCACTGACGAACACATCGCCGATGGCATAGTACCGGTCGATCTCCTCCCAGGGCTTGGAGCCCACAATGGATATGCTGTCCGCCATCCCCAGGGCCAATGCCTGCTCCTGCAATTCCGCCCGCAGCGGGCCTTCGCCAATGATGACCAGCTGCACGTCCGGACAGTGCTCATGCAGCTCCGGAAAGACCCGCAGGATCTTTTCGATATTCTTTTCCTTTGCCAGCCGCCCGATGTTCAACAGCACCCGCTTTCCCTCCGGAATGCCGCATTCCGCCCGGGTTGCCGCCTTTTCCTCTGCGCTGTGCCTTTCCGGCGAGAAGCGCCCCAGATCCATGCCGCTGGGGATGATGTCAATGGGTGCTTCCACCCCATACTGCCGCAGCAGATTCTCCGTTTTGGCCGTGGGTACGATCACCCTGTCAAACCGGTCGCACCACCACTCACTATAGCGCTTGGCAAGGCTTTTGGCAGTGTTGTCCCCGTGACCGTGGGTAACATAGTATGTATAGTCTTCCCACACCGTGTGATAGGTATGCACCCGAACGCAGCCCGTATGGCGGGCAACATAGGTGCCCAAAAAGCCCATGACAAACTCACTGTTGGTATGCACCACATCAAAATGCATATCCAGAGCCTGTCGGATGGTCCCCATGCCGGGGAACGCCACATTTCTGTCCCGCAGAAGGATAAACTGTGCCGATTCCAGGTAATGCAGGGTGTCGCTCTGGAATTCCTCCCACCCCTTGCACTTGGGTGCATAGACATGGACCGTATGTCCCATTTTCTGCAATTGCTGATATAGATTCAGGCAGGAGGTAGCCACGCCGTTGATTTCCGGATAAAAGGTATCCGTAAAAATGCCAATAATCATAGCTTATTCCTTTCAGGGTCTTTTTTACCATTCCCAAAGATTATAGCATAGACAGCCCGGAAACGCAAACCGCATATGCAAAAATAAAGAAATCTTAATTGATTTTCCCGATCCATTCCTCTTTTTTCATTGATTTACCCTCGTAAATGGATTATAATGGAGAAAATAAAGCAAAAAGGAGGCTGTCCATGAATTCCAAAGAACTCTCTCAAACCGGCAGACAGCTTTTGAACAAAGGAAAAAAGAGCTTCATCCGGGCTGTTTTCAATCGGAAAACGCTGCTGTTCGTCTCTTTGCTGCTGCAAGCCGGGATCCTGTTTTCCCTGTACTTCTGGTTCGAAGACAATATTCCATTGTTCTTAGGCGGCAGCGCGCTGTTTACCGTTGCGGTCATGCTGATTCTGGTGAACAGCTCCATGGATGCCAGCGCAAAAATCACATGGCTCCTCGTGATTGGCTTGCTCCCCGTATTCGGCTGCGCTCTGTACATCTGGACGCAGAGCGAATGGGGCCGCAGAACATTGCAGGCCCTGGTAGCCAGAAGCGAGGTGCTGTCCCACCACCTGATTCACTCCCGGGAGGATACCCTGGAGCAGCTTCAGCAGGAAGACCCGGGCGCGGCAGGCCTGGCCCGCTACATTGGCTCCTGCGGCAGCTTCCCGGTCTACACCAATACCCAGGTCACCTATTTCCCCCAGGGGGAGGACAAATGGGCGCAGATGCTCATAGAGCTGGAAAAAGCGGAGCATTCCGTCTATCTGGAGTACTTTATTCTCCGGGAAGGCCTTATGTGGGGCAAGGTCCTGGAGATTCTGGAGCGAAAGGTGCAGCAGGGTGTGGATGTCCGGCTGCTGTATGACGGCACCTGTGAGCTCACCACTCTGCCGGAGGGCTACCCGCAAAAAATGGAGGCCCTGGGCATCCGCTGCAAGATGTTCAGCCCCATCTCCCCCATCGTTTCCTCCCACTACAACTACCGTGACCACAGGAAAATTCTGGTAATCGACGGCAAAACCGCCTTCACCGGCGGGGTCAATCTGGCGGACGAATACATCAACCATATAGAGCGCTTTGGCCACTGGAAGGACACTGCAATCATGCTCAAGGGCGACGCCGTGGAGAGCTTCAGCCTCATGTTTTTGCAGATGTGGAACATCGACGAAAAACTGCCCCAATTTCCGGAGCAGCTGGACGTTCCGGAGCCCGCCCCTGCACAGGGCTACGTCATCCCCTATGCGGACAGCCCCATGGACAAGGAAAAGCTGGGCGAAATGGTCTATATCGACATTCTGAACCGCGCCCACAGCTACGTCTATATCATGACGCCCTACCTGATTCTGGACGGAGAAATGGAAACCGCCCTGAAATTCGCCGCCAAGCGGGGCGTGGACGTGCGAATCATCCTTCCGGGCATCCCGGACAAAAAAATCCCCTACGCCCTGGCCAAGACCCACTACAAGGCCCTGCTGTCCGCCGGTGTGAAGCTCTATGAGTACACCCCCGGCTTTGTCCACGCCAAGGTCTTCCTCAGCGACCGGCGGGAAGCCGTGGTAGGCACCATCAATCTGGACTACAGAAGTCTGTACCACCACTTTGAATGCGCCGCCTATCTGAAGGACGTGGACTGTCTGGAGGACATCTGGCAGGATTTTCAGAATACAATGGGCTCCTGCCGCCCAGTCACCTGGCAGACCCTCCGGCAGGAGCCCTTCCTGGTGAAGCTGACCGGGTACCTGGCCAAGGTCATAGCGCCGCTGCTGTAAGCATGAATCAAAATGGGAGGATATTTTATGAATGTATTGATGATCAACGGAAGCCCCCGAGGAAACGGCAATACCGCCATCGCCCTGCGGGAAATGAAAAATGTCTTTGTCCAGGAGGGCATTGAGGTCACAGAGCTGAATGTGGGCGCCAAGGCCGTCCGCGGCTGCATTGCCTGCAACAAATGCGCAGAGCTTGGCAAATGCGTCTTTGACGATGCCGTCAACGAAGCCGCCCCCCTGCTTGCGAAAGCAGATGGTGTGGTCGTGGCAAGCCCCGTGTACTATGCCTCTGCCAATGGCAATCTGATTTCCTTCCTGGACCGGCTGTTCTACAGCTGCCGGTGCGATCTGACCATGAAAGTAGGTGCCAGCGTGGTCTGCGCCCGCCGGGGCGGCTGCTCCGCCACCTTTGACGAGCTGAACAAATACTTTACCATTTCCGGAATGCCGCTGGCCTCCAGCCAATACTGGAACAGCATCCACGGCCGCCTGCCCGGCGAGGCCGAGCAGGACGAGGAGGGCAAGCAGACCATGCGCGCCCTGGCCAGAAACATGGCATTTCTCATGAAGAGCATCGCTCTCGGGAAGGAAGCCTACGGCCTGCCCGAAAAAGAGCCCCGGGTTGCTACCCACTTCATCCGCTAAGAACGCCAATGCACTGAAAAATGGAACAATTATTGATCGTTGAAGATGATGCGGGCTTAAACCAAGGGCTGTGCAAGGCGCTGAACGCGGAAAATCGGCAGCTTATTTCCTGCCGGGACCTGAAAGCGGCGCGGGAACAGCTGCTTTGCGGAAAAGCATCCTTGATTTTGTTGGACATCAATCTGCCGGATGGCAGCGGACTACAGCTGCTGCGGGAAATAAAAGAGGGTACGCCGGATGTTCCCGTCATTCTTCTGACGGCAAATGACACGGATATGGACATTGTAGACGGGCTGGAACGGGGCGCCGACGATTACATTACCAAGCCCTTTTCCCTTTCCGTCCTGCGGGCAAGAGTGAACACCCAGCTGCGGAAGCAGGTGTCGGTCCGCAGCAGTGGGGCGGTCCAAATCGATCATTTCCGCTTTGATTTTGCGGCCATGTGCTTTTACGCAGGAGATACCAAAGTTGAACTGAGCAAAACGGAGCAAAAGCTGCTGCACCTGCTTGTAGAAAACCGGGGCCAAACCGTGCCCCGAAACGTATTGGTGGACAGAATCTGGACGGATGGCGCGGAATATGTGGATGAAAATGCCCTCTCCGTTGCGGTAAAGCGTCTGCGGGATAAGCTTGGCGCACAGGCATATATCAAAACGGTATACGGCATTGGCTACAGCTGGGTAAGGGCGGATGAATAAGACAGAAGCTGTATTTTTTCTGCTGTGCTTTCTTGCAGCCGCCGCCATTGTATGGCGGGAGCGGCGAAAAAGTCGGAAAACCATGGAACATATCGAAAAAATGCTGGATGCCGCAATGGACGGTTCCTTTTCTGAAACCACCTTTGATGAGAGCAAGCTCTCCGCATTGGAGACAAAATTTGCCCATTATCTTTCCGCAGCGGAAACCTCCTCCCGAAACCTGGCCCGAGAAAAGAACAAAATCAAAGCACTGGTTGCCGATATCTCCCATCAAACCAAAACGCCCATTGCAAACCTGCTGCTATACAGCGAGCTTCTGCAGGAAGAAGCCCTTCCCCCATCGACCGAGGCAAATGTGGACACACTCCACGCGCAGGCTAAGAAGCTTCAATTTTTGATTGATGCTCTCGTGAAGCTGTCCAGGCTGGAAAACGGGATCATTTCCCTTTCCCCAAAACGCACAGCACTGCAGCCGCTGCTTCAAAGCGCCGCGGAGCAGTACGCCGCCAAGGCTGCCGAAAAGGGATTGGCCCTGCACCTATACGATACCGAAGCTTCTGCCGTTTTTGACCCAAAATGGACGGCGGAAGCCCTGACAAATCTGATTGACAACGCAATCAAATACACGCCGCACGGCGAAATTACCATCCGCGCGGACAGCTACGAAATGTTCGCGCGAATCGACATCTCGGACACCGGCCCAGGCATCCCGGAACGGGAACAGGGAAAGATATTTACCCGCTTTTATCGTGGGGAAACCGTGCAGAAGCAGGAAGGCGTTGGTATTGGGCTATATTTGGCCCGCCAGATCATCTCCGGCGAAGGGGGCTACATCAGGGTTACCTCTGCCCCCGGAGAAGGGAGCACTTTTTCCGTATTTCTGCCGAAATAACTTCGATTCTTTCAAAACTGTTAGAATTCATTTTCTGGCGGAAAGAATGTGGAAAGAATCCTATGCGATAATCTGTATGCAGCAAAGGATGTTTTCTTTGCGCGCATACAGATTTTTTCATGGAGGTACGCATTTATGGCAATTCTACAGGCTCAGGGGCTGAAAAAAATTTATGGCTCCGGCGACAATGCGGTTCACGCCCTGGATGGCGTTGATCTGCGTGTGGAAAAAGGTGAATTTGTCGCCATCGTCGGCACATCCGGCTCCGGAAAATCTACCCTGCTGCATATGCTCGGCGGGCTGGACCGGCCTACGGAGGGCACGGTTACGGTTGACGGGCAGGAGATTTTTGCCTTGAAAGAGGAAGCGCTGACCATCTTCCGCCGCCGGAAAATCGGCTTCGTATTTCAGGCTTTCAATCTTGTTCCGGTGCTGAATGTATACGAGAACATCGTCCTGCCCATTGAGCTGGACGGCGGCAAAATCAACAAGGCCTTTGTCGGGCAGATCGTACAGACCCTGGGGCTGGAAAAAAAGCTGGACGCGCTGCCCGGTCAGCTCTCCGGCGGGCAGCAGCAGCGGGTGGCAATCGCCCGAGCTTTGGCAGCGGCCCCTGCCATCATTCTGGCAGACGAGCCAACCGGCAATCTGGACAGCAAGACCAGTCAGGATGTACTAAGCCTGTTGAAGGTGACCAGTCAGAAATTCGCCCAGACCATCGTGATGATCACCCACAATGAGGAAATCGCCCAGCTGGCTGACCGGATCATCCGCATTGAAGATGGCCGCATCGTCACAGGCCGCTGAGGAGGTGGCTGTGATGAAGGTTTCAAACCAGAAATGCATCCGCAGGCTCAGCTTCCGGTTTCTCCGGGCCAACCGGCGGCGGAACCGGATCGCGGTTTTCGCCATTGCCTTGACGACACTGTTATTTACGTCTCTATTTACCATTGTCCTGTCCCTGAATTCCAGCTACGAAACCTACCAGTTCCGGCAATTGGGCGGCTATGCCCACGGTACATTTAAGGACGTATCCCCTGAGCAGGCAGAGCGGATCGCTGCCCACCCGAACGTGAAGGAGGTGGGCGCGCGAAAGGTCATTGGCATCAGCACAGAGGGGGTTTTTGCCAAAATCCCGGCTGAAATCAGCTATATGGATGCAAACTGCACCAAGTGGAGCTACGCCACCCCCACCACCGGGCGCATGCCCACAAGCGGAAAAGAAGTGGCCATGGATACTGCGGCCCTGCAAATGCTTGGTATCACGCCGGAATTGGGAGCAGAGGTCACCGTTTCCTATTCCGTCACGGACAAGGATCAGACAGCCTTCCCTGTGACGGACACCTTCACCCTGGTGGGCTTCTGGGACTATGACGGCCTGATGCCTGTTCACTACATCAATATCCCCGCAGACTATGCCTCCTCCATTGAAGTCCAGGCAGCGGAACAGGGACTGGAACCTTTCCGCGTGGATCTGAATGTGATGATGGCGTCCGCTGTCAACATCCGGGGACAGATGGAGCAGGTAGATTCCGACCTGGGTTACACCTGGGACAGCTACGGCGATCCAAACAGCGTTCGAATCGGTGTCAACTGGGGCTATACCACTTCCCAGATGGCATCCCAGCTCGACCCCCAGACGGTGATTGCCATAGCGGCCTTTCTCCTGCTGGTGATTTTCACCGGATATCTGATCATTTACAACATCTTCCAGATCTCCGTCACCGGGGACATTCGATTTTACGGCCTGCTGAAAACCATCGGCACAACGCCCCGCCAGTTAAAGCGCATCATCCGACAGCAGGCGCTGCTTCTGTGCGTCATCGGCATTCCGGCGGGTATGCTGCTGGGCTACGGTGTTGGCGCAGTCCTGACCCCTGTTGTAATGGCCAGAACAACCTTCGGCGCCGGGATCACCACCATCAGCGCCTCTCCCCTGATTTTTCTTGCCTCTGCTTTGTTCGCCCTGGTCACCGTTCTGCTGTCCTGTTCCCGTCCGGGTAAGATTGCCTCAAAAGTTTCTCCGGTGGAAGCAACAAAGTACACGGAAATTGTAAGGAGCAAAAAGAAGCGCCGTACTACCCGTGGTGCAAAAGTATATCAAATGGCTTTTGCCAACTTGGGGCGCAATAAAAGGAAAACGGTTCTTGTGGTTATCTCTCTTTCGCTTTCGGTGGTACTTCTCAATATCTTGGTCACTTTTACAGGTGGTTTCGATATGGAAAAGTATCTGGCAAAACAAACCTGTGCGGACTTTATCGTAAGCTCTACGGATTATTTTCGGTACAATCGCTCCGAAAGCTATATTTCTCAGGAACAAATGGAACAAATCGAAGCGAATACCGCTCTGTCCCTATCCGGTTGTGGTTATACACTGACCGGTTATACTCCATACGCCTGGATGAGCGAGGAGCACTGGCTGCAGGACATGATGCACTATACTTCCGAGGAAAATGCGAAAGCCGTGTTGGAACAGAGAGATCGCCGTGGTGATCTTGTGGGCGAGAGTACGTTAATGGAAGGCTTGGATGATTCCTTGTTTGATAAATTAACTGTGGTAGAGGGCGACATATCTCCTATGTTTCAAAAAGATACAAATGCCATCGCTGCAGTCGTTTATACAGATGATTACGGAAATGTGCGCAATCTTGATTTTTACCCGCCTGTCGGTTCTGTTCAGACCATAACCTATATTGATGAAGGACATTATATTGACAGCCGTACCGGAAACCTCTGCGATGAAAATACGCCTGCCGAATACGTGCAGTTTCAGCTTTCTGCCAGCCATGATGTAGCTTATACAATCTGTGCTTATGTCACAGTGCCATACTCCATGAGCTTCCGTTCTTATTCACCAGGCAATAGTTTTGTGCTTCCCATCGAGAAACTCAACCATGACAGCCGGCACGAAAGTATCCCGATGTTTTATCTGTTCGATACGACCGATGACATAAGCGAAGCATCCGCGGAGAATTACCTTGCTGATTTAACTGCTGACAATTTGTCCGGATTGATGTATGAAAGCAAAGCAACACTCCGGGCAGAATTCGAGAGCTTCCAGACCATGTTCCTGCTGCTGGGCGGGCTGCTCTGCGCCATTGTCGGCCTTGTTGGCGTTCTCAACTTCTTCAATGCCATTATGACGGGGATTCTTTCCCGCAGAAGAGAATTTGCGGTTCTCCAGGCGGTGGGAATGACCGGCAGGCAGCTCAACGCGATGCTGGTTTATGAGGGACTGTTCTATGCCCTGGGCTCTGCCGGGGCCGCGCTGGTTCTTTCGGTCATGATGAGTCCCTTGCTTGGAAAACTTATGGAAAAAATGTTCTGGTTTTTCAGCGCCAGGTTCAATGTGATCCCCGTGCTTACCGCCATTCCCCTGTTCGCGCTGCTGGGCTGGCTGATTCCCACCGCCATGCATAAACAGGCGATGAAATACAGCGTGGTGGAACGGCTGCGGGACGCAGAGTAATTCCCCATAACAAAAGACATCCCTCTGCCGCAATGGCAGAGGGATATTCTTATAGACGTGGTTTATGCCTTTACGGCGTTCAGGATGCACTTCACCAGTTCGTCCCGGCCGTCGCCCTTCTCGGCGGAGAAAGGGATCACGGGGCAGCTCTCGGGCAGCTCCAGGTCGGCGCGGATGGTGACGAGGTTCGGCTCCAGCTCGCTCTTCTTCAGCTTGTCCTTCTTGTTGGCAAGGACCACAAAGGGGCAGCCGGAATCCAGAAACCACCTGGCCATGGTGATATCGTTGTTCGTGGGCGGATGGCGGTAGTCCACGATCAGCACCCCCAGGGTAATGCGGTTGGCGGCGAAATAGTCCTCCATGAGCTTTGCCCAGCGGTCCTTTTCCGCCTGGGGTACCTTTGCAAAGCCGTAGCCGGGCAGGTCCACCAGATAGCAGGTTTTATCCAGCAAAAAATAGTTCACATGGACGGTCTTTCCCGGCTTATCCCCCACCTTTGCCATGCTCTTGCGCTGCAAAAGGCGGTTGATGACGGAGGATTTGCCCACATTGGACTTGCCCGCAAAGGCAATCTCCGGCAGCCGTTTTCCCGGAAAATCCTTGGGCGAGGCGGCGGAAATCAAGAATTCTACGTTCTGAAAATTCATAGCCGCCTCCTTACTGCTGCAGCTCCGGCCGTCTTGCCTTGGCAGAAACGTCCTCAGGCAAGCTGCCCAGAATGGCGGGGTTCATCTCCGCAGTCCGGTTCAGCGCCGCATTCAGCACCGTATCCACCGTAGAAGCGCTGACGAAATTCAACTGCTTGCGGACGGTCTGGTCGATCTCTTCCAGGTCCCGCTCGTTGTCCTTGGGAATAATGACCGTGCGGATGCCGTGGCGAAGCGCCGCCATGGTCTTCTCCTTCAGGCCGCCAATGCGCATGACCCGGCCCCGAAGGGAAACTTCGCCGGTCATGGCCACATCCCGCCGGACGGTGGTATTGGTCAGGGCGGAGACGATTGCCGTACAGACCGTCACACCGGCACTGGGGCCGTCCTTGGGCACAGCGCCCTCCGGGAAATGCACATGGATATCCTTGGTCTTATAGAAGTCCGCGGGAACGCCCAGCTTCTGGGCGTTGGCCCGGATATAGCTCAGGGCGGCATGGGCAGACTCCTTCATGACGTTGCCCAGGTTGCCGGTGAGCTCCAGCTTTCCGGAGCCCTCCATCACATTGACTTCCACTTCCAGGGTCTCGCCGCCTACGCTGGTCCAGGCCAGGCCCGTGACCAGGCCCACCTGGTCGCTGCCCGGCAGACGGTCCGGCAGGAATTTGCGGATGCCCAGAAAATCCTCCAGATTGCCGCCGGTGACGGTGATCTTCTTGGCCTCCTCCTGGGAAAGCAGCTGCATATCTGCCTTCCGGCAAATGGCCCCGATTTCCCGCTCCAGGTTCCGAACGCCGGATTCCCGGGTATAGCAGCAGATGATCTCCCGAATGGCATCATCCGTAATGCGCAGCTGGGTCTTTTTCAGGCCGTGCTTTTTCAGCTGCTTGGGCACCAGGTAATTCTTGGCAATCATGAGCTTCTCTTCATCGGAATAGGAGCCCAGTTCGATGATCTCCATACGGTCCAGCAGGGGTCTGGGGACGGTATCCAAGGTGTTGGCGGTGGTGATGAACATTACATCGGACAGGTCGAAGGGAATCTCAATATAATGGTCCCGATAGGTGCTGTTCTGCTCCGCATCCAGCACCTCCAGCAGCGCCGCGCTGGGGTCGCCCCGGTAGTCTGAGCCCATTTTGTCGATCTCGTCCAGCAGGACAACGGGGTTGGAGGTCCCGGCCTGGGTCATGGCCGTCATAATACGGCCGGGCATGGCTCCCACATAGGTCTTCCGGTGGCCCCGGATATCGGCCTCGTCATGGACGCCGCCCAGAGAAATGCGGACCATCTTCCGGTTCATGCACCGGGCAATGGAATAGGCAATAGAGGTTTTGCCCACGCCGGGAGGGCCTACCAGGCAGAGAATCTGGTGCTGGCTGTCCGGGGCCATCTGCTTGACGGCCATGGTCTCCAGAATCCGCTCCTTCACCTTTTCCATGCCGAAGTGATCCTTGTCCAGCACCTTGCGTGCAGCGGCCACGTCCACCCGGTCCTTGGTCTTCACATTCCACGGAAGATCCAGCACCGTGTCCAGATAGTTGCGCAGGACGGAGGCTTCGGAGGAGCCGAAGGGCTGCTTCTTCAGCTTTTCGGCATCCTTGATCAGCTTCTTCTCCTGCTCCTCGGCAAGATGCAGCTTTTTGATGCGGGCAATGTCCTCGTCCAGCTCTGCATTCTCGTCTTCCTCGCCCAGTTCTTCCCGAATGGCACGCATCTGCTCGCGCAGATAGTAGTCCCGCTGATTCTGGTCCATATTGACCCGGGTCTTGTCCTGGATCTCGGATTCCAGCTTCAGAACCTCAATCTCCCGGCGCAGCATGGCAACTGCCATTTCCAGGCGCTTGGTGGGGTTCAGCTGGGCCAAAAGGGCCGCCTTGTCCTGGATGTCCAGGCCGGAATTCTGGCCGATGGAATCCGCAAGGAAGCCGTCGTCATCGCTGGCAAGCATTTTCAGCTGAATCAGCTGGGCCGGGTGCTCCGTGTACTCCGTATAGGCGGCGTAGAGACTGTTGGCCTCCCGGCGCAGTGCCTGGCTTCTGGGGCCGCTGCCGCTCTCCGGGCAGGAGACAGACTCCACCTGACCGGCCAAATACGGCTCTGTCTGCCGCATTTCCGTAATGCGTCCCCGAGAAAGGCCGGTGACCAAGACCCGCAGATTTTCATCCTGGGCCTTCAGCACCTGCTTGACCTGGACAATGGTACCCACGGTATACAGGTCTCCCAGCTTGGGGTCGTCCACCATGATGTCCTTCTGGGGCGTCAGAAAGAGGGTCTGATTCTCCTTCATCGCCGCCTCCAGCGCCAGGGCAGACTTGGGCCGGCCCACATCGAAGTGGACCGTCTGATCCGGGAAAATGGCCAGCCCCCGCAGGGCCAGGACCGGCATATTCCCGGCATAAATCATCTCGCTCATTGTATTTTCCCTCCTTTGTGGAGTTAATGGCACCAAAAAGTACCTATGAAGACAAAAGGGGGCAGATTTCTCCGCCCCCTTAAAGCATTATTTCTTCCCGTTCAGGGGCTCTCTGGGATGGGCAGGATCTCGCACAATGGTAGGCTGCCCACCCTCGACGCATTCCGGTGTCAGAATCACCTTCTGGATGGTCAGATCCGAGGGGATCTGGAACATGATGTTCGTCATGATTTTCTCCAGAATTGCCCGCAGGCCTCTGGCGCCGATCTGGCGGTCAATGGCCTTCTTGGCAACGGCCTTCATGGCATCCTCGGTGATCTCCAGAGCCACGCCGTCCATCTCCAACAGCTTCTGATACTGGCGGACAATGGCGTTCTTGGGCTCTACCATAATGCGAACCAGGTCCTCCTGGCTAAGACTCTCCAGGCAGGCGATCATGGGCATACGGCCAATGAGCTCAGGGATAATGCCGAACTTCATCAGATCGTGGGGCTCCACCTGGGCAAGCAGCTTGCCCACATCCCGGTTCTTCCGGCTTTCCACCGGCGCATCAAAGCCGATGGTGCTCCGGTCCGTCCGGGCCTCAATGATCTTATCCAGCCCATCGAAGGCGCCGCCGCAGATGAAGAGGATATTGGTGGTATCTACCTGGATCATCTCCTGCTGGGGGTGCTTCCGTCCGCCCTGGGGCGGGACATTGGCAACGGTGCCCTCCAGGATTTTCAGCAGCGCCTGCTGCACGCCCTCGCCGGACACATCCCGGGTAATGGAGGTATTCTCGCTCTTGCGGGCGATTTTGTCCATTTCATCGATGTAAATAATGCCCCGCTGGGCCAGCTCCACGTCAAAATCCGCAGCCTGCAGGAGGCGAAGCAGAATGTTCTCCACGTCGTCGCCCACATAGCCGGCCTCGGTCAGCGTGGTAGCGTCTGCAATTGCAAAGGGCACGTTGAGAATCCTGGCCAGAGTCTGTGCAAAGAGGGTCTTGCCGCAGCCCGTGGGGCCGATGAGCAGAATATTGCTCTTCTGCAGATCCACATCGGAATTGTCCGGGAACGTAATGCGCTTATAGTGATTGTAGACCGCAACGGACAGGGCGATTTTGGCCTCTTCCTGACCAATGATATAGTGGTCCATGAAGGCCTTCATTTCCATGGGGGTCGGCAGCTTCTCCAGCTTGGGGGCACCGCCGCCCACATCGATCTCATCCCGCAGCAACTCGCTGCAGGCCTGCACACAGTCGCTGCAGATATACACGCCGGGGCCGGCAATCAGCCGACCGGCCTGGGACTCCCGCTTCCCGCAGAAGCTGCATCGAACCGGCGGCTCACTTGTTCTTGCCATTTTCCGGCACCTCGTTTCTCTTAAAAATCAATGATGCTCCAGAACCCGGTCGATGAGGCCGAAGGCCTTTGCCTCTTCCGCATTCAGGAAATTATCCCGCTCGCAGGCGGCGGTGACCTCTTCGAGGCTCTTGCCGGTATTCTCGGACAGGATGCGGTTCATCCGGGTCTTGACGTTTTCCAACCGCTTCAGATGAATGGCCATGTCCGTAATCTGACCCTGGGTGCCCGCAGAGGGCTGGTGGATCATGATTTCAGAATTGGGCAGAGCCATCCGCTTGCCCTTGGTGCCGGAGCTCAGCAGGAAAGCACTCATGGATGCGGCCATGCCCACGCAGATGGTTGCAACATCGCACTTGATGTATTGCATGGTGTCATAGATGGCCATACCGGCCGTGACACTGCCGCCGGGGGAATTGATATAGAACTGAATGTCCTTATCCGGGTCCTGGGCTTCCAGATACAGCAGCTGGGCAACTACCAGGCTGGCTGTGGTATCGTTGACCTCTTCGGACAGGAAAATAATGCGGTCATTCAGCAGACGGGAAAAAATGTCATAGCTGCGTTCGCCGCGGCTGGTCTGCTCAACAACATAGGGTACTAAACTCATGGTGATGTCTCCTTTCAATTGATAGCCATGGAAAACACGCGGCGGACCGTGGGGGCCTTTTGCTTCCCCCGCGATCCGTTTTTTTGTTTTCAAGCCGACTGTCTAAGCTTTGCCGTGAAACATTCTAACCATTTGGAAAGAGGCTTATTCCTCGGTCTTCTCCTCAGCCTTGGGCGCAACGGCAACGGCGCTGTCCACGATCAGCTTCACGGCCTTGCGGGTCTTCAGGGACTCGGTCAACTCCTCAACGGGAACCAGCTCCTTGACCTTGGAAACCTCCATCTCGTACTGCTTGGCCATGCTCTCGAACTCTTCTTCGATGTCCTGCTCGGTGACGGTCAGGTTCTCCACCTCGGCTATTCTTTCCAGGGTGACGGAGATCTTGGCCTGCTTCTCAGCGGTGGGACGGAAGGCATTGCGCATGGTGTTCACATCGCCGCCCATCATCTTGGCGTACTGCTCCATGGAGTAGCCGCTCATCTGCAGTTGGTAGCCAAAGCGCTCCATCTGCACATCCAGCTCCTTCTCAACCAGAGCATTGGGCATATCCACGGTGGTGTTCTCGGCGGCCTTCTCAACGGCAGCGTTCTCGAAATCGGAATCCAGCTGCTTCTGAGCCTTCTCCAGAGCCTTGGCACGGATGTCGGCCTTCAGAGCCTCCAGGGTGTCGAACTCGGAAACGTCCTTGGCGAACTCATCGTCCTGCTCAGGGATGATGTTCATGGTCAGCTTGTTGACCTTCACATGGAACACAACAGCCTTGCCGGCCAGGTCCTTGTGGTAGTCCTCAGGGAAGGTGATGTCGATGTTCTTCTCTTCGCCCACGTTCATGCCGACGATCTGCTCCTCAAAGCCGGGAACAAAGGAGTGGCTACCCAGGGTCAGGTCGAAGTTCTCGCCCTTGCCGCCCTCGAAGGGAACGCCATTGTCGAAGCCCTCGAAGTCGATGTTGGCAGTGTCGCCCATCTCAGCGGGACGGTCCACATTCTCGGTGGAAGCCACGTTCTTGGCCATGGCGTCCAGCTCAGCCTGAACCTGTGCATCGGTAACGGTGGGCTCAGCCTTCTCGACCTCCAGGCCCTTGTACTGGCCCAGAGTGACCTCAGGGTAGACGTCGGTGGTCAGGGTCAGGGTGACGGTGTTGTCGTCAGCGATCTGCATATCGGTCAGGCTGGGGCGGCCAATGGCCTTGAAGCCATCCTGGCTGGCAACGGCGAACTCATAGATCTCGGGGAAAATCTCCTCCAGGCCGTCTTCGTAGAAGACATGGGCACCGTACATAGCCTCGATCATCTTCCGGGGAGCCTTGCCCTTGCGGAAGCCGGGGATCATGATGCTCTTACGGGCCTTCATATAAGCGCTGTTGACACCGCGCTCCATCAGCTCCTTGTCGATCTCCACCACGATGGTGGCCTGATTGCCGTTTCTTTCTACGCTCTTAACATTCATGTAAATATACCTCCTGATAGGTGCTTTGGAACGCACCCTTTATTTATATTTTTACATAGCCGATATATTCTATCAAATAAAGTGGGAATTGTCCACACTTTTCTTAAAAAGTTTTCATTTAATTACCGGCTGAGGCTGGAAATTCACATAGTCCGCAGACAGCAGGCGATAGAAAATGCCATCCCACTGCCCTTCCAGCGCCAGCTTGTGGCTGCCGCCGTGCAAATGCCCATAAAAGCACTGCCGGACACCATATTTCTCCAGAATATCCAGAATCTCCTGACAGGTGTATCCCTTGTACCTAGGCGGATAGTGGAGAAACACCAGCTTCTCCCGGTCCCCTGCCGCTTTCAGGGACGCCTCCAGGCGCATCAGTTCCCGGCGGAACACCTTCTCATCGTGGGTACCGGACTTTTCCTCCTCGAAAAACCAGCCGCGGGTGCCGCAGATGGCATAGTCCTCATAGAAATAGCAGTTATTATTCAGCAGATTCATCTGGGTGAATTCGTTTTCCTTACAGAATTTCTCGAATTTCGCAGCTGTGCTCCACCAATAATCGTGATTTCCCTTTAGAATGATTTTTCTGCCGGGGATCTGCTGGATCCAGGCAAAATCCGCTTTTGCGCTGGGAAGGTCCAGTGCCCAGCTCAGATCGCCCATAAGCACCGTGGTATCCTCCGGGCCAATCACCCGGAATCCCTGCCGGAGCTTTTCCATATAGCCAACCCAGGCACCGCCGAAAACATCCATGGGCTTCGGCGCGCCCAGGCACAGATGCAAATCGCCTATGGCATACAGCGCCACGCACTCACCTCCCCGTATTCAAGTATTCCCTGACCGTTGCCCCGGGCACATCCAGCAGCGCAGAAATGGTATCGCTGTCCGGTTCCGGGCTGCGCTCCGACAGGAGCAGCGCCCTGCGGTTCTCCCCCGCCTTAGAGCGATAATCCTGCACCCCGGCATAGAGAATGGCCGTATAGGGGCTGAGCAGGCAATCATAATTTTTCAGAACGCCCGTCAGCGTCAGCGTCAGGCGGCTCTCGCTGGTCACGCCCACAAACAGTGCGCGCTGCATTTGCCGCAAAAGGCTCTGTTCCGGCTCATAGGTCAGGCCCATATAGGAAACCTTGGCATATTCCACTGCCGGTTTTGGGCCACCCAGGCAGTACAGCAGGTGCTCCAGTCCCATGGGCAGCACCACATCCGCAAGCGGTGTGCGGGTCTTTTCGCAGACCCCATCGGTCCGCAGTTGCCCCAGGTGTACCAGTTCCCAGGGGCTGTTGTTTTCATTGCAGCAGCAAATGATTTTCCCTACCGGGAAGCCCATTTGCTTCAAATACACCCCCGCCAGAACGCCGGAGAAATCTCCGGACAGCACCGCCAGATCTGTCTCCTCCTGCTCCATCCGGGAGAGCAGCATGCCCATAACCGCCAGCTTGACGCAGATTTTCGCCCAGAAGCCGCAGCTGCACCCCAGCCGTTCCGACAGAAAGCGCAGAATGTAGCTCAGCTCCCCCTCCGGGTTATGCCAGCACTGCACCAAAACCGTCCTTCGGTCCAGCTCCCGGGCACGAACCCAGCGGCGGCCTACGGAGAAATCCAGGTCCCAGGCAGTAATCCCCAGGTCAAGGTACATACCCAGCAGCCGGACAAAGGCGCCGTTTTCCGGCTGCTTTCCCAGATTCCGGATCTCCTCCCCGCTCAGCCGGGGCACCGTCTCCGGCACATACAGCCCGCCATCCGGGCTTCTGTCCTGGGAGAATGCCTGCTTTGCATCATAAAGGGGTTCCTTACTTCTTGTTGTTCCGTACAGCAGCGTCCATCACTCCCAAAGCATTGTTCCAATAGAGATTCATAACCATTTCCTCCGTCAGGCCCCGCTCCAGCAGGCGCTGGGCCAGAGCCGGATAGCTCTGGACACCCTCAAAGCCCTGGGCCAAAGCATCACAGCCGTCCAGGTCGCCGCCCAACGCAATATGACGGCACTCCGGATCCATTTCCAGGAAATGGAAAATATGGTCGCAGATCGTGTCCAGCGTGGGCTTTTCCCCCAGGAATTCCGCGAACTGATTGATACCTGCCACGCCGCCCGTATCCCGGATGGCCCGGAACATATCGTCCGTCAGGTTCCGGGCATGGGGACAGACGGCCCGGCTGTTGGAATGGGAGGCTATCACAGGCGCCTGGGTGATCTTCATAATATCCCAGAAGCCTGCATCGCTGATATGGCTCACATCCACCAGGATACCAAGCTCCTGGGCATTGCGGACATATTCCCGCCCCAGGTCTGTCAGGCCCTCTCCGGTCTGGTTGGAGCCGGTGAGGACGTTGCTTTCATTCCAGCCAAGGGTAGAAATGCGGAAGCCAGCCTGGAACATGCTTTCCAGCAGCTCCGGGTCAAAGTCAAAGCCCGCCGGGCCTTCAATGGTCAGAAGGGCGGACATTTTTCCCTTTTCGTAGTTTGCCCGGATATCATCGGCGCTGTACACCAGGCCGATCTTTCTTTTGTTCTTGTCGATCTCCCGCTGGATGGTGGCGATTTCCCGTTCAAAAACAACAACGGGAGACAGGCCGTACCAGTCCTTTTTTTCCATATAGGGCGTTGTAAAGCAGGCAAAGCACTGGCAGTAGCCGGAAAGCTGTTTCGCTCGGGTCAGGTCAATATGACCGCCATTCGCATTCAGGCTTCCTGCCTGATTCACATCGTCGCCCAGCAGCCGCAGGGCGGTGTCGCAGTGCAGATCAAATACCGGAAAATTCATTCAAATGCATCCTCCAAATGATTGATAATCAGCTTTTTTGTCTCCGTTCCCTGGGGTGCATAGATTTCGATCACATCGAACCGGGGCTGCAAGCTTGTGGGATACCGGGATAAGTACATGGACGCTGTGGTGCGGAGCCTTTGCTGCTTCCGGTAGTCCACAAATTCCCGTGCCTGGGCAAACGCCGCATTTTTGCGCAGCTTGACCTCCACAAAAACCAGATAGCGCCTGTTTTTGACGATCAGGTCAATTTCCCCAAATTTGCACCGGTAATTGGATGCCACCAGTGCATAGCCCTTTCGGCGCAGAAATTCCGCTGCCTTTTCTTCTCCCCAGGGGCCCAGAAGATTAGCCATAGAGCTTTTTCAAAAAGGACCTTCTGTGGATGGGGCAAGGCCCCAGCTTTTCCAGGGCCGCATAGTGGGCCTTGGTGCCATAGCCCTTGTGAATTTCAAAGCCATAGCCCGGGTATTTTTCCGCAGCTTCCATCATCCAGTTGTCCCGGGTGACCTTGGCCAACACGGAAGCGGCAGCAATATTGGCGCTCAGGCTGTCGCCCTTGATGACCGTCTTGCAGGGCACGCCGAAGTCCGTCTCCCGGTTGCCGTCGATCAGGGCGAATTCCGGCTGGGGATTCAGCTGCTCCATCGCCCGGCGCATGGCCAGAAAGGTGGCCTGCAGGATATTGATCTCGTCAATCTCCTCCTGGCTTGCAAAAGCAATGCCAAAGCTCACCGCCTCCTGCTGAATGATTGGAAACAGCTCCCGGCGGCGCTTGTCGGAAAGCTTCTTGCTGTCGTTCAGCCCCGGGATCACCAGTCCCTTGGGCAGGATGACCGCTGCCGCACACACCGGCCCGGCCAGGGGGCCTCTGCCCGCCTCGTCCACACCGCAGATCAGATCAAAGGGGAGCTCCGACTCGATTTCCCAGAGATTGATTTCACTCATAGCTCTGCCTCCTTGGGCTGCTCCAGGGTAAATTTTCCCAGTTTTCCGCTGCGGAATTCATCCAGCAGTACCCTTGCCATCCGCTCCGTGTGGATCTCCCCCCGGGCAAGCAGATAGCCTCTGTTCTTTCCTGCCATTTCCAGCAGCTCGTAGCCCCGGGTTCCTTTCGGAGCCTCAACCTTATAGCGCTCCTTCAGTGTTTCCGGATAGTATTCCAGCAGCAGCTCCATCAGGCGGCAGGCCAGCTCCTCTACATCGATGACGCCCTCCTTGACGGCCCCCGTAAAGGCCAGCATCATGCCAACCTCAGGGTCTTCAAATTTGGGCCAGAGGATTCCCGGGGTATCCAGCAGCTGCAATCCCGCGTCCACCGTCACCCACTGCTTGCCCCGGGTCACACCCGGGCGGTTTTCCGCCTTGGCGCCTTTTCTGCCGGAAATCTGATTGATGAGGGTGGATTTACCCACATTGGGAATCCCTACCACCATAACCCGCAGGGGTCTATTCATGCCCTTCGCCGCATCCCTTTGGAGCTTTTCGGCGCAGGCCTTCCGGGCCGCAGGGGTAAAGCCGGAAATGCCCCGCTTGGTCTTGCAGTCCGTGGCAATGACAGCCATGCCCTTCTTCTCAAAATAGCTTTTCCACCGGCTTGTGGCGGCAGGGTCTGCCAAGTCCATGCGGTTCAGGACGATCATTCTGGGTTTGCTGCCGCAGATGGCATCAATATCCGGGTTCCGGCTGGACAGAGGAATCCGGGCGTCTACGATTTCGCAGACCGCATCCACCTGCTTCAGGTCTGCCTCGATCTGCCGCCGGGTTTTTGTCATGTGGCCCGGATACCACTGAATATTCATATTCTCCATTTAGTTTACCTTTCCGATTCGCTGAAAATCCCGCTTTTGAGAGCCGCCATCCGTGCCCGGGAAGAGAATCAGGGCAACCTTGCCCAGAATCTCCCGCTTATCCACCTGGCCAATCTCCAGGGAGCGGCTGTCCTTGGAATTGTTGCGGTTATCGCCCATGACAAAGACACAGTTTTCCTCCACGATCTGTGGGAACACAGCCCCTTCGTCCAGATTGGTCAGGGTGTTGGTGTAATCCTCCTTCAGAGGGAGGCCATCTACATAGACAATACCGTTTTCAAAGTCCATATCCACGATCTGCCCTTCTGTGGCGATGACGCGCTTGACAATGGGCTTCCCGTGATCATAGGCCTGCTTACTGAGGACCACAATGTCCCCCTGTTTCGGCTCCCGATAGAAGAGATTGCCGGTCAAAAGCAAATAGTCCCCATCCAGCAGCGTCTGCCGCATAGAGGGCCCGGACACCACGATGATGCGGAAAAAGACAAGAAATACGATCATAACCACAGACAGCATCCAGCACAAATCGTGCAGATACAGCACAAGACTCTTTTGAAACCCCGGATTTTCTTCCTTCTGCTTTTTGGATTCAAATCGCGCCACGTTTGTTCCCTCCTGTTTCTCTCCCGGCACAATATGGAATATTGTACCACAGCTTGTAGGTATTTTCCAGAAATAAAAAGCAAATTTTTCGTCAGAGCATAAAAAAAGAGGGCAAAGCCCTCTTTCTTTATGAAAAGCAGAATTAAACCTTCTCCTTGATCTTGGCAGCCTTGCCGAAACGATCCCGCAGGTAGTACAGCTTCGCGCGGCGAACCTGGCCCTTACGGACGGTCTCGATCATAGCCACGTTGGGAGAATGCAGGGGGAAGACCTTCTCGCAGCCGACGCCGTAGGAAACACGGCGAACGGTGATGGTCTCACCAATGCCGCCATGCTTGCGGGCAATGATGGTGCCTTCGAAAACCTGGATACGCTCACGAGCGCCTTCCTTGATGCGAACGTGCACACGGACGGTGTCGCCAACCCGGATCTCGGGCAGCTCTTCCTTCATGTACTGGCTGTTCAGTGCTTTTACCAAATCCATTTTATTGTCCTCCTTAAATATTAGGCGTTCATGCCCGCGCTTTTTCGCGGCAGAGGACACACCTTGATTTCAGACCGACTTATTTTAGCATAGAATCATAGGAAATGCAAGCACTTTTTTCGCAATTTCTTTGGATATTTGCGCTGTTATTTTATCCAATTCTAAGGTATCGGCTCAGCACTCCGTGAACGTGTAGCGGACCATGCTCCCCTTGCCGTCGCCGGTGATGATCAGCAAATCGCCGGTTTTGGTCTGCACCCGGTCCATGACCGGGTAGGGGGCGTTGGCCTGCACGTAGCTTTCCGGGCTTTCGCACTCTGCCTCAAGAATCTCCTTTTTGGCGTGGGCTTCCCCGCCGCAGGGATTGATGGTCTCCACCAGGATCTCGTATTCCTTCATAGAAAAAACTCCTTTTCCTTTTTCTATAAGGATATCACAGAGGGCTCAGATCATGCAAATAGGCATATTCCACAAAAATGTTATGGCAGAATCGTGCAAATCAACTCCGCGCACTTTTCGATGCCCAGCTTTTCGCTGTTCAGCGTCATATCGTAAGATTGAACCTGCCCCCATTTCTGGCCGGTGTAGAAGCGATAATAGGTGCTTCTGCGCTTATCCTTATCCTTCAGCCGCTGCTCCGGAGTCTCGGTCCGCTCGCCGTACTCTTCCACAATGCGCTTTGCCCGGAAGGCCATATCTGCATGAATGAAGACCTTCAGAACATCGGGACGGTCCTTCAGGATAAAGTCCGCACACCGGCCGACAATGACGCAGGGGCCCTTCTTTGCCAGATCCGCAATGACATTGCATTGAATCTGCCAGAGAATATCCTCGTTGGTGGGGCCGCTGTTGCGGTTTGTCAGCAGCGCGTCCAGGAAGCTGCCGGGGGCACAGCTCTACCAGCAGCAGCGCAATCAGGCCAACCAGCGCTTCATAGGTCAGAAGCTTCGTAAACAGCGCCTTGACCCGCTCTTTCTTCCCTGCGCCCATATTAAAGCCCACAATGGGGATGCAGCAGGCTTGATGATGTGCATATGCAGCAGATACCAGACAGCAAGGATCGCCGTCACCACCTGGCCGATGACGGTAGCGACAGCCGCGCCCATCATGCCCCACTTAAAAGCAAAGATGAAGATTGGGTCAAGAATGATATTGATGATTGCCCACGCTGCGCTTGGCCTTCTCCGGCTCATCTCTGCCCAGGGCCATACTGACGAAGGCGCAGCAGCCCCGGACTTACGCATTTCGCAACTCGATGAATATGGGGCTTGACGAAGGAAGGACGGGTAAAGGCTATCTCCGGCGTTTGCAGACCCTACCGGGGAAAGGTGATGCTCCTGTAGAAAAGTACAAGTCTTCTGAGCTGTTCCACGGCTGCCTTGCCATGCTGCCCCAGGACCCCAAGAGCCTGTTTGTGAAAAAGGCCGTCCGGGAAGATCTGGCGGAAATGACCAAGGACAAGCAGGAAATTAAACGGATCGCTGCCTCTTATCAGGTGACGGAGCTTCTGAACAGCCACCCCTACCTGGATGATTTCGACCTTGGCATTGGAATCCGACTCCATGCGTTCCCGTGGAAGCCTGCTGTGGGGCCGGACGGCTTTCTCAATTTTCCCGCTTTGACAATCGGGACCGTGCCTTTGTGATTGGACTGTTTGCCTGCATCACCCTGACGGTCATGGGCGTGATTCAGGGGGCCAGCAAAATGTGGTATAATCCCAGGATCATCTGGCGGCCCCTGAACGGGATTGGCGTGGTGACGGCTATTGGATATCTGGGTTTGTGCCTGATGCCTATGGGGCTGGAGATTTGGACGGAGTACCGGTTTGGTCGTAAACGCAAAATATAGAAAGAGGCAGTCAACAGCGCCCGACTCATGGGAGCCGGGCGTTGTTTTTTCAGTTAATAGGGACAATTATGGAATCTTCCGGTTTTCCCGACCACATCATTCGATCATGAAACACCAAAGCGGAAACCTGAGACAGGTCAATAAAATTCTCGCTGATCCGGAAATTCATATGGAAGCAATTCTCCTCTTCCCGGTAGCACAGATCGGTATCCCATACCGGAATATCCGTGCCGTCTTTCAATCGCACCGCAGCGATCCGCGGCTCCCGGGATTCCATTTCTTCCGTTGCCGCAAGGTTCTCCGGCGTATCCACCCCTTTCAGAGGGCTGTCCAGCCGAAAATCCAAGCCGCCTGACATAGGGCCTATGGTAGCTGTCACCAGAGTGATGTCTCCGGACGGAAGGCTATAGTTTGGCGTTTTGGTAATTGTCTCCATCGTTCCGTTCAGAGGAATGGACAGATCCCAGTTTCCGGAAACCAGCACATTATTATCTAACCAGGCTCTGCCCCGGGGCGTGGTCTGGCCAAAGCCGGTAATGTGCAGCTCCAGATTTCTGCCAAGCATGGAGCCGTCTGTTTCTGCAAAGCGATAAGTCAGAGTGAGCTCCATGCTCCCATCCGGCAGGTTAAAACGGCCCTTGTAGAAATGGTCCTCTTCTACGTCACTGTCCGTGTAATGTCCTTTCTCCGGTGAAGCGCCGTCTACATAGGCATAGGTTCCATCATCTTTGACCAAGATCCCGTCATAAAATTCGTGGTTCATTCCGTAACCGTGGAACTCGCCGCCATCGAAGGTTGTTTGGTCAATTTCGGCATAGGGATACGCTCCATCAGGAAGTTCAAATCCCTGAATGCTGAGAACGATTTGTGCGCTCCAGGCATCAATCAGGGTCTGCTTCACGGAAACAGTGATGCCCTGGTCTGTCACGGAAAGACCGCTGTCAGCTTGAGCCGTTTCCAGAGGATACGTCACAGACAGTCCGCTTTGCTCAGCCTGCTTTTTGTATCTTCACTGAGCCGATACTGGACTTCGAGGCTGGAAGACCATTTGGTATAGGCAGCCGCCCCCGTCAGAAGCAGCAGTGTTGCAGCAATGGCAGAAATCAGAAGAAACTTATGCTTAAAGCCATCATTTCCTTTTTCGACAGGCAGCGGCGCAGCCGCTTCGATATATCCTGGGTCAATAAAAGAAAGATCCTTCAAAATATCTCTTCCGTTCATACAGCAATTCCCTCCTTCGTCAAAAAGTCCCGCAGCTTTCCTCTGATGCGGAAAAGCCGGATTTTAGCCTTACTTTCACCCATATGCATTTGCTTGGCGATCTGAGAAACAGGCTCTCCATACCAGTATCGCCGCAGAAAAATCAAACGGTCCACTACCGGCAAAGAAGCAAGAAACGTATTAAGAAGATTTCTCAGATATTGGCTCTGAAAGTGTGTCTCCGCCATGGCGTCTGGAATGCACTGCTCCAATTCCTCCGAAAGAGCTACAACCTCTGCCTTCCGTTTTGCCGCCTTCTGCCAATCCAATCGATTAAACGAGAGGTTTCGGCAAATACAGGCCAGAAACGAGAAGAGTCTTTTCGGTTTCTCCGGTGGAATCGCGTTCCATGCCCGAAGATAGGTATCGTTCACACACTCCTGGGCGTCCCCGGGATCGGTGAGAATAGACTTTGAGAGCCCAAGCAGTCGGCTTCCATAGACAGCGGCCGTCGCAGAAATCGCATCTTCTTGTCGATTCCAATAGAGTTCTATGATCTGTGTATCCGTCAAAGTATCACGTCCTTTCTGTAGGTCCCTACACCTTGGTAGACAGGAAGCGAAAGCTCAGGGTTACAAAGAAACAGAAAAACCGCTTCGAGAATCGAAGCGGTCTAATCGTGTTGGCTTTACCTATCTTCCCGGCAAGTCACCCTGCAAGTATTGTCGGCGCAAGCGAGCTTAACTTCTGTGTTCGGGATGGGAACAGGTGGACCCTCGCTGCAATCAAAACCAACTTATATGGTGGCCTTTAAGCCACTTTTATGTCAAAGGCTTTCGCCTGTGACCTTTGGATTATAGCGCTTTCGCGCCATAATGTCAAGAGAATATTTCTCTTGAAGAAAAGAAGTGGTGACCCGTACCGGATTCGAACCGATGTTAAAGGCGTGAGAGGCCTCTGTCTT
>UQGU01000014.1 GCA_900540635.1 uncultured Eubacteriales bacterium | reverse complement strand
TTGCGGTCAGGATTACCGTAGCACCTTCCTTCAAAAATTTGTCTGCGGTAGCGTAACCAATGCCACGGCTGCCTCCGGTGATAATTGCAACTTTATCTTTCAGTCTCATAAGAGTACCTCCTTGTGTTTTTGTACTCGTATTATAACTTGTTTCGGGGGTACTCTCCGTGATAAAATCACATTTTTCCAAGAAGGAATAATAGAAAAATCATTCCCGTGCATAAATAAAAAAAGTCACAGTCACGCTCCGATTTGAACCGTGTAGACTGTGGCTTTTTATTTTACAGGTTCTGCACTTTCAGCCATTTTGATGATTTCGGAATCATCAAGTTTGCTTGGAGTGTATTCCAGAACATAAGTGACTTCCGGAGAATAAGTCCAACAGAGAAATGCCGTGTCATCTTTCTTGTAAAGAGCACCCGGCCAGTCCTGAATCATCATTTCCTTACAGCTGTCCATACTGTCAACCGGGAAAAGCACTCCCAGGGCTTCTGTATGTAATCCGGTGATTTCTTCCGGGCCTCCTTCGTAAAATGTGGTTTTCAGGATACGGTAGTAGATATTGTTATCTTTGTCGTTTTGGTCTCCGTAGGTCAGAGTGGCTGCGAGTTCTGTTTTGGAGACCTTCCTTACATCTTCTCCAAGAACTTCTTCTGCGCTCTTTTCGAAACGCTCAGCAAAGAAATCGTTATCGGGCCAATTAGTGAAACCAGTGTGAAGGCTGTATTTAACTTGCTAGCTTCTTCCTTGGCAAGCTTTAGCATAAGCATTATATTCCGCTTTGCCTCACTTCCAAGATTGATCTTTTCTCCTCTGCCGCTTTCTCTTTCCTCTTTCCCATTTTATCACCCCGTGCTGTGATTTTTTGTAAAAACATTGTATCAAATTATCCGATTGTTTTCAACCTTTTACTCATAGTTTATGTCAGCTTCCTTGCTTTATTGAACCAGTACTCCGTCCAAATCTCTAATCCCATAGGCATGAAGCATAGTGCCAGATATCCAATGGCTGTTATGATACCAATTCCATTCAAGGGCCGCCAGATGATCCTGGGATTGTACCACATTTTGCTGGCCCCCAAAATCACGCCCATGACTGTCAGGGTAATGCAGGCAAACAGCCCAATCACAAAGGCGCGGTCCCGATTGTCAAAGCGGTAAATTGAGAAAGCCGTCCGGCCCCGCAGCAGGCTCCCACGGGAACGCATGGAATCGGATTCCAGGCCCAGGGCTGAAATCATCCAGGTAATGAGCATGGAAAAGATGCGCAGGCAATTAACAATCCGCTGAAAAATAGTTCCCTGATTGCTGCCTTTGCCAATGCCTTTTTGCGCCAGGTTGATGCGCCTTGCCTCCAGACCGATTCTGGGAATCAGGCGCAGCAAGATGGTCAAAAACAGGGACAGCAACGGGCTGATTTTTCCGAACAGGTACACCACCTTGTCCGAGGACACCACCCGGAACATGGCTTCCAGCCACATACACACCGTGGCAAACCGCAGACCAATCACCAGGCCGTACACCAGGCTTTCCAGAGTCATATTGTTGTCCACAAAGTTTTTTCTCAGGACTGTGACACCAAAATGGTGGTAGGAACTGTAGTACAGGGCAAAGGCCACCACCAGAGGCAGCAGACAGAGGTTAAAAATGACGGCCCGTTTTCCCTGGCGCTTGACACTGTAGGCAAAGGCGCAGAGATAGGCGATTGCCAGGAACACAGGGTGCCGGAAGGTGGCAGAGCCATAAAGAACGGCGGCGAAGAAGATGAAATTCACCGCCGGATGGCAGGCTTCAAACCCCATCTTCGTCCTCCGTCATGCCATATTGCATCTTCACCCGGTCAAGTTTTTCCAGCAGCGCCGGGCCGAACAGCACCATGGTCAAAGCCGTGCAGATGCCCTGGCTGATATTGACCGGGAAGCCGGAAATATACAGAGGCCAGGCCGTCTGAGCGTTGATAATGGGCAGGGTGAGGAACACCGTGCAGGTATCCAGCAGCGGGCCCACGAACAGGACGCAGGCAAAAAAGCCAAACGTGGCCATCACCCAGCGTTTTTGCGGCAACCGACCTTTTGCGAACAGGAATCCCGCCAGCATACCGCCCGCCCCATAGGCGAACATCTGCCAGGGGGTATAGGCTCCCTGACCGTAAAAGAAGTTGCTGGCAAACGCGGAGACAGCCCCCACCAGAAAGCCCGCCTCCGGTCCAAAGGCAATGCCGGACAGCATGATAATGGCGAAGATGGCCTTGAAATTGGGGATGGGGATCACCACACGGGCCGCCACCGCCAGGGCGGACAGCACCGCAATGACTACAAGCTCCCGGGCCTGGGGCTTGCGGCTTTCAAAGGCCAGGAGAAACGGAATGATGATTTCGATAATCACCAGCGTGCTGGTAAGATAGTAGGCTCTACCGGTCAACTTCAAACCGAAGAACAGGGTTGCCGGAATCACCAGCAGGAAAATCAGGAGCGTGGCAATGTGAGATTTTTTCATTTTGCTGCCTCCTTGTTTTCTTTGTAGAGACGAATCACGTCTTCCGCCGTAACGGCTCCCTCAAACACATGGCGGCTCATGCGGTGGGCAGCGGTGGTATAGAAGCTGTTGGCTCCAAAGAACCGTCTGGGGGTATCCGTGGTCAGGACCTGTCCGTCGAAGAACATACTGACAATGTCCGCGTATCGGGCGCAGAACTCCACATCGTGAGAAACCATGACGATGGTGATGCCCTGTTTTTTGAGGTCTGCCAAGATGCCCGCAAAGGTTTTCTTAAAGAAGCTGTCGATGCCTTTCGTGGGCTCGTCCAACAGCAGAAGCCTGGGATTTGTCAGCAGTACTTTTGCCAGGGCCGCCCGCTGCTGCTCGCCGCCGGACAGGTCGTAGGGGTGGCTGTCCAGAAGCTCCGTCACCTGGCAAAGGGCCGCGATCCGTTCAATTTCCTGCTTATCCTTGGTCATTTCCGCCAGGTCTTCCCGGACGGTCTTTTTGACAAACAGGCTCTTGGGGTCCTGGGGCAGCATGGCAAGGCAGCCATGGAACAGCTCTGAAGACTTGTACTTTTCCACCGGCTTGCCAAACAGCGTCACCTTGCCCCGGTAGGGTCTGCAAACGCCGGAGATGGCCTTTAAGGTGGTGGACTTTCCCGCGCCGTTGCCGCCGAGAATTGCATAGAGGCTTCCTGCGGGTATTTCCGCACTGACACCCCGCAGAATATCCGGAGAATCCTTTTCATATCGGAACCAGAGTTCTTTTAGGACAAGGGCCGGATTTTCAATTTCTTCCGGCAAGGCGGGAGCGGGGATGGCCTTGATGCTCGGCTCCTTTGGAAATTCCTTACTCAGCCAACTGCGCCCTTGGCGAACGGTCAGCGGGCTTTCGCCGGTGCCGCCTGCTCCATAATAAACCCGCACAGGGGTGGGCATGGCAGCGAACATGGGGTTATTCCCAGCAAACAGCAGCTGCCCCACCTTTCCGGGGGCATCGTCCGCAATCACTCTGCCCTTGTCCATGACCACCGCCCGGTCTGCATAGGGGAAAATATCCTCCAGCCGGTGCTCGGTGATGATCACCGTGGTACCCAGCTCCGTGTTGATCTTCCGCACTGTATTCAAAAAGTCCGAGGCGGCAATGGGGTCCAGCTGGCTGGTGGGCTCGTCCAGGATCAGCACCTCCGGCTGCATGGCCATGATGGAGGCCAGATTTAATAGCTGCTTCTGCCCGCCGGAAAGGGTTGCCACATCCCGGTGGAACCAATCCTGAATGCCAAAATAGCAAGCCATTTCCGCCACCCGGCCCCGCATTTCCTTCTGGTCGCAGCCCAGGCTTTCCAGCCCGAAGGCCAGCTCGTGCCAGACCTTATCCGTGACGATCTGGTCATCCGGATTCTGCATGACGAAGCCGATTTTGCCGGACTGGTCCCGGTCAGAAACCTGCTTCAAAGGAACACCATGGAAAAGAACTTCCCCGGTTCGTTTGCCGTTGGGGGTCAGGACGGTTTTCAGCTGCCGAAGAAGGGTACTCTTGCCGCTTCCGGATTTGCCGCAGAGAACCAGAAATTCTCCCTGCTCAATGGTCAGACTGACATTCTCCAGCGAATGCTTTCCCTTGGCAGCGGCATAGGAAAAGGTCAGATCATTGATCTCGAAATGTGCCATTGAATGGCCTCCTTTATGTGTAATGCGGTGGGCAGTAAGAGGAACATTCCATAGGCCAGAAGCCCCAGGAGATTCCACCCGCCAATGGGTGCAATGGACAGAATAGGTGTAAAGGCCGCGCTTTTGTCTCCGATAAATACGGCAATGCCAAAAAGGGCCGCCATCGCCGCCAGCAGGCCCAAATCCAGGCCGGTCATGCGGTAGATCATAAAGCTGGTGCGTTTGGCGGTGCCGTAGCCTCGGGAACGCATAGAATCCGCCGTGACCACGCTGCCCTCTAACGCCCAGGAGGTCAGTGCCCCCAGAATGGACATGCCGTCCTCCAGCTTTTCGCGGGTGGTGTCTCCCTCGGCGGCTCCCTTGCCGATGGATCTTCTGGCCCCGGCAATCTGGGCAGCCTTCCGAAGAAAATTGGGAATCAGCCGCAGCACCATGACCAGCAGCAGCGACAGGGACGGAATGATATTTCCAAACAGCGCCGTAAACTTATCGCTGGTGAGGACGGCATTATAGCAGCCAAACCACAGCAGCATTTCCAGGAAAATCCCGCCGATGGCCAGACCGTAGAGCAGTGCCTCTAGGGTGTAAGGCCGTCCAAAATACCGGAACAGCACCCGCTGACCATACTGGTTGAACAAGGGGTTGGCGAAGGTCAAAATCAAGAAAATGGGCAGCATGGCCAGGATATTCCGGATCCCTTTTCGTCCGTGGAGCAGCAGATAATAGGTTATACCGCTTAGAATGCCCATCGCCAGATAGGCCGGGTGCTGGATGACCACGGCGCAGCCGATGGCCCCGACAAAAAACGTAAAATTCACCGCCGGATGGCAGTTTGAAAACGCGTCGTTACCCATTGTCGTCGCCCATCCAGACTTCACCCACGTCTGCTCCCAGGCCGTTGCAGGTGTAGCACCAGACGATATCATCCCCATCCTTTAAGGTGTAGGCCGAACAGCCGTAGTTTGGGAACCACTCGTTGACCTTGTACATCCAGCCAGATTCCGGGCCCACGTCAAACTCATACAGATGGTTGATGCCCTCGATATAGTAGCTTTCGTACAGAGGCGTGTAGCTGTATTCAATTTGCAGGTTCGTGGCATCGCAGACCTTTTTCAGAACTTCAAATACCGTGTCTCCCTGGGCAAAGCTCACCGTGGTCTTGGGGAGAATGGTGCCGTTCTTGGGCACAAAGGGGGCCTTTTCCTCGTTCAAATTGTCGGTGTTATCCAGGATGGTATCGCACACAATGGTGATAGTGCAAACGTGGTCCTCCTGGCCGGGGGTGATCACGGCGTTGTCCTGGAGCTTCTGGATTTTATACTGGCTGCCCAGGCCGTCGCCAGTGTTGGTTTTCAGCAGGAACGCAGTTACCACACCTGCAATTGCGATGGCCACGATAATGAGGACCATAATTAGGTTCGCTGTTTTCTTCTTTTTCATGTTTCCACCTCATTGGACAAAAGCCGGTCATCCTTCGCTGGGCAATCTCAGAGGGGGAAATTCTGAGCGGCGAAGGATATGCCGGCTTTTGTTTTTGATTAATCGGCTTCCTGGGTCAGGTAGCCTCTGGGATAACAGAAGATATGTCTGCCGATTTCGCCCCACACGCTGTCCGTGGTGCGGACACGGCCATAGAACATGACCTCTTTGGGGAGAACGTAAGGCCCGTATAGCGCTCGATCAATAGCTTCATACTGCGCCTGTCCCGGCTTTGCCTCTTTGAGGAGCTTCTGGGGAACAAAAGCATCCTCGTCATTGATCATGGCGGTGAGGGATGTTCCGAACAGGCCGGAGGTATAGCGATTCAAAACGACTTCGGCAATAGCCTGCTGGCCGTCCTCGCACTCGCCGCGGGCCTCCACATAGATCAGCTTTGCCAGCAGCTTGGTTTCGTCCTCGGTCAGGGTCAGGCCGTCATACCGGGGCTCCACATACTCCCGGACAGGCTCCTCGTAGATAAAGGGATTATCCGGCATGGCTGCGGGGTCCAGGATGAAGGCTCCGTCGTAGCCCCAACAGATTTCATCGGTAGAAAAACCATCCTCAAATCCCGGGGCCAGCCGCCAGCTGGTCCGGTTGGTATTGGATGGGTCATAGACCATGATCCTGCCATCTTCATTGAAGCCTTTCAGCAGAATGAAATGCTGGGATTTCGTGAACAGGGATTTGCCGTTCATCAGCTGAATGACGATTTTCCCCTCCCACAGGGCTTCCTTGACATAATTGTAGTTCTCTGCCTCAGTCATGGGCAGATGCAGCGCATCGGCCATATACCGCAGGCGATCTACGTTGTTGTTTGCCTTGCTTCCAAACCATTTTGCCAATTCATCCGGGTAATACTGATGGCCTGTCAGATATGTAGCGGCCACAGCCATACAGCAGACGCTGCAGCCGTTATTCTTAATGGTGCCGTCACCGTACATTACATCGGCGTAATCATCCAGGGTGTAGTCTGGGAAGAAGCGGTCATCCGAATCCTCCTCAAAGGATTCTTCTTCCGTATCTTCTGGGATTTCTTCCGGCACGGTTTCCTCCTCAATGGGCTCCGTTTCTTCTGTTTCTTCCGTTATTTCTCCGGTTTCTTCTGTTGTTTCTTCCCCCGTTGCCTCGGTGGATTCCTCCTCCGGGGTAATTGTTTCTTGTTGTGTCTCCTCCGTTGCTGTCTCGTCGGCCCAGGATCTTAAAGAAATGGGCTGCACAAGCAGGGCTGCCGCCAGCAGTAGGCACAGGATATTTCTTTTACTCAAAAGCAGCGCTCCTTGTTTTGCTGGGGGCAGGTAACCCGCCCCCAGCAGGGTCAAATTAGTCCTTCTTCTTGAACTTACCGAACTTGGGGATGATGACGATAGCGATGACCATACCCAGACCGCAGCCGCCGACAACGCAGATCACGAGAATCCACCAGGGGAAGCCGGTCTTGGCAGGCTCCACTTCAGTAGGCTCGGTGGTGGCAGGAACGGTGGGTTCCACGGGATCGCCGCCCATGTCGATGATGTCAGTCATGTCGTACAGGTTGGTCTGTCCAGTGAGGAACCGGTAATAGGCTGTCAGTGCGTAGTACGCCTGCTCGGTGGCCATGCCGTCCAGTTCGCCGTCCATGATGTGCTTGAAGCCGCCGCCCTTTACATAGTAGCGCAGCAGCGCGTCAATGACAGAGTTCCCATTCTTGACAAACCGGGGGTCGGTATCCGCGTTGATGCCCAGAGCGGACAGCGCGGTAACGACCTGAGAAATGGATTCGCTGGTGGCGATCTTCGTCGTGCCGTCGTAGGAGGTGGAGTAGCCGCCGTCCTCGTCCTGCATCTCGGAGAGCCGCGCGATGGCCTTGTCGATGGCCTCCTGCACCTTCAGATCCTTCGTGTAATAGGGAGCCAGAGCGGTCAGTGCCATGCCGGTCATGTCGGAATCGGCCTTGTCGCCGGAGACAGTCCAGCCGCCGTCGGAGGTCTGCACACTCAGGATCTCGTCAATCAGGGCCTGCCGGGTGGTAGTGCCGCCGGTGGGGGCGGGGTAGTTGCCGGAATCCAGCGCCAGCAGCGCCCAGATGGGGCCGTTGTTGCCCTGGTACTTCACGAATTCCAGATCGCTGAGACCTTGCAGCAGGTCATAGCCGCCCACGTTGGTCACGTCGCGGCCAATGGCCGTCAGGGCCAGAATGATCCGGGAGTTATCCGTGGATTTCGCCTTGTGGAGCCGTCCGGTTTCGGGGTCGATGTTCTCGGCCACATACTCCAGAACCTTCTTGTAGTAGTCCTCCACGCCGGGGATGTTCCGGTCGGAACGAGCCAGACCAATGACCATCCATTCGCCGCCGATGGTTCCGACGCTGGGCGTACCCAGAGCCTCCATGTAGTCGCCGGTGGTGATGTAGGGGTCGCTGACCTTGCCCATGGTTTTCAGCATGGCAAGCTTCGTCTCGGCGGCGGTCAGAACATCGTAGTTGTCAACCAGCTTCTTCTGCAGATCGGTCAGGGCGTCGTAAGCCTTGCGGGCGGCCTCGATATCCTTTTCGGAATCCGGGGTCACGTCCTTCAGCTTATCAATGAGGTCGATAACCTCCTGGGCCTTTTCCTTGTCCTCTTCCGAAGCCGTGAGCTTTGCGTAGGCGGTCTCGGCGTCGGTGAGCTTCTTGACGTTCGTGACCAGATCCTTCTGAGCCTTGGTCAGCGCATCATACGCCTTGCGGGCAGCTTCAATGCTGGTCTTGCTCTTTTCCGTGACGGGGTCTTCGATCTTGTCAATGAGCTTGATGACCTCGTCGGCCTTGAGCTGGTTCCATTTCCGGGTGGCCTCCTGGAGGGTGGAGAGCTTCGTGACCAGTTCCTTCTGCTCGGCGGTCAGCTTGTTGTAGCCGTTCCACGCGGCGTTGATGGCCGCGCCGCTGTTGATGGTCACGGTGCCGATCTTGGAAATGAGGTCGTCTACCGCTTTGGCCTTGGCCTTGTCGTCCGCCGCTTTCAGCTTTTTATACTGATCCTCGGCGTCAGTGAGCTTCTTGTAGTTTGTGACCTTGGCCTTTTCTTCCGCGCTCAGAGCGTCATAGGCTTTCCGAGCCGCGTCGATCTTCGCCTTGCAGGCGTCGGTGTAAGTCACATTGCCGATCTTATCGATCAGGTCAATAACGTCCTTGGCTGTAGCGGGGTTGTTGTCGGGCCAGCTGCCCTCTTCCTTGGTGTAATCATCCGTATAGTGGAAGACGATAACGTCGCCGTCCTTCATATACTGCTGATTGACGCCCAGGGCGGGATGGGTGCCGTTAAGGGTGTACATCCAGCCGGAGTTCTTGCCGTTGGTGAATTCGGCCAGACCGTTGATGGCGCGGATGTAGTTGCCGGTGGGGTTGTCGCAGGAGAAGCCGTTGGCGGAGAATACCCTCTGAAGGAGTCCCCATACGGTTTCAGAGGCATCGGCTTCATAGGCAGCGGGCGCGAGCCAGGTTTCCAGATTGTTCTTGGACAGGACATGGACCACGCCGTCCGAATCGCTGTCGTGCACATGGTCGCCCAACAGGGAGACGGTAACGGTGATCTTGGTGGACTTGGGGCGCACGGTGACAGTGATTTCCTTGGTCGCCGCACCGTAAACCAGCGTAACGGTCTGCTCACCGACAGTATTCTTGTCGAAGCCCCGAATCTCGATATTCTTCAGGGATATCTCCGAGGTAGAGCCGTCAGACCAGGTAGCGGTGACGATCATGCCTGTGAGGTCCAGGTTCTTACCCTGCTCCACGGTGGTGCTGTAGGTGCCAGAAACCTCCAGATGGACAGCAACCTTTGCGCCGTTGTGAGTAGGATAGAGTTCTCCCTGACCCCAGTTCTTGGAGCTGTCGGGATGCTGGTTGAGAAGCAGTGTGACGGTGCCATCGGCGAACTGCTTGGCGGTCATAGCCTTGGCCAGCTTGTCAGCGTCAGCGCCCAGAGGATCGTCCGTCCGGTTGGAATCAGGCACCTTCACACGTTCCCACGTGTTGTTTCCATAGAGCTCATAATCAACAGCTCTCATGTAGGCCTCGGAAGCACCCGCGGTATTGATGTAGTAGACACCATCGACCCATGCGGGATGCTGGGCGGCGCTGCTGGTATCCACCACCTGAACGCCGCCAATGCCCTTCTCTGTGCCGCAGGTATCCAGAAAATAGTTATTCTCGATGCAGTTGTACTTGTCCAAAGAGCGAACATATCCGGCAATGCCGCCGACATAGCTGCCGGAGGAGCTGAGCTTGCCATAGAAGAAATTATTCTTGATATTGCCCTTGCCGTTGGACCATGCCTGGACCACGCCTGCCTCGCCGCCCAGAATGCCGCCGACATAGTTCTTGCCGGAGATGCTGCCAGCCACATAGCAGTTTTCAATGGAGACGCAGGGGGAATTGGGGGCGGAGTCGGCCATATAGCCGGCAGCCACAATACCGCCTGCCATGGTGCCGGTGGCATAGACATTGCCCAGGAACACGCAGTTCCGGACGGAGAAATAGCCCATGGACTGGCTCTTGCACGACACGATGCCGGAGACGTTATTGGAACCATAGACGTCGGCGGAACTGGTGCAGTTGGTAACGGTGCCGCTGATGCTTCCGGCAAAGCTGCCGATGATGGGAAGCTCTGCGGAGGAACCGTCCTCATTGCAGCCGATCTTTACGCCGGACTGGACCGTACAGTTGAGGATCGTCACCGTGTTGCCGCCGGACGCGCCGCCGCCGATGAAGCCGGACCGCTGGATGATAGAGCCGGAAAGAATGGTCACATTCCGGATCTCGATGGTGTCCGGGCAGCCGGGGGCGTAGGAGCCGCTACTGCCAATGTTATAGTCGCCGTCTTCACCGTAGTCCACCACATAGTTGGCCACCAGGCCGTAGTTGGCGATGTAGGGGGCGAGAATGTTCAGATTCTGGACGGTGGTCTCCCGGGCGTAGTTGAAAAGCGGATATTCGGAACCCTTGGCGTAGGTCAAAGTATGGCCGCCGCCGTCCAGGGTGCCGGAGAAAACCCGCAGGAGCTTGCCCTTGTCAGAGCTAATGTTCCCGTCGTCCCGGCCAAGCCCCTTCCATGTCAGATCCAGAGAGATATCGTTGGCGAATTGCAGGAATTTGTTCTCGAAGGTATAGCCTTGGTTTACATAAAAGCTAAGCTCCTCCAGATCCTTCTGGCTGCTCAGCAGCCATGGGCTGTCCTGGGTACCCTGTCCCGCCCAACTGAGATTATCCGGGGCGGTACCCATGGCGGAATCCGTGTAGACATAGACGTAGATATACTCGGACCAAAAGGTTCTTCCCAAAAGCTCGCAGGCCGCCCTTACGCTGTATAGCCGCGCGCCGTTGCTGGTAGAGACGTCCGGGGTATAGCTGCCCCCGCCCAAGTAGAAATTCGTTTGTCCGCCGCCGCCGATGGCATTCCAGAAGTCCCAATGGTAGGTCACGTCCCCGGCGGCGGATGTCGCCTCAGCGGTCAGAGGCGTTACGTCCTCCTGCCTGGCGCGGTAATAGTAGCCGCAGTACTGCCCGTCCACCAGCGCGGCGTCCGGCAGCTGACCGTTGGGGTGCTTCTGCTGCAGGTATTCCAGCTGCTCCTGGCTGAAGGGCGGAATCTCCATGATCCACCGAAGGGTGGGGGTAGGATCCGGGTAGACAGTGACTTTGGCAAATTCAGAGGTTGCCGTGTCGTCCGTAGCAGAATTTGTGGCCACGCAGTAATAGTAGAAGGTACCCGCCTCTTCCGTGGGTGGGGTGAAGGTACTGGTGGTTTCCCCCTCCAGAGCAGCCGCGCCCTCCGTGGACGCCTCCGTGCCGCGGTACCATTGGTAAGTCACCAGGCCGCTGGCGCTGGCCAGCGCGTTGAGGGCAGCGGCCTGATCTCCGACAATATACTCCCCGTTCTTCATTATTCCGATGAAGGTGGGAACAGCCTCTGTTTTGGCCTTATAAACCGTGATCTGGTATGTATTTTCAGTGAAGTTCTCCGTCCGCGGATCGGCTATCTGGATCGTCAATTCCGCTTTTCCATCGGTATCAAAGGAAAGGCTTTCCAGAGAAATTTCATTTTCCGTCCCAATCACAACCGGCATCCCGTTTACAGTAGCCGTGTGCTGCGCATCTGCGGAAAGGGTCAGATTCAGCGATTCCGCCGTTGTCGGAAGAATGGCGATATATGAATTCTGATTGGGAGTAAAGGTTTCTGTCAGTATCAGATTTGATGATGTTATTCCGGTAAGAATAGGTGTTTTCTTAACATTTATTGTATAACTGGCAAACAAGCCGTTTCCAACATATTCATCTGATACAGAAAATCTATAGGCTTCCCCGAAAGAAACAGTGCACTTAAGCAACGCTCCCGACTCACCGGATACGCAAAGCCATATTGCCCCATTGTAATATTCATACTTAGCTTTAATGCCGCTGCCCATTTGCTGCAGAACATTAAAGTCTACTTTTCCAAATATGTCGCTGGTATTTTCGGGAACTTCTATTGTATACTCGTGGACGTCAGGGTTATATGTTAATAGCGATTCACTGCCTGCATCATCTGTCAGCGCAGCAAAAACGTTAGATACTTCCACACATGAATCATCGTAGACATGCACTCTCAGGACAGCGGCGCCTTCCTTTTTGGCTTTGCCTTCCGCAACCAGGATATAGTCACCCGCCTTGTCAAAGGCAACAGAGCAGATAGCATTGTTGGACACTCTTTTTGTGACTACGTTTTCACCGTTTTCATCCTTTAACTCTGCCAGATTTCCGTCTGAATCTATACAGTATATCTGATATCCTACCTGTTTTTTCGCCAGACCAGATGTGGCTTTATATGCTAAAGCTATGTCAGCACTTTTCCCGCTCGGGATAGAGATATCCATTATTACAGCACTAGAAGAGGTACCAACAGCGTATGAAATAAAAAAATTGGGATTAGGCGCGGAGGTATCACTTGCCGAAATGGAAATATATGAATGATCTGTCACCTTGCTCTGATCCAGTACCAGAGCGCTGTCTTTCTGAACTTTGGGAGACTTTGCTGCCGTCCCGTGAGAAAGCACAGTAAAGTAGCAGTTTTTTAAGGCGCGGTCACTTTTGGATAAACCCCAGATTTCATTGATCCCCTTTGCCCCGGATTCCGCGCTGTATCCGGGAACCTCTTCCGTATAGCTCGCAAAATGCTGCTCGTGCAGGCAATGAACCACATCGAGCAGCGTTATATCACCGTCTTTGTCAGCGTCGCTTATCGTCAGTTCACGAAATGCCAGATAATTGCCATCTTTTGATTTTTGAAGCTCGCCGTTAACGGTAAGGGACAAAAAAACACTGATTGGATCCGCGCCAATTTGTTCTTCTCCCTCAAGCAGCGATATACCATTGCAGTCCCCTTCATGGCCGTAACCCAGGGTGCAGCCTTCCGTCTCGCAGTCGGTCGGTTGCTGGTTATTGCATTCCCCGTCGTGACCATAGCCCAGCGTACAGCCCTCAGTCCCGCAGTCAGTCGGCTGCTGCGGGTTATTGCAGTCTCCCTCATGGCCGTAGCCTAGGGTACAGCCTTCAGTTTCACAGTCGGTGGACTGCTGGCTGTCGCAGTCTCCCTCGTGGCCATAGCCCAAGGTGCAGCCCTCTGTATTGCACGGAACGTCACCGTCGTAAGAATCCGTCGCATACGCACTAACAGGAAAGTAACTGACCAGAACTGCGGCGATCAGGAATGCTGCGATTATTTTTTTGGATAGTCTCCCCATTCCGCTATTCCTCCATAGAGCATAGATTGCGGGGCCGCAGCTTGCGCTGCGCCACGCATGGATTATTCGCTAATTGTCAGCTGATCGTTAATTGGTGCTTGATTCGGCAGTTTTTGTCCAGTTATAGTCGTAATCTGCCAGATCGACATAGATTGTCATACCATCGGTGGGCTCAATGTTGCTGACATAGACAGAGGGGAAGGAGATATTGCCATTGGCGTCTTTCAGGATGACAACGAAACCGGTTCCATAAGAGTGGCAGTGAATAATGCTACTATCCTCTTCATCAGGAGTCTCCTCGTAATTGGACTCCAAAGCCGTGTTGTTCACATTGCTGATGTACGCGCCGGGATCGCCTACCCAGGGATTGGCGTCCCAGCCGGTCACGAAGACGTTGCTGGTATTTGCCGCCATAATTGCGTCCATCACAGAGGCTTTTCCACTCATGGGGTCGGTGGTGCCGGTGGGGACATACGTCTTGGAGATGCCCACAAGTGCACTCAGAGTGACTGTGCCGCCGGCATACAGAACATGCTGACTCGGCTCCAGATTATTCCACACATTTCCATCGTCCGTGTTTTCGCTCAAGCCTCTGGTGAACATCACGGTCACGGTGCCGGTCGGAGCAGATGTGACACTGTCGGCGAATGCGGTCACGCTCAGGGACAGAACCATCATCAGAGCGAGGACCAGGGTGAAAATTCTTCTCGTCGTTTTCATGTTTTTTAACTCCTTCTGTAAAATATTTTTATGCCACGGCCTTTTGGCCGTTGACACCGGATTGTGTGAACCGCCTTGCTGTGCCAGCAACCCCTCCGCCCCTACGGGGGCCGCCTATAGAAACGGACATTCCCCGGCCCGTTTCGTCACGCTCAGCCAAAGCCATCACCGCATAATCCCACAGACCGGCGTTGCAACACAACGTAGCTATTCACTTATCTATGCCTCCGGGTTCGTCCCCGGTTGACACCCATTCTTCCTCGCCAGGAACTCCAACTTCTGTTCCCGCCTCGGCTTATGGCATCCCTTCGGCAGCGGCAGCTTGGCCTCGGTCAACGCAATAGACCAGCAGACAAACCGCCCCGCAATATACCGCCCACCCTCAACCTCATAGGAATAGGGGGAGTGGCCCAGCGCCTCGGCGCAGGTACGAAGGTACTCCAGTATCTCATCGTCGCTCATCATATCCCCGTGGGATTCTCCCCACCGGGCATCCCGCTCTAAGCGGGCCTGTTTTTCGGCCTGAGCGACAGCGGCCTTTTCTTGATTCACAGCCCGGATGGCTTCCCGCTTTTGTGCCTGACGCTCATCGAATACACGGGACTGCTCTTTCATGGTTTTGCGGTAGATGCGTCTGCCCTTATCGCTGACCTTATGTGTTGGGTAGGGCAGCCCAGCAGCATCTACCGCTCTGGACCATCCGCCGAACCGCTCCCCAATCATAGCACCCCCGAATACCTCTCTGGGGTAGGGCGTATGCCCAAGCTCCTGGGCGCACTGCTGGAGATAGGCAATCAGCTGTTCGTCTGTGTCGTCCCGGTGGGCCGCTACGAACTCGGCGTCCTTGCGCCGCATGGCGGCGTTGGTCATTGTCTCCAGCTGCTGCTGTTTCCAACGTTGTGGATCAAAACGATAAGGCTTGTCTTTGTTACTCACACCGTGTCCCTCCATTATCAGGCGCAATGCCTCTACATTGGTGGGATCTCACGGTTTCTTTCGCGTCCAAAGATCAATCCATGGTTTTGTAGGTCTCCTGGCTCTGTGCAGCACTGCCGCCTTCTCACTTTTCAGCAATGGCATTTTGGCAGTACCCTTGGCACATTACAGTAGCGCGTCTGCGCCGGACTTCCACCGGCTTCCCTTGTTCAGCCTGCTCTCCACAGGCCACAAAACCGATATGCAGTTTTCAGGCAAAAGAAAAAGCCACACAGGCAGACTTCTGCCAGTGTGACCGTATGTTTTCACATCCTGCCTTCCTTCACCCCATCTCAGGGATGCGCTCCGGGTTCTCACATGGTCGGTATTCTGGCTCTGCGCATCTCGAAGGCGAAAGCCTTCTTCGTCTGTATCCAGCCTTCTCAGGTTTCCCCAATGACCGGAACTCTCCGCTAAGGATACAGGCATCTGCGCTTACAGCTACGGGTATAGCCCGGATTCCCACCGGTTCCCTAATCTCCACGCCTGAGCTCTCTCAACTGACCCAGGACATGGGACACCATGCAGCAATTCAATTGTTAAAAACGAATTTCTGTGCCATACTACATATGGAAACAGAAACCCGGGAAGCCGGAATCGATTTCGTTAAGGAATCCCCTTGACGAAAGCATTCTGATTCACATAAGCTCCCATTCGTACAAACTTATTATATCATAAGTTCTTTACTTGTCAATCCGCAGTGCTGAAAATTGCCGGGTTTTGTAATAAAACAACAATTGTTTTCTGTATTGGCCAGAAAGCTTGCTCTCTTTTTGTGCAGAAAAGCAACGGGAGGACAGCAAGTTTTCTGCTTTAACCGTCAAAATCGTGGTCACAGGAGGAATTGCCGATGCCCAGGCGAGGAGAGAATATCTACAAACGCAAGGATGGACGCTGGGAGGGCCGCTATATCGTAGACCGCAGGCCGGATGGGCGGGCGATCTATCACTCCATTTACGGCACGACCTATGGGGAGGTGCGGCAAAAACTGAAAACCCAGCAAGAGGCACACCACAAAAGGCAGCTTTGCGGCTGCACCATGACGGTCAAAGAGCTTTTTGTCAACTGGCAGGAGGAGAACGGTCAGGTCAAGCCCACCACCCGGGAACGGTATCGGATATTGATTGAAAAGCATATCCAACCGGAGTTGGGGGCATACCGGGTATGCGACCTGACTGAGGAGCTGCTGAAACTGTTTGTGGAAAAGAAACTAAAATCCGGCAGACTGGACGGAAAAGGCGGGTTATCGCCCAAGACCGTCAACGATATTTGTGTTCTGGTCAAATCGGCACTGAAACTGGCAAAACGGAAATACCATTACCGTGGGGACGAGGAGTTCCACAGCCCTGCGGTGAAGCAAAAGCAAATTGATGTCCTTTCCGAATGGGAAAGCCAGCGCATTACCGCGGCAGCGATGCAGAATCCTAATTTAGAGAACCTTTCCTATCTTTTATGCCTGGATACCGGCATCCGGCTGGGAGAGGTCTGCGCCCTTCGTTGGTCTGATATAGATTTTCACAGCGGTCTGCTGCATATCCGGCGCACGGCCTACCGCATCAATTACGGAGGGCGCACGGAACTGGTCCTTCAAACACCCAAAAGTGAATGCTCCCTTCGGGATTTGCCTCTGACGGCAAAAATGCTTTCTCTGCTTCGTCCGCTGCGCACGAAACCAGAAAACTATATCTTGACCGGCAGCAGTAAACCAATGGAACCCCGAACACTGCAATACCGTTTCCAACGGTTCCAGGTTTCCTTGAATATTCCGACCCGGAATTATCATGTGCTTCGCCATTCCTTTGCCACACGCTGCATTGAACGGGGAATGGATGCAAAAACCCTTTCGGAAATTCTGGGCCATGCAAACGTCAAAACCACGCTGCAAATGTACACCCATCCATCTATGCAGGCCAAACGCCGTCTGCTGGAGGTTGCCAGTGCCATATCCGGCATAGCCTAAAAAGCACATTCGCCGTCACTACTTTGGTCAGGAACAAGAAAAGAGCCGATTTCCCAAGAGAAATCAGCCGTTCTTTCGTCAAGGGGATTCCTTGACGAAAGCTTTTTTGTTTTTTTTATTATACCATCGATTCGCAAAAACCCGTGTCGAACGGTGTCGAATACCGAAAATATTCGTTTCTAAATCTATTGTGCTTACTATAAATATTATAGATTCTGTGCTTTCAATTCCATTGCGGGTATACTGTCTAACAGAATGATTACTAATTCCAAAAGGACGGAATACTATGGATTTGAAAGCAATCGGACGACGAATCAAAATAGCCCGTGAGCAAAAGGGTTTGACACAGGAGGCATTGGCGGAGCTGGTGGATTTAACGCCCATGCACATCAGCGTTATCGAACGAGGCTTCAAGCCCACAAAGCTGGAAACCTTTTGCAGAATCGCAAACGTCCTTGGTGTGTCCGCCGACACCCTGCTGCAGGATGTCATTGACTGCTCCGCTGCTTCCGTCCCCTCTGAACTGGACGATTTGCTAAAGGACCTGCCTATAAAAGAGCGCCGCAAAATCTACCGCTGCATCGAAGCCTATATCGAGGCTTACCACGAAGAAAACTAACCCAACCAGCAAGCAGTCACCAAAAGATTGCCTGCTGGTTTTCTTTTCCCATAATTCGACTGACTTCGACATTCTCTTTTCATTATTATAATTCTATTAGAACTACTTGTAAATATGTTAAACCGAGTTTTACGGGAAGTTCTGAAAAAATAATGGAAAGAGGCAAACACAATGGATTTTGAAACAACATCCCCCAACGGCTCCCAGCTCTTTCAGCAGCTCAAAAGCACCCTGGCACAATACGCCCCCGATTACGCAGAGGAGGCCCGGCAATACGAACAGGCCAAGGATTCCCTGCCGGACAGCACCTATCCCGACGCGCTGGAAACCCAATTCGCCGCCAAGCTGCTGTACATCACCTATCAGGGTCTCTGCTGGAACCTGGACTGTTTTCAGCAGCCGGTCAATAAGCTAAGAATCAACACAGACTACGAAGACCTCCACCAAGAACAGCAGCTTTCCCACCAGCCGGAGGTCATTCGGCTGGAAAAGGTTCTTCACGCTGCCTATGAAGACTTTTCCCCAGCCCAACAGGAGGCCGCAGCACAAATTGGGGATTACTATGCTTATCTGGAAACTTTTGGGTTCAAAATCGTCCATTACTGGGGGTTTGCGCTGGGAAATCGAGTGTTGCCAATGCTGGTTCCGGGATTTTTCCCGGACATTTGCTTTGCCGCACAATATGCGCACATGGTAAGCAGAGATACCGACCTGCCTATGAGAGTCTTTTCCTGACGGCTATGCAACGTCAAAAAAATTTATGTCAATCTATATTTACCCTCTTGACAAAATGCAAATTCCGGTGCTATTATATCGCCAAGTTAGTTCAAACAAACGTTCTAGTATTCAAGCAGCCACAAGGGAGGTAATCGCATGGCAGCCCCATTTCTTTCCAGAGATGACATTGAACAGATTGCTCAGAAAATTCTTAGTATCTATTCCGATGCCTACGTCCCGAAGAATCATATGTTCTATACGGTTGAACCGGAACTGCTGGCAGAGGTATTAGGGATTGCAGTCGATTATCAGATGCTTTCTCTGGATGGCTCCATCCTGGGCGTGACCTCACCGGATGAACAGATGGTCTCTGTCTTCTATGATAACGAGGAATGCTATTACTATCTGGACGGCTACACGGTGCTTATAGACTGCCGCTTACGTGATTCAGAGAAACTGGTTGGCCGTAAAAATTACACCCTGGCCCATGAAATCGCCCACCAGGTTCTTTACAAGGCATTTCCGAATGCCTATCACTCCGCAAACCGGCTTACATGTGACTACCGTCGCACACGTAATTCCCACAAGAAAATCAGCAATTGGGTAGAATGGCAGGCAGACGCTCTCGCCGCAGCCCTTCTGATGCCGAAGGACGCAATCCTGGATGTGATGTTTCTCACGGGACTGGGCGAGCATATTGGCACTCTGAGCAAAAAATACACCCCCAACAAGTATGAAAGCTTCTGCCGTCTGGCAGAGGCTTTAGGGGCCTCCAAGTCAGCCCTGTCTTTCCGCATGGAAGACCTGGGGCTGCTGGATCGGAACCTTCTTTACAAATAATACAAGCAAAGGAGTAAAGACGTATGGAAACAAATGAAAAACAAGTAATGCGGGTTGCCGTGAAGTGCAAAAATTGTACACGAACAATCTTCTATAAGACAACCCCCCTTTCAGGCATCATTGAATTAAAATGTCCAAGATGCCAGAAGGTCGCAGCCATTAACCTTGCATACCGCCGCAGCAAAACCCCTATTTTTTACAGGCAGTGTACGTCAATACCCTTAAATCCCAGCGTTTTTTTAATACCGTATCATAGCACCGAGCAACGGGGTATGCGGTCAAGCACCGCATAATGAAACACCACCAAATAGCCGGGCATGAAAAACGATGAGTAACAAGTTTACTCTATCGTATTCATGCCCGGCTTTTTTATTTTTCAAATCAAATATCTAAAGCCTGAGTGATCATCAGGGCGGAGGATACAGAAAAAGCATTCCAAATTCCGGAACGCAATTTCAGTACCCTTATTTTGCTGCGCCCAAGCGCAGCAAGAATGCTCTGATTTTTCTGTGTCCTCACTGCTCTGCACCGGCAGAAAGGAACAGAAAATGGAATTCGATCAGGAACTATTTGGCCGCAGAATCCAGGAGGCAAGAATGCGCCGGGGCATCACCCAGGAGGCTTTTGCCGAAGAAATCGACATCAGCATCAGCTATTATCAAAAGCTTGAACGTGGCGCAAGAAGCTGTTCTCTGGATATTTTGGTTCTCATTGCAAAGCACCTTCATGTGACTACGGATTATCTTTTGACCGGCAAAAAGGCACAGGCAGACGAAATCAAAGCAGCCCTCAGAGCCTCCTCTCAGTTGCTTGAGGAATTGGCTGCAAAAATATAAGACGCACTATTTGTGCCAGTAAAGTGGCACGGTCTGTCCGTGTTGGAAATCCGGAGTGTCCGATACAATATGCCCGTAAGGTAAATACACCATACAGGCATCTTGAAAAGTAAATACCATTCATCAGATACATTCCTGTTCAATGAGCTACCAGAGCAGTACGCCGTGACCTCCCGCAAGCGGAGCAGCGATTTCTACCGGCTCTCAAATATCGGTTTGCAACCGATACAGCGACGATATTGTGCAGGGACAATGATACTTCCGTAATTCGCGGCCCGGTCATAATGAAGGCGGGGAGGTTGGATTCCTATGGAGCAGCCCAGCAAGCTGCCGTCTGGTGACTTCCCATTTCTCAGGGCGTCGAGGACAAATATGAGAAATCGCTTTATGAATAAACATCTGCTTCAACACCCATTGGAGCAGATGCCTACATATTTTTCAAAATATGTCATCCCTTTAAGGATGAAATGAAACGAAAGAAGGCGATGCCTATGATTGTATTGATTTTTCTCACCCCAACAACACATATTCATAAAGAGAAGGAGCGTTTCTACTATGATTGCCAAACTTCGCAGGCCGGTGGCACTGCTGCTTGTGCTGCTCACGCTGTTCAGCCTCGTGCCATTTGGCTTTGCCGATGATTTCCCCACCATTCAATCTGAATCGGGGGTAGATCCTCCCACCGGAGAAACTGCTCCCATCGAAGAAGGCGCAGCCACAGAGCCACCCGCAGAAACAACGGAGCCGCTCACAGACGCACCCACCGAAGCCCCTACAGAGGCAGCTGCGGAAGAAACCACGCAACCACCGGCAGAAGATTCTCCGGAAGAAATCATCCCGGAGGATACGGTTTTGGAAGACCAGCTTCCGGATGACCTAGATGCAGATGACCGCATTCTGGATGCCGATACCTACGCCTCCACCCAGAACAGCATTATGCTGTTCGACTATGCGGACAACGGCGACTATACCACCCGGCTGAATTATCAGGTATCCTGCACCTATCAGCCCAACGGCAGCGGCACGGCACGGACGGCTTATATTAAAAATATGGGCTGGCACTTTGCACGGTATGGTGGGGTTGCCCATGCGGATGAGCCGCTGTATTGCATTGAGCCATGGCGGAACTACGGAGCCAGCACCTCCGGCAATTCCGTTGACCGGGATGTGACCCTGTATGGCAGCGGCAGCTCCACCGGCAGCAACGTCTGGTATGCGCTGCCCTCGGCACGGCGGGAGGCCATTGGCCTGATCCTGCTCTACAGCAACCAGCAGTGGAACCATTCCGTCAGTGTCACCACCACCAAGCGGGACAGCAATCCCAATGTGCCTTTGCGGGTGGCAACTCAGATGCTGATTTATGAAATCGTCTGCGGCCTGCGGGACCCCTACAGCTTCAACCGCAACAGCACCAACGAATGCGGCACCGCCGGGGATGTGTTCTACAACGCCGGGGCTGCCTCGCTGTCCGGCTTCACCACCTGCTATAACAATCTGATCCGGGCCATTCGGGCGGCGAAAACCATCCCCAGCTTCTGCGGCAGTTCCAGCGGCAGCTCTCCCACCATTCAGCTCTCCGGGGATTCCGGCAGCGCTTATGATTCCAACGGGGTACTGTCTGCGTTCTCATTCAGCAATGGAAACGGCGTATCTTTTTCCAAAAGCGGCAACACCCTTTACATTACAAAGTCCGGCAATATTTCCGAGTCCACGGTATTCACCGCAACTCGGTACATCCCCTCTGCTTCCAATTCCAGTTACAACATCTGGTATATGTCCGGCTCCAGCTATCAAACGACCATTTCTCTGTACAATGCGGGAAGCGGCGGCCTGAATGGCTATTTCAAAATCAAGGCTCCCTCTCTGGGCAATATCAGCCTGACAAAAACCACGGAGGACGGGAAGAACCTTTCCGGCTGGAAATTTGGGATTTACTCCAATGCCGCCTGTACCAACCTGGTTTCCGGCCCCTACACCACCAATTCCAGCGGCAAGCTCTCTGTAACAGGGCTGAACGCCGGAACCTATTACGTTAAGGAATTGGGCAACACGGATTCCAGCCTGGACACGCTCTACTCCTGCGCCAGCACCAATCCCCAGCAGGTCACGGTTTTCTCCGGGCAGACAGCTTCGGTGAGCTTCTATAATCGGAAAAATACCGGTAACGTAAAGCTGGTCAAGCAAACCAACACCGGCGCAAATCTTTCCGGCTGGAAAATCGGGCTGTATTATGATGCTGCCTGCACCAATCCCGTGTCTGGCTCTCCCTTTACAACCGGCTCGGATGGCACTGTGACCGTCAACGGCTTGCAGCCTGGAACGCTATACGCCAAGGAAATCCCCACCGGCGATTCCTACTGGAGCCTTGATACGGCAGTCAAAACTGTAACGATTCAGGCGAACCAGACTGCCAGCGTGACCTTCACCAACACCCACTATGGGCGCATCCAGTTCCAGAAAACCACCAATACCGGCAATCATCTGGGCGGCTGGACATTCCGGGTCAAGGATTCCACCGGGAAAACCGTTGGGGATTACACCACGGATGACAGCGGCTACGCCATTACCGGCAACCTTCCCTTGGGTCGCTATACCGTTGTGGAGCTTCCTACAGAGGACACCTATTGGGCCGGAGAGCTGGGCTTTCACGATGTTACCGTCCGAGGCGGTCAGAACACAGTAGATACCTGGCTGAACCGGGAACAGGGCCTCGTCTTGGTCTACAAGAAGACCAACACCGGGCAGTCCGTGGAGGGCTGGCACATCACCATCTATTCGGATGCCGAGTGCAGCCAGGAGGTGGGCACCCTCGTGACCAACGCCGAGGGAAAAGCAGGGCACTATTTCAGCCCCGGCACCTACTACGCCAAGGAAACCGGCGACGACCAGGGCCGCTTCCAGGACGAGTATTGGATGGTGGACGAGACGGTTCAGAAAATTGAAATTTTGCCCCACCAGGATACGGAGATCACCTTCACCAATGTCCAATACGGCAAACTGAAAATCCAGAAAACCGTGGAGGGCGATGGAAGCCTTGCCGGTTGGCAGTTCCGGGTGACGGATGCCCATGGAGCGGAAATAGAGGGTTCGCCCTTTGTTTCGGGGGATGCAGGAACGATTATCACCGACAATCTTCTGCCCGGGGAATACACGGTGGAGGAACTCTTGACGGAGGGCAGTTTATATCAGTGCAAAAGCGAGAATCCCCAGACGGTTGCGGTCATTCAGGGGCAGACGGCAGAGGTTTCCTTTGTCAACGCCATCCGCACCGGTGCAATCACAATTGAGAAGGTTGACTTGGAGGAAAACCGTCTTGCCGGAGCAACGTTTCTTCTGGAATGGAGCGAGGACGGAGCCCTTTGGCAGCCGGTTGCCTTCTCAGAAACTGCTGTGCGTGGTGGCTGTTCCAGCACCGGATTGGCAGGCGGGCAATTGACTACCGACGAAAACGGCAGCCTCGTCTTTTCCAACCTCTATCCCGGACTGCACTATCGGCTCACCGAAGTCAAAGCCCCCGAAGGATTCAGCCTGCTGCAAAATGCAGCCTTTGAAGGTGTCCTGGGGATTGACAATTTGGAGCTTACACTTCGCGTTGTCAATGTCAGAAGCTACATGCTTCCCAAAACCGGTTCTGTGGGATTGCGGCTTTATCCCTTCTTTGCGGCGCTCCCCACGGCTGTCTGCTCCATCGGCATTGTGCTGTCTCTGATTCGCAAGAGAAAAGCATAAATGCCGCCCCCTTCTTCATGCCAGAGGCTCGTCCTCTGGCATTTCTATATACCCGTACAGCTTTTTTACAAAAGAAAGGACTATGCTATGAAACCAATTAAAAAAATCTTTGCCGCTGGACTGGCCGTTATGATGGCCCTGTCCCTGCCTTTCTCCGTCTCTGCCGCAGCGCTGGATGACGGAACGACCATTGACGAATCCCGTACCGGCTCTCTGACCATCTATAAATACGATTTGACCAATGCCGAAAAAGACGGCGTGTGGGACAGCTCCTATGTTTCCACCGGTGTTTACGATGAAAACGGCGTAAATAATGTCCTGGGCGGCAACGCTTCCACCCTTGGCAACGGCGAAACCGGCTACGGGTACGCCATTAAAGGCGTGGAGTTCAGCTTCGTAAAGGTTGCTGACATTGTACAGTTCAGCGAGTCTGAAGCCGACAACCGCACGGATGGTCATGTAGAGGTTCTGTATGCCGTGGACAAGGCCAAGGGTGCAGACTTTCTGAAATCCCTGGGCCTGACGGACGGAAAGAGCCGGTATGAAAATGCGGATACCCTGGACGAATCCAAGTATTTCTATCAGTCCGATGTGCTGATCTCAGCTCTCTCCTCTGGCCTGACCGCCAATTCCACCACCGTCAAGAACGCCATGGAACGCTATGCCGCCGCCAACGGAACCGCCATGGCATTAACCGATTCCTACGGCAAGACCAAGGCGGAAAATCTGCCTCTGGGGCTATATCTGGTGGCAGAAACCAAGGTTCCTGAGATGGTCGTTTCCACCACAGACCCCTTCCTGGTGTCCGTCCCCATGACCTCCGTCAACGGCACCAACGCAACTGACGGCGGCACCCGCTGGATCTATGACATCACCCTCTACCCCAAGAATCTGACGGGCATTCCCTCTCTGGAAAAGACGCTGCGGGAGTCCAAGGCCGACACCGGCAAGACGGATGCCTACGCCCACACCGGCACAGCTTCCGCCGGGGACACCATCGACTACCAGATCATTTCCACCCTGCCCAGCATCACCTCCGAAACAACCTATCTGTCCTGCTACACCTTAATCGATACATTGTCCAAGGGCCTGGCCTACACCAAAGGCGATGTGACACTGGAACTATTTACAGATTCCGCCTGTACCAACGCCATTACCAAATGGAGTGAGCAGGATGGCAAGTTCACTGTAGGTTATAGCACGAACGATGCCGGTGAATCTGTCATGACCATTGAAATGACGGAAGCCGGACTGGCAGAGCTGAATACCTCCAAAGCTGTTTATTCCGATGCAGGCATGGTAAATTCCGGCTTCTCCGACTGCACGCTGCGTATCCGCTATACGGCTAAGATGAACAGCAACGGCGACCTGGTCTATGGCGATAAGGGCAATGATAACAGGGTAGTCCTGACCTGGAAGCGCAGTTCCCAGAATTACTACGATACTCTGGTAGATGACTGTCATGTGTTCACCTACGGCATTGATTTGACCAAGGTATTTAACGATGGTCAGGGAAACTTCAAAAACGTAGCATTCCTCATCCAGAATAAAACCGACGGCTATTATGTAAAGGCAGCGCTGGATCAGGCTACCGGTATCTACTATGTCACAGAGCATGTGACCGACAAGAAAGATGCCACGAATTTTGTCCCTGTTACGGTAGCCGGAAAGGATGGCAAAATCGTTGTCATGGGTCTGGAGGACGATTCCTACGTCATCTCTGAGCTGAAAACCGACAACGGCTATACACTGCTGAAAAATACCATTACCGTTGATATTTCCCGCGCGGATACCGCCAACTCCTGCGCGATCTACGAAAGTGATGCCCTGGGTCTGATTCAGAACGACCCTCGTTACGCGGAAAAGGTCAACAGCGCCGATGGTATCACCAACCATGCCCAGAAACACCTGGAGCACAAGCTCGTGACCGCCTCTGCCACTGTAGACGGCAAGAAGGTCACTATGCTGGAAAGCAACGGCAGCAAAAATGCGGAGGCCCCTCTGACCGTTGTCAACACCCGTGGTTTTGACCTGCCCAAGACCGGTGATCACGGAACTTGGATGTACAGCGTCGGCGGTGTACTGCTCATGACCGCTGCTGCCGGAGCAATGTTCTTTGCTCTGCGCAAGCGCAGTACCGCAGCCTAATTTCTTTCGTCCCGGAGGGAAACCTCCGGGACACTCTTCGGAGATACATAGGAGGTATTCGAGAAGTGAAACGCAAAACAACCATTCTCACCGCATCTATACTGGTTTTCTTAACTGCACTGGGAATAACCCTGTACCCGATTATTGGCAATTATGTCAACCAGAAGTACGCATCCAAAATTTATACCGAGTATGAGGAGATGATTCAAAATGTCGATGATACCAGCCTGAAGGATGCCCGCCGCCTTGCGGAGCAATACAACAACGCACTTGCTCCCGTTTCCGCCTACGAGCAGGAAAGCCTTTCAGAAGCTTCTCAAAACTACGACACACTTCTGAATATGGACGGCAACGGGATTATGGGATATGTTGAAATTCCGTCCATACAGGTAAACCTTCCAATCTACCACGGAACCGACAGTGAAACGCTGGAACGAGGCATCGGGCATCTGCTCGGAAGCTCTCTCCCCATCGGTGGGGCCAGTACACATTCCGTCTTGTCCGGGCATTCCGGCCTTGCTGGGCAGAAAATGTTCACAGATTTACTCCAGATAAAGGAGGGCGATGTTTTCTATCTCCACGTTCTTGGAGAAACCCTGGCGTACCAGGTCGTCTCGCTAAATACGGTACTCCCGTATGATACGAGCTTGCTTGGCATTACACCAGATGCTGATTTATGTACGCTGATAACTTGCACTCCTCTTGCAGTGAATACCCACAGATTGCTTGTGACCGGGGAACGCATTCCATACGAGAGTGCCCAGGAGATTCAGGCTGAAATGCAGCAGGAAACCACAGAAGTGGAATCCGCATGGGAACAGGAGTACCTGCATGGGCTTTATATTGCGCTTGCAATCGTGCTGCTGCTCATGATTATCTGCTGCGCTGTGGCCTTCTTTGGGAGAAACAAAGATGATTAGAAGAATATCCGTTTTTCTCCTGTTCCTGCTATTTCTGGCAGGATTTTTTATTACCTGCCTTCCGTATATCAACGAGCTTGTCTTTCAGATGCAGATGAAGGAAACGGTATCTGACTTCCAGCAAATCCGTGATTCTCAATCTCCGAAATCCGGTCTGGAGGATGCAAAATCTGTTTTCGAATTTGTCCCAAGCATCTACCCGGAATTGTGGAAAGCCATATCTGAATACAACCGGGGGCTCTACGAAAGCGGTCAAGAGGGCATCCACGGCCTTCGTAATCTGGAGGAATCCTGCTTCACCTTGTCCAGTTACGGAGTAGAAAGCGACGCATTCGGTGTTCTTTCCATTCCTACCCTGGGATTGGAAATGCCTATTTACCTGGGTGCTTCCAGTTACAATATGTCGCTTGGAGCCGCACAGCTTGGGCAGACCAGTATTCCCATCGGAGGCGTCAATACCAATAGCGTTATCGCCGGTCACAGAGGCTGGAATGGTGCGGATTATTTTCGCTATATTCCCAATTTGGTCATTGGTGACAAAATCCAGATTACAAACCTGTGGGAAACACTTGAGTACACCGTTACTGGCACAAAAATTATTTCTCCCAACGATGTGGAGGCAATCAAAATCCAGCCAGGGAAAGACATGATTACGCTCTTTACTTGCCATCCCTACGCTTCCGGTGGGCGGCAGCGATACCTTGTATTCTGCGAAAGAACAACCACCGACTAAATCAAAGAAAGGACGATTCCGTGATGACAAACAACTACTATTTCCCCAGAGGCAGCTTAGAAGACAGCGTCCGCAACGCCGGTTTCCCCGTGCTGATTGTAAACATTGACAACCGCCATGCCTCTGAACCTCTCAGAGAAAAGGAGCCCATGAATGTGACAAATCAGCAGAAGAAAAATGCCTCTGTCTATTGCCTGTGTCCCCGGTGCAGATCCGCGTTTTCTGACACCAACAGGTATTCCATCTCCCGTGTAGACCCCTATCAGTTTGAGAAGGATAGCTGCACATTCTGCCAGACCGGCTACGGATATGATTATCATGTGATCCCGAAGCTTCCCTCCATCAGGAGAATTGGAGGCTATTATGGATGATAAAAGAATGGCCGGTGCATATGAGATTATTCTGGCTGTACCTGTTGGCACAACGGAAATCGTTCTTGGGCATTGCCCTGATAACGAACAGTTTCCATACATGGTTGGGCACTGTACCCAAAATCCGCTATTCACTTCCTATCATTGCTGCACCTATGGAGACAGCTATTTGGAGGTTTTGAAGACCTTTGCCGACGAAACAGCAAAAGCTGTTCACTCCCTGGAGCAGGAGTTGGCCGCAGAAAAAAAGGTTTCAGACAACCAACACCCCTTTAATACGAAACGGTGCCTGAAAACCGATGGCTGTCACCTAGCTATTCCATCCGATGAATTTTTTCAAAAGGTTATCGTCATCAAGCCGGAAGTTTTGAAGCCTGAATTTCAGCTTCCAACCCGGCAGCTATATGTTTGTACCGGTGGGTTTGGTGCTTACCCCAAAAGCCGAGGCTCTGCCTGCTTCTGTACCAGCCTGTACAGCGGAAAGCACACTCGGTTCGAACGAGAAGATATTCTGGCCACAATGGATATAAAAGCCGTCCCCCAATGGGCCCAGGAAAATCTACGCAAAGCACTCTCCGAGGAGAAGAAACTGAACCAGAAAAAGGAGGCCGCACGATAATGGACTTTGAAATTCGGACCGCAACCCCTGCTGAACAGCAGTATTGCTATTCCCAAAGCACACAAATCGAAGGGCAAGCGGGGTGCATCGGGTATCTGCGCGCAGACTTTGGTTCAGGTGGAGATGACTTTTTTGCTTCCTGGTTTGACAGCAACCGGGAGTGGAAAAATCCCACGTTTTCAAATGAACTTGACCAGCTGATCAACACATTGCGTGGCTTCCAGACCGAATGCCTTATTTCAGGAACCACCCCCCAGGAGACGTTTCTGGTTGGCAGGGCGGAGCTTTCCAATTATTGTCATGCGCATCCTGAAGGTACGATTCAAGGCTCTCCCTGCCAGGAAATTGCCCTCAGAGCGGATTCTGACAAGCACGCATATATTCTCCGGCTGAATCCTAGCAAAGGCAATTACAATTTGTATTGCTACTGCTACCGCCGTGATTTCCTTGACAGCCATCTGAAAAGCGCCGAGCGGGGTATCCGCTTCATTGACCCCAAATACAAAGAGCTTTTCCGAATAGAGGACGGCGACCAGGTTCGGTATTTCACAAAAGGCGGCGAGGAGCGAAAGATAACCTGCCGGTATATCGACGATTACCACTTTGAGGCTGTCAGCCATCGTGGAAACAATCTTTACCACATCTGCGAATTTGCGGAACGGTACAGCAGAACCGGCTGTCATGACATCATCCCACTTCGCCAGTCTCTCCCTGAGAATTGCTTCAGCGCCTTAGAAACCACCGGCGAGATGATTCTCATTACCAAAGGAGAACGAGGCTATGCGCCCACAGGTGTTTTCCCGCAAGGTGCTTCCCCCAATGAGGGGGCAGCAGCCTTGAACGCTGTAAAAGGTGTTACCAAGGCGCAGGAGGCCGCTATGGTAGCCGGTTCCATGTTTGGCTGGGGAACACCTGCCGCCGACCCGAAAAATTACGATAATCTCGGTCAGCCCCTAAAAAGCAAATGCCGTTCTCACTCCGCAGAACGCTAGAAAGGAAATCCCATGAACACCGCGTCTTTGGAATATCACCGTGGTGATATTTTCTATGCAAACCTTGAACCGCACCTCGGCTGTGAACAGGGCGGTATTCGCCCCGTCCTTGTCCTGCAAAATAACGTTGGAAATAAGTACTCCAAGACGCTGATCGTGTCGGCGCTGACCAGTCGAACCGCAAGCAAAGCAAAGCTGCCAACCCATGTATTTCTGGATTGCATTCCCGGAATGCACTCAAAGATTCCCTCTCTAATCCTTCTGGAGCAGATTCTCACTCTGGATAAGCGCCGTCTGCTTGGCTACATCGGTTCGCTTTCTGATTCCCAGATGGAGCGGGTAAACAAGGCTCTAAGATGCAGCCTTGAATTATGACAACTAGGCTGGGCAGTTCACTGTCCAGCTTATACATATTATTTTCAACCAAGGAGATAACTAAAATGGACTATTCAGCAAATACATATACGCAGCTCTTTCAGGATTATCCCGATGTAGTATCCACTTTGCAGTTAAGTGAAATGCTTGGGGTCTGTGAAAGAACGGTATATCAGCTCTTAATGACCAACCAAATCAAGCACTTCCGAATTGGCCGGGCCTATCGGATACCGAAAGTGAACGTGATTGCTTTTATGGAAAGTGAAAGCACAGATTGACAAACTTGCCGGAATCCGGTTTCGATGCTACTATGTAGCCACGCAAAAGCCAATGACACCACATGACAGGAGGTTTTAACATGGTTTCGGGTCATTTACGCGAGCAAAACGGAATGTTCCAGATGGTTCTCACCTGGAAAGATTCTTCCGGAAAACGAAGAAGCAAATCCCTTAGCACAGGTCTGGCTGTAAAAGGGAATAAAAAAAGAGCGGAAAAGATGCTGCTCAAAGCCCGTTCTGAGTTTAATCCAGACAATTACATGCCCAGCACAGGGATGTTATTTACAGATTTCCTCGAAAAGTGGCTGGGGGATAAGGTGGCAGATATATCGCCTGACGAATATTCGGATTATATCTATTACGTCAGAACCAATATCGTCCCATATTTTTCCCGACACAATGCCGACATCAAGGAAATCACAGATGAAAAACTTATTGCCTACTTTGACAATGAGCGGAACGCAAATGGTATTGGAAATAAGGCTCTGCTCTCCATCAATCGGACAATTTCCATCGCACTAGACTACGCTATTTCTATTGGATGGCGAACAGACAATCCAGCCTGCAATATCAATCCTTGCCTGGTCAACACAACGCCGTTTTTTACGTCCTTTTTGCGCGACTGGTTAAAAATGATGAAAACTCAGGTGGCAGTCACGACGTACAGCGCATATTCGCGGGTAATTCTCAATCAAATAATTCCTTATTTTGATGAACACCATCCTCGTATTCGTTTGGATGCCGTAACTGCAAAGCATATTCAGGACTACTACACCTATGAACTGGAAGTAAGACACGTTTCGGCAAATACCGTAAAGCATCGTCACGCAAATATCCACAAGGCGCTGTCATACGCCTATAAGACGGACATGATTCAAACAAATCCCGCGGATAAAGTTGAACTTCCTAGAATTGAGAAATACTCCGGGAATGTTTACAGTCAAAAGCAGCTTGAAGAACTATTTAATATTTTCAAAGGTGATCCCGCCGAATTTGGTGTCGTGACGGCAGCTTTCTATGGGTTGCGGCGCAGCGAAGTTCTTGGCTTAAAATGGGATGCAGTTGACTTTGAAAAGAAGACCATTACCATCAAGCACACGATTCAAGAGGTTCAAATTGACGGAAAATTCCAAATCGTAGCCTGTGACAGGACCAAGACAAAATCCAGTTGCCGAACCTTGCCGCTTGTCGCACCCTATGAGGAGATTTTACTCAGGATGAAAGCGAGTCAGGCAGAAAACAGAAAACTCTGCGGTTCCTGTTATTGTACAGACTATCTCGACTATATCTATGTAAATGAAATTGGAGAAATCATTAAACCCGGCTACCTGTCAGCGCATTTTGTAGCTGTCCTGGAAGAACACAATATGCCACATATTCGCTTCCACGATCTCCGCCATAGCTGTGCAACGCTTCTATTTGCCCAGGGTGTCCCCATGAAGGAAATTCAGGCGTGGCTTGGTCACAGCACTATCGGAACAACCGCCAATATTTACACGCACCTGGACGAGAATTCCAAAATCAATTCTGCCAATGCAATTATTGGCATTTTAGAGCAAAAAAAGGGCACTCAGAGCATTTCATCTCCGAGTGTCCGTTGAAAAAATGGTGCCGCTAACCGGACTCGAACCGGTACTGAATCGCTTCAGGTGGATTTTAAGTCCACTATGTCTACCTATTCCATCATAGCGGCATATGCATCCCTCAAAAACGAGGGATGGAAGGTTGGAGGGATGTTTTGGAGGGATGCTCCAAATTTCCCAAATTTCAAATTCAAAAAGCTCGCATTTCTCTAATGCTTTTCAAATTGGATGCTTGATTCGGCCCAGGGGATTTTAAGTCCCTTGTGTCTACCAGTTCCACCATGGCGGCCTGTTTCCATCCGATATCATAGCACAGAATCGAATTGCCGTCAAGGATTTTACAGCTGGTCCAGGTTTCTTGTAAAGGGCTCCAGACAGTTGTCCAGGAACCAGCGGACCTCTTCCCGGCCTGTGGCTTCCAGGGCGGACAGGGTTTGTGCAGAAGCTGTGGAAAACTCCAGGTTTCCGGCCTTCAGTTCCTCCAGGCACTTGATATGGGCGGAGAGCTTATCCGCAGCCTTGACGATGGGGTTCAGGTCCTCGTCGTTTTCCAGGACATAGCTTTCGTAGCACCCCCGCAGCTCCGGGGGGAGCATATCCAGCAGACGCTGCCCGGCCACCTGCTCCACGGCCTTATAGGCATTGCGGATCTCGGGATTGTAATACTTGATGGGTGTGGGCATATCGCCGGTCAGGATCTCCGAGGCATCGTGGTACAGCGCTGCCACGGCGCATTTGTCCGGGTCTGGACCGGGCAGGTGGAGGATCTCCCGGCGGATCAGGGCCAGGGCGTGGGCCAGCACCGCCACCTGGTGGCTGTGCTCCTGGATATTCTCCGAGAAGCTGTTGCGCATAAGGCCCCACCGGGTGATATAGCGCATCCTGCCAAGGAGCGCATAGAATTCATTTGCCACAGGCCATTTCCTCCAGCATAGGAACCAGGCAATCCACAGTCTCGCAGTACACGGTCCCGCCGATCTGGTCTCTGTCCCGGAAGCCCCACAGGACGCTGAGGCAGGGTACCCCGGCATTTTTCGCCGTGCGCACATCCACCTCACTGTCGCCTACGTAAATGCACTCCGTCACGCCAATGGCGTCCATGGCTTTCAGGACCATGGCCTTATCGGGCTTTCTGGGGCAATCCGCCGTCTCCCCCAGGGCAAAAATCCCGGGGAAATAATGCGCGCACAGGGGCTTTACTGCCGCATCCGGCTTGTTGGACACGATAGCAACAGGGTATTTCTCCTTCAAAACAGCCAGCGCCCGCTCGATTCCCGGATAGGGAGCCGTTTTGATCTGGCAGTGGGCGGGATAATAAGCCTGAAAGGCTTTCAGCACCGGCGCCGGGTCGCAGCCTTCCGGGACAGCCTGGGCAATGAGGTTTGCCGCCCCGTTGCCCACAAAACGCCGGACCTCCTCCAGCGTCCTGGCAGGGTAGCCGAAGGAAGCCAGGGCGGCGTTGGTGCTGTCTGCCAGGTCCTCTAAGGTATTCAGCAGTGTGCCGTCCAAATCAAAAAGAATGCCGATGCTCATACCAGGCCTCCGTTTTTCATAAGGCGGATATCCTCTCCGATGAAGGGGACCCGCTTGAAGCTGCCCCGGAGCCGGGATGCGATCTGGGGCGTGTAGCGTTTGGCAATGTCGTCCGTGGTCAGGTTCGTGGAGATAATCGTGGGCTTGCCAAGCAGCAGCCGATCATTGATGATCCCGTAGAGGGCCACATTGGTGAACTGGCCGGGCATCTCCGTGCCCAGGTCATCCAGAATCAGCAGATCGCAGTGGGTATAGCTCTCGGTCTCCTGGCGGGCCTGCTCGTCATTCATGAATTTTGCCCGCTCCATCTTGGTAAACAGATGGCCCGCGGTCTCATAGGCCACGCTGTAGCCCCGGTCCGCCACGGTCCGGGCAATGCAGGCAGACAGGAAGGTCTTCCCCAGCCCCGGATTGCCGGAAAGCAGGAGATTGTCTGATTTGTCCGAGAAAAAGACGGCATAATGCTTGCATTCCCGAAAATTCTTCTCCGCCAAGGTCCGAGGGCTGACGCCGTAATTGGGGTCTGCCCGGTCGGAATAATAATCCAGCCGGAAGCTGCCAAAGCTATCCCGGCTGCCGGAGAGGATGGAGACCTCCTTCTTCTGCTCCTGACGGCACAGCTCCCGCAGGCACTCGCACATCTCCGCGCCGATATAGCCGGTGCCGCCGCACTTATCACAGATGGGCGTCTCGTCCAGGAAGCCCTCCTCGAAGTTCTCCTCCACCAGCCGTGCCCGCTCCTGCTGCAAGGCCAGATTCTTGTCCCGCACCGCTTCCAGCTCTTTCTTGCCGTCGGTGCCCGCCTGGAAGGCTGCCATAGCCGCCTGGGCCATGGTCATGCGCAGCTCCCGGTCGATCTCCCGAATCCTGGGAACCCGCTCATAGGCCTCCGCCAGGTGCTGCCGGTCCTCAGAGGCCCGGTCCTCCCTGGCCTGGGCCAGACGGTCCCGGGCGCGGCGCACCACTTCCGCACTATATCCCATGGCTTATCCCTCCTGAAACATCCGTTTGATGGCTGCGGCTTCGTCCGCGTCCAGAGGACGGCGGTCGGACTTGGCGTCCGTCTTTCTGTCCCCTGCCTGGACCGCCTGGGCCGTGTGGAGGCCCTGGCCGTGCCAGCGCTGCAAAATCTTATTCATGTACGCCCAATTGAGGCCGCCTGTATTCAGGCAGGTCCGCTCATAGGCCATGGAGATGGTCTCGTTGTCAAAGCCCATCTCCAGCCAGCTCTGGGCATAGCGCTCCTCTGCCGGGGTCAGATTTCTGCCCCGTATCTGCAGGGCCTGCATGAGCTGGGCCAGCCGGGAGGCCCGGACATTCTGGGCCTGGATAAAGGCCGAAGCCTCCTCGATGGAATCGATGCCCCGCTCCGCCCAGGCGTAGGCCTCCTTCTCGATGGTTCGCAGGCTGGGATTCCGGGAAGAGCCCCGCTTCCGCGCCCGCTCCTTGCAGTAGCAGATGAGCATCTGGATCACCTCGGCGGGCAGATTCAGATACCGCACGAAGCCCAGCAAAATTTTCAGCTCTTCCGTATTCAGGCTCCGGCCCAGCAGACGCTGAACCTCCCCATAGAGTGCCCGGAAGGAATTGTCCGAATCCATGGCAGAGAGCACATCCCGCTCGGTATAGTCCGGCCGCTCCCCGGGGGCTACGCGGATGGGCCGCTCCTCCGGCCACAGGCCCAGCTGCCGCAGGGTGGCAGCGGCGCAGGAAACCCGCCCGGCGCTTAAAGAAAGCGCCCCCTCGGCAAGGCTGGGGTCATTGCCCGCCTGCACATATAAATACAGCAGCGCCGCCTCCGGGCTTGCCGCCCCTAAGAGCTTGCGCATATCATTTTCCGAAACAGTGACAGCATCCGCAATCATGGTTTTTCCCTCGAATTTCTCATCATGTAGCACCATTATACAGAAAGCCAGGCAAATTGTCAAAAGCTATCTTTTTCCACAGAAATTTCACAGAAGTAGCAAACACATAGGCTGCTTTTACCCATTCTTCCGGCTCTCCAGAAACTCCTTATCAAAATGGACGTTTAGATGGGGGTAGGTCATGGGGATGCCCTGCTCGTCGAAAATGTCTTTGACGCGCTGGTTGACCTTGAAGTACACATCCCAGTAGTCCTCGGTCTTTGCCCAGAAGCGCAGGGTGTAGTTAATGGCATTGTCCCCATAGCTCACCACTGCCGCAAAGGGAGCGGGCTCCAAGAGGGCATTGTCCACAGTCGCCGCCAAAACCAGAGCATCGATGACCTTCTGGGTGGGGGCGTCATAGCCCGCAGAAACCTGAATTTCCGCCCGGCGGGTATCGTTGGCGGAGTAGTTCACCACTTCCGAGGCCAGCACCGTGCTGTTGGGAATGCAGACCACCTTATTGTCCACGGTGACAAGCCGGGTATAGCTCATATCGATCTGGGTCACGGTGCCGGACTGGCCGCCGATGTCCACATAGTCTCCGGAGTGGAAGGGATGGGTTGTCAGCAGCGCAAAGCCGCCCAGCACATTGGTCAGCATATTTTGCAGAGCCAGAGACACAGCCAATGTCAGCACGCTGGCCAGCGCCACCACGCCGGTGACATCAATGCCGAAGCTGGTGGCCAGGCTCAGGCCCAGCAGCAGGTATAGCCCTACCCTCGCAAGGGACAAAATCAGGCTATAGGCCGCCTTTTCCAGCTTGGACTTTTCCAGGGCCCGGGTCAGCAGCCGCATAACGGCTTTGATGACCAGGATACCCACCACCAGCGTAATGAGCGCCGTAAAGATTTTATCCACAAGCCCCTGGGAAACCCAGCTTTTGATCAGTGCATTCAGAGATTCCATTTTTGCTTCCTCCTTTTTTACACGCATTATAGCCCGTTTTATTTCCTGAATCAAGCGCTTTCCCCCCATTTCCCGCATACAGTTGCTTTTTACGGTCAATATCTATAAAAGTTTACAATTAACCGTGCAAAAAATCCAAAATTCTTGTGAAATACAAGCTCTTGCATCCGAAAAATGCCATGCTATAATAGCATGGCAAAAGAAAGATTTATATGAAAAGAGGCATTTCTTTATGGAATACTTGCTTGCCATCGGTCTTGCCATGTTCGCAGGACTGTTTCTGTCCCGTCTGGCCTCCAAATTCAACCTGCCTGACGTGACCAGCTACCTGGTTGCCGGCGTGCTGATTGGGCCGCTGTGTCTGGGCGCCCTGGGCATCCCCAACCTGGGCCTGCCGAGCTTTGACTTTGTGGAAAAGCTGGGTCTCATCAGTGATGTTTCCCTGGGCTTCATCGCCTTCTCCATCGGCAATGAATTCCGGCTGGAGGAACTGAAGCACATTGGCCGCCAGGCCACCATCGTCGCCATTTTTCAGGCACTGTCCGCCACCATCTTCGTGGACGTGGGACTTCTGATTCTGCACCTGTTCCTGGGTGACACCCTGCCCGTGTCCACCTGTATCGTGCTGGGCGCTATTGCAACCGCTACCGCCCCCGCCGCCACGGTGATGGTCATCAACCAGTACAAGGCCAAGGGCCCCCTGACCAACATCCTGCTGCCCATCGTGGCTCTGGACGATGCCGTGGGTTTGATCGTCTTTGCCGTGTCCACCGGTATTGCCAAGGCCCTGATCTCCGGCTCCATCAATCTGGTCTCCGTCATTGTGAACCCGCTTGTTGAGATCGTTGCTTCTCTGGTTCTGGGTGCCGCCCTGGGCTGGGTTTTCAGCATTGTGGAAAAATTCTTCAACTCCCGCTCCAAGCGTCTGAGTCTGGCCGTGGCCTTCGTGTTCCTGTGCACCGCCTTCTCCAAGATCGAGCTGACCTTTGGCAACGGCGTAGAGATCGGCTTCTCCTCCCTGCTGGTGTGCATGATGTGCGGCACCATCTTCTGCAACCTGTGTGACTTCTCCGACGAGATCATGTACCGGACCGACCGCTGGACCGCCCCCGTTTACGTTCTGTTCTTCGTGCTCTCCGGTGCAGAGCTGGACCTGCGGGTCTTCGGCAGCGCCGCTGTTGTGGGCATTGGTCTGGTGTATATCCTCATGCGCTCCGCCGGTAAGATTGCCGGTGCCAGTGTCAGCTCCCGGATGGTTGGCTGCCCCAAGACCGTGTGCAAATACCTGGGCATCACCCTGCTGCCCCAGGCCGGTGTGGCTCTGGGTATGTCCGCCACCGTCGCCGCAGACTTCGGTGCCGAGGGTGCCATCATGCGCAGCATCGTCCTCTTCTCCGTGCTGATTTACGAGCTGGTAGGCCCCATCCTGACCAAGATTGCCCTGACGGCTTCCGGAGAAATCACCCCCAAGACCATCTCCAACCGCGGCGTCCTGCCCGAGGAGATTCACAAGAACGGTTAATTTCCACAAAAAATAATGCGCTGCGAAGGCTCGCAGCGCATTATTTTTATGCCTTCGGCACATAGTCCAGAGTATCAAAGCAGGGGTCGTATCTCCCCGGCTCCATATGGTAGAGCCTGGCAATATAGTCGCTGGTGAAAATCTCCTTGGGGGTGCCTATGCGGTCGATCCTGTCTCCGCTGACGCAGACCACCGTATCGGAGACCCGGTCTGCCAGGTCCAGCTCGTGCAGGGACATGAGCACCGCCAGATTTTTCTCCCGCACCATGGTCTTCAGGATCGTCAGCAGTTCCAGCTTATAGCGGATGTCCAGGTAGCTGGTAGGCTCGTCCAGGACGATGATTTCCGGCTGCTGGCACAGGGCGCGGGCAAGCAGGATTCGCTGCCGCTGGCCGTCGCTGATGGCCTCAAAGGGCCGGTCCGCCAGATCGGCGCTGTGTACCAAAGCCATGGCATCCATGACAATGCGCTTGTCCTCCTTGCTCAGCAGGCCCAGGGCCCCGGTATAGGGGTAGCGTCCGGTGCTGACCACATCAAAGCAGGTCATGAGCTCCGGGTGCACCCGCTGGGTCATGAGAATGGCCATTTTCTTGGCGATCTCATTCTGCCGCAGCTGCTCCATGGGGCTTCCCTCCAGCAGTACCGTGCCGGACACCTTGGACAGCTGCCCAACGACGGTTTTCAGGATGGTGGACTTGCCGGAGCCGTTGGGGCCGATGAGGGTCACGATTCTGCCCCGCTGAACGCTGAGGCACACCTCCCGGATCAGGGGCTGCCCGTCGTAGCCAACGGTCAGATTTTCTGTGGATAAAAAGTCGCTCATTCTCTGGCCGCCTTTCTTCGAACCATCATATAGATGACCACCGGTGCGCCAAATACGGCGGTTACGGAGCTGATACTCACCTCGGTGGGCGCGAAGGCCGTCCGGGCGATGAGATCGCACATCAGGCAGAAGGCCCCGCCGCCCAAGAAGCAGGCCGGGATCATCACCATGGGCTCCGCCGTCTTAAAAAGGATTTTCATCAGGTGGGGCACTGCAATGCCCACAAAGGAAATGGGCCCGGCAAAGGCCGTCACGCAGGCGGAGAGCACACTGGACAGCAGAATCAGCGCCGCCCGGAAGGCTTTCAGGGGTACGCCCATATTCTGGGCATAGACCTCTCCCATCTGGTAGGCCCGGATGGGCTTGCTCAGCAAAAAGCTCAGGCCTACGCCCAGGGCACAGACAATTGCCAAGGCACGCACATCCGTCCAGGTCCTTCCGGAGAAGGAGCCCACGGACCAATTGTGCAGGTTCACAATGTTGGAATCATCCGCAAAGGTCACAAAGAAATCCGTCAGCGCAGAACAGATATAGCCGATCATAACGCCGCAGACCACCAGCAGGCTCATTTGCTTCACCCTCTGGGAGATGATCAGCACGAAGCCCATGGAAATCATGGCGCCAAAAAAGGCGGAGAAGATCAGTGTTGCCGAATTGGATACCATTCCGCGGCTCAGCAGGAAAATCATGGTGATGGAAACCGTCAGCTTCGCACCGGAGGAGATACCCAGCACAAAGGGACCGGCAATGGGGTTATGGAAAAAGGTTTGCAGCAGATAGCCGGAAACCGACAGTGCTCCGCCCAGAATCAGCGCCGACAGAAGCCTTGGAAGGCGAATGCTGCGGATAATATTCCATTTTGTGCTGTCCTGGCTGCGGCCCAGCAGAATCTGCCGGATTTCTGCCGCGGAAATGGACACGCTTCCGGCATGGAGATTCCACAGCAGGAAAACAGCCACCAGCAAGAAAAGCAGCACAAAGCCCCATATTCTGCGTCCTCTTTTTTTCACACGTGTGCCTCCTTATGTCAGCTGTTTCAGAAAATACAGCTCCCGGCCATTGTCCTCTGCCGCCGTATTCACATCCAGAATAAAATTCCCCAGAGCCAGGGATTCCTGATAGAAATTCTTGGTAACGCACCAGACCTGGCCGGTTTTCACCGCCTTGCAATCCGCCAGCAGCGGTGCTTTGGACAGCAGGGCATTCATATCCTTCAGTTCTCCATCCACCGTGCTGTTGTAGATGAGCATATCCGCATCCACTGCCGCATTGTAGAAGGCCTCCATCTGAATGGTCTGGGAGGAGGTGGCACCGGCATTCTCATCTTCTTCGAAGACAATGGGCGTGCAGCCTGCCAGGGAGATGGACTTGGAAATATAGTCCGAGCTCTTGCGGACACTCACCGCCCCGGCGGCCGTGACGTAGAAAAACGCCACGGTCTTTCCGGTAGACTCCTGATTCATAACCGGCGTCAGATTGTTCATCAGCGCGTCAAAATAGCTGACAGCCTCGCTGTCCTTCCCCAGAAGGGCTCCATAGAATTTGATCCACTCCATGCGGCCAAGGGGATGGCTTTCATAGCTGGAGCGGTCCACAATAACGGGAATGCCCAGGCCCTGGATCTGCTCCATGACAGACGGCGTATGGTAAATCATGGTATTCTCGATTGCCAGGTCACAGCGCTCCGCCAGAATCGTTTCATAGTCCGGCGCAGAGTATTTTCCGGCATACAGGAGCTTTTCCTCTGCCATGGCCTGCTTTGCCTCCGGCAGGTACCAGCCGTCTTCCTTCAGGCTGCTGAGCCGCACGGTATCCATGGCATCCAGCTTGCAGAAATAATCCATGGCTGCGCTGGAAACCACATAGATATGCTCCAGCGGCTGCTTCAGAACAATTACACCCGCCGGGACACCCTGGGGCACCTGGGCGCCTTCCGGGACCACCAGAATGGTCTGGTCCGTACCAACGGTGATCTTCCGGTATCCGCTGGCCTCGTCATAAATGGCGAAGGTTTCTGCATAGTGCATGGGCCGGGGCCCGGTAAATGTCAGGCTGTCCCAGCTGACTGTTTGGGGTGCAGCCGTGGTCTGCGCGGTTGTTTCCGCACCTTGCTGGGGTGCGGCGGCGCAGCCGCTGAGCAGCAGAGCCGCCAGAATCAGTGCAAAAAATCTTCTCATTTCAGTTCTTCCAGCGTGGAGGAATCCAGGAGAATGGTGTATTCAATCTCGTGGGGGGTGCTCATGGCCACAGTATCGGCCACCACGGCGATCTTCACATCCAGTGCGGTTACGGGAATTTCGAAGGAGGAGCCGCCCTCGTTGCTGACAGGCTCGTACTTCACGCCGTCCACGATCATATAGTCATATTTGCTGCTGCTGAGAACCACGGTGGCAATGCCCTTGCCATCGGTCACGGTCAGCAGCGTGGGGTTGACCAGGGTGGTTTTGCCTGTGCCGCCCTCCAGGGTGCCATAAACGGTGTATTTGCCATCCGCCAGGTCGGAAACAAGGGTTTGCTTGGGCTCGGGGTTGGAAACGGAGACCTTGTGGTCATACCAAACGCCCTTCTTGCCGATGAGGGCCAGATCAAACTCGTCATCCAGGTAGGGCACGGGGATATCGAAGCCGTAAACGGTCTCGGTCAGGCCGTCGGAATAGGTGACGGTGTCCTCGGTGGGCTGCAGCAGCTCTGCGCCCTCCTTCTGAGCGTCCTCGGCCAGGCCGGGGAACAGGTTTACGATGGACTTGGAGGCCAGGCTGACATGGATGGTCATCTTGCCGTCCTGCACGGTCAGCGTGCCCTTGCCATCGCAAGACTCATTGGCATGGAACATGGAGCTATCCGTGTCAAACTCGGCAGTGTAAACGCCGTCCTCCAGGGGACAGACAGCGGCCTCGGTGGTTTCGGGAGCGGTGGCCTCAACAGTGGTCTCAACAGTGGTCTCGGGTGCTGCCTCGGTGGTCTCCGGAGCGGCAGTGGTCTCGGCGGGGGCGGTCTGGCCGCAGGCGGCGAGGCCCAGCAGCAGCATAGCGGTCAGCAGAAGTGCAGTCATTTTTTTCATTTTTCATTTCTCCTTATGCATGGAATTCACCCAGGGGCTTACTGCCCCCGGGTGATCCCGGGTTTATGAAGTAGATTTAGTTAGCGGAATCCATAGCAGCCTGGGTGTGGGCAACATACAGCTGCTCCACAGCCTCAATACGGCCCAGGCCGGAGATCTGGCAGGTCACGTCCAGGCCGGCAGCCTCGAACATGGTCTTCCAGGAATCGTCATCGGAACCGGCCATGTCGTTGTTGGCATGGTCACCGGCGACGACCATCAGAGGACGCAGGACAACCTTGGTGTAGCCGGCGGCCTTGACAGCCTCAATGACGTTCTCGCAGGCGGTCTCCTCGGGCTCGCCTTCAACGGTGCCGATGAAGACATTCTTGTAGCCCAGGTTCTGCATCTGGGTCTGCATCTGGCTGTAGGTCACCTTAGCGACGTGGGCAGTGCCGTGGCCCATGAAGACAAAAGCGGTGCTGTCCTCAGCGGCCTTCTCGGTGCTCTCGTAGCCGGCCTCTTCCAGAGCGGCAGCGACGACAGCCTTGGCAACGGCTTCCTTGTCGGCATTGATGACGGTGGCATCGGAGCCGACCTCGCCCAGCATGGGCTCGGCAACCACGATGGTCTCGATCTTGTCCTTGTACTCCTCCAGAGCCTCGCACATCTCGTCGTACTCAGCGCCATGCATCAGGTGGGTGGGCTGCACGACCAGAGTCTTCACGCCGTTGGCAACGGCACGGTCCAGAGCCTGCTCCATGTTGTCGATCTTCTCGCCGTCACGGGCCTGGATGTGGTTGATGATGATCTGTGCGGTGAAGGCGCGGCGGACGGACCAGTCGGGGAAAGCCTTGGCCAGAGCATCCTCAATGCCCTTGATGTCTTCCACACGGCTGTCGTTGAAGGAAGTACCGAAGGAGACGACCAGCAGCTCCTTCTCGCCGATCTCGTCCTGATTCCGGGGGTCATCCAGAGAAGCATCGCCGGTATCGCGGCCGAAGTACTCGGGGCTGGCCTCTTCGCCCTCGACCAGCTCCTTCTGAGCATCGGTCAGGGCGTCCCAGGCAGCCTTGGCGGCCTCGCACTGGGCGTCGGTCTCGTCGTTGCGGGTCTGGACATAGATGGCGTCGATCAGAGCAGCAACCTCATCGGCAGCAGCCTGGTCAATTTCCTCCTGAGACTGGGTAGCCTCAGTGGCAGCCTCGGTGGTAGCCTCGGTAGTGGCCTCCGTGGTGGCAGCCGTAGTGGTAGCAGTGGTGCTGTTGCCGCCGCAGGCAGCCATGGACAGAACCATGCAAACGCCCAGCAGCAGAGCAATCAGTTTTTTCATGGTGGATTACCTTCTTTTTCAAAATTTCCTCTGAATAAAATATAAAAGCGGCTGCATCCCCGCAGCCGCTCTTCCTGACAACATATATCCGCCCCGAAAACCCGGAAACGGGGCAAACACCAGCGGGAAGGTCGATTTGTAGACAGCAAATCGGAGATTCCACGCAAAGGCAGGTCTCCTGACTCGGTTCCCCGCGTTTCTGCCTTCCCAGTTTCCCAGTGGCATCCCGAAACGCTCCCCTTCACAGTGACTGTATCGCCCCGGACTTGCACCGGGTTCCCTTTTCACCGCCTTTCGGCGGCACCTTTGCGCTGCTTTTATATTCAATTCAGACGGGAGTATTATAGCATACAGCCCTATATTTGTCAACGCCGCCAAGAAATCTCAGCGGCGTTGGATTTTATAGCTCTTCCGGGATGAGCCAGAGCTTCTTGGCTGCGGTTTTTGCCTCGCTGCGGCGGCTGACGCCCAGCTTTTCCAGCACCCGGCTCACATGGGTCTTCACCGTGGGCAGCTTAATGTCCATGATCTCGCCGATCTCCGCATTGCTCTTGTCCGCACAGATCAGGTGCAGCACCCGCATTTCCGTTGCGGTCAGGTTTTCCGCAGGGGACATCCGGGGCCGAAGATAGTCGGGATAGAAGCTTGCCTGGACGCGGGTATCTGTCAGAACAGCCTTGAACCATTTTGCGTCCCCTGTCCATTTCGTCTGCTCCAGCAGCGGCAGGATGGCCCCGCCGAACACGCTGGCCGGCCGGACGAAGCGGTAATTCTCCGCCTCTGTCAGGGCGGTTTTCAGATATTCATGCCACCTTTCGTCCTGCTCCCGGTATAGGGCCATAGCCCGCAGCAGGTCGGTACTGATCTTGTCCAGATGGCGGCCGCAGGCCTTGCAATAGCCGTCCATAGGGGCCAGTGTGAAAAATACGTTCTTCGTCTGTCCCGCCACCAGCTCCACCGCCGCCTGCGTCAGATACTGATACCGCTTCAGCGCATCAAAATGCAGGGGATCTTTGGGGGCTTTTTTCAGATACCAGGTATCTGCCGCATCCAGGTTGCCCAAGCGCAGATCCAGGCGGCAGAGAAGCGCATCCAGATTGTCCAAATACCGGTTCTGGCCCGTCTCTTCAAATCGCTGGCGCAATGCCAGCAGGGTCCGCTTGGCATCCCCCGCCCTGCCGGAAGTCGTCTGGCTCCTGGCCAGCAGAGCAGTTATCGCGAACTCCATCTCCGGCGTACCGTTGTTCCGAATTTCGCCCATGCGCTGCACCAAATCCAGCAAATGCACGGAGATATCCTCGCCCTTTTCGTACTTGCTCTCCGCAGCAGCGCTTTCCGCCAGCCCTACGCCGTATTTGCCCAGGACCGACTGCAGCGGGCCGCTCATGGTTTTGAACATCTGGTCGTCCTTGGTGCACCAGTCGGAGAAGTCCTTGCCGCCGTTGACAATGCTGGGCAGGCCGCTGGTCGCAGAGAAGGACTGCAAAACCAGCTCCTTCCGGCGAACCATTCGAGATATCTTCGGAAAAGCCTCCGCAAGCGTCTCCACTCCCCGCTGGGGCAAACTGATATCCAGCCAGACCAGGCAGCTGCGCGCCTGGGTCAGCACTGCATCCTGGGGCCCGCAGTTCTGGGCAAAGCGTTCCAGTGTCTTGTACCACCGCTCGGAGCCTTCATAGTCACCGGACATGGCGCAGAGCATGCTCATGCCCTGTATCAGCGCCGGGGACGCCAGGATATCGCTCTCCGGCAGCTTCCGATAGTACTTTTCCATTTCCCGGTAGTGGGCCATTCCCGGGAAAGTCTCCGCGTTGCGGATCAGCAGCTCGGATACCTTGGCGTGCTCCTGTCCCTGGATATAGCAGTCCAGGGCGTTAGGGTAGTCCTCTTTCAGTTCATAGTACATCCCGCCCCGGACCATCAGCGCCCGTTTCCGCTCCGGCGGGTACTCCCGGCCCATTTCCCACAGCAGAAACGGGCGGAACTGCTCCCAGAAACGGAAGTGCAGAACGCCGTCATATTGCAGCATGGAGGTATTGCGCTGGAGCCAGTCCAGCATTTCCCCGGCGTTATGGCTGCCGGTCACAATACGGGCCAAGTCCAGATCGAAGGACTTAAAGGGAGCAAGCTCCAGCAAAAAACGCTGAATGGGCAGATCAAACCGCCGGTATACGGCCGTTTCAAAATACCGGAAGACCTCCTGGAAGCATTCTCCCACCAGCTCCAAAGAGAACGGGGCCCCCTGGGCCATTCGCCGGGCAGTAACCACCACGCCCAAGGGATGGCCGATGGATTCCTTATAAATCCCGCTGATATCCGCATCGGAGGCAGAAATCTCCCAGCTTTCCAGCAGCCTGCGCACATCCTCCCGCTCGAAGAGGAAGGCTTTTGATTCCAGCACCGTCATCAGGCCGGAATACTGGAACGCCATCAGCGTCCCGTTGGGCGCGCCCCGGGACAGGAGCAGGAACCGACGCTCCGGACAGTCCCGAATTAAATCCCGCAGAGGCAGCCACTCCTCGTCCTCCTGCAAATTCTGCAAATCATCGATGAGCAGAATGCGCCAGCTGCCCGCCTTGGAGGGAACGGCAAAATCCGGGTCTGCCGCAGACAGACGCAGCACGCTTTTGCCCTCTGTCAGGGTATCGGCCACGCAGGTTTTTCCAAAGCCGCAGGGTGCACTGAAAAACAGCACGCGCCCCTGCTTCATGAATTTCTCAAAGCAGTCTGCAATGGACCGCTTGATAATCGTCCGTTCTGCCATAGAAAAGCCTCCACATCATACTTTTTCGACTTTATTCTTATTGTATCAGCTATTTTCGAGAAAGTAAATCATTCCAAAGTATGATATCATGCAGTTTTCCCGACGTGTGATTCTTTCAATACCCCTTACCGAATGTCATAGACGGTTTTGACCGTCAGCTGCGATAGCAGCTCGGCGGCGCTTGCCTGGGTCTGGGCTGTGACCGTATAGGCTTCCGGGGCGGTCAAATCAAAATAATTATCCGAAAGGACCAGGTCCCGGTCCCGGAAATCCAGGTACACATTCTTGGCAAAAGCATCCGCGCTTACCCGGAATGCCACACCCCCGGGAATATCCTCCGCCGTCACCGTCAGCCGGGGCTTCCGCCAGGAGAAATGCTTGGGCGGCACCAGCAGCTGCGTCCGGCGGGTCAGGAAGCTTCCGGAAGCGTCGTAGAGGTCGGCATAGAGATAGGTATCGTAGACATCCGCAGCATCCGCCTTCCGGCGCAGAACATCCAGAGAGGACAGGGCTTCCACAGTAACCTCACAGCGCTGCTCATCCAGCACCGTCCGGTCCCCCCGGCACAGGTACAGCCGCACCGCTCCCCGGAAAGCCTGCCGGGTCTCGTTGGCGATGTTCACCGTCAGGGTGCCGTTTTCCAGGAACAGCCCCATGGCCACCGGGGCATAGAACCGCTTTGCCGCATAGTGCAGCGCCTTCCAGCGGCCGAAATAATCGATGCTCGCCCAGGAGGCCACAGGCCAGCAGTCGTTGAACTGCCAGTAGGTAGAGCCCATGCAGTAGCCCCGCTGGCGGCGGAAATGCTCCACGGCGCTTTCAATAGCCTCAGCCTGCATCAGCTGGGAGGCATAGACCAGGTCCTCAAAGCGGCTGGGATAGAGATAATAGTCCGCCAGATACCGCAGCAGCTTTTCGTTTCCGGTGCGGCACTTCTGGTGATCATCCATGACCCGGGACAGGAGATTCCGGTCCTCCGGGGCGCTGAAGGTCTCAATGGTTTTCATGCTGGGCAGGCTTTCAAAGCCGTATTCCGAGCAGAACCGGAAGCTGTTCTCCCGGTAGGCCGTAAAGGGCAGGCCGCCGTGCCAGACCATCCAGTAGTGGGTGTCTCCCCGGGAAGGGCAGCCGGGGTCATCAAAGCTGCCGCCGGAGGAGGGGCTGGAGGGCCAGTAGAAGGTATCCGGTGCATACGCTCCGCAGAGCTCCGGCAGAAGGTGCTCATACAGCCGCAAATAATCCATGTGCACCAGCTCCGTATTCTGGCAGCCGCCGAGGATCATGCCCTCCATCTCGTTGTTGCCGCAGAGCAGGCCCAGGGAGGCATGGTGCTGAAGTCTCGACAGGTTATCCACAGCCTCGCAGGTAAATTCCTGCTCCATGTCCTTTGTGAGCCAGATGTTTGCGCAGGCCACCATAAAATCCTGCCAGACCAGAATGCCCTTTTCATCGCAGAGATCATAGAACGTATCCTCCGGATAATAACCGCCGCCCCAGATCCGCAGGGTGTTGAAATTGGCGGCAGCGGCCTGATTTACCAGATTTTCCAGCCGGTCCGGGGTGATCCTGGTGAGCAGGCTGTCCATGGGGACGAAGTTTGCGCCCATGGAGAAGATTTTCACGCCGTTGATGACGAAGCAGAATTCGCTGCCCTTTCCGTCGGCGTCCTTCTCCGTGCTCACCGTCAGCGTCCGCAGGCCGATGCGCATCGTTTTCCGGTCCACGCAGGTGCCCCCGACCCAGAGCTCCGTTTCCAGCGGATAGAGGGGCTGCTCGCCGTAGCCCCGCACCCACCAGAGCCGGGGATGCTCGATATGGACCACCGCCTCACCGGCCGTTGCCCGTACCCGCTGCCCGTCAAGGTTTACATAAACTTCATATTCCGGTCCGCAAAGCACATCCGCACGGACGCTCACGTCCACCTCTCCGCCCCGGTGCTTCTGGCTGACCAGCACCCGCTCCAGCCGTCCGCCGTCAAAGCTGCGCAGCTCCACAGGGCGGGTAATGCCCATATCCGGCAGGGTAGGCGCCCAGTCCCAGCCGGACTCGAACATGGCCTTGCGCAGGTGGGCCGTTCCGGGGACCGTATCCCCGTCATTCATATAGAGATAGTGCCGCCGCTGGGCCTCCCGGAAATAGGCCATGGGGGAGGAAAATTCCAGCCGCAGCGTGTTTTTCCCGGGGACCAGCCGGTCCTTTACCGGGAAAACGTAAGTCCTGTGCATATTCTTTGTCCTGCCCAACGGCGACCCGTTCAGCAGGATGCGGCAGACGGTATCCAGACCGGAAAATTCCAGCTCCTGGTATTCCTTCTCCAGATCCCGGGCATCCACCGTGAATTCCGTCTCGAAGGCACAGTCCCGTTCCCCCAAGTGCCGCAGGGTCTGCTCGTTGACCCCATAGAAGGGGTCCGGGATCTTTCCGTTTTCCAAAAGTACGCTATACATGGTGCAGGGCGCCCGGCAGGGCAGCGGCTCAAAGCCGTCCATGAAAAAGGTCCAGTCTGAAAGGTTCATAAAATGCCTCCTGTTTCTTTTTTCTTAATCATACCGGCATCCGCCTTTCCTGTCAATGAACCGGCTTGGCAAAAATTCCCCCCGGCGTTTCCGCCGGAGGGAATTGGGGGGTTATGCGTTTGCAACCATCTGCTCGGGCTGCTCGGGTTCCTGGGTCTTCTTCTTGCTGAAGTAGGCAACCAGCAGCTGGACCAGGGCGATGATCACCATCAGCAGAGTCCACTTGTCCACCAGGACCATGGGCAGGCGCATATTCTCGGTGAGAATGAATGCGATCACTGCAGCCACGGCGGGGATGATGCTGGCCAGTCTCCAGCCGCCCTTCTTCTTGATGTCGTCTGTCTCGGCTTCACCCTCGGCGTTGAGGATAACGTTGCCGTTCTCATCCTCCCGCTCCTTCTGCTTCTTGCCGATGTAGCCGATGAGCAGCAGGATGCTGCCAAGCACCGTCAGGATCGTCAGGATCAGGTTCACCAGGGCCCATGCGCCGCCCATAGCCAGAGGCGTGGCCTCATCCGCGATCTCCTCTACCACGGTTCCCTCAGGTTCAGGCTGAGGTTCGGGTTTGGGCTGAGGCTCGGGTTTGGGTTCAGGTTTGGGTTCAGGTTTGGGCTCGGGCTGGGGCTGAGGAGGATTGGGGTTGGGCTGCGGAGGATTGGGGTTGGGCTGAGGAGGATTGGGATTCGGGTTATTGGCCGCAGTGATCACGAAGGTACCGTTGATCACCCGAACGTCATAGTTGGCGTTCTCGGTGTACAGGGCGGTCAGGACACCGGTGTAGGTGCCGACGGCTTCCGCATTGTTGGTACGCACATAGCTCACAACGCCCAGGTCGTTTTCACCAATCAGGCCCGTCACGGTGCCGGTGAAGGCGGGGTCGTTCTGGCCCGCAGTCTTGGTGCCGTTGTTCACGGTGATGACGGCCTCTCTGGGGGTGATCTTGTAGCTTCTGGTCACGGTGCCGGTGTAGTTGCCGATACCCCGGACGGTCACGGTGATGTCGCCGGTGACGTTGGTGAAATCGGTCTTGCCGTAGGCAACGGTGTAGTCCTTATTCTCCGTCAGGGCATTGCCGTCCTTGTCCGTCACAGTGGGGGCCCACTTGTGCTCCGCGCCGTCATACACATGATCGGCGGGGCTGTCCACCTGAACGCCCAGGTAACCGTTGGGGTCATCGGGATCCTCAGGAGGCGTGATGCTCTGGGCGGTGACGGTCAGGGTGCCCAGCGTTTCCGCAACCGTGTAGTTGGAAGACTTGGTATTGCCCCAATCGATGCTGTAGGTATTCTTGCTGCTGCCAACGTCCGTCTGGCTGCCGGTGACGGAGAAGTCCACACTCTCGCGGCCTACCAGACCGGTGATGCTGCCGGGCGCCGTCAGGGCGGTGCCGTCATAGACCTTGCTGTCGGACTCGGTAGTCACGGTCAGGGTTGCGGGGGTGATGGTCAGCTTGCCGTCCACAGTCCCGGTCAGCAGGTATCTGCCATTCTTGGAGATCTTCTGCTCCCGCTCGGAGACACCGCTAAAGGTCACGGCGTACTTGCCCACGTCCTTGCCGCTGCCATTGGCAGTGATGCCCTCGAACTTAGCTTCCGCTTCGGAGCTGGTGTAACCGCTCAGGGTCTGGGTGGTGCCGTTGTAAACAACGGAACCAGAAGCGGCGGTCAGGGTGACATTCTTGTAGTACAGGAAGACAATCGTCAGGGATTCCTTGTCCATCCGGCGCTCCACCTTGCCTGTTTCCACAGGAGTGTAGCCAGGGATCTCAATGGGCTCTTCCAAGATTTCCTGTTCAAAGGTGACATTCTCCACGACCTTGTCCTGAACGCCTTCAATGGCGGTGCCGGAACCCATACCGTCGGTCCAGAGGTACTTGACGGTGTAGGTCAGGTCGGTGCGCTTGACATAGTTCACGGTGTAAACGCTGCCGCTGTTTACTTTCGTGCCTGCTGTGGGATAAGTCTCATTGGCGGGGTCGAGCTTGTAGCCTTCGTACTTGTCGGCAGGTGCAGGAATGCCGCCCTCTGCAATGGCGATCTGTGCGGGATCATCGTTGACCCAGGCTGTGCCGGTCACTTCAAATCCGTCTGCGGTCTGCTCCACACCGTTGATCGTATACTTTACAGTATACTTGGTGCCCTGGGTCTGGCTCTCGTCCTTCACATAGTTCACAGTGTAAACGCTGCCGCTGTTTACTTTCGTGCCTGCTGTGGGATAAGTCTCATTGG
>UQGU01000013.1 GCA_900540635.1 uncultured Eubacteriales bacterium | reverse complement strand
TGCGGAGCTTCTTGGCGGGACAAGAAGCTCCCCGCCGGAGGCACCCAGCCGAAAGTCCCGACAGGGCTTCAGTCAGAACCCCTCCGGCCTTTTTGATATTGTACATGAATTCTTTGACGCTCGCAATCGCCGCCGCGCATAACTTTCCCGGCTTCTGGAAATACTGTCTCCAGGAAAAGGCGGTGCTTGGATGGAAGAATTTCAGTTGAATACCAAAATCGTCTCCGGCCCCGGGGCCATTGGGGTGCTGGGGCAGGAGAAGGCCCGGCGGGTGTTTCTGGTGACAGACCCCTTCTTTGTGAAAAACGGCATGGCAGACCGGGTGGTCCGGGCCGCCGGTGCGGAAAGCTGGGAGATTTTTGACGGCGTGCAGCCAGACCCCAGCGTAGACCTGGCGGCCCGGGGCACCGCCCGGCTCAAGGCCTTCGGCCCGGACCTGCTGATTGCCCTGGGGGGCGGCAGCGCCATGGACAGCGCCAAGGCCATGGCCTATTTCAGCGGCACGGATGCGCCCCTGGCCGCCATTCCCACCACCTCCGGCTCCGGGTCTGAGGTGACGGATTTTGCGGTGCTGACCCACGGGCAGACCAAATACCCCCTGGTGGATAAGCGGCTCCAGCCCGGCCTGGCCATTCTGGACAGCGACCTTTTGGACGAGCTGCCCCCGGGGCTCATTGCGGACACGGGCTTTGACGTGCTGACCCACGCCGTGGAAGGCTATACCGCCTCCAACGCCGGAACCATTCCGGATCTGCTGGCCCAGGATGCCTTCCGCACAGCCTTCGCCTGCCTGCCCGCCTCCTACGCAGGAGACAGATCCGTCCGGCTGCGGCTGCACATGGCCTCCACCCTGGCGGGAATTGCCTTCTCCCGGTCCGGGCTGGGGCTGTGCCACGCCATGGCCCATGTGCTTGGGGGCCGGTTTCACATCCCCCACGGGCGGCTGAACGCCATTCTCCTGCCCGCCGTCATCTCCGGCAACGCCCCGGCAGCCCAGGCCAAATACGCCCGGCTTGCCCGGGCCGCCGGTCTTGGCGGCAGCGCCGACACCGTCGCCCTGCGGAATCTGAAAAACGGTCTTATCCGGCTGCGGAAGGACCTGGGGCTGCCCCAGACCCTCTCCCAGGCAGGAGCCCCGCCCGCCCAGGTCTGGGCCGCCACCGGGGAGATCGTGGAAGCGGTACTGGCAGACCCCTGCTGCAAGACCAACCCCGTACCCGTGGAGGACTATCTGGTCCGCCGGGTGCTGGAGGAGGTGACCGGGAATTTCTGAGCTTACAAGCGTGGGCCTGGACGTGGGCACCACCTCCACACAGATGATCGTGTCCCGGCTGCGCATCGAAAACCGGGCCTCGGAGTTCGCCGTGCCGGATCTGGTCATTGCGGACCGGGAAATTCTCTACGAAAGCCCCGTGCACTTCACGCCCCTGCGCTCGGAAGCCCTGGTGGACGGAGAGGCCCTGCGCACACTGCTGCTGGAGGAATACCGCCACGCCGGGCTCACCCGGGAAACCGTGGACACCGGGGCGGTGATCGTCACCGGAGAGACCAGCCGGAAGGAAAACGCCCGGGAGGTGGCCCAGGCCCTGTCGGGCCTGGCCGGGGACTTCGTCGTGGCCACGGCGGGGCCGGACCTGGAAAGCGAGCTGGCCGCCCGGGGCTCCGGAGCCGTGGCCTACAGCGCCGAAACCGGGAAAACCGTCCTGCACATGGACATCGGCGGGGGCACCGCCAACCTGTGCCTGATCCGTGGGGGCGAAATTGCCGCCACGGGGTGCCTGAACGTAGGCGGGCGGCTGCTGAAGCTGGATAAGCTGGGATCTGTCACCTACGTCTCCCCGGTTCTGGGGGGCCTCTGGGAGCTTCCCCCCGGGAGTCGTCCTTCCCAGGCGGACATTGACGCACTGTGTGCCCGTCTGGCCCAGGCCTTGGAGGCGGCGGCGGGACTGACCCAGGCGGATGGGCTGCTCCGGCAGCTCACCACCGAGGGCACCCGTCCCCTGCCCATGAACGCTCCCGAAGAGGAAATCACCCTTTCCTTCTCCGGCGGCGTGGCAGACTGCATCGCAAAGGACTTCCCGCCGGATGCCTTCGGCGACATCGGCCCCAGCCTGGGCCGGGCCATCCGGGAGAGCAAGCTGTGCAGGCCCGGCTACCGCCTGGGCGCGCAGACCATCCGGGCCACGGTCATCGGCGCGGGGTGCCACACCACCGCCCTCTCCGGCAGCACGGTCTTCTGCCGGGATGTGGCCCTGCCCCTGCAAAACCTGCGTGTCGTGCCTCTTTCCCCCCGGGAGCAGGCAGCATTACCGGCTCATTTGCCGGAAAAGCTGCGCGCTGCGGAAGGGCAGGCCATTGTGGCCCTGCCCGGGCTTCCCGCCCCCGGCTACGCCCAGATCTGCGCCCTGGCGGAAGCGCTGCTGGAGGCCGTCCCCCAGGGGCCGGTGCTTGTCTGCCTGGAGGAGGACCAGGCCAAGGCTCTGGGGCAGGCCATGGCCTGCCGGACGGAACGGCCCATTCTCTGCATTGACAGAGTCAAACCGCCCCGGGACGGCTTTCTGGACATCGGCCCCCCGGCAGGGGCGGCCTACCCGCTGGTGGTAAAAACCCTCGTATTCGGAAAGGAACAGCAGCTATGAATAAGGAAGAACTGTCCGCCATGGTGGCAGACATTTTGAAAACCATGGCTCCCGAGCCCGCAGTGAAGGCCGCGCCCTATCACCCCACAGCCCCGGAGCCCACCCAGCAGGACACGGCGCAGCCGGATAGCTTCGTGCCGGACATCACCAAGCTGGACCTGCGCCGCCTCTACCTGACGGAGAATCCGGCAGACGGGCCGAAGTTTCTCGCCATGAAGGCCAAGACCCCCGCCCGTCTGGGCTGCGGCCGGGCCGGTGCCCGGTACAAAACCCTGACCATGCTCCGCTTCCGGGCGGACCACGCGGCGGCCCAGGACACGGTGTTCAGCCAGGTTCCGGAGGACTATGGGGCCAGCCACGGCTTCGTGGCCGTGCAGACCCGCTGCCAGAGCAAGGACCAATACCTGACCCGGCCGGACCTGGGCCGGACCTTCGATGCAGAAAATCTGGCAATTCTCCAAAAAGCCCTGCCGAAGAATCCCCAGGTGCAGCTGGTCATCGGCGACGGCCTGTCCTCGGCGGCGATCCTGGCCAATGCCGCCGACTGTCTGGCGGCCATCCAGGAGGGGCTGAAGCTGCGGCACATTGAATGCGGCAAGCCCGTCTTCGTCCGGTACTGCCGGGTAGGGGCCGGAGATGTGATCGGGGACGTGACCGGCGCCAAGGTGGTGTGCATGCTGGTAGGCGAGCGGCCCGGGCTGGTGACGGACAAGAGCATGTCCGCCTATATCACCTATGAGGCCCGGACCGGAGTGCTGGAATCCCAGCGGACGGTGGTCAGCAACATCCACGCCCAGGGCACCCCCGCCGTGGAGGCCGGGGCACACATCGCAGGGCTCCTGGAAACCGTTCTGAAAAAGGGCGCGTCCGGCGTGGCCCTCTATGGGGAGGCCGTGGGATGAGCCCCGTAAAGGTCCTGGCAGTCCGCTATCTGCAAAATGCGGCCCTGAGCAGCGCCCTTGGCACGGAGAAGAAGTGCCTTGCCATGGTGACCACGGACTGCGACGACGCCACCTATATCGCCCTGGACGAAGCCACCAAGGCGGCGGATGCGGAGGTGGTCTACGCCAGGAGCTTCTACGCCGGGGCTGCCAACGCCACCCAGCCCTACGCCGGGGAGGTCATCGGCATTCTGGGGGCGGACACCCCCGGGGCTGCCCGCAGCGCCATGGAGGCGGCGCTATTTGCCCTGAAAAACCTGGGCTTTGCGGAATCCGGCGGGGTCAATTATCTTGCCCATACGGTCAGCAGTGCGGGAGGCTTCCTGTCCCGGGAGGCCGGGGTTCCCCTGGGCAGCGCTCTGGCCTACCTGATCGCCCCGCCTCTGGAAAGCCTCTACGGTCTGGACGCGGCGCTGAAGGCGGCGGACGTGAAGCTGTGCGTCTTCTACGGTCCTCCCAGCCAGACCAATTTCGGCGGCGGCCTGCTCACCGGCACCCAATCCGCCTGCGAAGCCGCCTGCCAGGCCTTCCGCCAGGCCGTGGAGGAAGTGGCAAGGTTCCCGAAATAGTGCAATCGATAAATTGAGACTTGTGGGGCACGAGTTGACAGTTGACAGTGTACAGTTGACAGTTATTGTGTCCCTCCGGGACGACAAAAAATACTTTTTTCATTTCCGAAGGAAATTCCTCAACTGTCAACTGTCAATTGTCAACTGTCAACTTGTAAGCAACCCTTATTTTGTGTAACAAACCATCTGAAAGGACGAACAAACTATGGACACCAATTCTCTTGGAATGATCGAAACGAAGGGCCTTGTAGGGGCCATTGAGGCGGCGGACGCCATGGTGAAATCCGCCAATGTGCAGCTGGTAGGCAAGGAGCAGGTGGGCGGCGGGCTCGTCACCGTGATGGTCCGTGGGGACGTGGGTGCCGTAAAGGCCGCCACGGACGCCGGAGCCGCAGCAGCGGAGAAGGTAGGCGAGCTGATCTCCGTCCACGTCATTGCCCGGCCCCATGTGGAGGTGGACAACATTCTGCCCAAGGCCCGGGCGGACCGGCCCGCCGCGCAGGGGAAATAAGCCTTGCTCTATACCCTGGAAAACGTGCGGGACAATCTGCGCACCCGGGAGGGGAAACGGGTCTTCTTCCTGGGTGCGGGGGACAATCTCACCAGCGCCGCCCGGGACTTTCTGAAGGAACAGCGCATTCCCATTCTCCCGGCGGAAAACGCCAAAATCACCCGCTACGAAACATTGGACGGCGGCTTTTTAGAAGAAAAGCCGGAGCACATGACCCAACTCACCGGCAATCTGCTGGTACCCAAAACCCACCCCAGAATTGTCTTCCGGGGCAAGCTGGATTCTCTGGAGGCCGCCCTGCTGCTGGAAGCCCGGGCGCTGCCGGAGCAGGCGAAGGCCCTTGAAGAGATCTTAGGCTGCGTGCGCAAGCTCCTCCGGTGCGAGGTGCTGGAGGAGCCCTTCGTGCCGGAAACGCTCTGCGGCCTGACGGAGCGCGAGCAGCGCGCGCGCAGCCAGAACCCCCAGAAATACTACGGCTGCCCCCACTTCATGCCGGAGCCCCACGACAGCCCCGCCATTTTGCGCCTGAACCGGCTGCGCACCCAGATTCGGGAGACGGAGCTGGCGGCGGCAGCGGCCTTTGGCCGGGACCGGACGGACATCCTTCGGGCTCTGAACCGGCTGAGCAGCCTTGTGTATATTCTCATGCTCCAATGCAAAGGAGAAACGAGCCCATGAAACTGAAAACCACCCTTTTGGGAAAGACATACCAGTTCCGGGACTTAAAGCAGGTCCTGGCCAAGGCCAACGAGGAAAAATCCGGGGACAAACTGGCGGGCCTTGCCGCCGAGAGCGCCCAGGAGCGCGTGGCCGCCAAGGTTGTTCTTGCCGGTGTCACACTGCAGGAGCTCCGGGAGCATCCGGCGGTGCCCTACGAAACCGACGAGGTCACCCGGATCATCCAGGACGACCTGAATCTGCCGGAATACGAAAAAATAAAGCTCTGGACGGTATCCGAGCTCCGGGAATGGATTCTGGACGAGAACACCACCGGCGCCGATATCCGCCGACGCAGCCGGGGGCTGACGGCGGAAATGGCGGCGGCGGTGTGCAAGCTCATGAGCAACCTGGACCTCATCTACGCCGCCCGGAAGATCACCGTCACCGCCCACTGCAATACCACCATCGGTCTGCCGGGAACCCTGAGCTGCCGCCTGCAGCCCAACCACACCACAGACGACCCCGAGGGCATCACCGCCTCCGTCCTGGAAGGGCTGAGCTTCGGGGCGGGAGACGCGGTGATCGGGCTGAACCCGGTGACGGACTCTCCGGAGCAGGCGGGGAAAATCCTCCGCCGGTTCCAGGAGATCAAGGAGCACTGGGCCATTCCGACCCAGATCTGCGTGCTGGCCCATGTGACGGCCCAGATGAAGGCCGTAGAGGCGGGCGCGCCCTGCGATCTGATCTTCCAGTCCATTGCCGGCAGCCAGAAGGGCAACGAGGCCTTCGGCTTCAACGCCCAGACCATTGCCGACGCCCAGGCGCTGATGCTCCAAAAGGGCACGGCGGAAGGGCCAAACGTGCTGTATTTTGAGACCGGCCAGGGCTCGGAGCTCTCCAGCGACGCCCACTTTGACACGGACCAGGTGACCATGGAGGCAAGGTGCTACGGCTTTGCCCGGCACTTCTCCCCCTTCCTGGTGAACACCGTGGTGGGCTTCATCGGGCCGGAATACCTGTACGATGCCCGGCAGGTCACCCGGGCGGGGCTGGAGGACCACTTTATGGGCAAGCTCTTAGGGGTCAGCATGGGCTGCGACTGCTGCTACACCAACCACATGAAGGCGGACCAGAACGACATTGAAAACCTGGCCTCCCTGCTGACCCTGGCGGGCTGCAACTACTTTATGGGCATTCCCCACGGGGATGACATCATGCTCTCCTACCAGACCACCGGCTTCCGGGACACCGCCGCCCTGCGGGAGATCACCGGCAAAACCGCCATCCCGGAATTCCAGCAGTGGCTGGAAAAGATGGGCTTCGTGGAAAACGGCCGCCTGACCAAAAAGGCCGGCGACGGGTCGGTCCTGTTGTACTAACTAAAAAGTCTTCCCCTTGGGGAAGGTGGCAGGGCGAAGCCCTGACGGATGAGGGACGGGACGCAGAACCAATCAGAAGAAATCTATGCAATTATGTTCCAGCAATTAGAAACAAAGCTGCTTGAGCTGAGGTGATACCGGTCCCGCTTGCCGCCCCTCATCAGTCACGGCCCAAGGGGCCGCGACAGCTTCCCCCAGGGGAAGCCTTGAAAGGAGAATCCTATGGAGCTTGATATTGATTTGACCGCCCGGCAGGAGGCCCGGGAGCTGGCCCGGCAGGCCGGGGCGGCCCAGGAACGCCTGAACAAACTGGACCAGGGGGCGCTGGACGCCATCGTTGCCGCCATGGCCGCCGCCTTTGAACCGGAGTGCGCCGCCCTGGCCAAAATGGCCGTGGAGGAAACGGGCTTCGGCAACACCCAGGACAAAACCGAGAAGAATCTCTTCGCCTGCAAAACCGTGCTTTCCGCCATCGCGCCCATGAAAACCAAGGGCATCCTGCGGGAAATCCCGGAAAAGCGGCTGTGGGAGATCGGCGTGCCCATGGGGGTCATCGCCGCCATTGTGCCCAGCACCAACCCCACCTCCACCGTGTGCTACAAGGCCCTCATTGCAATAAAGGCCGGCTGCGCCATTGTCTTTTCGCCCCACCCGAAGGCAGCCAAATGCACCCGGGCGGCGGCGGAGCTTCTGGCCCGGGCGGCGGAAGCGGCCGGAGCCCCGGCAGGGGCCGTCGGCTGCCTGGCGGCGAGCCAGATGGCGGGAACCCAGGAGCTCATGGGGGCACCGGAGGTAAAGCTCATTCTCGCCACCGGCGGCCCCGGCATGGTCCGCTCCGCCTATTCCTCCGGCAAGCCCGCCATCGGCGTGGGGGCGGGCAACGGCCCGGCCTATATCCACACCTCGGCGGATGTGCCCGGGGCCATTGCCGCCATTGTCCGGTCCAAGACCTTTGACAACGGCACGGTCTGCGCCTCAGAGCAGAGCATCATCGTGGAAAAGAGCATGGAGTCTGCCGTTCTGGAAGAGGCCGGGCGGCAGGGCATTTACCTGATGCCCACGGAGGAGGCCGGGCGGCTTGCCCGGCTGCTGTTCAAGCCCACAGGCGGCCTAAACCCGGAAATTGTGGGCAAAAGCGCCATTTATCTGGCGGAAAAGGCGGGCTTCTCCGTGCCCAAGGACACCAAGGTCCTCATGGCCCGGGAGCAGGAGGCGGGGCCGACCCGGCCCTATTCCATGGAAAAGCTCTGCCCCGTGCTGGCCTTTTTCGTTCTGGACAGCGAGGACGCGGTGCTTCAAAAGGCCGTAGAGGTGCTGCGCCATGAGGGCAGCGGCCACACCTTCGCCATCCATGCCCGGGACGAGGGGGTTATCCGGCGGTTTGCTCTGGAAATTCCGGTGTCCCGGTTCCTGGTCAACGCCCCGGCGGCTCTGGGAGGCATTGGGGCCGCCACGGGCCTGTTCCCCGCCCTGACATTGGGCTGCGGCGCCGTTGGCGGCAGCAGCACCTCTAACAATATTTCGCCTATGGACCTGATCAACCTCCGCCGGGTAGCCTGGGGAACGGAAGCCATGCAGCAGAAGCAGGAGCACGACAGTGCGCTGGTAGAAATGCTGACGCAGAAGATTTTGGAGCGGCTGGGATAGACGACGAAGCAGAAGGCTGTGTGCAGTAGGAGTTGACAGTTGACAATTGACAGTTGACAGTTGAGGAATTTCCTTCGGAAATGAGTAAATTATTTTATAATCGTCCCGAAGGGACACAATAACTGTCAACTGTACACTGTCAACTGTACACTCGTACTCCCGCAGTTTCCTGCAACCGTAAAGGAGGAGAAGTTATTTATGGACATTTCCTGCCTGACCGAGGCGGTTCTCGGGCGGCTGTTTATTGAATTGGAGGCCTCCGGGCGGCATGTGCATGTCACCCGGGAGCAGGCCATGGCCCTGTTCGGCCATGCCTTAACGCCGGAGCGGCCCCTGAGCCAGCCCGGGCAGTTCCTGTCCCGGGAGCGGGTGACGGTGAAGGGGCCAAAAGGAGAATTCCAGAACGTGGCCGTGCTGGGGCCGGAGCGAAAGGCGGGGCAGGTGGAAATTTCCCTGACGGACTGCCGCCAGCTGGGTCTCTCCGCCCCGGTGCGCCTCTCCGGCGACATTGGGGGCACCCCCGGGGCGCTGCTGCTTGGCCCCCGGGGCACGGTGCAGCTGCGCGAGGGGGTCATCGTGGCCCGGCGGCATGTACACCTGACCCCCGAGGCGGCGGAGCGCTTTGGGGTAGCCCACGGCCAAACCGTCCGGCTGCGCACCTTTACGGACCGGCCCCTGATTTTTGAGGACGTGGCCGTCCGGGTGAGCCCCGACTTTGCCCCCTATGCCCATCTGGACTTCGACGAGGCCAATGCCTGCGGCTTCCGCAAGGGGGATCTTGGGAGGCTCGAGCCATGCGGGCGCTGCTGATCGGCCGGGAGCCCGCCGCCGCCCTGGGCTGGAGCTATGTGACGGAACCGCCCTATGACGCGGTGGTCATCGGCTCGCTGAGCCTTGGCTCGCTTCTGCGGTTTCGGGAGGAGCCGGTGCTGGAGGCCCTGGCCCAGGGGAAAAGCGTCTACCTCTACACCCCGGGGCTGCCGGAAAGCCCCAAGAATCGGGCACTGGCTGCCTCTCTGACCGCCGCCCAGCGGGAGCTGAAAAACTGGGGCGTTCTGTTCACGGACGGAGGCCGCAAGCGCCTCATTACCGCCGAGGAGGCCCGGCTGCTTCTGGCCCAGGGCAAGCGCCCGGGGCAGGACGCGGTTTTAACGCCTCTGGCAAAGGAAATTATGGAGGGAAAGCATTGAAAATCGGATCTGTTGTAGGCTCCATCTGGGCCACGCGGAAGGCCGCCTGCCTGCAAGGGCAGACCTTTCTGGTGGTCCGGTCCGGAGCGGAAGAGCTGGTGGCAGCGGACCAGGTAGGGGCAGGCCCCGGAGACCAGGTACTGCTTGCCACGGGAACCGTGGCCTCCCGGTATTGCATGGACGCCCCGGTGGACGCCGCCGTGGTGGCGATTTTAGACAGTAAGGAGCGGAAAGCCTGAATGTCCTTCCACGAGATTCTCATTGGGATCATGGCGGTTTTCGCCCTGCTTGGCGGCATTGACCGAATACTCGGCAGCCGGTTTGGCCTGGGCCCCCGGTTTGAAGAGGGGATTCTCGCCATGGGCACCCTGGGGCTTGCCATGATCGGCATCGTGTGCCTGGCCCCGGTGCTGGCAAGGCTTTTGCGGCCCATCGTTGTGCCGGTTTACGGATTTCTCGGGGCAGACCCCGCCATGTTCGCCGGAACCCTTCTGGCCTGCGACATGGGCGGCGCTTCCCTGGCCCGGGAGCTGGCTTTGAGCCCGGAGGCAGCGGGACTGGGAGGCATTCTCACCGGCTCCATGCTGGGGGCCACCGTGGTCTTCACCATTCCCGTGGCCATGGGCCTGCTGCGGCAGGAGGACCGGCCCGCCATGGCCAAGGGAATCCTGTGCGGCATCGTTGCCATTCCCCTGGGCATTCTGGCGGGAGGCCTGACGGCGGGGTTTCCCGCCGCCATGGTGCTGCGCAACCTCATCCCCATTGTGCTCATCGCAGCGCTCATTGCCCTTGGGCTCTGGCGGGCGGAGAAGGCCATGGTCACGGCCTTTACGGTGTTCGGCAAGATCGTAGTCGCCATTGTCACTGTAGGACTGGCCGCCGCCATTGTGGAAAACCTGACAGGGTTTGTCCTCATCCCCGGCCTGGCCCCCATCTCCGAGGGCTTCGAGACCGTGGGGGCCATTGCCATTGTACTGGCCGGGGCCTTCCCTTTGGTGTATGTCATCACCCGGCTTTTAAAAAGGCCCCTGCTGTCCCTGGGAAAGCTGCTGGGCATCAACGACACGGCAGCGGCCGGGCTGGTGGCAACACTGGCCAACTCCATTGCCGCCTTTGAGACGGTGAAGGACATGGACGACCGGGGCAAGGTGGTAAACATCGCCTTCGCCGTCCCCGCCGCCTTCGTCTTCGGCGACCACCTGGGCTTCACCGCCGGGTTTGCCCCGGAGCTTCTGGGCGCCATGATCGTGGGCAAGCTGGTGGGCGGCATAGCCGCGGTAGGGGTGGCGCTGGCGCTGACGCGCCAGTGCAATTGACAGTTGACAGTGTACAGTTGACAGTTGTGGTGTCCCTTCGGGACGATTTATAATTATTTCATTCATTTCCGAAGGAAATTCCTTAACTGTCAACTGTCAATTGTCAACTGTCAACTCGTAAACCACCGGCCTCAATCTCCCTCCTGCCCGAAAAACTCCTTGACAAATCTTCTTATTACGGGCTATAATGGGAAATCATACCGGCGATGAAGAGAAGAGTACGCTGCGGATGCGTTCAGAGAGCCCTTGGGCGGTGAAAAAGGGTGCGCGGAGGCGGCGGAACATGGTCTTGGAGCCGAGGGGTCGATAGGTAGGCCTCTCCGGGTGCGCCCGTTACCGCGTCAACGAGGCAGATCTTTCTGCAAATCAAGGTGGTACCGCGTCAATTCTTGTCGCCCTTGGGTTTTGCCAAGGGCGATTTTTCGATTTTAAGGAGGTTTTTCTATGTGTAATGCCTGCAAAGGAAAGTTCTACATTACCACACCCATTTACTATCCGTCCGCCAAGCTGCATATCGGCCACACCTACTGCACCGTGGCCACCGATGCCATGGCCCGCTACAAGCGGCTCCAGGGCTACGACGTTATGTTCCTCACCGGCACCGATGAGCACGGCCAGAAGATCGAGGACAAGGCCAAGGAGGCCGGCGTCACCCCACAGCAGTTTGTGGACAACATCGTGGAAGGCCCCGGCGGCGTGCTGGACCTGTGGAAGCTGATGAACATCTCCTACGACCGGTTCATCCGCACCACCGACGACTACCATGTGGCCGCCATCCAGAAGATCTTCAAGAAGATGCATGACAATGGCGACATCTACAAGGGCACCTACAAGGGCAAATACTGCAAGCCCTGCGAGAGCTTCTGGACCGAGAGCCAACTGGTGGACGGCAAGTGCCCCGACTGCGGCCGGGAGGTACAGGACGCGGAGGAGGAAGCCTATTTCTTCCGGCTCAGCAAATACGCCGACCGGGTGCAGGACCTGCTGGAGAACACCGACTTCCTGGAGCCCCGGAGCCGGGTCAACGAGATGGTAAACAACTTCATCAAGCCCGGCCTGGAGGACCTGTGCGTCTCCCGGACCAGCTTCACCTGGGGCGTGCCCGTGGACTTCGACCCGGGCCATGTGGTCTATGTGTGGATCGATGCCCTCTTTAACTACATGACCGCCCTGGGCTTTGAGAATGACCGCTATCACGATCTGGAGAAGTTCTGGCCTGCGGATGTACACTTCGTGGGCAAGGAGATCGTCCGGTTCCACTCCATCATCTGGCCCGCCATGCTCATGAGCTTAGGTCTGCCCCTGCCCAAGAAGGTCTTCGGCCACGGCTGGCTGCTGCTGGACGGCGGCAAGATGTCGAAGTCCAAGGGCAATGTGGTTGACCCCTATGTGCTGGCCCAGCGCTTCGGCGTGGATGCTCTGCGGTTCTTCCTGCTGCGGACCTTCCCCTTCGGCTCCGACGGCAACTTCTCCAACGAGGCTTTGATCTCCACCATCAATGTGGATTTGGCCAACGACCTTGGCAATCTCGTCAGCCGGACCGTTGCCATGGCCCAGAAGTATTTTGGCGAACACCTGCCCGCCCAGCAGGCGGAGGACGGGGAAAAGGACGCGGAGCTCCTTGCCATGGCCTCCTCTCTGCGGGATAAGTACGAAGAGCAGATGGAGAAGTACGCCTTCCAGAACGCCCTGAATGAAATCTTCAAGGTCATCTCCCGGGCCAACAAGTATATTGACGAGAACGCCCCCTGGGTGCTGGCCAAGGACGAGGCCCAGAAGCCCCGGCTGGCAAGCGTGCTCTACAATCTGCTGGAGACCGTCCGCATCTGCGCTGGGCTTCTGCAGCCCTTCATGCCCGACACCGCCGCCGAGATCGGCAAGCGGCTGGGCGGCGCGGACCTGAGCTGGGACAGCCTGAATGCCTTCGGCGCCCTGCCCCGGGAGGCCGCCACCCTGGCCGGTCCCGCCCTGTTCCCCAGAATCGACATGGAAAAGGAGCTGGCCGAGCTGGAAGCGCTGAACAAGCCCGCCCTGCCCCCCCTGGAAATCGAGCCCTACACCCAGGAAAGCGTGGACTTCGACACCTTCTGCAAAAACGAGCTCCGGGCCGTGAAGGTCAAGGCCTGCACAAACGTCAAAAAGAGCGACAAGCTCCTGCAATTCACCCTGGATGACGGCACCGGCACGGACCGTCAGATCCTCTCCGGCATTGCCAAATACTACAAGCCCGAGGAGCTGGTGGGCAAGACCCTGGTGGCCATCACCAATCTGCCTCCCCGGAAAATGATGGGCAGAGAGTCTGCCGGTATGCTGCTCAGCGCCGTCCACAAGGAGAACGGCGAGGAGAAGCTGAACCTGGTCATGCTCTCCGACGCCATCCCCGCCGGCGCAAAGCTGTGCTGACGCTGTTCGCTGAATAAAAAAGTCTGCCTCGGAAGGTCAGGTTCCTTCCGAGGCAGACTTTTTTCGGCTTGTCAGAATTTTCAGAAAGCCGCAAGTGAAATACGCAAGAATTGCGTATTTTTAAAAAAATTTTTACGCAATTTTTGCGTATTTTCAAACTTCAAAATACGCAGTTTCAAAGTGAAATGCCGCTCAATACTCAATTCCCTTTCGCGCCCGCACCCCTTGATCAAAGGGGTGCTTTTCTTTGCGCATCTCGGTAACGTAGTCCGCAAGGTCCACAAGCGTCTGGGCAGGGTTCCGGCCGGTCAGGACGATTTCCTTTTCGCCTCCCCAGGCTTTCAGATAGGCAGCCACCGGCTCCATGGGGACGATCCCCCGGTTCAGGGCGGAAATGACCTCGTCCAGCACCAGCAGGTCCGCAGCTTTCCCCCGTTCCAGCAGTTCCAGAAGGTAGGCCGTATAGTCTCTGCGGGCCTGGTCCTTTTCCGTATCCGTCATGTGGACATAGCGGCCCGGCACCGTCCGGCAGTGGATGGCCGTCACCCCGGGGATGGTTTTCAGGATCTTGATCTCCCCGGAGCTGCCGTTTTTGAAAAACTGGCCGATGAGCACCTGTTTGCCCGCCCCTGCCATGCGCAGGGCCAGGCCCATGGCCGCCGTGGTCTTGCCCTTGCCGTCGCCGCAATAGATATGGACCATGGTTACACCTGCCGATTCAGGACCTTGTAGACAAAGTCCATGTCCATGCCGCTGCGGACCGCATCGGCCAGGATGTCGTACTGCTGCTGCTTGTAGGCATTCAGATCGAAGGTCTCCGCCTCCTCCGGGTTCAGGCCCTTCCGGCGGCACAGGTCCGCAACGATGGCCTGGGCAATGCCGCCCTCGTCAAAAATGCCGTGGATATAGCTGCCGTAGACATTTTCCCCTACGGAAATGGGGGGGATAGGCGTTTCGCTGCGGCCCATGTGGATTTCGTAGCCCTTATAGCCCAGGCCGGAGAGGCTGTGCAGGGGACCTGCCACCGTGGGCAGCACCCCCTCGGTCTGCCGCTGGACCTTGTCCCCCCGGAAGACCGTATCCATGGGAAGCAGGCCCATGCCCTTTACCTGGGTAATGCCCGCCGCCTCCACCTGGTCCGGGTCAGAGACGGTGGCGCCCAGCATCTGGAAGCCGCCACAGATACCGAAGACAATGGCGCCCCGGTCGTGGCAGTGGAGAATGGCCGCCTCCAGGCCGCTCTGCCGCAGCCACAAAAGGTCTGCGATGGTGCTCTTGGTGCCGGGAATCAGGATCAGGTCCGGCTCTTTCAGGTCGTCCGGCCGCTCGATATAGCGCACAGACACATTGGGGAACCGCTCCAGAGGGCTCACATCCGTGAAGTTGGAGATACGGGGGAGCTTGATCACCGCAATGTCGATGGCTTTCCGGCTGCTTTCCCGGGTGAATCGGGTGGACAGGCTGTCCTCATCGTCAATGTCCACATGGGTATAGGGGATGACGCCTGCCACGGGCACGCCGCAGATTTTTTCCAGGATATCAATGCCCGGCTGCAAAATAGCCCGGTCTCCCCGGAACTTATTGACAACGGTGCCCTTGATGCGCTTGCGCTCCTGCTCCTCCAGCAGGGCGATGGTGCCATAGAGCTGGGCGAACACGCCGCCCCGGTCGATATCGCCTACCAGCAGCACCGGAGCGTCCACCAGCTCGGCCATGCCCATATTCACAATGTCCTGCTGCTTCAAATTGATTTCCGCAGGGCTTCCCGCGCCCTCGATGACGATGATGTCGTTTTCCGCCGCCAGGCCGTTGTAGGCCTCCATAATCTGGGGGATGAACTCCCGCTTCCGGCGGTAATACTCCATGGCCCGCATATTGCCCATGGCCACGCCGTTCACGATCACCTGGCTGCCCACATCGGTGGTGGGCTTTAAGAGAATGGGGTTCATGCGCACATCGGGCTTTACCCCCGCCGCCTCCGCCTGGACCACCTGTGCCCGGCCCATCTCGCCGCCGGCCTCGGTGATAAAGGAATTCAGGGCCATATTCTGGCTCTTGAAGGGCGCCACCCGGTAGCCGTCCTGTTTGAAAATCCGGCAAAGCCCCGCCGCCAGCAGACTCTTGCCCGCATTGGACATGGTGCCCTGGATCATAATATTTTTTGCCATGTGTGTTCCTCCCAATATAACAGTTGACAGTTAACAATTGACAGTTGACAGTTCAGAAATTTCCTTTGGAAATGAATTCATTATTTTTAATCGTCCCGAAGGGACACCATAACTCTCAACTGTACACTGTCAACTGTCAACTCGTATTTTCTCAAATTTCCCGCAAGGCATCCAGAAGCTGCCTGTTTTCCTCCGGCAGCTTTACGGCTACCCGGTACCAGCCCTGCCCCAGGCCGATGTAATTGGCGCAGGCGCGAATCTGAATGCCCATTTCCAGCAGGGGCTCCCGGAGCTCCCGGTCCCCGTGGAACAGAATGTAGTTGGTCCGGGAGGGGATGACGTCAAAGCCCAGCTCTTCCAGCCCCGCCGCCAGGATGGGGCGCTGGGTGTGAATGCAGTCATTGGCCTTTTTCAAAAAATCCACCTGAGAAAGGGCCGCAACCCCCGCATTCTGGGCGGGGACGGACACATTCCAGGGCTGCACCTGCCTACCCATGGTTTTCAGCAGATTCTCATTGCCCGTAAGGCAGTAGCCAAGCCGCAGACCCGCCATGCCATAGCTCTTGGTAAAGGCCTTCAGCAGGAGCAGATTATCCGTGCTGCCCAAAAAGGGCTTCATGCTGAAAGCCTCTCCCCCCTGGGTCAGGTCCAGGAAGCACTCATCAATGAAGAGAAAAATACCTCTCCGGCGGCAGATGTCCAGAATTTTTTCCATCAGGGGCCGCCCGATCACCTGGCCTGTAGGGTTATTGGGGTTGCAGAGCATGAGCATTTCCCCGTCAAAGCCCTCGAGCACGCCCAGGAATGCTTCCGTCAAGGCGAAGTTGTCCTGCCGGTTCAGCAGATAGTGCGCTGTTTCCGTGCCGAAGACCTTCAGGGCCGTTTCGTACTCGCTGAAGCAGGGAGACAGGACCATGGCCTTTTTCGGCCGCAGGGCCATGCAGCAGGAAAAAATCAGCTCCGCCGCGCCGTTGCCGCAGAAAACCTGCTTTTCGGGGACCTTTTCAAAATCCGCAATGGCAGAAACCAGTCTGCGACAATAGGGATCTGGGTAGCAGCGCAGTGCCTCTGCGCTCCCCGCTACCGCGTCCTTCACGGCCTGGGGCGTTCCGTAGGGGTTGATATTGGCGGAAAAATCCAGATCGATTTTCCGGGCGTACACTTCCCCGCCGTGGGGGTTGGGGGTTTCGTAGAGCATGTTGCGTTCCTCGAATCTGGTAGAATAAATAAGGCCCGATGTGTTATGAGTTGACAGTTGACAGTGTACAGTTGACAGTTATGGTGTCCCTTCGGGACGGTCTGAAAAATATTTTGATTCATTTCCGGAGGAAGTTCCCAAACTGTCAACTGTCAATTGTCAACTGTCAACTTATATCGTCTGCGCCGCCAGGCACAGCAATAGCATGATCCCCGTAGTTCCATACATGAGCTTGCAGCTCAGAGGAATGTCCTCCGGGGTGATCTCCCGCAGGGCGTCGCCGATGTACTTTTTCTTGTGCAGAACGCCGTGATACCAGGCGTCCCCGGCCAGACGAAGGCCCAGAAGCCCGGCGCAGACGGATTCGGTCTGGGCGGAATTGGGGCTTGCGTGGTTGTAGCGGTCCCGCTTGAAGATTTTCCAGCCGTTTTTGAAATTCAGCTTCAAAATGCCGCCTGCCAGCAGCATGGCAAGGCCGCTGAGCCGGGCGGGGATGTAATTGAACACATCGTCCAGCTTTGCCGGAATGCAGCCGATGTTCTTATAGGGCATCTCCACATAGCCCAGCATGGAATCCATGGTGTTGACCGCCTTATAGGCAAAGGCCAGGGGCGCGCCCCCCAGGGCAAAATAGAGCATGGGGGCGATCACGCCGTCGGAGCAGTTCTCCGCCACGGTCTCCACCGCCGCCCGGGCCACGGCCTTGTCATCCAGCGCCTGGGTGTCCCGGCCCACGATCATGGAGACGGCGTAGCGGGCATCTTCGATCGTTCCGGTTTTCAGGGCGGTATAGACCTTCATGCTCTCGGTTTTCAGGCTCTTGGCCGCCAAAACCTGCCAGCACATCACGGAGCTGACCGCCAGCCGCAGCCAGGGGCTGACCAGGCCGCAGAGATACAGCAGCCCCAAAGGCACGCAGAAGCTCGCTGCCACGGTGAGCACCCACAGAATCCCCCCCGCGGTCATCTCCCCTGCCCGGGTTTTGGGAAACAGCTTCCGCAGTCCCTTTTCCAGGGCCGAGATCAGCTTGCCGATGAGCACCACCGGATGGGGAATGCTGTGCGGGTCTCCCACCAGGCAGTCCAGGAGAAAGCCCAGCAGGAGGGAGAGAAAAATTTCGTTTCGCATATGTTGTCCTTTGTTATATGAAATCTGAAAAAGCTTCCCCTTCGGGGGAGCTGGCTCGCGTCAGCGAGACTGAGGAGGGGCGTTATGGGCGAGAGCAGTAGGTAATCCCCGCACAAGCTGCAAAGCGAATTGCAAACCGCTCTCGCTCGCAACGCCCCTCTTCCACCACCGCCTGCGGCGGCGGTCCCCCTTCCCCGTGGGGGAAGGTTTCTTTACTTCCCGTCAAATGTAAACAGATAGATGGGATTCTGGCCCTGCATCATGGAATAGGGGCCTACCTTGTGGGCCTGGGCTGCGGTGAGGGTGAGGATCTCGGCGGGGTGCAATTTACTCAGCCGGGTCAGCTCAGCCACGGTTTCCAGGGCCACCGCCGCAGCCACAATGCGGCAATGGGGGTTCCTGTCCCAGCAGGCATTCAAAATGGCCTCCATATTGCCGGAGCTGCCGCCGATGAAGGCGTGCGTAGGAGCCGGCAGGTCAAGGCAGGCTTCGGGGGCCAGGCCGGAAACCGCCGTCAGATTGGCAGCATGGAGCCGCCTGGCATTCTCCTGCAGCAGCGCCAGCGCCTCCGGCTTTTTCTCCACGGCATAGGTGTGGCCCAGGTCCGCCTGGAGGGCCATCTCAATGGATACGCTTCCCGTGCCCGCGCCAATGTCCCAGCAGACGGCGTTTCGCGTCAGCGCCAGCTTGGACAGAGCCACGGACCGCACCTCGCCCTTGGTCATGGGCACCACGGTGCCGTCGGCATGGCTGCCCCGCTGGAAGGCGCTGTCCGGCAGGCCGTGGGTCACGGTGCCGAAGCCGCCACCGGTGAGCAGGGCCACGCTGAGCTTGTCGAAGTCCTTCCCGGCCAGCTCCGCAGCGGTGCCCCGGGTGATTTTCTCATCCGGGTAGCCCAGGCGCTCCCCAACGGCCACGGAAATCTCTCCCAGCCCCGCATCCAGCAGGCTGGCGCAGAGCTTCTTCATGCCGTCCTGGCCGCCCACCAGGGCAAACACCTTGGGGTACCGCAGCACGGCGGCGGCAGCGTCCCCCTCCCTGCCGTGGAGGCTCAGGCAGAACACATCCTCATAGGATACCCCCAGTCTGGCGCAGAGGCACTGCAAGCTGGAAAGCCCCGGCTCCAGATGCACCTTGCAATCCGTCAGCAGGGGCAGCAGCTTTTTCGTGCCGCTGTAGAAGCCCACGTCCCCCGCCATGACCACCGCAAAGCGGCCGCACTCCGGATGGGCGGCGATGGCGTCCCGGATGGCCTCCGGGGCAATGGCGGAAATTTTCAGCTGCCCGGGGGCGGCCACTGCCTCCAGCATCCGGTCCGCGCCGATGAGGCAGTCCGCCTGGGCAATGGCCCGGGCGGCGGCGACGGTCTCATGGTCCCGGTCCCCGGGGCCAATGCCCACCACCGTGACCTGGGGGGTCATGCGGAAATCAAAGCGCTGCTGCAGCAAACGCATGGCCTCGCCGAAGCTGACCCCGGGGGCACTCTCCGGGCGGCCGATGACCAGCAGGGTCACCCCCGCCTTTTGGGCGGCGGAGACCTTTTCAAAGAAGCCTCCCTTGCTGCCGGTCTGCTTGGTCACGAGAATCTGGGCATTGCAGGCGTGGAGCATGGCGACGTTCAGCTCCTCCGGGAACGGCCCCTGGACCGCATAGATATGGGCGGCGGGCAGCCCCGTCTCCCGGCAGGCGGCCACACTGGCCTCCACCGGCAGCACCCGGGCATAGACCCGCTGGGCGTAGTCCGGCAGAGCCGCATAAGCAGCCAATTCCTTGCTGCCGGTGGTCAGCAGGATATTGCCCGGCAGGGTTTTCAGCATTTCCACAGCCTGGGCGGTGGAATCCGCAAAGAGGCACCCTTCCGGCAGGCCGCCGTCCCGCAGCAGCCGCAGATAGGAGGTGCCGGTTTTTTCACAGGCAGAGCGGATATTTTCCGTTACAATGGGGGCATAGGGATGGGTGGCATCAATGACGCAGTCAAACTGCCGCTGCCGGAACAGCTCCTCCATCTGACTCTCGTCCAGCCGCTGGGCGGACACCTCCACCCCGGGGATCTCCTCCAGCAGCTCGCCGCCGTATTCCGTGGCCGCGCAGGCGAGAATCTCCGCCTGCCCCGCCAGGCGCTCCACCAGCTGCCGCCCGTCCGCCGTTCCGGCGAATACACAGAGCTTATACATCCCGGTAGCCTCTGGGGGTCACCAGGTTGCCATCGATGACCTTTGTCATGGCGTTGCCCACGAACACGGTGCAGAACATGTCCGCGTCAAAGTCCCGCAGCTCCTTCAGCGTGAGAACGGTCTTGCTCTGCCCCTGTCTTCCGATGTTGCGGACCACGCCGCAGGGCCGGTCCCCGGGCAGGGTTTTCAGCAGCACATCGCAGGCCTTGGCCAGATGGTCAGGCCTTCCATGGCTCTTGGGGTTGTAAAGCACAATGGACAGGTCCGCCTTGGCGGCACAGTCCAGCCGGGTGACGATTTTTTCCCAGGGGGTCAGCCGGTCGGACAGGCTGATGACCGCAAAGTCGTGGGTCAGGGGTGCTCCCAGCACCGCGCCGCCGGAGCAGGCAGCGGTGAGCCCGGGGACCACCTCCACCTCTACGCCGGAATTCTCCCCCAGCAGCTCATAGATGAGGGCCGCCATGCCGTAGATGCCGCTGTCGCCGGAGCAGATCATGGAAACGGTCTTGCCCTTCTCGGCCTCTTCAATGGCCATACGGCAGCGCTCTGCCTCCTGGGTCATGGCAGTGGACAGGTACTGCCTGTCCGGATACCGGTCCTTCACCAGGTCCACATACACGGGATAGCCCACAATCACCTGGCTCTCCTGCAGCGCCCGGTCTGCCCGGACGGTCATATTCTCATAATTTCCCGGGCCAATGCCCACAATATACAGTTTCAAAAGGATACCTCCCATTCTTTTTCGGAAATTGCAACGGTCACGCCGTTTTCGGCGGTTTTCGGAACGATGATTCTCCCGCCCTCTGCCGCCGCGGCACGCTCGCAGACATTGTCCACGCCGGTGACGGAGCTGACAAAGGCCGAGGGAGTGAACTGCCCGGGAACGGCCTTTAATTCCCCGGCGGAATAGAATTTCACGGGAATGCCCCGGTGACCGCAGAAGGCCAGCAGCCCGGGCTCCCCAGCTTTTAAGTCAATGGAGGCCGCCCCCCGGATGGCCGCCCGGGAAAGGCCTTTTTCCGCCAGCACCCTGGAAACCAGGGCCTCTATGGCCTCCTCCGGGGTGTTCTTCCGGCAGCCCAGGCCCAGGGTCAGTACCTTTGGGGTCAAAACCAGGGTTTGCCGGAAGGGCCGCCGGGCATGGGTGCCCACGTAGATGCCAAGCTCCCCTTCCTCGCCTTTTACAAGCCCGGCGGGGAGTTTTTCCGGCAGGGGGCAGTCGGCACAGATGGGCACATCCCCTTCCAGTATGGCGGCGGACACGGCCTTGGCCAGGGCCATGCTGCCGATGTGCAGCCCCTGCCCCTTTGCCCAGGCATCCACGGAGAACTTGCCCTCCACATCTGTGGCCGTGGTGACAATGGGCTGGGCGCCGATGGCGGCAGCCAGGGAAACTGTCAATGCGTTGGCCCCGCCGATGTGGCCGGAGAGCAGGGAAATGACGTAGGTTCCCCCCTCGTCAATGACGAGAACCCCCGGGTCTGTCTTCTTGTCCTTCACCCAGGGGGCAATGCCCCGGACGGCCATGCCGGTGCTGCCGATAAATACCAGCTGATCGCACCAGGAGAACAAGTCCCCCACCGCCTCCGTCAGAGGCGGACGGTAGACTTCAAAATCCGGTTCCCCGAATTTCTCCATGGTCATCATCCGGCATTCCGCCGGAGAAAGGGCCTGCTTTACCCTTCTTGCCAAACAGCATCCCCGGCGGGTAAAGGCCAGAATGCTCAGTCGCATTTCGTTGCCGCCTCGTGGAAGGGCCGCTCATAGCTGGGGTCATAGAGGAAGGACTTCTGGTACTTCTCGCCCATGCAGTCACCCACAATGATCAGGCTGGTACGGGTCAGGTCGTTCTCCGTCACGGTCTTGTGCAGGGTATCCACGGTGCAGTGGTAGATGCGCTCATCGGGCCAGCTGGCCTTGAACACCACCGCCACAGGGGTAGAGCCGGGGTAGCCGCCCTCCAAAAGCTCCTTTTGCAGCTCTTCCGTGAGCCGGGTGCTGAGGTACAGGCACATGGTGGCCCGGTGGGCCGCCAGAGAGCGGATGCTCTCCTTTTCGGGGACCTTGGTCCGGCCGGTCTGCCGGGTGATGATGACGGTCTGGCTCACATCCGGCAATGTAAACTCCTGCTTCAGAGAGGCCGCAGCCCCGCAGAAGGCGCTGACGCCGGGGGTCACATCGTATTCGATGCCCCTGGGAATCAGCTCGTCAAACTGCTCCCGGACCGCGCCGTAGATGCTGCTGTCGCCGGTATGGAGCCGGACGGTGGTCTTGCCCTCGGCCTCTGCCTTGACGATGACGGCGGTGGTCTCCTCCAGGGTCATCTTGGCGCTGTTGTGAATCTCGCAGCCTTCCTTGCAGTAGTTCAGCAGCTCCGGATTTACCAGAGAACCGGCGTAGATCACCACGTCCGCCTCGCTCAGGAGCTTTGCCCCCCGCACCGTAATCAGATCCGCCGCGCCGCACCCGGCGCCGACAAAATGTACCATATTGTTGCCTCCTATATATTTTAAGAAATTGCCTTCCCCTGGGGGAAGGTGGCCCGCCGTAGGCGGGTCGGATGAGGGGCGGAACGCAGAACCAGTAAGTAGAAATCTCTGCAGTTATGTTCTATCAAGTAAGAATAGAATTGCTTTGGCTGGCTCTGCATTGGTTCTGCCTGCCGCCCCTCATCAGTCAGGGCTTCGCCCTGCCAGCTTCCCCCAGGGGAAGCCTTTGTCGCAAAATCCGTCCCGCCAGTTCCTCCGCGTTTTCCGTCCTGCCCAGCAGCCCGTACTCCTTGGAGAACATGGCGCAGCCGATTTCCATATCTCCGGCGCGATATTGCAAATGAAAGCGGATGCGCTCCATGAGCCGCAGCAGGACCTTTTCCTTTCGGTCCCCCAGCAGGCGCAGGCAGTCGTCGCAGCTGACGCACTCCAGCATGGCCCGGATGGTGTCTGCGTCCACACCCTCGGCCCCGGCCATGGCGGAGAGGATCTCCGTGCGGCAGTCGCCGTACTTCGAGTGGGTATTCATCATGCCGCCCCCCAGCTTCACCAGCTTGCCGATGTGGCCGATGAGCAGCGCGCCCTTAAAATCCAGCTCCTTGCAGATATCCAGAGAAACGCCAATAAAATTGGACACCTGCACGGCGGTTTTGGGGTCGATTTTCAGGCTGTCCCGGATGAAATCCGAGCCGTAGTTGCCGGGGGTCAGCAGCACATAGTCCCCCTGGGTTCGCTTCTGCCGCAGCTCCACCCGGATGGTATCCACCAGGGCCTGCTCGCTCATGGGCTCCACAATGCCGGTGGTACCGAGAATCGAGATGCCGCCCACGATCCCCAGCCGGGGGTTGAAGGTCTTCTTCGCCAGCTCCTCTCCCAGGGGAACGGAAATTTCCACGGTGAAGCCCCCGGGGTAGTCCAGCTCCCGGGCGATTTCCAGCAGGTTTTCCCGGATCATGGCCCTGGGCACGGAGTTGATGGCCGCATTGCCCACGCTCTGGTCAAGCCCCGGCTTGGTCACCCGGCCCACGCCGAAGCCTCCGTCAATGTCCACCCCGGGGGATGCTTTCAAAGTGACCCTGGCAAAAATCAGCGCACCGGCGGTGACGTCCGGGTCATCCCCCGCGTCCTTGGCAATGGCACAGGACACAAAATCCGCTCCCCGGGTGATTTCCTCCACATGCAGCGTCAGATCGATCCCTTTGGGGGTGTGCAGGCCGATGGTTTTCTTCTCCCGGCCCGTCAGCAGCATCCAGCCCGCCGCCTTGGCGGCTGCGGCGGCACAGGAGCCGGTGGTGTAGCCCAGGCGCAGCTGCTTGCCGTCCTTTACAACAAACTGTTCCATTATCTTGTGATCTGGTAGAGCATGGCGTTGCAGATGGCGGCGGCCACATTGCTGCCGCCCTTCCGGCCCCGGGCCACGATATAGGGGGCAAGGGCCGATTCAATGATCTCCTCCTTGCTCTCCACCACGTTCACAAAGCCCACGGGCACGCCGATGATCAGCGCCGGGTGCAGCTTGCCCGCCTCCATCAGCTCCTTGATGGCAATCAGGGCCGTGGGGGCGTTGCCGATGGCAAAGATGCAGGGCTTCTCCAGCTTTGCCGCCTTTTCCATGGAGACGATGGCCCGGGTAATGCCCCGTTCCTTGGCCTCTGCGGCCACATCCGGGTCGGACATGAAGCAGTGCACCTCTCCGCCCAGCTTACCCAGGATGGTCTTATTGATCCCGGCCCTGGCCATCTGGGTATCGGTGACGATATCGCAGCCCCCCCGCAGGGCGGCAATGCCCTTGGCCACGGCCCCTTCGGAGAAGGTCAGGTTTTTGGCATAGTCGAAGTCGGCAGAGGTATGGATCACCCGCTTGACAACCAATTCATTCTCCGGGGCAATGGGCGTATCCCCCAAAAGCTCCGTGATGATCTCAAAGCTGCGCTTTTCGATGTCCATAGGTTTGATAATTTCCAGCATTTTTATTTCTCCTTTTTTGCTCTCTTTGGCTCCCCTGAAAGGGGAGCTGGCTCGCGTCAGCGAGTCTGAGGGGTTTTGGCTTTTCGAAGCGAAAAGCCTCCGCTGGAAGCGGAAATACAGTCCCAGATATGCACAACCCCAGTATTTCGCCTACGGCGTGGCTTGGCCCCAGGCCAAGCCGTAACCCCTCAGTCAGCTGCGCTGACAGCTCCCCTTTCAGGGGAGCCTTTTCTGCACATCTCCAAAAATCTTGCTGCCATCTGGGGGTGTGCATAGAAATGAAAATGGGGGAAGCCCGCATAGAGATTTTCTGTGGCAATGCCGCAGCGCCAGGCTCTTCCGTCGGCCTTTTGGGCCAGGAAGTCTTCCCCGTTGCAGGTGGTATCGTAATAGTGGAATTCATGGGCAGGGAGCTGTTCCCCGGCGGCGCAGAGGAGATTGTCCTTTTGGGCTGTCAAGGTCACATAGCCAAAGCGGGAGAGCTTGCCCGTATTGTGTCCCGTGCCGGGCAGAAAGCCCACCATGGGTCTGCCCTCCAGCTCCTTCTGCAGGTACAGGAAACCGCCGCATTCGGCGATGCAGGGAAGCCCCGCTTCCAGAGCCCGGCGGATGCTGTCCTTCATGGATCGGTTTTCGGAAAGACTTTCCGCATAGAGTTCCGGATAGCCGCCGCCTAAGTAAAGGCCCCGGATGTTCTCCGGCAGGGCCGCATCCGCAATGGGGGAAAAGGGCACAAGCTCTGCTCCCAGGCTGCGCAGCAGGTCCAGATTGTCCTCATAATAGAAGCAGAAGGCATTGTCCCTCGCCACGGCAATGCGCAGGGCCGGTCCCTCTTCCGGCAGCGCCACCGGCTCCCAGCTGAGCTCCGGTGCAGAGGCCGCCAGAGAAAGCAGCGCCGGGATATCCACACTTTTTTCGATCTGATCGGCTAAAGCTTCCAGCTTTTCCTGCAAATCCGTCATTTCCTGGGCGGTGATCAGGCCCAAATGGCGGCTTTCCAGGGTGCAGTCCTTCATCACCGGCAGATAGCCCAGGGGCAGCACCGCCCCGCCGAATTGGTCCGCAATCGCCTGCTTCATCCGGGGGTAGAGCATGGCAGAGCACCGGTTCAGAATCACGCCCCGGATGTGGCTCTTCGGGTGCAGATTCAAAAAGCCCCCAATCACCGCCAGCACCGAATGGGCCGCCCCCCGGGCATCCACCACCAGCACCGCCGAAGTATCCGAGGCCATGGCCACGGCGTAGGAGCTGGCCTGGGTAGTCATGCCAACGCCGTCGTAATAGCCCATAACGCCCTCGATGACGGAAAGGCTGCCGCCGTTCTTCGCCAGGGAGAAACGCAGGGTGTTTTCGTCAAAAAATTGCAGGTCCAGGTTTCTGCAGGGCACCCCCAGGGCAGAGGCGTGGAACATGGGGTCGATGTAGTCCGGGCCGCACTTGAAGGCCCGCAGGTCCTTTTCCCGCCGTTTCAGCGCCGTCAGCAGGCCGGAGACGAAGGTGGTCTTTCCGCAGCCGCTGTTGGTTCCCGCAATTAAAATCCGGGGTAGTTCTTTTTTCATAGCATCACCACAAAAGCCGCAGCGGCCATGGGGACCGCCGCGGCTGATTTCGCAAAAAAAGCGGGGGAGAGCGACTCTCCCCCGCACAACACGCAGGGATACTTTGGCGGGCAATCTGTTAAAAATGGTAAGGGGGGAAACCACATATACAGCACCAAAGGATCGAAAAGGCTGCGGCAGTTCCGAAAACTGCCGCAGCCGTCTTTCTGCGCCAAAAGCTGCCGCAGCCCCGTACTTGCAGGACCGGACACACAAACCGTTTCAGCAGGTATCCTGGCTCACGCATCCTCAGCTCTCGGCAAACGTCTTCTCGGAAACATCCAATGACCGGTTTTCACCTCATGCCGGAACCTCCGCGCTCACAGTGGCGGTACCGCTCGGGAGTTGCACCCGATTCCCTATTCTCTTCCAAGGCCCAACCGGCCCGGAAGCACTGAAACCGCTATTCACTTTCCGGTTTATTTTACCACAGCCGATAGGCAATGTCAACAAGCAACCGAGCAGAAAAACCGGGCTGCTCAGGAAAAATGCCGTTTCTATGCTCTCAGCTCCTCCAACCGCTTCCGAAGAAGCCGGAACTGGGCCTGGTCCTCCTCGCCGGGGACGCCTTTGCTGCCCATATCCGCCTCTTGCAGGCTGAGAAGCCTGCTCACCGTGTCCCAGCCGAGATTTGCCGCCAGCTCCGGCAGCTGCTCCGGCTCAAGTCTGGTCATGTGCAGCCGAATGAGGGTCACGACTTCTTCCCGCAGAACTTCCGGCGCGCCCAGGCGGTGCAGAACGGTATCCGCCATGTCTGCGCCCACGGCCGCGTGATTTTTGAAATGGCCCCGGCCTGTCTCATCCCGGGCAAAGGTTGGAATCTTGCCCACATCGTGCAGCAGCGCCGCCCAGCGCACCGTCAGGTCCGGGGGGACATTGCCCACCACATGGGCAATGTGGGTAAACAGATCGTATTTATGGTGGGGCGAATGCTGGTCGAAGCCCAGTGTGGGCTTCAGCTCCGGGATGATTTTCACGAGCACAGGCCCCATATCGATCACGTCCTCCGCAGTCAGCTTCGGCAGGGCCGTGCTGAGCCGGGTATAGGCCTGTGTGTTCAGCATGGGGCCTCCTCACCGGAGAGCAGCATCAGCAGCACGCCGCAGGCCATCAGGGTATAGAAGGGCAGCGGCTGCTTGCCAACCCCCGCCACAAGGCCGAAGTAGCCCGCCAGCAGGCCAAAACGCAGCTGCCAAAGGCCGTTTTTCGCCATGCCCAGCCCCCGGGCCGCCTGCTGATAGGTAAACACGGCAAAGCACAGGCTTGCCAGCAGGGAGAAGATATAGTCCATCATCTGGGGCTCCCGGCTCCAGGTCTGGTAGGCCGCCACCAGGCGCACCACCAGCACCAGGCTTGCAAAGGCCCAGAGCATGGGCACGGGGCTCTGCCCCTTCCACTTGCGCCACCCGGCGGCAGCCAGGGCAGCGGCCACCAGAGGGGCGGCGATTTTCAGCACCGTCCGCAGGCCCGCGAAGCCGTTGACCAGGTCCTCCCCGGCAAACAGCATTCCAATGGCCAGAAACCAGCAGCCCGTGGGGGTAACCCAAGGCTTGGGCGTCTGCTTCACCGGCTTGGCCGTCAGCGCAAGGACCGCCGCCCCGGCGGTAAGCACCCACAGCGCAATTTCCAGGCCATGTCCGCCCACCAGAAGCCCCCGGCTGTCCACACCCACCGTGTACAGCAGCCGCCGGACCAGATAGCCCACAAAGCCCAGGGCAAAAACACCGTATCCGAATTTGTCCCTTTTCATGAATAGCTCCTTTCAGGTGAGGCTTACCCTTTTATCATCGCAATTGCGCCGACAACGGCGGCCAGAATGGGCTGGTGGAGCAGATAGATGAGCAGGCTCTTTCTGCCCATCCACTGCAAGGCCTTTGCCGGCGGATTCTCTCTGGGCAGCAGGCTTTTCTTTTCGGCATAGAGCGCCCTGCCCAGCACCGCACCCAGCAGAAAATAGCCCAGGTTTGGAAACAGGGGGAAATAGTCCGAGGAGGCAAAGCCATAGGGGGCAAAACCCAGAACGGTCAGCCAGGGGAAGGAAAACCCGACCGTCCGCAGCCACAGCCCCAGGACGATCATGGCAAGGGCCACAATGGTCAGCAGGGCGCTGTTGGCCCGCCGGAACAGAGGCCAGAGCATCATGCAGCAGCCCAGGCACTGCAAAACGCCGAAGTAAATAATGATATCTTTCCCGGCAAAGCCCAGAAGATACATGCCCACCGTGGCTCCCGTGCACAAAAAGCCGCAGCAGAACACCAGCAGCCCCCGCTTCACCGGGCGGCTGCCCAGGATTGCGCTGATGCCGGAGATCAGCAGGAAAATGGCGCCGTAATTGTTCTTGAACAGCTGATACCATCCGGGGTTCCAGTCCCAGAGGCCGCAGAGCTCCACCACATCATAGTGCAGGTGAATGAGCACCATGCCGATCAGCGCCAGCCCCCGGGCAGCGTCCAGCTCCCAGATGCGCTTTTTCATTTTGCCCCAACCTTGGCGTTGGCTTCCTCTTCCAGCACACGGTAGGCAACCTTGCCCACCAGGGTCTTGGGCAGCTCCTTGCGGAACTCGATCTCCCGGGGCATGGCGTACTTGGCAATGCGGCCGGAGCAGTATTCCAGGATTTCCTTTTTCAGCTCTTCCGTAGGCTCCACGCCGGGCATGGGCACCACATAGGCCTTGACCTTCTGAACCCGGTAGGGGTCTTTCACGCCGATGACGCAGCTCATGAGCACCTTTTCATTGGCATCAATGATATTCTCCAACTGAGAGGGGTACACATTGTAGCCGGAGGTGATAATCATGCGCTTGATGCGCTGGCGGAAGTAGACGAAGCCGTCCTGGTCCATGTGGCCCAGGTCGCCGGTGTGCAGCCAGATGCGGCCATCGTAATGGCGGCGCAGGGTCTGGCGGGTTTCCTCGGGGTTATCCATATAGCCCAGCATGACCGTGGGGCCGGAGATGCAGATTTCGCCCTCGATGTTGGCCTCCGCCTCGTTGGTGGTGCCGGGCTCCACGATCTTATAGAAGGTATCGGGGAAGGGCACGCCGATGGAGCCCTGGCGGGCATAGTCCTTGGGGGTCAGGCAGGAGGCGGTGACGCACTCGGTGGTGCCGTAGCCCTCCCGGATCTGCTCGGAGCAGCCGTGGTCCTTCAGGAAGGCATCCACCTTCTTTTTCAGCTCGGGGCTCAGGCTGTCGCCGCCGGAGAAGATGCCCTTCAGGAAGCTCAGGTCTGCCCCCTCCAGATTGTCCGCCCGCAGCAGGGCCTCGAATAGGGTGGGCACGCCGGGAATCAGGTTGGGCTTCTGCTTCACCAGGGTCTCGGCATAGGTCTTCACATTAAACTGGGGGATGAGGATGCAGGTTGCGCCGTTGATCAGAGGCAGGTGAATGCCAATGCCCAGGCCAAAGCCATGGAATACGGGCATCACGGAGAGCATCTTCATATTGGAGATCTCCTCCAGGGTAAAGCCGGAGGCGGCAGAGGTCTGCAATGCCAGGGCGTTGAAGTTCAGGTTGGAGAGCATGATGCCCTTGGTGGTGCCGGTGGTGCCGCCGGAATAGAGGATGGCGCCGCACTCGTCATAGCGGTTGGAAATGGGAGGCAGGGTCACGCCCTTGCCGGCCCGGACCATGTCGTACCACAGCGTATAGCCGGTCTTCGGCAGCTTCTTCACCGCCCGGGCGGCCTTGGTCATGGGGTAGAGCACATTCAGGGGGATGGGCAGCTCATCGGCGACCTTGGCAATGAGGATGGTGGTGGGGTTTTTCAGCTGGGGCTGAATGGAGACCACCTTTTCATAGAACTGGTCCAGGGTCAGGATGGCCTTGCTCTGGGAGAAGTTCAGATAGAAGGCGATCTCCTGGGCGGCGGACAGGGGGTGAATCATATTGGGAATGGCCCCGATCCGGTTCAGGGCATAGAAGCAGTCCAGGGCCTGGGGGGTATTGGCCATGCAGATGGTCACCTTGTCGCCCTTGCGGATGCCCATTTTGTACAGGCCCTTGGCCGCGGCGTGGATGCGCTTCATGAACTCCGTATAGGAGGTCTTCTTGCCCATGAAGATATAGGCCGTGTGATCCGGATACTTTTTGGCGGCAGCGGCCACCATTTCATACATGGTCTTGTGGGGATACTCCAGAGAAGCCGGGGTATTTCCATAATATTTCAGCCAGGGTGCGGATGCGGATAAACCCATTGTATGTAGTTCCTTTCTGTTTTGCATAGATAGGCCCAGTATATCATGTTTCCCGTTGGATTTCTACCCTTTGGAGGAAAAAACTACCGCAAAGAGAATTCGAAGTTGAACTTTCCCTTGTAAAGCCAGGAAAATAGGATTATAATGGTGGGAATCAAAGGGATATTGATGAGGGGCAAGCAAGTCCCATTCCCTAACCTTCCCCTGCGGGCGGTGCGTCGCGCAGCGAATTGAATCGCCCATAGCTGCCGGTGGCAGCTATACCATAATTTATGGAAGAGGGGCCTTACGGAAGTGAGCTGTAGGTATACAGCGTTTTTCCTACCGCTCTCGCCCATTACGCCCCTCTTCAGTCTCGCTTACGCGAGCCAGCTTCCCCGGAGGGGAAGCTCTTGTAGCTTTCCCCACTCATTTCACAGGAGGAATTCACCATGCTTTTAGGTTCCATGACCGTTCTTGCCGCAATTTTCGCGGTGCTCACCTGCGCCCTGGGGCACTTTTCCGGGGCCGCCATTGTTTTCGGCACCCTGGGGTGCTTTGTGGGGTACTGGCTTGGCCTGTTTGCAATCGCCTTTGCGGTGCTGTGGGTCTCCTGCGCCACGGTGGACATTTCCAAGCCCCAGGAGCAGGATTCCAAATACTTCCGCCGCCTGACGGAGCTCTATATTCCGGCGGTCGAGTCCTTGCTGCGGATGGACGTTCAGCTGGAGGGCGCGGAGCAGCTGCCCAAGGGCGGTCGGTTCCTGCTCATCTGCAACCACCTGAGCATCCTAGACCCCGTGCTGCTGCTGGGCTGCTTCCCGGAAGCCCAACTGGCCTTCATCTCCAAGCAGGAGAATGCGGATATGTTCCTCATCGGCAAGATCATGCACAGGCTGATGTGCCAGTTGATCAACCGGGAGAATGACCGGGAGGCCCTGAAAACCATCCTCAAGTGCATCCAGATGATTCGCGAGGACCAGGTCAGCGTTGCCGTCTTCCCCGAGGGCTACACCAGCCGGGACGGCAGGCTCCACCACTTCCGCTCCGGCGTCTTTAAGATCGCCACCAAGACCCAGGTGCCCATCGTCATGTGCACCGTAAAGAACACCCAGAATATCTTCCATAACGTCAAGCGTCTGAAAAAAACCGTTGTCCCCCTGCACGTGGTAGGCGTCATCCAGCCCGAAAGCTACTCCGGCCGCACCGCCGTGGACATCGCCCAGGAGGCCTACGACAAAATGCTCGCCGACCTGGGGCCGGAGTTTGTGCTGCCGGAGGAGAACTAAAAAAAGCAAAAACGCGAACCGTGCAAAAGTCGGTTCGCATTTTTGCATTATTTGCTTTCCGCATTCAGAGGGTCAACCCTAACATCCGGGTAGGGATTCACAATGGCCGTGCGGTAGGTGTGGTAGATGACCATGCCGGGCTTGCCGCCGGGGGTCTTCTTCACCTGCTTCACCGTCGTCACGTCCACGGGGATATTCTGGCCGCCGCCGGTTTCGGCGTAGTAGGCGGCCAGCTGGGCGGCCTGGGTCACGGTGTCATCCGGGGGCTTCTGCCCGCCGCAGGAGATAATGACATGGCTGCCGTGGACCTTGGAGGCGTGGCACCAGACGTCGTCCTTCCGGGCCAGCTTGAAGGTCAGCTCGTCATTTTGCCGGTTGTTCCGGCCTACGTAAATGGGGAAGCCGTCGGTGCTTTCAAAGCGCATGGGCGGCAGCTTGCTCTGCTTCATCTTCTTTTTGGCCCCGTCCATGCGGACGTAGCCCCCGGCATAGAGCTCCTGACGGATCTCCTCCAGCTCGGCCTCACTCTGAGCCCGGCCCAGCTCCTCCAGGACGCTCTCCAGGTAGCTGCACTCCTCGGTCCCCAGCTCCAGCTGATGGGTCAGCTCCTTCTGGGCGTTTTTCATGCGGGTGTAGTCCTTGTAGAACTTCGCCGCGTTCTGCTGGGGGGAGAGGATGGGGCTCAGAGGGATTTCCACGTCGCCCATGTTTTCATCATAGAAGTCCTGGCAGAGAATCTTCGTCTGGCCCTTCTGGATGCGGTGCAGGTTGGCCGTAAGGATATCTCCCAGCTGCCGCAGGCGCTCCCGGTCATAGGTGGCCGTCAGCTCTTTTTCCTGCAAAGCCATTTTCCGGCGCAGCCGCTGGACCTGATTGGCAACGGACTTGCGCAGAGACTGGCTCTTCTGGCGCATGGCGTCCTTCCGGTCCCGGAGGGTATAAAACCGGTCCAGCAGGCCGCTGAAGGACTCCGCCCGGGCGCAGTCCCCATACTCCCGGATGGGGCAGAAGGCGAACTGCTTGAGTGTTCCGTCCGGGGCGGCATAGTACCAGGGGGCGGGATGGCGCAGGTGCTCCTCAAAGAAGAGGTACAGCTTCTCCCCTGTCCTGTCCGCATCCAGGGCGCTGACCCGGGCATCCGTGTCTCCGGCGGCAAACAGGGCCGCCTCCCGGGTGACCAGGGGGGACAGACCGCCCAGAGCGTCCATAAGCCGCTGGGAGAGGACATCCGCCCCCTCAGCGGTCAGCAAGTTAACATAATCTTCCTGCGTCATTTCCGCCGGGTTCCGCTTTTCAATGGGACTGGGGTTCTGGTAGCTCAGCCCCGGCAGGGCAGGGCGGCTGCTCTCGTCCAGGCCGATGCGGCGCAGGCAGTCCAGGATTCTGCCCTCCGGCCCCAGCAGATACACATTGCAGGTCCGGCCCATGAGCTCCGCCACCAGCTTTTTCTGAATGGGATAGCCCATCTCATCGGTGCAGTCGAAGCTGAACACCGCGCAGCGCTCCATGGGGGTCTGGGAGATTTCCGACAGGCGGGCGCCCAGAAGGTGCTTGCGCAGGAACATGCAGAACATGGGCGGCTCCGGAGGATTCTCCGGAGAGGCCGCCGTCAGGTGCAGCCGGGGGGCGGTGGGGTTGGCGGCAATCAGCAGCTTTTCCCGGCTCTTCTGGCCCCGCAGCTGGAAAATCAGCGTGTCCCGGCTGGGCTGGTAGATTTTCTCCACCTTGGCGCCATCGCAGCGCTCCCGGACTTCTCCCAGCACGGCGCTGAGGTAAAACGCATCAAAGGCCATGGTCTTCTCCTTCCATGACGGCCCGGAACAGCTCGTTGATCCTGCCGGTCTTTCCCGCTAAGTACAGCGCCCCAAACAGGGCCTCCAGGCCTGTGGCCTTGGCATACTGGGCCGGGGTGGCCCCCTTGGGCACGGCGTGGACATGGGCATTCTTGCCCCGGCGGTAATAGGAAAGCTCCGCTTCATTCAGAAGGGGCAAAAGCTTATCTACGAATTCCGCCTGGGCCGGGGCATTGACCAGGGCAACGGTCTTTTTGTGCAGGTCCAGCACGGTTTTATAGCCCTGCTCGCACAGGTAGCTGCGGCACAGCAGCTCGAAGACTCCGTCGCCGATGTGGGCCAGTCCCAGATTGGAGATGGCGTCGATCCGGCCCTTGTCCAGATTCATTTCAAAATAGTTTTCCAAAAGTTCTTTCCTCGATTCAATAAAAACTGGGCGCACAGCCCGGTGAACAGTCCTGTGATCAGACTGATGGCAATGAGAATGGGCAGGTAGGCCAGCAGCGCCGGCGTCCCGCTGATGCAGACCGCTACGGCCATTTGCCCCACGGAGTGGGCCGCGGCTCCGGCGCAGCCCGCCACCCAGAGCTGATTTTCCTTCAGCACCCGCCGCAGCAGGATGGTGACCAGAATTGCCAGGCCGCCGCCGGCTGCGGAATAGAGAATGGTGCTGAAATTGCCCGCAAACACCGCCCCCAGGAAAATCCGCGCTGCAAGCACCAGGCAGCCCTCCCCCGGCCCCAGGAGAAACACGGTGAACACGGTGACAATATTGGCAAGCCCCAGCTTCACCCCCGGGATGGGCACCGGCGCGGGGATCTGGGCCTCCAGCATAAAAATGGTCAGCGCAATGGCCGTCAGAAGCGCCAGAAGCACCAGCCTGCGGGTTTTCATAGGGCACCTTCCTTTCGGCTTCCCTTGGGGGAAGCTGTCGCGGCCCTTTGGGCCGTGACTGATGAGGGGCGGCATGGGGAATCGACAACGAGAAATCTTCACAATAAAGCTTCTGTAAACAGGACTTTTATGCTTAAGGGTTTTCATATCGGTTCTGCCTGCCGCCCCTCATCCGTCAGGGCTTCGCCCTGCCACCTTCCCCCAGGGGAAGGCTTTTTTATAGCATACCATTTTTTCCTCCCGCTGTAAAGTCCACCTTCTTCCGCTGGTTTTTTTCATGGGGACGTGGTATGATAGGCGCAGAAATACAGAAGGAGCTTTTTTATGGACGATCTGGACTTTATGCAGGAGGCCCTCGCGCTGGCAAAGCAGGCCTCGGAGCAGGGCGAGGTGCCCGTGGGCTGCGTCATCACCCGGGGGGAGGAAATCGTTGGCAGAGGCTATAACCGCCGGGAAACGAACAAATCCGCCCTGGCCCACGCGGAAATTCAGGCCATTGACGAGGCCTGCAAGCGATTGGGCGGCTGGCGGCTGTGGGAATGCACCCTCTATGTGACCCTGGAGCCCTGCGCCATGTGCGCCGGAGCGATTTTAAGCGCCCGGATTCCAAGGGTGGTCTATGGGGCCAGTGATCAAAAATTCGGGGCCTGCAAATCCGTGTGCAGCCTCTTTGACATGAATTTCAACCACCACCCCCAGGTGGTCTCCGGCGTAATGGAGGAGGAATCCGCCGCACTGCTGCGCAGCTTTTTTCAGAATCTGCGCGTAGAGCTGCGGTCCAGGCCGAAGTGGAGGAAACCGGGAGAATGCGGAGCAAAGGCTTCCCCCACGGGGAAGCTGGCAGGGCGAAGCCCTGACTGAAGAGGGGCGCTGCGGGCGAGAGCAGCACATAAAACCGCGCAGAAGCTCCTTACATCTCCTTTGCGTAAGGCCCCTCTTCCATAAATTATGGTATAGCTGCCACTGGCAGCTATAGAAAATTCGATTCGCTGCGCGACGCACCGCCCGTAGGGGAAGGTTAGGAGCCCCCCTCCCACATTGTTATAAGGAGGTCTTCGGATTGCGGAAAAACAGTGCGGCCCACCGGCTGGGGCTCACCTGCATTGCCCTGTGTCTGCTTCTGCGGTTTCATGGCACGCTGGAAGCGGTCCTGGCCGCGCCGGAAACCGGAGAATTCCTGCTGTACCTGGAAACCGGGCAGCGGGCGATTCGTTCTGAGCAAACGAAGACCGCCGTTCCCGCCTGCGCCCCGGAGTCTCCCGCTGTTGCCGGGGCCCTGCCGCCGGAGGCGCTGCCCCTGCCCGCCGCCGCCCCCACGGAAGCACCGGAACCAACCCCGCCGGTATTCACCGCTCAGGACGGGGCCAACATCTCGCTCTACAATACCGCCGGAGTCGACCTTGACCCCGAAACGGCCATTCTGCAAGCCCCGGCGTGGCCGGAAGCCGACGGCCCGAAGGTTCTGATCTACAGCTCTCACGCCACGGAAAGCTACCAAAAGAACGGTGAAAACTACACAGAAACCGCTGCCTACCGAACACTGGACAGCGGTTTTAATATGCTCAGCCTGGGTGCCGCCCTGGAAGATGCCCTAAAGGCGCGGGGCATCCCCGTACTCCGGGACGAAGCGCTCCACGACTACCCATCCTATAACGATTCCTATATCAGCTCCCGCAAAAGCGCCCAGGCATATCTCGATGAATACCCCTCTTTGTGCCTGGTGCTGGACCTGCACCGGGACGCCTCCTCCGGAAAGCAGCAGCTGCGGCCTCTGGCCCAGACGGCGGGCGGCGCCGCCGCCAAAATCATGCTGGTGGTTGGTACGGACCGGGGGAACCGGATTCACCCCAACTGGCGGAAAAACTTCTCCCTGGCTCTGCGGCTGCAAACCCTCTTAGAGCGGGTCTCTCCCGGCATCACCCGGCCCCTCAATTTACGCACCCAGCGGTTCAACCAGGACCTGAGCCCCGGAGCTCTGCTCATTGAGATCGGCGGGGCGGGAAACACCCATCAGGAGGCCCTGGCCTCCACGGACATTCTGGCCCAGGCCATTGAAGCATTGCTACAGTAGATTCCACCAGGTCAGGCTGTGGGCCTCATACACCGCCCGAACCCGCCTTGCCAGCTCCCGGCAGCAGGCGGAAAACTCCACAGCGTCCTCGCCGTAGGCCGGAAGCCTTGCAAACAGGCTGTCCACATCCTCCATGGGCTGGTGGTCCGCAAAGGCCGCCGTTAATCGCCATGCCTTGCGCCAGCCCCGCTGGGCCGTTTCCTGGTGGAGCAGGGCGGTGTCCCAGTCCTCCCGGGCTGCCGCCTGGGCCGCCTGGGTCAGTTCCCCGGTGATGGGGGCCTGCAGGGCGGCCACTGCCCACTGGACGCCCAGTCCCGCCGCCAGCAGCAGGGCCAAAATCACGCAGCCAATGATGCCTCTTGTCATAGCCGCTCCTTCCGCACAAACACCACTTTCCCGCTGCCGTCTACGATCAGCAGCAGGGTATCCTCCAGCACCGCCTCATGGGTGGCCAAAGTCTGCTCCACCCAGGGAATATCCTTCCCCGCCTTTTGCAGGTTCTCCGGGAACAGCCGCCCATCCTCCGCCACCACAATGGGCAGCGTATTCTCCTTCACCCGAACCCCCGCATCCTTGGCACTGGCAGGGGCGAACTGCGCATAGGGGAAGACGGAGAGATTGCCGTCCGTCTCCAGAATGGCATACTGGACCTGGGTAATGTCCAGGATGTCCTTCTCCCGGAGCTTGCCGAAGAGCTCGTCCAGGGTCACCCGGGTCAGCCGCAGATTGCCTTGCAGCAGCCGCCCATCATCAATGAGCAGCACGGGCTTGCCGCAGAACAGGCGGCGCAAAGGGCCGCTGCACAGCATGAGCCAGGACAGCACCAGCTCCACCCCCAGCACCGTTAAGATTGGGATCAGGCCCGTCAGCAGGGGGATGCCCGCATCCTGCATGGGGATGGCCGCCAGATTGGCCACCAGCATGGTCACCACAAATTCCGCCGGCTCCATCTCCCCGATCTGCCGCTTGCCCATGAGCCGAATGACCAGAATGAGGATAAGATAGAGAATGACGGTGCGGATGTAGGATAGGATCATAAAAGCACCTCGCGTTCGTAAGAAGTTGACAGTTGACAGTGGACAGTTGACAGTTGACAGTGATGTCTAAATTGACAATGGACAATTGACAATTTTTGGTATATCGATGGTGATACCATTCAACCGCACCGGTTATTTTTGCCGCCCCTACGTTAATGTACCACGTTTTTTGCATTTTTCAAAGCTCAAAAGCGCGGATAGACACGTTAAATACACGGTATTTGTAACAAATGTATCGTAGTGGCGGCAATCTGCCGCCCGCCACGTTGGATGTTTAACCTGTGGGGTTGAATGGTACCCCCCAATTGACAATTGTCCACTGTCAATTGTCAATTGGGGGAAAACTGTCAACTGTCCACTGTCAACTGTCAACTAATAATCTCCTCTGTTTATGAAAGCATCCCCATATTCCCCCCATTCTATTCCCGGTTTCTTGGTTGACTTGCGCTTTTTTCTCAACATCTGCGGATTTTCCTTGATTTCATCCCCGGCCCAGAGTATAATGGGTGCAAACTCCGAAAATACAACTGGGGGACAAACACATGAAAAACAGTGAAAAAACACTCGATATGATCGTAAACCTCTGCAAGAACAGAGGCTACGTCTATGCCGGCTCCGAAATCTACGGCGGCCTGGCCAACGCCTGGGACTACGGCCCCCTGGGCGTGGAATTCAAGAACAACGTGAAGAAGGCATGGATGAAGAAATTCGTCCAGGAGTCCGACTACAATGTGGGTCTGGATGCCGCCATTCTCATGAACCCCACCACCTGGGTCACCACCGGCCACGTGGGCAACTTCTCCGATCCTCTGGTGGACTGCAAGGGCTGCGGCTCCCGGCAGCGGGCGGACAAGCTGATCGAGGCCTGCGAGGCGGGGAAGGAAGTCAACGTGGACGCCATGAGCTTTGAGGAAATGGACAAGTTCGTGGCCGAGCACGAGGAAGTGGTTTGCCCCAACTGCGGCAAGCACAACTTCACCCCCATCCGCAAATTCAACCTGATGTTCAAGACCCAGATCGGCGTTACCGAGGACTCCTCCTCCACCGTCTATCTGCGGCCCGAAACCGCCCAGGGCATTTTCGTAAACTTCGCCAACATCCAGCGCACCACCCGGAAGAAGCTGCCCTTCGGCGTGTGCCAGGTGGGCAAGGCCTTCCGGAACGAGATCACCCCGGGCAACTTCACCTTCCGCACCCGGGAATTTGAGCAGATGGAGTGCGAGTTCTTCTGCCAGCCCGGCACCGACCTGGAGTGGTTTGCCTACTGGAAGGACTTCTGCAAGAACTGGCTGATCTCCCTGGGCATCAAGGAGGATTCCCTGCGGCTGCGGGATCATGAGCCTGCAGAGCTGGCCTTCTATTCCCGGGCTACCACCGACATCGAGTACCAGTTCCCCTTCGGCAACGGCTGGGGGGAGCTGTGGGGCATTGCGGACCGGACCAATTACGACCTGGGCCGCCACCAGGAGGCCTCCGGCAAGAGCCTGGAATACTTCGACCAGGAGAAGGGCGAGCACTATATCCCCTATGTCATCGAGCCCAGCCTGGGCTGCGACCGTGTGGCACTGGCCTTCCTGTGCGAAGCCTACGACGAGGAGGTTGTGGGCCAGGACAAGAAGGGCAACCCCGATATCCGCACCGTGCTGCACCTGCACCCCGCTCTGGCCCCCTTCAAGGCTGCCATCCTGCCCCTGAGCAAGAAGCTGAGCCCCAAGGCTGAGGAAATCTACCACATGCTGCAAAAGGACTTCATGGTGGACTTTGACGACGCCGGTTCCATCGGCAAGCGCTACCGCCGGGAAGACGAGATCGGCACCCCCCTGTGCGTCACCGTGGACTTCCAGACCGTGGGCGACGAGAACACCCCCGCCGACAACTGCGTCACCGTCCGCGACCGCGACACCATGGAGCAGGTGCGGATTCCCGTCAGCGAGCTGAAGGACTACATCGCCAAGAAGTGCGAGTTCTAAGCGAAACAGGCAAAAAGCATCCCGGGAGAGCAATTGATATGTACCCAGTTTCCTGGACACCGTTATTTGAATTGAACAATTAGTTTCACATCATGGATGCTTCCCGGAATTTTACGGGAGGCATCCATTTTGTTTTGGCTTGAATTCTTCTGTTGTTATAGTAATCAATATAGTCCGAGATTGCTTTTGAGAAGGCCTCAAATGATATGTACCCCCAATACTGGACACCCAGTATTGGGGGTACATATCATCCGGTGGGGCTGTTCTGAGCGACTGTATTTTTATGGGTTTCGTCGGCGCCGTGTTTCGTTTTTTTAAGTTCTCCCATGCGGTCGTCCGCTCTGCCGCCAAAAGGGCGCTCAGCCTTTCACGCTGCCCATCATCATTCCGCGCACAAGCTGTTTTTGAAAGATCAGATACAAGATCACAATGGGAATGGTGGAGAGCGCCAGGCCCGCCACAAGAACCGACCACTCGCCTGATTCCTGCCCTTTCAGCGCCAGCAGGCCCACGGGGATCGTTTTGATCGCGGTCGTTTCAATAAAGCAGAGGGCGAACATCATCTCGTTCCAAACATAGCGCGCGCACAGCAGGGCCGTCGTCGCCAGCATCGGCTTACTCAGCGGCAGCATCACCTGCAGCAGCACCCGCAGGCTGGAGCACCCGTCGATGATCGCCGCTTCCTCGATCTCCCTCGGGATCGTGACAAAATGAGACCAGATCAGAAACGTGGAAAACGGGATCCTGAAGGCTACATAAGGGATGATCAGAGCCAGACGTGTATCGTACAGCCCCAAAAAGGACAAGATCTTGTAAAGCGGGATCAGGCTTACCATCGGGGCAAGCATCATACCGCTGAGCACAAACATCAGGAGAACCCTGTTCAGCCTGAAGCGAAAGCGCGCCAGCGGATAGGCGAGCATACTGGATACGGCCACGCACAGGACGGTTGCTGCGATCGTTGTAAAAATACTGTTGACAAAATACCGCGAAACGCCTGACCGCCATGCCGTAAGATAATTTTCGATCTTCCAGACTTCGGGCATGGCAAAGGGATCCAGCAGCATTTCCCGCGTGGATTTAAAGCCGGACAAGAACATCCATAAAAAGGGCAGCAGCTCTACAAGCGCCAAAATTGCCAGAAAAACAAATGCCAGCGCGTGTAAAGCCCGGTTCCCCTCCCGTCCGCGCATGCGCGGCGCGCGGTTCGGCATCACTTTAGCCATTTACTCTTCCCTCCTACCCGTACCGGAAATGCGCATCTGTATCACGGAAAATACAAATGTAACAAAAAACACCATTGTGGCGATGGCCGAGGCATAGCCCATTTCGTCGTTGCGAAAGCCTGTCCGGAACAGATAAGTGCCCAGCACCTCCGAGGATCGGCCCGGGCCGCCGCCCGTCATGATATAGATCTCGTCGAACACCTGAAACGCGCCGATGATCGTTATCATGCAGTTTACCAGAATGATCTCCCGGATATTGGGGATCGTGATATGGATAAACCGCTGGAACGAATTTGCGCCGTCTATGATGGCGGATTCATATAAATCGGCCGACACGCCCTGCATCGCCACCAGAAACAGCACCATCGTATACCCAAAATACTGCCATTGCGATACGGCGATCACGGAAAAAACAGCCGTCCGGGTGTTGCCCAGCCAGTCTGTGGCAAGCATCCCCAGGCCAAGCTTTTCCAGCAGAGGATTCACGATGCCAAAAACAGGGCTATAGATCGTCTGCCACAAGATACCCACCACCGTCAGAGAGATCATTGACGGCAAAAAATAAACCGTTCGGAAAAAGGGCTGGGAGCGGCGCATCCATTTTTCTTCCAGCAGCGCGGCAATGAGCATAGAGCCGCCCACCTGAAAAACCAGCGAAATGACGGCATACCAGAGATTGTTTTTGAATGCGACCCAAACCGTCTCGTCCGAAAGCAGACGCGCAAAATTCGCCAGCCCCACAAAATCCCACTGTGTGGAAAAGGAACTCCAGCGAAACAGCGCATAAATAAAATTCAGCACGATCGGCAGAAAGACAAAGGCGGTAAGAAGCGTCAGCGCCGGCAGCATATACAGCAGGATCGCCCGTTTTTTGACATATAACATTTTTTTCATCTCCGATTGTGTAAGTTTCGGCTTAACCGCACTGCCCCGGCGGGCTCTGCCTGCGGATCAGGCGCAAGGCCGATGCGCCGCATATGCGGCGCATCGGTCCTGCCGCGTGAAACGTCAGCCCGCTTCCCGGACTGTTGCGGCGATCTGCCGCGTTTCCTCCATGATCTTTTCCGGCTCCTTGCCATCATACAGCAGCTGGAAATTCTCCAGCAGCTTATCGCAGACGCGCGCATCGGTAGCGGTATCAAGATACTCCGAAAAACCGTTGCTCTCCTGTGCTACATATTGAATAAAGGACATTTCCTTTTCGCTGGTATTCTCCTCGGTAGAGCTTCCCGTAACCACCGGCGTCAGCCATGTTTCCGCGGGCAGGCGCGTCTGGTTTTCCTTTGAGGTGAGGAATTTCAAAAAGTCTACGGCAACCTCGGGATGCGCCGATCGGTTCGAGACCATGAAGAGATCCGCCGCCCCCACAACGGTGTTGGTTTTGCCGGGCGCGCCCTCGATTGCCGGGAACGGGAACCAATCCCAATTCTCGTCGCCCATCTTCTCGCTCATGGGATCGAAATTGTACAGGCCGGTGTAGTACATACCGCCCTGGCCGGACGCGAACAGTTCCGTCGCCTGATCGTCCGTCATGCTGTTGATATTCTGGTTCAGATACTGCTTTTCGTACATATCCTGCATCAGGGCCAGCGCGTTTGCATAGCCGGGATCCGTCCACTCGCCTGTCGCGGCATTATAATCCCGTGCGCGGGTCTCCTCGGGCACCATCTGTTCAAACAAAGCCGTAAACCACCAGGCAGAGATCCACGGCTGCGCGTTGCCGCAAAGCATCGGGGTGTAGCCGGCGTCCAGCAGCTTTTGAGAAACAGCCTCCAGCTCGGCCCATGTTTTGGGAACGGACAGCTCCAGCTCCTTGAATATTTTGGTATTGTACATTATCGCGCCGCCGGTGAAGCGGAACGGAACGCCGTAATCTGCGCCGTCTACCACGCCGTTGTTCCAATAGACCTCAGAGATCGAATCTTTCCATTCCGGGTCGGCCTCCTGATAAGGCGTCAGATCGATCGCCGCCCCGGCCCGCACAAACTTGGCCGCGAATTCTCCGGACCAGGAATAATAAATATCCGGCACGTCGCCGCCGCCCATCATAACGCGCAGCTTTTCTTTCATCGCCTCGTCGCTGGCCGTATCGATCCGGATCGTCACATTCGGATGCATCTGCGTATATTCGTCCGCAAGGCTTTGGAAATACGCCGCTTCATCCTCGCTGGGGAAGCGATGGAGCCAGCGCAGATTCACTTCTTCGCCGGTGATCTCGCCTGTTTCCAGATAATGCTGCACGTCGTTTGCAGCGACCGCCGGCTGCGCTGCGGAACCGTCGGTTCCCGCAGCGGCGGAGCTTGACGTTCCGGAGCAGCCAACCAGACATCCGGCCGCCACGCAAAGCAGCGTAAAAACCGCCAATGCCTTTTGAAAACGGATAAGCTTGTTTGATTTGATCATTTTTTTTCCTCCTTTTGCTTTTTCATACGATCAGCCATACCGCCCCGAAGGAGGATCCCCTCCCGCAGGGGCGTATGGCAGGACGCCGATTTGCTTTGTCCGCTCAGTAGCGTTCCACCTCTTTGTCCGCGCCGCCCACCGGGTATGGCAGGCCTCTGCCGATTGAGCCGTAATACGTACAGTTTTCCGATGCGAACCGCGTGCCCGCCCAAAGACATGTCATCCAATCGTCCTTTGTACACGGCTTTAGCCCGCAGCGTACAGCCGCCTCCACAAGAAATGCGGCGAGAAACGAATCTCCGGCGCCCATGGTATCGAGCACCTGTATCTTCGGCGCAGCGCAGAAAAACGGATCTTCGGCATTTTGTACATAGGCGCGCACGCCCCGTTCGCCCAAGGTTGCCAGAACATAGCGGCAGCCTGCAAGGAACGCCGTTTGGACGAGCTGCCCGATCTGCTGTTCGCTGCGCTGGCTGCAGGAAAAGAATGCATAGGTGCAGAAGGGCAGGATCTTCAGCGCGAGTTCGTCTAATTCTTCATCGCCGAAATCATACGCGAGTTTCACACCGTTTTGATGCATCTTCTCAAATTCCCGCGCGTTCATACGGGAATATCTGTCCGATACGGTGATATCGTGCGCCTGCAAAAAAGCGAGATCCAGCTCCGTCAGCTCGATGGGGTGGCGCGCGGTAACGCCGCCCCGGTTGCCGCCCGCAAACACGCGGTCTCCGTCCTTCAGTGTTGCCACGGCCATGCCGCAGCGCTCGTGATAGAAGCGGCAATGCGAAAGATCCACACCTGCCTCAAGCGCGAACGCGTAATTTGCACCGGAATAAAAATCCGGGCCAAAGCATCCGATAAACGAAGTCTGTGCGCCGAGGCGTGATGCAAATATACTTACGTTATACTCGTTGCCGCCGGGATAGGCCCTTCCCTGATGCTCGTAGCAATCCACAACATTCAATCCCACACAGGCAATGCTCACCTTTGCTTTTTTCATATCCGTTCTCTCCTTTCCAGAATCATGCCGGCCCATGCGCAAAGCGCCGCAGATGCAGCAAACGCACATGGAATTCCGGCACGGCCAGAGCCAGACGTCCCTTTAAGAGCATCGGCTGCGGCGTTCCGTCAATGTCACGCTGTTTTCCGCCCTTTGCACATGCTTTTCCAGAGATTGCAGCTTACCCTTTTGGGAAAGCGGGATGCTTTACCCGTCTCCTCGGAATGCCGCGCCGGACGCCCTGCGCGCAGGGACACGCTTCTTCTCCAGGCCCGGCGCCAGAAAAAGCACCACAGCAAAGCGCAGCACGCATGCAAATGTGAATAAGAGCTGATATTTATCCAGTTCAAACCATACGATCTGCAGCCGCCCGCCGCCGATGGCTCTGTCGATCAGGCCCATCACCGCGCCGCCGCACAGCGTGGCCATTCCTTGCCCGAAAACCATCGAGAAGACAGAATACAATGCAACATAACGGTGTCGCGCTTCATCCGGCGTTTGCGAGATCATCATATGCTGATTCAGCAGCTCTACAACGCACCATACCGTTCCCCCCAGACCGTAGAACAAAACCGGAATCAGCAGACGGCCCGGCTCTGCAAACAGCCAGAGCAATCCGATCACGCCGATCGAGCTGAACGCAACATAAACGGTATTTCTGCAGCCAAAGCGATCGATAAACCTGCCCCACAGCGGGAGCGCGAAGATCGTAACGGCGTAGTACAAATAGTTGCAGCCGATCGTAAATTGCGTAAAGGTCATCCCTAAAGGGCCCAGACAATATTTTGCATTGAAAGGCGAAGCAAGATAATAGCTGAAATTCCATGCCACCCAGAACAGCACACAGCGCACAAAATTCTTGTTGTGTAAAATCTCCCGCAGCGGCAGCCTGCCCGCTGCGCGCATTTGTGGCGCGGCATCGCCGGTCGGCTCGGCTACGTGCCCGGTTATGCATGCATCCGCAATGCTACCAAGGCCCGCAATGCCAAACACAAGCACATAGTTGTACGGCGCGAGGATGTGGTCCAGCAGCAGAGAGATGAAAAGCCCGCAGCCAAGATCCGCAATTATGCCAACGCGATTGCGCGCGGAAAGGTAACGCCCTAAAATGTGCTCCGGCACAACAAGCCCCAGCAGCGTGGTGAGCGTGATATTGACAAGCGCTCCCGAAACGGCCGCTGCCGCTCCCATCAGCAGAACCACCACAATGGGGTGCATTTCAGCCGGGAGCAGCGCGGCAAGCCCGATCACGATCCACACAAGGCCCCGCACGATCCCCGCGCAGCGATACAGCGCCGTTTTGCGGCGCAGACGCCCCAGAAGCCCGGAGCCCGCCAGCTGGAACAGCGCGCCGAAATAAGGCAGGCTCATAATCAGCCCATATAAAAAGTCGCTTGCATGCAGCGTGCTTAAAAAGCCTGTGAACGGCGCTTCCGTGGAGATCATCAGCCAGACCGAGCTGAATACCATGCCGGCTGTCAGCAGAGAAAGATTTCTGCGGACAGCATCGTCTGCGGTCAAATCGGCGGGAAACAGGGAAAAGCCGATAAAGAACCGTTTTTGTCTCTTCAAGTCCCGCGCATCCTTTCTCGCACCGCGCCGCAGGGGCTCAGTACTCTACCTGCCACATATAACGGCGTACGGAAGTGTCGTGTTGGCGGATCTCTCCCAGTTTTTTGAGGTAACTGCCCAGCACCCTGCTTAGCACAAGGCCGCTGAAATAGCCGCGCACGCTTTCGGGCAGCTTGTCCATTGCCAGCTCGCGCGCGTCCAGGATCCTGTGGTTTCCGGCATGCTGCTGCAGGAAGCGTTCCACGCGCTCGTCCAAAGGACGTGTTGCGCCTTCGCTTTTGAGCAGCAGCATCGGCAGCGTGGGGCTGGTGGTTTCAAACGGACCGTGAAAATATTCGCCCGAATGCACCGTCGGGGAGTGGATCCACGAGATCTCCATCAGGCTACAGATGGAGAAGGCATACGCCGCTCCATAGGCCGGCCCGCTGCCGATCACATAGATCGTATCCTTTTCCGCGTATTCCTTTGCAAATTCATCCGCACTGGATGCCGCTTTGCACACAGATTCCCGCATTACGTCATCCAGCACACGCAGGCCCTCGCGCAGATCGGCATAGTTTTTGCAGCCTTCCGCCTGATACAGAAGCTCTACGGCAAATTCAAACAGCTTGACCGCATTTCCCTCCGTACACGGCAGCGCATCGCTGTTGCGATATTGTACCATATATTTGCCCGCCCGCGCAAGCGCATAATCCGCATCGCCAAGGAAGGCCGGGTCGCCTGTAAACGCTACTGTCTGCGCGCCGCGTTTTGCCCCCGTGCGCAGCGCCTCCACCGTCTCCGGCGTGCCGCGCAGCGAGCACGCCACTACAATGGAGTGCTCTGTACAGGCAGCCGGCGTTGCATACACAAACTCGTTGCTGGTAAGAAGCATGGTCTTCAGACCTTTTGCCTCTGTCTCCAAAAAATATTTTGCCGACCAGCAGGCCGCTTTGGATCCGCCGCACGCGACAAAGAAAATGCTGTCGATCGTATTTTTTGATAAGATATCCCGAACAATTTCTGCAATTTGCATGTTATTGGTGCTCCCTTCTCCTGTTTTTGCGCGTCAATATGGAATTTTGTGCATGTAACGGCGATCCTGCTCGCAATGGCCGCGCAATTTTGCCAATGCCGTATTGTAAATATCCATGACCGGCATCAATACCAGCGGATCGAAGTATTCCCGCACCGTGGGCGGCATGCGGTCAATCCCGAAGGTTTTGGAGTCGATCACCGTCAAATTATCGCAATAGCGGCGCAGGAATTTGTGCGCGCGTTCGTCCAGCGCCCTCGTTCTGCCGGCGCCGATCATCAGCATTACGGCCAGGTTCTGATCCGTCGTCTCGAACGGGCCATGGAAGTATTCGCCCGTATTCACCGCAACGGAATCCGTCCACATGCATTCCAGCAGGTTACAGATGGAAGAAGCGTACATCGTTCCGTTATTCGCCCCACTGCCCATAACATAAATGATTGATTCCTTCGCAGCTTTCTCAGCAAAAATCGGAGCTCTTCGGTCGGAATAGCGCAGGGCGTCCAATAGGATGGAATCGAGCATTTCGTATGCTTTCATTGCGTCGTCATAAGCGGCATAGCCCTCCAGCTGGTGCAGAAATTCAAAAGCGATACGCAATGCCAGCGCATGCTTTGTCTGCACAGCGCTGGTATCGCGCTTGCGGGCGTCGAAATTTCTGTAGCAGATGGAATAAGGCGTAAGCCCTATCATTTTTGAATGCTCGCTGCCTGCAAGCGCAATTGCATAAGCGCCCTTTTCAACGGCTGTGCGGCACGCCTCCACGGTTTCCGGCGTATCCATCAACGAACAGCAGATCACAACAGACTGCGCACCGCAGGCGGCCGGCACAGCGTGAACGAACTCGTTGCTGGTGTGATATTCCACCCTCAAATTTTTTGCCTCGCGGCTCAGTAGATACCATGCCGGATAAAGCCCTGCCATTGAACCGCCGCATCCCACCAAAAAAATCTGCCTGATCCCTTCGGCGCCTGCGGCAAGGCGGATTGCCTCCACGATCTCCTTTGCTGTCATTCCGTGATCCTCCTCTAATTGATTTAATACGTCTTATAACGTATGCATATAGACTATCACATCTTGTTTCAAAATTCTATAGGGATTTTTGTCGAAGTTTCCCCTGTTTTTTTGTCGATATTTCACAGAGAGTGCTTTTGCACTTGTTCTTTTGGGAAAAATAGAATATAATGGTTTTAAAATATTGTAAGCCGCGGCCCGCGCAAAGGCGCGCAGGCTGCCTGCATGCGGACATTTTGGGCGGTATTGCTTTGCTTTTCGCCCTAAAAGCCATACGTGCGTTTTGAAAAGCGATATTTTTTGATTTCAACAGATTGGGGAAATGTATATGGCCGATTTGAGTCGCTCCGGTATGGTCCCCCTGTATCGTCAGGTTGCAGACCACATCCAAAGTGATATTATCAACACCTGTGAAGACGTATCAAAACCAATCCCCTCGGAGCTCATGCTGCAGGAGCGCTATGGCGTCAGCCGCATTACCGTTCGGAAAGCTGTGGACGAGCTGGTAAAAGAAGGGATCCTTTCCAAAATACAGGGAAAGGGTACCTTTATCTCGCGCGAAAAGGCCTTTTATCCGTTTGACCATGGCGAGGGCTTTACGCACAGCTGCCGGATGCGCGGGGTCGTACCCTCTACGCGCTTACTGAAGCTGGACACCGTGATCGCCACCGAAGAAGACCGGAATTTTTTGGGCATCAGGGATTTCGAGAAAGTTCTGATGATCCAGCGGCTGCGCCTTGGCGACGGCAAGCCCTGTATTCTGGAAACGCTCTTTTTCCGGGAAGAGTATATGCCCCTGTGTAATGAAAATCTGGAGTGTTCTTTATACGAGCTTCTCGAGCGCAAATATCTTGTCCATCCTGTCAAAGGCCATAAGTGGATCGAAATATGCAGAGCCACTTCTTTTGAAGCACAGATCATGCAGGTACAGCCGAATGATGCGATGCTGCTGATGCACGAATGTGTTACCGATCAAAAGGGGAACCCGCTGCACACCTCCAAAATGATTTTCTCGCCCTCCTTCCGGTACCATATGTAGCTTTGCATCAGCTTTTCCATCGGGTCATTGTGGATCCCCCTGCAGGCCGGCCGCCGCGGGATTTTTCTATCTATAAGTACGGTCTCAGTACCCCAGCTGCCGGTCCACCACGGTTCCGTCCACGGCGTTCAGGGTCAGCATGGGCTGGTACTCGTAGTTCATGCCTTTTTCCTGATAGCCGTAGGCATTGGGTTCGGCATCATACCAGTCCGAAGTGCCCCAGAAATCCCACACGGGGACGATGGTGCCCTGCAAGGAGCCCTTGTCCCGGATGCGCATGAGCGACAGGGAAACCTTTGTGATGTCCACGTCCATCCGGGTCTCAAAGCCGTTGTATTGATCCAATTGGGTAAGCGGCGTTCCCTTCGGGCCGACGATCACCTCCGGCAGCATGGTGTTGGCAATAGAAGCAATTTCTTCAAAGGGAAGCAGTGCGCTTTGCGCCTGCTGCACCACCGGCTGGGTGCTGGGAGCCGTCCAAGCAAAGCAAAGAACACCATCCTTGCCCACATCCAGCAGAATATTTTCCAAATACCAGGATACTGTATCCGGATTGGTCTCCTCGCTGGCAGAATAAACCCAATACTGATAAGACTGGTGTAACGTCCCATCATCCAGCGTTGCTGTCCGATCCGTGCGACTGCCGGAAACGGGAATTCCATTTACGGTAGGCGCATAATAGAGCCGCCAGACGCCATTGTCTCCCGGCAGTTCCACAGACCATTGCTGCGCATCTGTCAAAACAAAATTGTCCAGCCCCAGCGCCTGCATCAGCGCATTTCCCCGGGCAATGGATTCCTCCTTGGAGGCATCGGGAAGCGGGATGGTATAATCCCGATACTTGTAGTCTGTGCGCTCGATATAAGCCGACGTCCAGCCGTAATCTGTGTCATTGCGAATAGAAACTTCCCATTCCGTCCCGTCCACTGTTGCGGTTCCCCCAATCCACTTCGGGTCATCAGAGTCGGAGAATCCATGAAGAATGGGCTTCTCCTCCGGGGCTTTCGCAATTTCCGCGGTGTACCACGCATTCAGCTCTTTTCTCCGTGCTTCCAGGGATGCCGGATCGCTGGGCTTTCCGGGGTCTGATGTCCAATCCGGGGAATTGATGTAGTCCAGGTGCCCTTGCAGCTCCTGTTTGGTTTGAACGTGGGAATACAGCGGCTCCCCCTTGAGGAAGACCTTCAGCAGGTTATCCACATCCTCCTGGTTGAATTCCCGGGGCTCCACCGTGGCCGTGGGCAACGCCGTGCCCAGCTCTGCCACCACCTGGGCGTCCGCGTGGATGGTGAGCTTGCCCTCCTGGCCTGTCCAGTCCCCGGTGAATTTTTCGGGGAAGGTGTAGGCGCTTTCCTGGGGCTGGGCGCTCTTCTCCAGGAGCATGGCCTGGTTGACGCTGGTCTCCGCCGGGGTGTTTGTCTGGGCCGCACCGCAGCCGGACAGCAGGGTCACCGCCAAGGCGGCGGACAACATGCGCATGGTTTTCTTTTTCATAAAGGCACATCCTTTCTTGTTCTTGGGATGGTCCCAGCATACCATAGCCCCCGGAAAAAGAGGTTACCGGCACATTACCGTTTGATTACGGCTTCGGCAGCCGGATTTTTGCCGCCGTCCCCTGCCCCGGTCTGCTGGTCAGCTCCAGGGTGCCGCCGTGGGCGGCGGCGATCTCCTTTACCAGGGCCAGTCCCAGGCCGAAGCCCCCGGACTGCTTGCTGCGGGAGGGGTCTCCCATGTAAAAGGGGTCCGTGACCCGGGCCAGGTCCTTTTCCGGAATTCCCCGGCCATGGTCCGTCACCGTGAAGCCGGTGCTGTCCGCCAGAATTTCAATGCAGTCCCCGGGCTTGGAGGCCTTGGCCCCGTTCTCCACCAGGTTCACCAGGGCGCTGCAAAGCAGATCTTTGTCCAGGAAAAGCGTTTCCACCCGGTACTGGATTTTCAGGGCTACCCCGTATTTTGCGCAGACCTCCCCGGTGAGCAGGCGCACCTGCTCCAAAAGGGCGGGCACGGAGGTTTCCGCCAATTTTGCGTTTTTTTGCAGGGACAGCAGCGTCAGCAGCTTCTTCACCATGGTTTCCAGCCAGTGGAGCTGAGAATCCATGCTGTTCAGCAGGGCCGCCTGCTTTTCTTCCGGGAGGTAGACGGTTTGCAGGGTGTTTACATTCAGCAGCAGGGAGGTCAAGGGCGTTTTCAACTCATGGCTCACGGCCCCGATGAACAGCTTCTGCCGGGCGTTCTGCTCCTGCAAGGCAGCCACATGATTTTCCACCGCCCCGGCCATGCGATTGAAGTTCTCCGCCAAAAGGCCCAGCTCATCCCGGGCGCGGATGGGAATCCGCTGGCTGTAGCTGCCCCCTGCAATGCACTCCGTGGCCCGGGTCAATTCCGACAGGGGCCCCAGCGCCCGGGAGATGACCAGGCGAACGGCCCCCAGGCCCACCAGGCCAATGCCCGCCGCCAGCAGGGCAAACCGCCCACCCAACTGCCAGAGGCGGGCATGAATATCGTCCGCATCCCGGACCAGGTAAATGCCGCACCGGGTCTGCTGAATATCCACGGACTTTCCCAGGATCAGAAAATGCCTTCCCTGCACCTGGGCCCGGACGGACTGCACCCCTGTGCCGGACAGATCCAGATAGCTTTCCGGGCGGATGGGCGTGGCAGCATACAGGCATTCCTCCTCCACCAGCAGGGCGCTGCCGGGAACGCCGCAGCTGCGGAAGGCATAGATCAGCTGCGCCCGCTGAGCTGCCGCCGTGGTCCCCCCGGCAAGGGCCCGAAAAGCCGGTGCATCAAAATTGGAAAGCAGGTCTTCCAGAGTTTCTTTGGAATTTTGCAGGAGGCTGCCATAGGCCTGCTCCCGCACCTGCCAGAGCATGGCCGCCGACAGGCAGACCGCAACCCCCAGCAGGAGGGCCGCGCAGAGGGCCGTCAACTTTGTTTTCAGCATCAGCGTTCCTCCAAGCGGTAGCCCGCCTTGGAAATGGTTCGTATTTCCTCGGACAGCCCCAGCTTTTTCCGCAGATTCGCAATGCGAACATCCACCGTGCGGATATCTCCAAAATAATCCTCTCCCCAGATCTCATTCAAGATCCGGTCCCGGGATACGGTACGGTTCTTGTTCTTCATGAGCACCGCCAGCACATCGAATTCCAGGGGCGGCAGGTAGATTTCTTCCCCTGCCCTGGTCAGGCGGCGGTTGGCCCTGTCCAGGGTCAGGTCCCGGAAGTGGTAGACCTCGTTCAGCTTTCCGCTGCGCTTCAGCACCTTCTCCATCCGCACCATCAGGGCCAGCATATCAAAGGGCTTGGCGATATAGTCCTCCGCGCCGCCCCGGAGGCCCTGGACCTCGTGCTGTGCATCCGCCATGGCCGTCAGGCAGATCACCGGAATGCCCCATTCCCGCAGCTTGGGCAGCAGAGCAAAACCGTCCATGCCGGGAAGCATCATATCCAGCAGCGCCAGATCGTAGTCGTGATCTTTCGCCAATGCATCGCAGGCCGAAAGACCGTTGTCAAAGCCGGTCACGTTATAATCCGCGCATTCCAGATTCAGCTTCAGCGTTTGCGCAATGGCAGCATCGTCCTCGATGAGCAGAATTCGGTTTTCCATAGCATTCCCTCCTTCCTTTATTGATTATAGCACAAAGGGAAGAAAGTGTGTTTACCGAAATATTATTGTTGGAAATGTCCGGAAGGCAACAAAAAACCGCCTCGCGAAAGCGAAGCGGTTTATTTCATGTTGGCATTACCTATCTTCCCGGCAAGTCACCCTGCAAGTATTGTCGGCGCAGACGAGCTTAACTTCTGTGTTCGGGATGGGAACAGGTGGACCCTCGTCGCAATCAAAACCAACTTGTCTTCCATATACCTTGAAAACTGAACACTGTGTTCCTCTGCAATCCTTCGAAAGCTCACTGAGCCTGCGCTTTGGTCAAGCTTTCGGCTTATTAGTATCAGTCAGCTCCATGCATTACTGCACTTCCACCTCTGACCTATCTACGACATAGTCTACGTCGAGCCTCAGTGGAGATCTTATCTCAGGGGGAGTTTCACGCTTAGATGCCTTCAGCGTTTATCTCGTCCATACGTAGCTACCCAGCCGTGCCCTTGGCAGAACAACTGGTACACCAGAGGTATGTCCATCCCGGTCCTCTCGTACTAAGGACAGCTCCCTTCAAATCTCCTACGCCCGCAACAGATAGGGACCGAACTGTCTCACG
>UQGU01000012.1 GCA_900540635.1 uncultured Eubacteriales bacterium | reverse complement strand
GTACGCTGACCGCAACGGCGGCTACACCAGAGTGACCCGTACCGGCGAGCGTCGCGGCGACGCTGCTGAGATGGCTGTCATCGAATTGGTGTAATCCAAAATGCTTTTCAAACAGGTATCCGGTTTTCCCGGATGCCTGTTTTTTGACGGAAAAAATCCATAGGATGGTTATTGCGTTTCGACCGGAAATCCCTTATAATGTAGCGTGATTGATTTTGACTTGAAAGAGGCGGCTATCATGGTTCACAAGGCGTTTGACAACGATAAATATTTGCAGATGCAGTCGGAGCATATCCGGCAGCGCATTGCTCAGTTTGGCGGCAAGCTGTACCTGGAGTTTGGCGGCAAGCTCTATGACGACAATCACGCATCCCGGGTACTTCCCGGCTTTCAGCCCGACAGCAAGCTGCGGATGCTTTTGCAGCTGAAAGACCACGTGGAGATGGTCATTGCCATCAACACCGGCGACATCGAAAAAAACAAAATCCGGGGCGATCTGGGCATTACCTATGACCTGGATGTGATCCGGCTGATCAATATCTTCCGGAATTTTGGGCTCTACGTCTCCAGCGTTGTGCTCACCCGGTATCACGACAACACCGTGGCAAAGGCCTTTCAGGCCCGTCTGGAGGGTATGGGCATCAAGGTTTACCACCACTATGCCATTGAGGGCTACCCCTCCAATACCTCCTTCGTGGTCAGCCCCGAGGGCTTTGGCAAGAATGACTATATCGAAACGACGCGGCCCCTGGTGGTGGTGACGGCCCCCGGCCCCGGCAGCGGCAAGCTGGCCACCTGCCTGAGCCAGCTGTACCATGAGCACGAGCGGGGCATTACGGCGGGCTACGCCAAATTCGAGACCTTCCCCATCTGGAATGTGCCGCTGAACCATCCTGTGAACCTGGCCTATGAGGCCGCTACGGCGGACCTGAACGACGTGAACATGATCGACCCCTTCCATCTGGAGGCCTATGGCACCACCACGGTGAACTACAACCGGGATGTGGAGGCATTCCCGGTGCTGGTGGCCATTTTTGAAAAAATCCTGGGCTACTGCCCCTACAAGTCCCCCACGGATATGGGCGTGAATATGGTTGGCAATTGCATCATCGATGACGAGGCTGCCTGCTTTGCTTCCCGCCAGGAGATCATCCGCCGTTATTACACCGCTCTGGATGACCAGAAGAAGGGCAAGGTCGCCGATGAGGTGGTTTATAAGCTGGAAATGCTCATGAAGAAGGCCGGCGTAAGGGCTGAGGAGCGGGCGGTCATTGCACCTGCCCTTACCCGGGCAGAACAGACCGGCGCACCTGCGGCAGCCATGGAGCTGCCGGATGGACGGATCGTCACCGGCCGCACCTCTGAGCTGCTGGGCGCTTCTTCGGCATTGCTGCTGAACGCGCTGAAAACCCTGGCAGGCATTCCTGACGAGCTGCACCTGATTGCCCCGGCTGTGCTGGATCCCATTCAGCACCTGAAGGTGGACCACCTGGGCAACCGGAATCCACGGCTGCATACCGATGAGACCCTGATCGCCCTGTCTATCAGTGCGGCCACCAATCCCACGGCGGAGATGGCTATGGAGCAGCTGAGCAAGCTGCGGGGCTGTGAGGTCCATTCCTCCGTGCTGCTGTCCAGTGTGGATATGAATATGTTCCGCCGCCTGGGCGTAAATCTGACCTGCGAACCCAAATACGAAGCGTGAGGTGAGGGGCTGTGGTGATCAAGCAGCCATTCAATTATTCCCCGAAGAATCAGAACCGGACGCTGCACATCTACCTGCCAAATGACTACGATGCAAGCGCAGAGCGTTACCCCGTTATGTACTTTTTCGACGGGCACAACCTGTTCCGGGATTCCGATGCAACCTACGGCAAATGCTGGGGGCTGGAGGCATTCCTGGACGGCTGGCAGAAGAAAATGATCGTAGTTGGCATGGAGTGCGGCCATGAGGGCCGGGAGCGCCTGGATGAATACTGCCCCTACGATGTTCGGGGCGGCAGTCTGGGAGAAATTCACGGCATGGGGGGAAAGACCATGGAGTGGATTGTCCACGAGGTGAAGCCCTGGGTGGACAATGCCTTCCGGACCTATTCCTTCCGGGAGGCCACGGGCATTGCGGGCTCCAGCATGGGCGGACTCATGTCCATCTATGCAGCGGCAAAGTACAATGCGACCTTTTCCAAGGCGGCCTGCCTCAGCAGCGCCATCCGCCTGTGCCGAAAGCAGCTGCTCTCGGAGATCGGTGCCATCGACCCGGACACACGGGTGTATCTCAGTTGGGGCACCGAGGAGAGCAAGATGGTGGGCAAAATGAACCCCACGGCCATTGCCAACCGGGAAATCGCCGAGGCTTTTTGGAAAAAGCACGCCATGGCCACGGTGTACTGCCAGGAGGGCGGCCACCACTGCGAAGCCGACTGGGAAAAACAGGTGCCCCAGTTCATGGAGTACCTGTGGTTTTGAGCCAAAGGCGACCTGTGGGCGAGAGGATCAAGCCCTTCAACGAGAGAAGAGAAAAAGAAACATCATGAAATACATATACCAAGCAACGATCATTTTCGGCTTTACCCTTTTGGGAGAGCTTCTGCACATTCTGCTGCCGCTGCCTGTGCCTGCGGCGATTTACGGGCTGGTGCTGCTGTTTTTTGCCCTGCAAACGGGAATCGTGAAGCTGCACCAGGTGGATGCCGTCAGTAAATTTCTCATCGCCATTATGGGACTGCTGTTTGTGGCCCCTGCCGTAAACATTGTGGAGATCTGGCAGGAGATTGCCCCGGTGCTGCTGCCCATTGGGGTGGTGCTGGCGGTATCCACAGTTTTGGTTTTCGCCGTCTCCGGCCTGGTGACCCAGTGGATGCTGAGAAGGGGAGGGAAGTGCCATGAATGAGCTTCTGACGGCGACTTCCCTGTTTGCCATTGTCCTGACGCTGGGGGCCTATGAATTCGGCATCTGGCTGCAAAAAAAGCTGAAAAGCCCCATTTGCAATCCGATCCTCATTGCGGTGATCCTGGTGATTGCCGCAATCAAAATCCTGGATGTAGCCCCCCGCGATTATGCGGCGGGCTGTGAAACCTTTTCCTGGCTGCTGACACCGGCTACGGTGTGCCTTGCCGTGCCTCTGTACGAGCAGGTAAAGGTCCTGAAAAAGAATCTGCCGGCCATCTTTGTTGGCGTTCTGGCGGGAACGGCGGTGAGCCTGGGCTGCGTGGCAATCCTCTGCCGGGTTTTTGCCATGGAGGACAGAATGCTGGCCTCCCTTCTGCCCAAGAGCATTACCACGGCCATGGGCATCGCCATCAGCGAGCAGCTGGGGGGCGTGCCTGCGGTGACAACCGCCGTGATCATCATTACGGGCATTCTTGGCAACATCTGCGGCAGCTCTCTGTGCCGCCTTTTGAAAATTCAGGAGCCCATTGCCCAGGGCGTGGCCTTTGGCACTGCTTCTCATGTGGTAGGCACCAGCCGGGCTTCGGAAATTTCCGAGCTTACCGGCGCGGTCAGCAGCCTTTCCCTGGTGGTGGCGGGTATCCTGACGGCAATTGCCTGTCCGGTTCTGTATTCGGTGCTGTAAAAAATATACCTATAAGGAGTGTATCAATTATGCGCAAATCCGGTATTCTCATGCATATCACCTCTCTGCCTGGGCCTTACGGCGTGGGCACCATGGGCAAAAATGCCTATGCGTTTTTGGATTTCCTCCACAAATCCGGCCAGCAGTCCTGGCAGCTGCTGCCCCTGGGCCCCACGGGGTATGGAGATTCCCCCTACCAGTCCTGCTCTGCCTATGCGGGCAACCCCTATCTGATCGATCTGGACACCCTGGTCCGGCAGCATCTGCTGACCAAGGAGGAGCTTCTGGCTGTGGACTGGGGCGATGACGAAGGGAAGGTGGATTTTGGCAAGCTCTACAACGGGCGGACCCCCATTCTGAAAACCGCCTACAGCCGCTTCCGCAACGACCGGGCCCTGAATGCCTTTATCAAGCGCAACGCCTCCTGGCTGCCTGACTTTGCCCTGTACATGGCTCTGAAGGAGACCCACAATTTTGCACCCTGGTTCCAGTGGGAGGACGCGTTGAAGCTGCGCCAGCCGGAGGCTTTGGAACAGGCTGCCCAGGAGCTGGCGGAGCCCATCCGGTTCTACAGCTTTGTGCAGTATGAATTCTACAAGCAGTGGGATGCCCTGAAAAAGAAGGCAGGGGAGTACGGCATTGAGCTCATCGGCGATGTGCCCATCTATGTGCCCTATGACTCCGTAGAGGTCTGGAAGAATCCGGAACTGTTCCAGCTGAACGAGAAGCTGGAACCCACAGATGTGGCAGGCTGCCCCCCGGATGCCTTCTCTGCCGACGGCCAGCTCTGGGGCAACCCCCTGTACCGCTGGGACGTGATGGAGGAAACCGGCTACAAATGGTGGCTGGACCGGCTGGGAGCCGCAGGCAAGCTCTTTGACGTGGTGCGCCTGGACCATTTCCGGGGCTTCGAGGCCTTCTGGTCCGTGCCCTATGGGGACGAGACCGCCCGGAACGGCCACTGGGTCAAGGGCCCGGGCATGGGCTTTGTGAATGCTCTGAAAAAGGGACTGCCCCAGTTGGACTTCATCGCCGAGGATCTGGGCTTTTTGACCCAGGAGGTGCTGGATCTGCGGGATGCCTCCGGCTATCCCGGCATGAAGGTGCTGGAATTCGCCTTTGATTCCAAGGAGCCCAGCGACTACCAGCCCCATACCTATACCCGCAATACCGTCTGCTACACCGGCACCCACGACAACATGACCATGCGGCAGTGGTTCGAGACCGCCCCTGCCGAGGCGGTGAAGATTGCTGCGGACTATATGGCATTGACCCGCAAGGAGGGCTATGTCTGGGGCACCATCCGCACCTGTATGAGCTCCGTGTCCGACCGGGCCATTGTGCAGCTGCAGGATTATCTGAACCTGGGCGGCGAGGCCCGGATGAACTTCCCCGGCACCGTGGGCTCCAACTGGACCTGGCGGGTGAAGAAGGGCTATGGCTCCAATGCCCTGGCTGCGAAGATTCTGGAACTGACGAAGCGGTATGACAGAACGGTGTAAGTTTCGGCCTAAATTCGACAAAAACACAAAAAATTGTTAATTTTTAACAAAATGTGAAGCTGGAATTTGGCAGTCTCGATAGCCGAAAATGCACATTTCTTAGTTGACTTTGCACATATCTTAGGTGTATAATATGCCCTGCATGGATGGTTTGGCGCAAACCGGGTCATGCAGGGCTTTTTTAGGAGGTCCTGCGGATTCACCATTTATGCAAATCATTACTTTGGAGGAACTGAAATGAAAAAAACACTTGCGATTCTCCTGTCTCTCGTCTTGATCGTGGGCCTGTTTGCAGGCTGCGGTGCCAAGACCGACACCCCCGCGGCAACCACCACAGCTCCCGCTGCTGAGACCACTGCCGCTCCCGAGACCGAGGCTCCTGCTGCCTCCGCTACCGGCTCCGTTTACTACCTGAACTTCAAGCCTGAGGCCGATGCCGCTTGGCAGGAACTGGCCAAGACCTACACCGAGCAGACCGGCGTGAAGGTCACCGTCGTTACCGCCGCTTCCGGTACCTATGACGACACCCTCACCGCCGAGCTGGACAAGGCCGCTGCTCCCACTATGTTCCAGGCCGGCAACCAGGGCGCCATCGACGCTTACGGCGAGTGGTGCATGGACCTGCGGGACACCGATGTTTACAAGGAAATGACCACCGATGACTTCAACCTGAAGGGCGAAGACGGCTCCGTGGTGGCTATCGGCTACTGCTACGAGTCCTTCGGCATCATCGTCAACAAGGCTCTGCTGGAAAAGGCCGGCCACTCCCTGGACGAGATCACCAACTTCGAGTCCCTGAAGGCCGTTGCTGACGACATCCACGCCCGTGCTTCCGAGCTGGGCTTCGATGCCTTTACTTCCGCCGGTCTGGACGGCTCCTCCTCCTGGAGATTCTCCGGCCACCTGCTGAATATGCCGCTGTTCTACCAGTTCCGTGACGACGACGTGACCAAGCAGCCCGCCACCATCACCAACAAGTACCTGGACAACTTCAAGGCCATCTGGGATCTGTACACCACTGACTCCGCCACCACCGGCGCTGCCCTGACCACCGCTACCGGCGACCAGGCTGAGGCTGAGTTCGGCAAGGGCGAGGCTGTGTTCTACCAGAACGGTACCTGGGAGTACAGCAACCTGACCGGCACCTTCGGCATGAACCCCGACGACCTGGCCATGATCCCCATCTACTGCGGTGTGGAAGGCGAGGAGAAGGCTGGCCTGTGCTCCGGCACTGAGAACTGCTGGGCTGTCAACAAGGAAGCTGCTCCCGAAGACATCCAGGCTACTCTGGACTTCATGAAGTGGGTCGTTACCTCCGAGGAAGGCACCACCATGCTGGCTAAAGAGTTTGGTCCCTGCCCCTTCAAGAACGCTAAGACTCCCGAGAACGTGTTCTGTGCCGACGCTAACAAGCTGGTTGCTGACGGCAACTACTCCGTTACCTGGGCCTTCAACTGGACTCCCGGCGTGGATGACTTCCGTGCCGCCGTTGTGGACGCTCTGACTCAGTACGTTTCCGGCACCGGCGATTGGGCCGCTGTGGAGACTGCCATCGTTGACGGCTGGGCCGCCCAGTACGCTAAGAACGTAGGCTAATTCCAAGATTTTCCCATGCAAGCAATCGGGGCGAGCGGTTTCGCTCGCCCCGATTTTTATTCAGAGTTTCCATAACCGTACTCTGATCCGTCAGAGCTTTTCAAACCGGAATATCCGGAGGCCGTTCCCTCGGTACTCCTCAAAGGAGAGATGACTATGGCTTTATTCAAGAAAAAGAACGACGGTGCGGCACTGAACTCCGTTCTGGTCCGTCGTCCCATTCAGAAGTGCTTCCCCATTTTCCTGCTTCCCACCTTTATTGCCTTCTGCATTGGGTTCCTTTATCCCTTTGCAAAGGGTCTGTTCCTTTCTTTCTGTAACTTCAAAACCACCAGCAAATGGACCTGGGCGGGCCTGAACAACTATGTAAAGGCCTTTGCGGATGAAAGCTTCCTCCATGCCTTCTGGTATACGGCAGGCTTTGCCCTGGTTTCTCTGCTGATCATCAATATTCTGGCCTTTACCGTGGCCTACCTGCTGACCAAGGGCATTAAGGGTTCCAATATTTTCAGAACAGTGTTCTTCATGCCCAACCTGATCGGCGGCATCGTTCTGGGCTATATTTGGTCCATGATTTTTGACGGCATTCTCTCCCGGTATAATACCTCCATCCTGCTGAACTCCACCTACGGTTTCTGGGGTCTCATCATCCTCATGGCCTGGCAGCAGATCGGCTATATGATGATCATTTATATTGCCGGACTCCAGGCGGTGCCGGGGGATATGCTGGAGGCTGCCAAGATCGACGGTGCTTCCGAGTGGAAGACCCTGTGGGACATCATCATCCCCAACGTCATGCCTTCCATCACCATCTGCACCTTCCTGACCCTGACCAACTCCTTTAAACTCTACGACCAGAACCTGGCCCTGACCAATGGCCGCCCCTACAACGGTGCCATCCACACCACCGAAATGCTGGCCCTGAACATCGTCAACTCCAACACCCTGAAAACCAAGGGCGTTGGACAGGCCAAGGCCGTCATGTTCTTCGTTCTGGTTGCCATTATCGGCATTTTCCAGATGAAATCCACCCATGATAAGGAGGTGCAGCAGTAATGGCAAAGAAACCCGCTACCATCCAGGGAGAAAAGCGGTGCAAAACCGTATTGACCATTGTTTTTGCAGTGGTTGCAATCGTGTACCTGCTGCCCATTTTCCTGGTGCTTGTGAATTCCTTCAAGGCCAATGCCTACGTCAACACCGAGACCTTTGCCATGCCCAATGAAGAATCCTTTGTTGGCGTTGACAACTATGTCAAGGGCATGACCTTCGGCAACTACCCCTTTGCCAAGTCCGTTGGCTACAGCTTGTTCATTACCGTTGTTTCCAGTGCCCTGATTCTGGTTTGCACCTCTATGGCGGCCTGGTACATCGCCCGGGTGGGCAGTGCCTTCTCCAAAATCGTGTACTACCTGTGCGTGTTCTCCATGGTGGTGCCCTTCCAGATGGTCATGTTCACTCTGCCCAAGACCGCAGATACTCTGCACCTGAATACCCCCTGGACCATTCCCATTATCTACCTGGGCTTTGGCGCAGGCTTGGCAGTGTTTATGTTCTCCGGCTTCGTCAAGTCCATCCCGCTGTCCATCGAGGAGGCGGCAGCTATTGACGGCTGCGGCCCTGTGAAGACCTTCTTCTCTGTGGTGCTGCCCATGATGAAGCCCACCATGATCTCCGTGGGCGTTCTGGAAATCATGTGGGTCTGGAACGACTACCTGCTTCCCTATCTGGTTTTGGACCGGAAGAAGTATATGACCATTCCCATCCATATCCAGTATCTGAAGGGCTCCTACGGCTCCGTAGATATGGGCGCAACAATGGCCCTGATCCTGCTGAGCATCCTGCCCGTCATCATCTTCTACCTGACCTGCCAGAAGTACATCATCAAAGGTGTGGCTGCCGGTGCGGTGAAGGGATAAAAACACATCAAAGGCCTGCTGCGGTTCGCAGCAGGCCTTTTCCTTCCCCTTTCAGAGGAGCCGGAGTATCGGCAATGACAAAAAACTGGGCGGCCCAAACGGCCGCCCAGCAGAGGCTTATTTGATGCTGAAGCTGTTGTTTGCAACCGGGGCACCGTTGAAGTACACGGTGACGGAGTAGCTGCCGGATTCTGTAGGGGCCTTGGGGAGATTCAGCTCGCCCAGCTGGTATTTGCCGTCGTAAAACAGGTCGTACCAGTCGATGGTTTCCTCGGATACCAGGTTGGGCAGAGGATTGCCGTCGGCATCCCGATAGACGTACATAACGTCGATGTCCTCGTGCTCCACATAGAATTTGACGGTTGCCTCCAGCACCATGGAGAGCTTATCGCCGGACTGGAAGGTGGTGGCGTAATCCTCCTCCTTCACATCGTCGGCCAGCCATTTGGTGCCGTCCGGGGTCTTGAGCAGCCGGGACTGGATCTTGTCAGCGGACAGACCCTGGGTGGAGAAGGTCTCTGCGGCGGCGGTGGTGTAGCTCCGGGTCCCGCCGAAGATGGAGGTGTCAGAGGTCAGCTGCAGGGTGATGTTGTAGGTTGTATCCGGGATGCGGGGGACGATGGTCCCCTTGGCTTCGCTGCACTTGACAACGCTGGTGGCATCGGAGCTGTTCATGGAGTACATCAGCAGCCAGCCCTCACTGGGGGCGTTGCCTTCAAAGTCCCAGCTCACGTCCAGTCCACCCTCTTCGTTCTCCGTGAAGTGGAAGTCGGTGACGGTGATGGGGTTGGCGGAGATGTTCAGCCGGGAGGGCTGGGTCATGCCGGCAGGGGTGACCTCAATGGTATAGGCCTTGTCATAGCTGGTGCCCCGGAAGGTGGCCAGGGTGGATACAACGGTCTGGGTCTCGTCATAGTCGTCGGAGTAGCAGCGGACGGTCCAGCTCTCCACAGGGGTGTCCGGTGCATCCCAGCCCACGGTCAGGTCTCCGTCCAGCCGGGAGATGACCTCCAGGTTGCTGGCAGAGACGAGGCTGAGCACCGTATATTTCATGGTGGTCTGGCCTGCCAGCTGGGAGCCGTCGGCAGCGGTGAGCCGAAGGGTGTATTCCTTGCCCACGTGCATGCCCTTGATGGTGACGGAGTGGCCCGTAAAATTCTGCATGATGTTGTCCTCGCCCTCACAGGAGGCGGAGAGCACCCATTCCTCCGGGTCGTGGCCGCTGACGGTCAGGTTCACCAGGGCGCTGCCCTCGTCCGGGCCGGTGACGGCGGTCATGCTGACCACCTCCGTCTGGCCCTCCGTGGTGAACACATCAGAAATCTGCCCCGTCAGCTTGTGCAGGCCGGAAACGTGGACCTGAATATTGTACAGGGCGTTGGGGCTCAGACCGGAGAATACGGCGGTGCCGCCGGAGACCTGGGCAACCTTGGCAGAGCCATAGGCATCCGTGCAGGAGACGGAGAGCAGACTGTCCGCGATCTGGGTGTCCAGGGTCACAGTGAGCTCCGTCTGGCTGCCGGAAACGGTGATGCCGTTCACGGACACCAGATAATAATTATTGTAGAACCAGTAGGAGAAGAAGCCCACGGCCATCAGGATAACCAGCACCAGGGCAATGGTCAGCGGGGCCTTGCTGCGGCGATTCTTCTCCACGTCCACGGGACTGACGTTCTGCATGACGGGCTTTCGAACGGGCCGGGGAGGCTGTGTGGGATATTTTGGCGTTTTCAGCAGGTCCTTCACCGCGTCCAGCTCACTGTCCAGATCGAAATCGTCCTGCATCTGGGGGGCGATGACAGGGAACACCACATCGTCCTCCTCCTTGGGCTGCTCCGGCGCAGGAGGCTCTTCAACGGCGATACCCGCAGGGGAGAAGCGCACCGTCCCCTGGTCCAGCACGGAGGAATCCGGCGTATGGGAGCTGCTCTCCGGCAGGTCCATGCGGATGGTGGCATCCGACAGGGGCATCTGCCCATCCGTGACCGGAATCTCTTCTGCCGGTATGATCTCTTCTTCCGGAGCTGTTTCCGGGACGGTCTCGGCGGGGAACGCCTCAGCAGGGGGGCCCTCCGTCACTTCCGGGACCTGGTCAGCGCCCGGCTGGGGCTGCTCGGGAGCCGCCTGGGGTGCGCTCTGGGGCTCCGGGGCCAGGGGGGCAATGGGCTCCTCTGCGGGGGCGGCGGATTGCAGGTAAGCGGCCAGAGCCTGGCCCATATCCGCAGGGTCCTGCCAGCGGTCCTCCTTGGCCGGTGCCAGGGAGCGCAGAATGATGGAGGTCATCTCCTCGTCAGCGTACTGGGGCGCTTCCAGGGGCCGGGCCGGATCGTCCGGCAGCTCCGGCAGCTTCCCGCCGTTGTAGATCCGGTAAAGGATCATGCCCAGAGCGTAGGTGTCCATGGTCAGGTTCAGGGTGGCCATGGGGTCCCGGGCCTCCGGGGCACAGTAGGGGCTCAGGTACTTGTCCGGCATGGATGTGTAGTCCAGAAACTTGGTGGATACAAAGCCCAGGTCGCCGATCTCATAGTGACCGTTTTCGCTCAGCAGGATGTTGGTGGGCTTCAGGTCCACATAAAGCTGACCGGCCCGACGGCAAAGGGACAGGGCACCGCACATATCCAGGCCCAGATTCACGGCCTGCAGATGGGTAATGGCGGTTCTGCGCATGACCTTTTCCAGCGTGCGGGTGTAGCGGCTCACCAGATACACATGGTAGCCCAGGCGGTTTTTCTTCATGGGAGCCACTTGCCACCCTTCAAAGCTGCAGAAGCCCTCCAGCTTTGCCATGCTCTGCAGGAACTCTGCCTCTGCGGCGGCATCGTCGGCGCTCTGGCGGTAATAGTCCAGAGCGGCGGCAGGGTCTTTGTAGGCCCCCGTCAGCAGAAGCGCATCCAGCTGGGTCTGGGATGCGGGCATGGAAAGAATTTTAACGATGTATTTTTGATCGGAACCCTCCTTCATGGCGGGGCAGCAGCACACGCCGGGACGACTGCTCATGGGCGCACCCAGAGCAAAGCCATCCAGAAGGGGGGACACGAGATTGGATTCAGACATTTTTTTCGCCTCCTTGACTCCCATATCATAAAATAAAATAACAAAAAAATCAACAGTTTCCTGCTTGTTTTCTGAAAAGAAAAGTGGTATAATTTGACGATAATAGAGCAAATATATCTTAGGGATGCTTTCTTGGAAGGAAAGACGTCCCGTAAGGAGGCAATTCCATGAACCGGATCACCTGTGAAGTCTGCGGCACTGCCTTTCAGGATACTTCCGCCTGCTGTCCAATCTGCGGATGGCGGCCGGATGGCGGTGCAGAGGAGCCCGCGGTAGACCCTGCGGAGCTGGAGAACTTTGACTTGGACGACCTGACCAAGGAGCTGAATGGCGACAGCAAGAAAAAAGAGCCAAAGCGGGTCTTTGATTTTGATGCGGTCAATCCCCAGAAGAATGCCGCAGTCAGCGATGAGGATGACGACACCGACTATTACGCTTCCGTCCCGGATGAGGAGGAGCCCCAGAAGACCAATGTGGGCCTTGTGGTGGTGCTGGTGATTTTCATTGCCCTGGTGCTGGCAGCCACTGTGTTTTTGGCGGTCAAGTTCCTGATTCCCGGAAAGAAAGCGGATACAAATCAGACCACGGCCCCTGCCGTAACGGCGGAAACTGTGCAGACCCTTCCCACCGAGGAGGAGACCACCGTTCCCACTGTTCCCTGCACGGGTCTGGCCATGTCCAGCGGCGTGGATACCCTGACTTCCGAGGGGGGAAAATGGCTGCTGCACGTGCTGGTCACCCCCGAGGACACCACCGATACCGTGGAGTACCGGTCCGAGGATGAGAGCGTTGTGACTGTGACTGCCGACGGCTGTATCACTGCCGTGGGCAATGGCACCACCAACGTGGTCGTCACCTGCGGTGACCAGACGTTGAAGTGCCCCGTTACCGTGGCCATCGAGGCGCAGACGGAGCCCACCACCGAGGCGACGAAGGCTACCGTGGCCACCGAGGCTGCTACGGAAGCGACCACCGGCAGCACCACCCTGAAGCTGAAAAAGTCCGACATTACCTTCGGCAAGATCGGTGTTTACACCACCCTGGAGTTGGATTGTGACTTGAAGCCCGAGGATGTGAAGTGGCGGACCAGCGACTCCAGCATTGCTATGGTGCGCAACGGTGTTGTCACCGCTATGGGCAAGGGCGTGGCGAAAATCACGGCAACCTATAATGGCGAGAGCGTCAGCTGCGTTGTCCGTGTGAAGTAAAGCGAATATGTAAAAGGGCAGGGACCGTTTTAAAAGCGGCCCCTGCCTTTCCTTACGCAGCGTCCCGGAATGCGGCCTTCCGGAAGAAAAAGGTGATGCACCACAGCCCCGCCAGCCCCACCAGTGTGTAGAGAATGCGGCTGATGAGGCTGCCGCTTCCGCCAAACAGCCAGGCTACCAGGTCAAAGCGGAACAGACCCACAAGCCCCCAGTTGATGCAGCCGATGACGGATAGGATCAACGCGATCATGTCCATAAATGCTAATGTCCCTCCTTTTTGAGACTGTTACCAGTCTGCCCCGTTTCCCGGGAAATATCCCGCATTGCTTTTTGCGCCGATTTCCGCTATAATGGAGAAAAACAAGAAAAAGGAGATTTGCGCAATGACGACCCTTTATGAAGGTGCTTTTGCCAAAGTGAACCTGACACTGGATGTGCTGGGCAAGCGGGAGGATGGTTACCATGACCTGCAAAGCGTGATGCAGACCATTTCCATCCGAGACGATGTGGAGATCGACGTGGGCACGGGGAAACCCTGGGTTTTGGAGTGTTCCCGGGAGGATATTCCCTGCGGCCCAGAAAATCTGGCATGGAAGGCTGCGAAGGTTTTCTGCGATTCCCTGAAGATCGATCCCAATGGCCTCGCCATCCGCATTACCAAGCGCATTCCCTCCGGGGCGGGCCTGGGCGGCGGCAGCGCCGATGCGGCGGCGGTCCTGCGGGCACTGAACCGGCACTTCGATTCCCCCCTGTCCATTCTTGCATTGGCAGAGCTGGGTGCCCGGGTGGGCAGCGACGTGCCCTTCTGCGTGGTGGGCGGCACTGCCATGGTAGAGGGCCGGGGCGAGCGGCTGCGGAAGCTCCCAGACATGCCGGAGTGCGTGTTTGTGGTCTGCAAGCCGGAGTTCTCCGTGTCCACCCCGGAGCTCTATCAGAAGCTCGATACCGTTGCTATCCCCCTGCACCCGGACAACCGGGCCATGGAGACGGCCCTGCTTGCCGGGGACCTGAACAAAATCGCGGACAATGTGTACAATGTCTTTGACCCCGTGGTCACAGCGGACCATCTGGAACTGAACTACATCAAGTCCATCTGCAACAGCTATGGCTCCCTGGGCCAGCAGATGACCGGCTCCGGCAGCGCCGTTTTCGCCATCATGCCGAGCTTTGAGTATGGTGCCGTGGTCTGCAACATGCTGAAGGAAAACTATTCTGAGATTTTCCTGGCAAAGCCCGTATAAATTGAAGAAAAACCGTCCAGACTTTCTGTAATATTCTTGTCTGGACGGTGTTCTTTATGATAAAAACCATCAAATGTCTGCTGTTGGCCGCAGTTTGCTTTTTCGCGGGATCCATGGCTGCCTACAGGCTGACTCTTAGCCGGGAGGTGGTCCGGATCCGTGTGATCGCCGCCTCCGATTCGGACCGGGACCAAGGCCTCAAAAGGAAAGTCCGGGATGCGGTGCTCTCCGATTTGGAGGACGTTCCACGGGAGGCGCTGGAAGAGCAGCTTCCGGAATTGCAGACCGTGGCCGAAAGGGCCCTGGAGGCCCATGGCGCGTCCGACCCGGTCCGGGTCACGCTGGGGCGGGAGCCATACCGGCGGACACCGGAAGATGCGCCGGACCTGCCCTCGGGGACCTATGAAACCCTGTGCCTGACCATTGGTGCGGGGGAAGGGCACAACTGGTGGGGGGTGCTGTATCCCAAGCTGTGCTACGGAGCGCAGAGCTGCCTGGAAACCGGCACAGAGCGCCGGCTGCGCTTCTTCGTCCTGGAAAAGCTGGACGGGGTCAAACAGTGGGTGGAAGAAATTATGGCTCCCCAGAAAGCGGGAGCTGTCAGCATAGCTGACTGAGGGGTTATGCTTGGCCTTTGGCCAAGCATCGCCGCAGGCGAATTGCCGGGACAGCGGATTGACACTCTATTTGCAGCGGAGGCTTTTCGTTCCGAAAAGCCGAGACCCCTCAGGCTCGGCAAATGCCGAGCCTAAAACAGAAAGGAGCCCAAGTATGCTTCGATTGCTTTTGGGGAAGGACTGGAAGGTCCTTCGCAGAAAAATACTCTCCGAGGTCAGCGGAAACGTGGCGGCCCGGCAGGAGGGCACCGTGCTCATCGTGCCGGAGCTCATCAGCCACGAGATGGAGCGAGCTCTCTGCGCAGCCGCCGGGGATACGGCCAGCAGGTATGCGGAGGTCCTGTCCTTCTCCCGGCTTTGCCGGGCCGTTGCGGAGGAGGTGGGCTGCGCCGGTATGCAGTGCCTGGATAACGGCGGCCGGGTGGTGGCTATGGCGGCGGCAGCCCGGCAGCTTTCCAGCCGGCTGAAAGCCTATGCCGCCCTGGAGAGCAAGCCGGAGTTCCTCAAGGAGCTGGTGGACGCGGTGGACGAATTCAAGCGCTGCTGCATCACCCCCGAGGAGCTGAAGGCCGCTGCCGCCCGGACTGCGGGAAGCCTGGCCCAGAAGCTGGAGGAGCTGGGACTGCTTATGGAGAGCTACGACAGCCTCTGCGCCCAGGGCAGGCGAGACCCCCGGGACCAGATGACCTGGCTGCTGGAGCGGCTGGAGGACTGCGATTACGGCGAAAACCATGTGTTTTACATAGACGGCTTCCCGGACTTTACCCGGCAGAATCTGGCTGTTTTGGAGCACCTGATCTGTACCAGCTCCATGGTCACCGTTGCATTGAACTGCGATGAGGTGGATTCTTCTCTGCTGGCCTTTGAAAAGCCGGGCAAGACCGCCGGAGAGCTTTACCGTATCGCCAAGCGCCGGGGCGTCCGGGCGGAGGTTTGCTGCCTGGGATCCCCGAATGATGCTCTGGCTCTGACCAGGGAGCGGCTGTTCCAGGGGGCGATTCCGGCCGGGGCTGCCAAGGATGTGCTGCACACCTACCGGGCGGAGAATATCTGGCAGGAGACCATGGCGGCGGCCCTGGAGGCGGCACGTCTGATCCGGGAGGGCTGCCGGTACCGGGATATCACCCTGGTGGTGACGGATATGGCAAGCTATGCCGGTCCTGCGGAGATGATCTTCCGCCGCATGGGGATCCCTCTGTATCAGGCGGGAACCCAGGATATTCTGCGCCAAAGCGTCATTGCTACCGTGGTTGCGGCCCTGGAGGCGGCGGACTCCGATTTTGAGCCAAAGGCCATGCAGCGCTACCTGCGCTCTGCCATGTCGCCCCTGGATGCGGACCGATGCGATAAGCTGGAAAATTATGTCTATCTATGGTCCATCCGGGACAAGCAGTGGCTTGCGCCCTGGACCAAGCACCCGGGTGGCTTCTCCAAGGAGATGGAAAAAAAGCCTCTGACGGCGAAGCAGAAGGCACAGCTGGAGGAGCTCAACGCTCTGCGGCGAGAGGTTGCAGAGCCTTTGGAGCGGCTGCGCAAAAGTCTTTCCGACGGGAAACCCCTGGCGGACCAGGTGAAGGGGCTTTTCCGTTTCCTGGAGGAGCTGCAAATGGAGCGTCGCCTGGAGGAACAGGCCCGGGAGCTGGATGCCCGGGGCGCGTATCGGCAGGCACAGATCATAAACCAGCTCTGGGAAATTCTCGTGTCGGCCCTGGAGCAGATGCATGATGTGCTGGGCCAGACTCGCTGGGAGCCGGAGCAGTTCCGGCGGCTTCTGCGGCTGCTGCTGAGCCAGTATGACGTGGGTACCATTCCGCCGGTGCTGGATGCGGTGCAGATGGGCCCGATTTCCGCCCTGCGGTGCCATGAGGCCGGGCATCTGCTTGTGCTGGGAGCGGGAGAAGGAAGCTTCCCCGGCTATTCCGGCTCCAAGGGCGTGCTGACGGACCAGGAGCGTATGGCTTTGCGAAAGCTGGATGTTCATCTGACAGGCGGCGGAGAAGAGGGCATTCAGGAGGAATTTGCGGAGATCTACGGCGTGCTCTGCGGTGCGGAGCGGTCCGTCCGCGTGTATTGCAGTGACGAGCAGCCCTCCTACCTGTTTTCCCGGCTCAGCGAGCTCTGCGGCGGACCGGAAAAAGCGGATGTGCAGCTGGAATTTGCCATGGCGGGGAAGCGGGAGGCAGGCGCCTGGTTTGCTCAGCAGAGGCTGCCGGAGCTGGCGGAGGCGCTGGGGGCAGGGGAATCCTGCGCCGAGATATTGTCCCGGCAGGACTACCGGCTGGGAGGCCTGCAGCGGTCAACGCTGGAAGGCCTCTATGGCCGGGAGCTTCGGCTGTCCGCCTCCCAGGTGGATACCCAGGCGGAGTGCCGGCTGCTGTATTTCCTGAAATACGGTCTGAAGGCCAAGGAGCGGAAGCCCGCCCAGGTGGATCCGGCGGAGTTCGGCATCTTCGTCCATGCGGTGCTGGAGGATACGGTGCGCTGTGTCCGGCGGCAGGGAGGCTTCCATGCCGTTTCGCTGGAGGAGACCCAGTGCATTGCCCGGGAAAGCGCGGAGCGCTACCGGAAGGAGCGGTTCAGCGCGCTGGAATCCGCCCGGGTGCAAACCATGATGACCCGGAACCAGCGGGAGCTTACCATGATCGTGGAGGAGCTGTGGAGAGAGCTTCACGAGGGGCAGTTCCAGCCGGTGGGCGAAGAGGTGTCCTTCGGCGAGGACGGAACCCTGCCCTGGATCCAGATCCCCGGGGCAAGCATGAAAGCGGCGCTCCAGGGCAAAATCGACCGGGTGGATGCCTGGCAGGGGCCGGGGAGCCCCTATTTCAGGGTGGTGGACTACAAAACCGGCCAAAAGGCGCTGGACCTATGTGATGTGACCCAGGGCGTTGGGCTGCAAATGCTGCTGTATCTGTTCGCTCTGGAACAAAGCGGGGATGTATTCTTTGGCACCCGGTGCTATCCCGCCGGTGTGGAATATTTCCCGGCCCGGGCGCCGTATCTTCCCGTCAAGGGAGATGCGGATGGCTCGGAGCTGCAAAAAAAACGGCACAAGGCATGGCAGCGGTCCGGAATGCTGCTGAACGACGGTAAGATTCTGGAGGCAATGGAGCCCGAGGATGTAAAGAAAAAGGTGCTGCAGGATGCCTTCCGGGCGGACCGGGCGCAGTTGCGGAAGCTGGAAAGCTATGTCTTCGGCCTGCTGACCGACACGGTGAACGACATTGCTTCCGGCGATGTGACCCCTGATCCCTATACCCGGGGTACGTCCTTTGATCCCTGCACCTTCTGCCCCTATGGGGCGGTATGCCACCCGGAACAGAATGCCCGGCGGCGGAATTTTGAAAAGATCGACGAGAAGCGTTTCTGGGAAACGGTAGAAACGGCGGAAAAGGAGGGCAAGCACCATGGCTGAGCAATTGACCCCTGCCCAGGCTCTTGCGGTGAAAAACCGGGGCGGGCGGCTGCTGGTCAGCGCTGCTGCCGGTTCCGGCAAGACCAAGGTCCTGGTGGACCGGCTCATGACATATCTGACGGACCCCAACGACCCGGCCCAGCTGGATGAATTCCTGGTCATTACCTATACCCGGGCCGCGGCCGGGGAGCTTCGGGCGAAGATCGCCAAGAAGCTTACGGAGCGTATCGCCCAGGATCCGGAGAACAGTCACCTGCAAAAGCAGCTTCAGCGCCTGTATCTGACCAAAATTTCCACGGTCCATGGCTTTTGTGGGGACCTGCTGCGGGAATATGCCTACCGGCTGAATCTGGATGCGGATTTTCGGGTTGCGGATGAGGATGTGGCCCGGGAGCTGCGGCAGCAGGCCATGGAGGAGATGCTGGAGCGGGCCTACAGTACCCTGCAGACCGACCAGGATTTCTGTGCCTTTACGGACAGCCAGAACCTGGGCCGCAGCGACAAGCAGATGGGGGAGATCATTGAAAAGGTCTATGCCAGCGCCCGCTGCCACAAAGACCCTGAGAAATGGCTGGAGAGCTGCCTGGAATCCTCGGAAAGCCTGCCGGAGGACGTGGGGGAAACGGTTTGGGGCAGAGCCCTGATGGAGAGCCTGTTTATCTGGCTGGATAGCTATATTCCCGCTCTGGAGCGCTGCGTCCGGGCGGCGGGAGATATGGAAAAGGTCCGCGCCAATCTGGAAAATCTGTTGGCCGCGGCGAAATATCTCCGAGGGAGCCGGACCTGGGATCAGGTGGCGGCGCGCATCCGGATCAGCTTTGGACGGCTGGATTTCCCAAAAAAGAATGTGGACGAGGATGCGAAGGCGCTCATCAAGCCCGTCCGGGAGGGCTTCAAGACGGAGCTTGGCAATCGGGCCAAGGTTTTTGGCAGGACCTCTGCGGAGATCGCCGGGGATTTTGACCTCTGTGCCCAGGCCCAGCGGGGCCTGGTGAAGCTGGTGCGGCAGTTTTCGGCGGAGTATGAGAAGCTGAAAAAGCAGAGGCATATTCTCGATTTCAGCGATTTGGAGCACCGGACCCTGGACCTGCTGCTGGGTAAGGACCGGTCTGCCCCTACGGCGGTGGCGGTGGAGGTTGGGCGGCGGTTCCGGGAGGTGCTGGTGGACGAATACCAGGACTCCAACGGCGTCCAGGATGCGATTTTTGACAGCCTGACCCGGGAAAAGCAGAATTGCTTCCTGGTGGGCGACGTCAAACAGTCCATCTACCAGTTCCGCCAGGCAGATCCCGGTATTTTTCTGAAAAAGTACGATGCCTATGGCCCCGCCGAGACGGCCCGGCCGGAGCAGGGCCGGAAGGTGCTGCTGAGCCACAATTTCCGGTCCGGTCCGGAAATTGTGGAGGCGGTGAACTATGTCTTCTCCCACTGCATGACGAAGGCTGTGGGGGGGCTCGACTATGGCCCTGCAGAGGCCCTGCAGGAGGGTGTGCCCCGGGAGAAGCTGCCGGACCCTGCTGCAGAGCTGTGGGTCCTCACCGGGGCCCAGGACAGCAGGGCGGGAGAGGCGGCCTTTGTGGCAAAACGCATTCGCCAGATGCTGGAAAGCGGCACGCCTATCCGGGGGGATAAGGGGCTGCGGCCCGTTACGGTAGGGGACATTGTGCTCCTTATGCGCTCCCCCAGCTCCCGGGCAGCGGCATTCCAGCAGGCGCTGGAAAAGCAGGGCATTCCCTGCCGCACGGATGCGGGGGTAGATATTCTGGCAAGCCCGGAGATCGCGACCCTGCAAAGCCTTTTGCAGACCGTTTCCAACCCCAGGCAGGATATCCCGCTGCTGGGGTGCCTGGCAAGCCCGCTGTTTGGCTTCACGGCAGAGGACCTGGGGCAAATCCGGGCCGGCTCCCGGGAGGAGCGGTTCTTTGATGCCATGCTGGAAAGCGACAGCCCCAAGGTCAGGGCCTTTTTGGGGCTGCTGGACCGGCTGCGCAGCGTCGCCCGCATGGGGACGCTGACAGAGCTATTGGAGCTGATTTTTGCGGAGACGGACCTGGAAAGCATCTATGGGGCAGGCCCCCAGGGGAGCGCTGCCAAGGAGAATCTGCGCCAGTTCTATTTGTTGGCTGCAAGCTTCGAGCAGGGGCAGCTGTGCACATTGGAGCGGTTCCTGGAGCACCTGGAGCGGTCTGCGGAAAAGGGACTGTCCCGGGCGGCGGCGAAGGACGAAAATGCCGTGACTATTATGAGCATCCACCAGTCCAAGGGCCTGGAATTCCCGGTGGTGTTTTTGGTGGACCTGTCCCACCGGTTCAATATGATCGATGCCGGAGAGCAGCTGCTGTGTCACAAGTCCCTGGGTCTGGGGGTCCAGATGGCGGATCCGGAGAAGCGTATCCGCTATCCGTCCTTGGGAAAACTGGCCATTGCGGACAGGATCCGGCAGGAGACGGTCAGTGAAGAGATGCGGGTGCTGTATGTAGCCATGACCCGGCCAAAGGATCGGCTGGTGATGACCTATGCCGTACCCAATGCCAACGGTCCTAAGGCGATTGATGTATTGGCATCTACGCTTTCCATGCGGGGCATGGAGGCACTGTGCCGGGAGGCCCAGTGCATGGGCCATTGGATCCTGCTTGCGGCTCTGGACCGCCCGGAGGCTGGACAGCTGCGGGACCTGGCCCAGACCCATGAGGTCGCCCCTTCTGACGGCTGCCCCTGGACCATCCGTGTGGTTCCGGAGGAAATAGAGGAGCAGACCACTGCCCGGGAAGCTCCCCGGCAGCAGCCCCAGCCTCTGCCGGAGCAGACCATGCAGGCCTTGCGGCAGGCCCTGGCCTTTGCCTATCCCTACCCTCAGGCGGCGGTTGCCCCCTCCAAGCAGACGGCAACTGCCCGGAAGGGCCGGGACAAGGACCAGGAGGCTGCGCAGGATGCCCCGGAGGAGCGCCAGCCCCAGCGGGTCTGGCGGACCCCCGGTTTTCTGGAAAAAACCCGGGACGGGCGGGCCTATGGCAGTGCTATGCACCGGGCCATGCAGTACCTCCACTTTGAGGCCTGCGGAGACAAAAAAAGCGTCCGCCAGGAGATCGACCGGCTGGTAGCCGAGGAATTCCTGACGGAGGAGGAGGGCAAGCTCGTCAATTGCACCCAGATCGCCCGGTTCTTCGAATCGGATATAGGCTGGAAGCTGCGGCTGGGCGGGCAGCTCCTGCGGGAATTCAAGTTCTCCATTCTGGATGACGGCCGCCATTATGGCGCCGGGCTGGAGGGAGAGCGGGTGCTTTTGCAGGGCGTTGTGGACTGCGCCATTGTGGAGGAGGACGGCATTACGGTGCTGGACTTCAAGACGGATCGCGTCACCCCCGATACCCTGCCCCAGACCGTAGACCGCTACCGCACCCAGGTGCAGACCTATAAGGAGGCCCTGGAGCGTATCTACGAAAAAAAGGTCAAAAAGGCCCTGCTGTACTTTTTCCACCTGGATCAATTTGTGGAGCTTTAGCGCGATTCTTCCCATTGCGCCCCTATCTGCCCGTCCTTTTCGGCCAGATAGGCGTCCTTGAGCCGCTGCAGGTAGGCGAAGGGCTCCTCCGGGGAGATGGGGGCAAAGTGGGTGCGCGGTGCATCGTGCTTGCTCACCAGGCGGAAGGACAGCACTCCCTCGCCGAGGCGCTTTACAGGCCGCCGGGTGTCCAGGCCGAAGGAATCCCCTATGGGCACCAGAACTCCTAAGTCCTCCTGCTTTTCTCCACAGCTTGCAAACAGCCGGAAGGCTGTCTCTCCGGAAAGCGTGCAGCGGCAGCGGAAGACGTAGTATAGCCCCTGCCGCTCTACCAGAACGCGGCCCACAGACCTGTCCCCAAAGAATAATTCCTGTTCCATAAGAGAACACCCCCTGCCGCAAAGCTATGCGGCAGGGGGATTTTCTATGCAATTGTCAGGGCCTTAGCGCAGGGTAGCGCCCAGCTTTTCTTCCAGGGCGGAAAGGACCTTGGCGGTGACGCCCTCGGAGTCGGCGTCGGTCAGGGTCCGGTCGTCGGCCCGGAGCTCCAGGGAGAAGGCCATGCTCTTTTTTCCGGCGGGCACGCCCACGCCCCGGTAGATATCGAAGAGCTTCACGTCCCGCAGCAGCTTTCCGGCGGCCTGGGAGATGATGCTCTCGGCCTGGGCCACGGTGATGGCCTCGTCGCACACGATGGCCAGGTCACGGCTGACAGCCGGATACTTGGGCAGGGGCACATAGGTGGGCTCGGGCAGCAGATGGCAGAGCATTTCGGAGAAATTCAGCTCGGCGCAGTAGATCTCGCAGTCCATGCCATAATTCTTGGCGACCAGGGGATGCACCTGGCCCATGACGCCGATGTCCGCGCCGTCCACGCTGAGCTTGGCGCAGCGGCCGGGATGGTAGCTGGGATTGTTCTTCTCGGCGGTGTACTCCACCTTCTTCAGCCGCAGACCGGCGAAGATGGCTTCCAGCTCGCCCTTCAATGTGAAGAAGGTTTCGCCGGAGCCGTAGGTGCCGAACATGAGCATCTTGGGCTCTCTGGGCAGCTTCTCGCCCTCTACGGGCAGATAGACCTTGGCGACTTCATAGAGCTTGGCAGCCTTGTTGTGGTAGGCATTGTTCCGGCTGAGGATCTCCAGCATAGAGGGCAGGGCAATGGTCCGCATAATGGAGGTATCCTCGCCCAGAGGATTCTGAATCTTCAGCACATTGCGCAGAGGGCTGTCTGCGGGAATGCGGATCTGGTCAAACACCGTGGGGGAGACGAAGGAATAGGTGATGATCTCGCTGTAGCCCATGGCCCGGCACAGGGTACCCGCCTTAGCTTCCAGCTTCATCTCCTCGGAATAGCCGCCCTGGGTAGAAATCTTGAAATCGGTGACGGGGATGGCGTTGTAGCCGTAGCTGCGGCCAACCTCCTCGGCGATGTCCGCCATGCGAACAAGGTCCGGCCGGAAGGAGGGAACCAGGATATCGTCGCCTTGGACGGGAATTTCCAGCAGGTCCAGATACTTCACCATATCCTCTCTGGGAATATTGGTGCCCAGAAGCTTATTGATCTTCTCCGGCTCCAGCTTGACGGTTCTGGGCTGGGGTACATTGTTGATGACGTCGATCATGCCGTCCAGCACATCGCCGCACTGCAACAGCTCTACCAGCTCACAGGCCCGCTCCACGGCGGGAACGGTCAGCATGGGATCCAGGTGCTTTTCAAACTTGCCGGAGGCCTCGGTACGCATGCCCAGAGCCAGAGCAGTCTGGCGGATGGAGGTGCCGTTGAAATTGGCGGACTCAAAGACCACCATGGTGGTGTCGTCCCGGATTTCGGAATTCAATCCGCCCATGATGCCTGCCAGGCCGATGGGCTTATTCTCATCGGCAATGACCAGCATACCGGGCTTCAAGGCCCGCTGGGTGCCCTCCAGGGTGGTCATGGACTCGCCCTCCCGGGCTTCCCGAACCACGATCTTGCCGGAGGAGACATAGCGGTAGTCAAAGGCGTGCATGGGCTGGCCGTATTCCAGCATGACATAATTGGTAATGTCCACGATGTTGTTGATGGGCCGGACGCCGTTGGCACGCAGACGCTGCCGCATCCACTTGGGGGAGGGGCCGATCTTCACGTTGGCGATCATCCGGGAGGTGTAGCGGTTGCACAGATTTTCAGCCTCCACTTCCACATCCAGGTGGTCGAAGATGGAGCCTGCATCAGAGCCGTGGACCACGGGATCGTGGTGGCGCATATGCTTGCCAAAGGCGGCGGCTGTTTCCCGGGCCAGGCCGATGATGGAGTAGCAGTCAGGGCGGTTGTTGGTGATCTCGAAGTCAACGACGGTGTCGTCATTGCCGATGATTTTGTTGATGTCGTCGCCGGGCTTACCTGCGTCTGGCTCCAGAATCCAGATGCCGTCGGCGAAGACGCCGGGCAGATCGTTCTGGGTCAGGCCCAGTTCCGCGAAGGAGCAGAGCATACCGTTGGACACCTCACCCCGGAGTTTGCCCTTGGTGATGTGTACGCCGCCGGGCAGATAAGAGTTGTGCAGGGCGGCGGGTACCAGGTCGCCCTCGTGGACGTTCTGGGCGCCGGTGACGATCTGTACGGGCTCGGCCTGGCCCACGTCCACCTGGCAGATGAACATATGGTCAGAGTTGGGGTGGCGGACGATGGACACGACTTTGCCCACCACCACATTCTTGATTTCCGCATCCATGCGCTCCCAGGTCTCTACCTTCTGGCCGAAGACCGTCAGCGTTTCCACAAATTCCTTATCGGAGACCTCGTGCAGATCCACGAACTCCTCATTGATCCATTTTCTGTTCAGTTTCATTTTCTTTCCCTCCTCAGAACTGGTTCAGGAACCGGACATCGTTGTCGAAGATCAGACGCAGGTCGTTGATCTTCAGCCGGCCCATGGCCATGCGCTCCAGGCCCAGGCCAAAGGCAAAGCCGGAATATTTCTCCGGGTCAATGCCGCAGTTTTCCAGAACCGTGGGGTGGACCATACCGGCACCCAGCAGCTCAATCCAGCCCTCGCCGTGGCAGGTGGAGCAGACCTGACCGTCAATTTCGCCCACGCCGTGGCACTTGTGGCACTGCATATCCATTTCGCAGCTGGGCTCAGTGAAGGGGAAGTGGTGGGGACGGAACCGCATCTGGGCATCGTGGCCGTAGATCTTGCGCATGATGCCGATGAGGGCGCCTTTCAGGTCGCCCATGGTGATGTTCTCTGCCACCACCAGGCCCTCGATCTGATGGAACATGGGGGAGTGGGTGGCATCGGCCTCATCCTTCCGGAACACCCGGCCGGGGGCCAGAATGCAGATGGGGGGCTTGGTGTTTTCCATGACCCGAATCTGCATGGGGCTGGTCTGGGTCCGCAGCAGCACGGAATCGTCATCGGTGAAATAGAAGGTGTCGGAGCGGTCCCGGGAGGGATGGCCCTCTTCGATGTTCAGCCGGGTGAAGTTGTAGTCCGCCAGCTCCACCTCAGGGCCTTCAACAACCTGGTAGCCCATGCCCACAAAGGTGTCCTTGATCTGCTGGAGCACCTGGTTCATGGGATGCTGATGGCCCACGCAGTAGCTCTCGCCGGGGATGGTCACGTCAATGGCCTCGGCGGAGAGCTTTGCCTCCAGAGCGGCGGCGTGGATGGTGGCCTTGCGCTCTTCCAGCTTCTCCTCAATGGCGGAGCGGACGGAGTTGGCCATCTGGCCCATGACAGGCCGCTCTTCGGCGCTGAGCTTGCCCATCTGCTTTAAGACGGCGGTGAGCTCGCCCTTTTTGCCCAGCAGCTTCACCCGCAGCTCTTCCAGAGCGGCAGGGGTTTCGGCATCCTCCAAGGCAGTTATGGCCTTGAGGCGGATGCTCTCCAATTGTTCTTTCATAATGCTTCCTCCTAGTAAAGAAAGGTGATTTTGGGTATAAAAAATACCCTCCATCCCACATTCGGGACGAAAGGCAAACCTTCCGCGGTACCACCCGCATTTGCCGGAAACCGGCACACTCTTCGGGCGCAGACACGCCCCAGACGGATAACGGCGTCACCCGACCAACCCTACTTGCGTTTTTTGTGATTTCAGGCGGCGGCTCCTGGGAGAAAGCCTGTTTGCTGCACATACGGAGATCCCACCAGCCCCCGCTCTCTGAAATGCAAACCAACAAAAGGCAGCCCAATCGCAGCTTTTGAATATTACTTTGGTATTATAGCACCGGAATTGCGGTTTTGCAAGTGTTATTTGAAATAAAATGCGGCATTTGAAGGGAGTACGTCAATGGTGCGCATCAGACAAAAGAAAAAGCAGCGAACAGAATGATGCGCGCCATGGCTGCGCGGCCCGGACAAAGCCGAGAGGCATTCCGTTCCCTCATCAACGTAATGCTTTCCTGTAAGTCCGGTCAAGGCGCACACCTCCTTCACCGTTTTATACTGCTCCATAGTCCCAGTTCTCCGAGGGTAATATAGAGCATTCCCGGAGAACGGTTCAACCCGCATAGAAATCGCCCGGGTCAGCACTCGAACCAGCAGCACAGCCTGTATATATTGTTCGTGATTCATAGAAGAACCCCCTGTTGGTAGCAGCGCATCGCGCTCCACAACAGGGGGTGTAAATTTTGCGAGGTAAAATTGCCGCCGCCTGCACACGGCAAACAGTTTTGCCCCTCGGCAGGTGGGAATGCCAGTTGCTTTTCGGCGGGAAATGGGGTATTATATAAGTATATTTTTGGCGAGGAGGAACCACCCATGGGAATTGAAATTGGGCTTGATGAATATACCCATGCGCTGAAGCTTGGGCAGCGGGAGGTTGCAGAGCTGTCCGCCCGGGGGAAGAGCACCAATCCCGTCGTGCTGGACGAGATCCTGCCGGATAACAGCACCAATGTGGTGCAGGATCTGGGCGTACTGGAAATTCCTTCCCAGCAAATCATTGGTACAAAGTCCGCCGGGCGCATCACCGCCTTTTCCCCCAGCTTTCTGCCGCTGCTGAGTCCCCAGTCGGAATTTGCAAACAAGTGGGCAAACCTGTGCGTCGCCCACCTGGGAGAGGTTGGCATCCGGGAGCCCATTATCTGCTATGAATATCTGGGCAGATTCTATGTCCAGGAGGGCAACAAGCGGGTATCCGTGCTGCGCTATTTCGGTGCGCCAAGGATCCCCGCCACGGTGCACCGGATCGTGCCGCCCATGGACGGCACGCCGCGCATTCAGGCCTACTACGAATTCCTGGATTTCTTTAAGGCCAGCAGGCTCTATACCGTTCAGTTCCGCAGACCCGGTGACTATGCCAAACTGCTGCAGGCCGTGGGCAAAGAGCCTGGAGAAAGCTGGACGGAGGAGGAGCGGCGGACCTTTAACGCCTACTATTCCTATTTTCGGGATGCCTTTTCCCAGCTGGGTTCCCTGCAGGAGGACGTACTTCCCGAGGAGGCGCTGCTGCTGTGGCTCCAGCTGTACAGCTACAAGGACCTGGGCCGATTCTCCGTCTCTGAGATCCGGAAAACCCTGACAGCCATGCGCTATGATATGCTCTCCGCCGCCAGTCACGACTCCATCAAGGTCCAAACCACCACAGACACCGGAAAGAGCGGCATTTTCTCCCGACTGGCCACGCCGGTCTATCTGAATGTGGCCTTCGTCCACCAGCTTTCCCCGGCGGCCAGCGGCTGGGTGCTGGGCCATGAGCAGGGCAAGGAATATCTTGTGGAAAAGCTGGGCAACAAGCTCACCGTCCGCAGCTATTTCAATGCCGACACCCCAGAGGAGGCCACCCGGCTGCTGGAAGAGGCGGTGAAGGATGGAGCCCAGGTGGTTTTCACCACCGCGCCGCTGCTGCGGGCACCTACGCTGAAGGCCGCCATTGAATATCCCAAGGTTCAATTTCTCAACTGCTCCGTGGACCAGCCCTATTCCAGTGTCCGGTCCTACTATGGCCGGGTCTACGAGGGCAAATTTATTACCGGCGCCATTGCAGGCGCACTGGCCCAGAATAACCGCATCGGCTACATTGCCTCCTATCCCATCTATGGGCAGCTGGCCAATATCAACGCCTTCGCCCTGGGGGCACAGCTGACCAATCCTCGGGCACAGATCGAGCTGCGGTGGTCCTGTGTGGCAGGCAACCCCCAGGCGGATTTCTTTGCCGACGGCATCCGCGTGATCTCCAACCGGGATGCGCCGGGGCAGAACCGGATGTATCTGGATTTTTGCAGCTACGGCACCTATCTGATGGACGACAAGGGGGAGCTGGTCCCCCTGGGCTCTCCGGTATGGGTATGGGGCAAGTTCTATGAATATGTGCTCAATTCCATATTCTCCGGCACCTGGAAAAGCGAAAAAACCGGCTATACCGCCTTGAACTACTGGCTGGGTATGGACAGCGGAGTCATTTCCGTGAACCTGTCGGACCGGCTGCCTACAGGGCTGCGGACCCTGGCCGGGTACTTGCAGATGGGCCTGGCCACCCGAATGGTTGACCCATTTGCCCGGCGGATCACTGCCCAGGACGGCACCGTGAAGAACGACGGAACCCACAGCTTCACCCCGGATGAGCTGCTGCACATGGACTGGCTCTGCGACAATGTGCTGGGCGGGCTTCCGGCAGAGGCGGATATTCTCCCCATCTCTCAGGCCATGGTCAAGGAGCTGGGCATCTACCGGGACAGCGGGAAGAAGGGCGACACATGAAGATACTCTTTCTCTCCGACGAAGAATGCCCCGCCCTTTGGGACTACTATGTGCCGGGCCGTCTGGCTGACTATCAGCTGATCATATCCTGCGGGGACCTGAAGGCCAGCTATCTGAGCTTTCTGGTGACCATGGCCCGGTGCCCCGTGCTCTATGTCCACGGGAACCACGACACCCGCTACGGCAGCAACCCACCCGAGGGCTGCGACTGCATCGACGGCCGCGTGGTGGAATACAACGGTGTGCGGATCATGGGCCTGGGGGGCTGCCTCAAATACCATCCGGGCGAGCACCAGTACACAGACCGGCAGATGCGGGGCCGCATTCTCAAAATGCGCTGGCCCATCCGCAAGGCAGGGGGCGTTGACATTCTCGTCACCCACGCTCCGGCCGAGGGACTGGGGGACAGTGAGGACGTTGCCCACTGGGGCTTCCCCTCCCTGCGGGCCTTCCTGGACAAGTATCAGCCTACCTACCACGTCCATGGCCACGTCCATATGACCTACGGGCAGGGCATTCCCAGGCTGCAAACCTATAACGGAACCACGATCATCAATGCCTACGAGCGCTACGCTCTGGAGCTTCCGGACCGGGAGGTTCCGGAAAAGGATAAAAACAGGCTGATCTGGATGAACGATCCGCCGGAATATGCACGCTGAACAAAGAAGGAAAAAGCTATGTTTGAAGGTTTTACCCCGGAAACCATTGATTTTCTCTGGGGCATTCGCATGAATAACAACCGGGACTGGTTCCTGGAGCACAAAAAGCAATATGTAGATACCCTCTATACCCCCATGAAGGAACTGGGCCAGCTGCTCTTTGAGCCCTTTCTGGAAAAGCCGGGCAGCATTTTAAAGGTCTCCCGCATCTATCGGGATGCCCGGCTGCACCATCCGCTGCCCTATAAGGAAAGCCTCTGGTGCTGTATCCGGCAGGATGTGGACTGGTGGGCGGAAAATCCCTGCCTGTTCTTTGAGATCCGGCCGGAGGGCGTCAGCTATGGCTTCACCCTCTGGCGGCCCAAGGTGACTACCATGGATGCCTTCCGCCAGAAAATTGCCGCTGCCCCGGAGCCCTTCCTGGGGCTGCTGCGCAAGACGGAGCAGACCACCGGCATCCCCGTCACAGCGGAGTGCTACAAGCGCCCCAAACCCGCCCCGAGTCCCGCACTGGAGCCCTATTTCGCCTGGAAGGGGGACATCAGCTGCATTCGAAATGAGGAAGTCAGCGAAGACCTCTTTGGCCCCGCCCTGGGCGACCGGGCTCGAACGCTCACGGAGCAGCTGATTCCGCTGTATGATTATTTCTGCCAGGTGACGGCAGGGTAAAATGCCTTCCCCGTAGGGGAAGGTTGGGAGAAGAAGCTTCCCCTACGGGGGAGCTGGCTCGGCGCAGCCGAGACTGAGGAGGGGCGTAACGGACGGGAGTGCTACGAAGAAAGCAGCTTACCAACCGCTCTCGCACGCAACACCCCTCTTCCACCACCGCCTACGGCGGCGGTCCCCCTTCCCCGCAGGGGAAGGTTTGCGGGAACTGCGATATTAGAAAAGGAGAATCCCTATGAAGAAAACGATATTCAAAGGCATGGCTACGGCCATGGTGACACCGATGACCCCGGAAGGGGTGGACTATGAAGCCCTGGGCCGGTTTATTGACTTCCAGCTGGAAAGCGGCATCAATGCCCTGGTGGCCGTTGGCACCACCGGCGAAAGCGCGACCCTGACCCCTGAGGAGCGGGAAAAGGTCATTGCCTTTACCATTGACCGGGTGGCGGGCCGGGTGCCTGTCATCGCCGGAACCGGAACCAACAATACCCAGCACGCCGTGAACTTCTCCGTCAGCGCCGCCCAGGCCGGGGCCGATGCCCTGCTGGTAGTGACCCCCTACTATAATAAAGCCACCCAGAATGGCCTTATTGCCCACTTCACCACCATTGCGGACAAGGTAGACAAGCCCATCATTCTCTACAACGTCCCCTCCCGCACCGGCTGCAATTTGCTGCCGGCCACGGTGGAAAAACTGGCAGAGCACCCCAACATTGCCGCCATTAAGGAAGCCAGCGGCAACATGAGCCAGGTGGTGGAGCTGTTTGCCCGGTGCGGCGACAAGATCACCGTCTACTCCGGCGAGGATGGCCTCACTGTGCCCATGCTGGCCATGGGCGGTATGGGCACCATCAGTGTGCTGAGCAATGTGGTACCCAAGCAGGCCGTGGCCATGACCGATGCCTTCTTTGCAGGCCGGGTTCAGGAGGCTGCAGACTGGCAGTGTAGGCTTCTGCCGCTGATCAACGACCTGTTCTGCGAGGTGAACCCCATCCCTGCCAAGGCTGCCGTCAGCGCCATGGGCTATGGCGAGGAGCATATCCGCCTGCCGCTGACCCCCATGGAGCCCGAGAACCGCGCAAAGCTCTTTGCGGAAATGCGCAAGCAGGGGGTGAACGTATGAGAACGGTTGTCTGCGGTGCCAATGGTGCTATGGGTCAGCTGATCTGTGCCGCCCTGGGAGAAGCCCCCGTGGGAAAGGTCAGTGTGGATGGGGAAAACGGCGCCTGCAAGCACTTTTCCGAGCTGCCGGACGTGAAGCCTGAGGTGGTCATCGATTTCTCCCACCATAGCGCTGTGGCAGACGTGCTTCGCTACGCCGTGGCACAGAACTGCGCCGCTGTCATCGGCACCACAGGCCATACGGAGGAAGAAAAACAGCTGATTCATGATGCCGCCAGGAAAATCCCCGTGTTTTTCAGCGGCAATATGAGCCTGGGTATTGCGGTGCTGTGCCGCCTGGCTGCCCAGGCCGCCGCAGCCTTCCCGGAGGCGGATATTGAAATCCTGGAAATTCACCACAATCGGAAGGTGGACGCCCCCAGCGGCACCGCCCATATGCTCTTCCGGGCAGTGAAGCAGGTCCGGCCCAACGCCGTGGAGCACTGCGGCCGTTCCGGGGAATGCAAGCGGACAAAGGAGGAAATCGGCATTTCCTCTCTGCGCATGGGCAACGTTGTGGGTGTCCATGAGATCCACATCTGCACCCCCAGCCAGACCCTGACGCTGCGCCACGAGGCCCACAACCGGTCTATGTTCGCCGATGGGGCCGTGGAGGCCGCCCGGTTTGTCCTGGACAAGCCTGCCGGGCTGTATGATATGGAGTCCCTTCTGGCGGAGGAGCAGGCATGACTTATTTTTGCATGAACGGAGCCGGGAACAGCTTCGTGGTTCTGGATGCCCGGGGGAAGCGCCTGGATTTTCCGGAGCTTGCCAAAAGCCTGTGTGCCCTGCACCGAGCAGATGGCCTGATCGCCGTTGGAAATTCGGACAAGGCCGATTTCAAAATGATCTTTTACAACGCCGATGGTTCTCTGGGGGAAATGTGCGGCAACGGTGCCCGATGCATCTGCCGGTTTGCCCATGACCAGGGCATTGCAGGGGATACCATGGTTTTTGAGGCAACCGCAGGCCTGGTCCGGGGCTGGCGGGTGGACGAGAGCCAATACCGGGTGGCCCTGAACCTGCCTTCTGTACTGGACCTGCACCGCAAGGGAGATATCGCCTATGTGGAGCTGGGGGCTCCCGGTGTGCCCCACGCCGTCCGGCTGTGGGAAACAGAGGAGGACCTCTTCGCGCACAAGGATGCCCTGCGGGAAGAAATGCGCGCCCTGCGCTTTGACCCGGCCTTCCCCAAGGGGGCCAATGTGAACTATTGTCGGCTGACCGGCCCCGGAGAGGCCCAGGTGCTCACCTTCGAGCGGGGGGTGGAGGACTTCACTCTGGCCTGCGGCACAGGCTGCGGCTCCACCGCCTGCGTCCTGTGGAAAATGGGCTTGCTTCCCGAAAACAAGCTTACCGCCCAGGTCCCCGGCGGCACGCTGCGGGTCTGGGTAGAGGGGAGCGAGCAAGTGACACGCCTGCTGCTGGAAGGCCCCACAGAGATCACGGAGGTTTTGGAAGGCTGATGTTTCGCTCAATTTTTCGGCCTTATGGCCTGGTCTGGACCGTTCTGAACACCGTTACGGATGTGGTTGGCCTGACGCTGTGCTGGCTGCTGTGCTGCCTGCCAGTGGTTACCCTGTTCCCGGCTACGGCGGCGCTGTATGACGCCGTGGTCCATGGCATTCGCTATCGGGAAGAAGGGCCCTACAAGCGCTTTTTCAGGACCTTCCGTGCGGAGTGGAAAAGCGGCATCCTCTCCACCCTGCTTTGGGGCGCGGTGCTGGGCTTTTTCGGCTATCTGTTGGCGGTGCTGCTGACCATGGCCCGGCAGGACAGCGGCTTTAGCCTGTATGCAGGCGTTTACCTGGCAGGAATGCTCCTGCCCATCGGTGCCGCCTGCTGGAGCGCCGCCATCATCTCCCGGTTCACTTTTTCTTTCCTGGCTCTGACGGGCACTGCGGTGCGCTTTGTCATTGCCCATTTTTTCCGTTCCCTGGGGATTGCCGCCTGCACGGTGGCCCTGGCGGTCTTCACCTGGAATTATCCCATCTGGATCTTTGCCGCACCGGCCTGCCTGATGCTGCTGTGGTCCGTGTTTGCCGAGCCTGTCTTCGCAAAATACGGCGCTGCCATCACCCCTGTGACCCCGGACGAGGATTGAGCAGAATACACAATGTCCATGCTGAAAATTTGGCATGGACATTTTTTACGAAAAGACGGTGTAAAATTTGGCGAATAATCATTTGCCATTTTCAATTCCATCTTGTATAATATTCTCGCTGACGTTGACACAAAAGCCCATCTGCTTTGTCGGGATGTTTTCCGGCAACGCGGAATTCTTCTGCCATCATCCAGCGTTACGGTTTATACGAAAGGAGCATATGCGCTGTGATTCAGAACTTGAATCAGGTGAATTTTCAGGGGTTCGGCACAGTCCTTCCCGAGCGTGCCCAGGCCAATCAGACACCTCCCAAAAATGCCGTCCAGATCAAGCTTCCCCAGCCTGAAGCTGCCGTCTTTCGGACAAAAGCAGATACCCTTTTGAGCTGCTCCGGCAATATGTGCGTTCTCTCCGTCAGCAAGGACGGTCAGGAGTATCAGCACTATTACCTGGACAAGTCTGTCTCCCTGCGGGAGGGACTGCTTTTCTCCCTGAACGTTTATAAAACAGAAGCCACCGTCATCCTGTCTACGGATGTTCAGCCGGAGAAGGTGGGCACGGATGTGGTACGCAGTATGCGTATCGACAGCCAGCTGCGCGTGGCCGGTATCTATACCTTCTTCTATCAGGAGAAGGAGCAGGGCTTCCTGTTCTCCGGCGAATCCCATCCAATGCCGGAATTCACCTATGTGGACCAGGGCAGCCTGCATTCCGTGGCAGACGGCCAGGACTGGCTGCTGCACCAGGGCGACGCCATGATCTATGCCCCGAACCAGTGGCATATGCAGTACGCAGATATCGGTGTTGCCCCACGATTTGTGACCGTCTCCTTCGATTTAGAGGGCGGCGATCTGTCCAGCCTCTATGGCCGGAAGCTGGCCGTACCCCAGGAGGCCGTGACGCTCCTGCAGCAGATGCTGCGCACCCAGGAGCGGGTGGACCCCTACTCTACGGATATGCTCATGGCCCAGCTGACCATGCTGCTGCTGGTGCTGCTGCGGGAAGCCCAGGCCCCCTCCGGCGTAAAGCTTCAGGGCACCAACACGGTCCACAGTGAGAACGAGATCATCCGCCACGCCCAGCAGTATATCTCCGCCCATATCCGGGAGAAGCTGTCCGTGCGGCTCATCGCCCAGCAGGTAGACGTAAGCCCCAGCTATCTGACGGTGCTGTTCCAGAAAAATCTGCAGATCTCCCCCGGCGAGTACATCCGCCGCATCAAGCTTCAGGAGAGCAAGCAGATGATTCGGGAGAACAACCTGAACTTCACCGAAATCGCTGCCGCCCTGCAGTATTCCACCGTCCACCACTTCTCCCGCCAGTTCAAAGAAAAATTCGGCATCACACCCACAGAGTATGCACGATCTGTGAGATGATCCAAAGGGACCGTCGAAAAAGGTCCTATACGAGCAAAAACGCAAAGAAGACGCCATTGAGGAACAATGGCACTTTGTTAAGTCAAATCCCCCTTTTATCACAGGTTTTATGTGATAAAAGGGGGATTTTGAAATTTCGACGGCTTCAAAAAAGTACCGTAAGATACCAATCTACAGGTAGAACGATTCCTGCCTGTAGATTGGCCTCTTACGGCGCTTGGCTGCTCAATGATGACACATCACTGCCTTCGTTTGCGCAATTTGAGGGCACATTATTCGATTGGTTTATTTCAACCTGCTTGCCATTATAGAATATGTCCTCGGTTTTTCGCGCCCTTACGCAATGATTTCCGCTGTGCTGCCACCGCTCGGTTTTTTGGAGACAACGATTTGTCTGTCGCTCCGCTCCTTCAACTCTGCCACATGGGAAATGATCCCAACAAGGCGGTTGCCCTCGGTCAGGCTGGCCAGGGTGTTGTAGGCTTTGTTGAGGGCTTCCGGGTCAAGGGAGCCGAAGCCCTCGTCCACGAAGAGCGTATCCAGGCGGATGCCCGTAGACATCTGCACCTCGTCCGATAGGCCCAGCGCCAGTGCCAGAGAGGCCAGGAAGGATTCGCCGCCGGAGAGCGTATTGACGCTGCGCTCCGAGGCGTTGATATGATCAACGATATCCAGCTCCAAACCGGACTGACTTTTATAACCATCCACTGTATCCCGGCGCTTCAGGTCGTACTGCCCGCCGGACATTTTTTGCAGGCGGATATTGGCTCGCATCAGGATCTGATCAAAATAAGCCCCCTGAATATAGGTTTCCAGCTTGATTTTCTGCTTCCCTCTGACGTCGCCGTTGGCGGTATCGGACAGGGCCTTCATCCAGGCATATTGCTGCTCCAAATCCGCAAGGGTGGATGCCTGGGCGGCGATATGGTCCCTCGCCCCCGTATTGGCGGTAATGCGATAGCTTACGTTACCATGTGCATTGCGGAGTTCAGTCTTCCGTAAGGTCAGGGCCTCCTTTTGCTCGTTTAGCGCTTCCGTATCCCATTCGGGCTGGTCGGCAAGCTGCTGACTGAGCTGCGCAATGGCAGATCGAACGCCGGTTAGCTCTTTGTCGCAGGCACTGTATTTTTCATTTGCCTCTGCCTGTACCTGCTTTAGCTTGTCCAGCTGCTCCCGGTCGGCTTCCTGCTGGGCTTTGGCGGCGGCCTTGTCTGGAAATGGCAGCTCACTGCGTAATTCGGCAATCCGCGTCTCCAGCGTGTCAATACTGCCGCTTAGAACCTTGATTTCCGTGTCGGCATCTGAATAATCGTTTGCGGCTTCCTGGTATTTCTTTTCTTTGCCTGGAATCTGGGTATCCAGCTCCTGCTTTCGCTGGATGCTTTTTTCCATTTCAGCAAGTTCTTTTTTCAAGCCGTCAATTTCTTCCTGAAGTGCATTTGCATTTTTCTCAGCGGCGGCAGAGGCCTCCTCCAAGGAGGTGCCAGGAAGCAAATCGGAGACGGTTTTCAGAAGGACTTCCCTGGCCGTTTCCACGGTGCCGTTCTGCTTGCTTGCTTTTTGGGACGCAAGCTGGGTTTCTTTGTCCGCGTCTTCGTATTTCTTTTTGGCGCGCTTCACATCCGCCTCAGAGGGGGCGTCCTGGGACAGCGCGGCAAGGACCGGATGGTGAATGGAGCCGCAGACAGGGCAGGGTTTTCCTTCCTCCAGATTGCTGGCCATCATTCCGGCCTGCTCCCGGAGAAACGCTGCATTCTTGTCATTGTAAATTTGCAGGAGGCGGCTGGAGGTGGCCAACGCAGCCTGAAAAGCTTGCTGCAGTTCGTTGAGCTTTTCCTGCTCAGCGTTGAAGCCTTTTATTTCGGAAAGCAGCTTTGTGAATTTCTCTTTACGCTCGTTTGCATTGCTCAGCTGGTTGGAGAACCGCTCTTTTTGTGCTTCAGCGCTGGACAGCTGCGAATGTTCCTCTTTTAAGCTTTGAATTTCCACATTCAGCTGCGCTTGTAAAGCTTGCGCAGTCTCGCGTTTCCGCATGGCATCTGCAAGGTCCTTTTTTGCTGTTGTCAACTTGGCTTCCAGCGTATTCAGGTCATCGTATTTTGGCAATAGCAGCTCCCACTGAGCAAGTCTGTTGGTCAGCTCCCGCTGCTGGGGGTCCGTGTCCTTGGCGGCATCCTTCGCGTCTTTGGCTTCCTGGAGCTGGGTGGATAACGCTCTCTCCTGTTCCTGTTTTCCGAAAAGTTCTGTTTTTGCTTTCTGATAGGCTTCGGCCTTGGTCAGCTGCTCTTTTACCGCATCCAGTTCCTTTTCCACAGCGTCCAGGTCGGAATCCAGCTTCTTTTCCGCGTCGGTGTCCTCTTCCAAAATTGCTTCCAGCACCTCCTGGAATTCCGCCATAGGCAGCTGTCCCGCCCGTGCTTTTTTCACATCTGGAGAATATACGGAATCTTCCTTGCAGGTGACACTGTGCATATACTGGCCAATACTGCGGGAAATTTCATCTTTCTCGCGCCCCACGGCCAGGACGTTTTCCTTCAGCTTGCTTTGCAGAAGGTCATAGAATTTCGTCCGGAAAATATCCCGGAAAATCTTCTGCCGCTCCTCGGTCCCGGCTTGCAGCAGCTTTCGGAAATCCCCCTGAGAGATCATGGCGATTTGGGAGAACTGCGCCCTGGTCAGGCCAATGATGTCCCGAATGGCGGTATTGACCTCCTTCAGCTTGGTAACTACGTTCCCATCCGGATAGATGAGTTCCGCCGTGGCCGCCTGTTTGGTGTTTCCGGTGCCCCGGGTTTTGGCACGGGTGTACTCCGGGCTGCGCTTCACTTGATAACTTTTTCCGCCGTAGTCAAAGGTCAGCTCCACATAAGTTGGGGCGTCCGGGGCGGCGTACTTGGAGCGCAGCATGGAGGCATCCCGGCTGTCGCCGCTGGCTTCCCCAAACAGGGCATAGGTGATGGCGTCAAAAATGGTGGTTTTGCCTGCGCCGGTGTCGCCGGTGATCAGATAGAGGCCGCCGGTGCCCAGACGGGAAAAATCCAGCTCTTGTGTGCCGGCATAAGGGCCAAAGCCGGAAATGGTCAATTTCAAAGGCCTCATGCGTTTTCCTCCTCAATTTCTTCCATGAGCTTCTGAACATAGGCACGCTGCGTGTCGCTCATGGGCTGATTGTTCTGGGTCTGGTACAGCGCGTCAAATAGCTCCAGGGGGCTTTTGCGCTTGACATCTTCCGCACAGTCAACCACCTGGTTTGTTCTGGTGCGGGTATTGTCATAGCTGAACTGCATGTAATTGGGATAGATCATACGGAGTTTTCCACTGGCCTCCGGGATGTCCTCTTCGTCGGTGAGAATAATGTGCAAATAATCCTCGGTGTCGGTACAGTCATAATAGGCCTTGTCCGTCAATTCCGCAAAGCTTCCCCGGATCTCCCGCAGATCATGCCTGGGAATCAGCGGTACCAGTTCCAGGTGCAGTTCTCCCTTTTTCCCCAGTTCCACAACGGTGACGCTTTTGTGATGGGCCGCCTCGGAGAAGGAATACTTGAGGGGCGTCCCGCAGTAGCGGATTCGGTTGGAGCCCACATTCTGGGGGCTGTGGATATGGCCCAGCGCCACATAGTCAAAGTCCGCGAATACGGAGGCATCTACGTTGTCCGAGCCGCCCACGGATACCGTTTCCGACTCGCAGGTTGTGGCACCGGTGACGAACTGGTGCGCAAGGAGTACATTGCGCGCGTCCTTCCGTAGCGGCATATGCTTGATGGCGGCGGCGCAGGCATCCGTGTAGCTTTCGATGGTTTCCTCCGGGAAAAACTGGCGGACATGAATCGGCTTCAGGAAGGGCAGCAGCCAGAAATGTACCTCTCCAATGGCATCCGTCAGGGTGATTGGCTGGAGGTCCCCGTCGTAAACCTTCGAAATATGGATACCGCTGCTTTGCATCAGGCGGCCGCCGAAGGCCAGCCGTTCCGGGCTGTCGTGATTGCCGCTGATGATCAGCACCGGGAGGCTGCGTTTGGCCAAACGGTAGAGAAAATCATCAAAAAGGGTGACGGCCTCGGCAGAGGGAATGCTTTTGTCATACACATCCCCGGAAATCAGCAGGGCGTCCGGCTGCACAGTATCGATGATCCGGAGAATTTGGGAAAGAATATATTTCTGGTCATCCAGCATGGAGATTTCGTTGACCCGCTTTCCAAGGTGCAGGTCGGACAGGTGAATGAATTTCATGGGAAGCCTCCTCTGTTTCTGCTGCGCGAACGAATTATACGTCTATTGTAGCCCATTCCTCATAGAAAAGCAATCCGTTCCCAGGCCCAAATACCATTGTCCTTTACAATTTCCACAAAGGAACAGGAAGTGCGGCAGAGCTCAAAGCCAATTATATTGACCAATATTTTTCTTTTCCTTGACTTATAATTGTGCAAGTAGTACAATTGCCTTGTTTGATAAGGCTGCTGCCTGCAAAGGGAATATACCGGTTTCATAGGACCGGCTGGAAGGACAGAACGATGCGTTTCTCAAAATCGAAATATTGCCGCCATGATTGAGAAAACAGCCCGGTGCCTGGAAGCGGGTGTCGGGAATCTTTGTGAAGCCTCTTTCCGCTATGAGGGGCTCTACTGCGCAGTGGATATCCTGCGGAAGCAGGGCGGAGGCTATGCCATCTACGAGGTGAAGAGCGCATCCCATCCGGCGGAAATTTACGGCGGGTCCTTCTCATCGACAGCTGGGAAAACCAGAAGGCAATTGACGCACATCAGAAAATCCCCCTCTGCCGTGCCAAGACGCTGGGCGGCAGAGGGGGATTATTGCGCACTTCTGCTGCCGGACACCCATCAACGTGTCTGGCAGCTTTCTTTGCGGGGGGATTTTTATATCATGGGGATGCTCTCAAATTCCTGATTTGACAGGTCAAAGTAGTACACCGTTCCGTTTTTTACCGGCCTGCCGGTTAGAAACTGAACGCACAGGGAAACCTGCATTGCGGCACACAAGGCGGGGGTGAAGCTGAGCACGCTTTTGCCCCGGAGCACGGTTCCGGGGGGATAAAGCTTTTCCATCAAATCATCCCCCGGCGCACACAGGGCCGCCTGGGCCACCCAACCGCTGACAGCTCCGTAAACCAGAGGGACTCCGGCTTTTTTGCATTCGGCGGCAAGCACCTTCCGAGCATGGATCTGATCCAACCCATCCAGGACAATATCGCAGGATGCCACCAGGGAATGGACATTTTCTTCCGTCAGGAACTGTTCGACCGCTTCCACCGGAATCAGAGGGTTGACCTGTGCTACATGGTGAGCAGCAGCTGCTGCCTTGTTCATCCCGAGCAGTGCAACCTGGGACAGCAGCTGCCGATTCAAGTTGGATGGCTCAAAAACGTCGCCGTCCACCACGCGCAGAGCACCTACTCCGATCCGGGCAAGCATATCGATGAGGTGTCCGCCCAGTCCGCCGCAGCCAACCACCAGAATTCGCCTGCTCTGAAGCAGCTTCCATTCTTCCTCGGTCAGGGCCGGTATATTTCGCACATATCGGGGCTCCATGGTCAGCCGCCTCCCACCGGGGGGAACAGTGCCACAATATCTCCGTCCTTGACGGGGCTTTCCGGCTTCTGGTGAAAGCCGTTGATCAGCAGAATGGATACTTCCTCCGGGGGAATGTTCATCCGAGCCAGAATATCCCCGGCACAATGGATCCCGTCCGGGGGGAGCATGCTCACTTTGTCCCGGCCCTGACGCAGGGTTGCAAAAACACGCACCTCGATCACAGCTTCCGCCTCCTTATTTGTGATTGTGAATTGTGAGTAAGGAGGGGGAAGTGCATCCCCCTCCTTACTTCAAAAATATCCCAGGAAAAATGATTTGTCAAGAATGATTTATTTTCCGATGCACTCTTCCAGCCCCAGCTTTTTCAGAGTCTCATCAGTGGGGAAGGCATCGACCCAGCCCCGGGCCTCGTAGTATTGGGGCAGCGTCAGAGGAAGCTGAGAGGTCATGCCGGTGGAAGGACCGTTGACCACAGGCTCCTCCAGCAGCCGCTTGGGCAGCCGGTCATCCTCGGGCTTCATGCCCGCAGCCTTGTTGAACATTCTCTCAATGTTATAGATCCGGTCACCGATCTCCAGCACCTCATCCACGCTCCAGCTGGTTCCGGTGGCGGCATTCAGCAAATCCGTATATTCCTTGGCACCCATGGCGAAGGAGGTAAACAGGCAGTGGCCCATGGAGTCGATCACAGCGGTCAGATCCTGGAAGGTTTTCACCCAGGCGGCCTTTTCGTTGGTAACGGTTCGATCCAGCTGCTGGGGCAGACCCAGAACCTCCGGGGAGATCATATAGCCACGGACATGGCAGCCGCCGCGGTTGGATGTGGCATAGGTGATGCCAATGCCCTGAATGGCACGGGCGTCATAGGCGGGCATTTCCTGCTTTTTGACACTCATGGAAATTTCAGGATGTCCGTAATGCTCGCACAGGCGGGCAGAGCCGGAGCTCATCAGCCAGTCCAGCTCCGTTTTTGGATCCCCCATACGCTTGGTCCATTCTACCAGTGCCCTGGTGGAGCCCCATTCCAGAGGAACGCCGGCACATTCTTCTTCCTTGATATAGCCTCTCTGATACAGCTCCATGGCAGCGGCAATGGTGCAGGGGACGGAGATGGCATCCAGACCGTATTCGTTGCAGAGCATATTGCATTCGTCGATTACGTTCAGGTCGTTGTTGCCGCAGTTGCCGCCGTAAGCCCACAGAGGCTCGTATTCGGGACCGCCGACAACCTTGCCGTTTACATTGACCACACGGCCGCAGGCGATGGGGCAGCGGTGGCAGGCGCTGGGTTTCACCAGATAGGTTTCCGCAAGGGTCTCGCCGGAGATGTCCTCGCCCTTTTCATAGTAGCTTTCCTGCCAGTTCTTGGTGGGGAATGCGCCGATGTTGTTGATGATGTTCACCAGAACGGCGGTACCCAGCTGACGCAGACCGGAACCGGTGACGGGATTGGCCCTGATGACCTCCATGGCATTTTTGGTGGCGACCTTCAGCGCATCCAGATCAGCGATATTGTCCAGAGCCTTGCGGGTAGCCTTTACAACGATGGCCTTCAACTTTTTGCTGCCCATAACCGCACCGACACCGGAGCGGCCTGCGGCACGATCCTTGTCGTTCATAATGGCAGCCAGCAGGACCTTCTTTTCGCCGGCGGGGCCGATGTTCAGAACAGAAGCCTCTGCACCGTGCTTGGCACGAAGCTTTTCGTCCATTTCCTCGCTCATAACGCCGCAGTATTCCCGGGCATCCAGCAGCTCGATCTTGTCGTCCACAATGTTGATGTAGGTCCAGTCGGGAGCTTCACCCTCTACGATGATGGCATCCCAGCCGGCGTACTTCAACTTGGCACCCCAGATGCCGCCGGAGTTGGAGCAGGCGATCATACCGGTCAGGGGGGATTTGGTACAGACCATGTACCGACCAGTGGAGGGAGCTGCTGCACCGGTCATGGGGCCGGTGATGTAGATCAGCTTGTTCTCAGGGGACAGGGGATCAACGGTAGCGATGCCCTCGTCATAGAGCATCTTGGTGCCCAGGCCACGACCGCCAATGAATTTGTGAGCCAGCTCCAGATCCAGGGGCTCCACCCTGATCTCACCGGTGGTCAGGTTAATGCGGGCGATTTTTTCGTAATATGCACCAGCCATTTCCAATACCTCCATTAAAATAGTTTTGGTGTATGATCTTTGTAATTTAATTATAGTATAAAATCCGGCGGTATCAAGGCGTGGAGACAAAACCTGCGTGAAAATGCATGAAACGAACCCAATTTACACGTAGATTTTTGGGATGTCTTACGATACAGTACGCGAAATGATATGAAATAATACGAAAACGCACATACTGTTTTCGGCTTGCTATTGTAGTGGAAATCGAATCGTTGTATAATATATGCAATCACAACCCCAAGGAGGCGGCACCATGGCACAGAATCAGTCCCTGTCCACGCAGGAGGTGGCTGACATCCTCCATGTCAGCAAATCCACCATATACGATCTGATCCGAAAAGGGGAGATCCATTCCTACAAGATCGGCCGCAAGGTTCGCTTCACGCAGGACGATGTGGATGCCTACATAGCACGCTCCCGTCACGAACATTCCACAGCACCTGTGCAGCGGATCGATACCCATTCCACCCTGCTGACACCGCCCTGCGAGCCTGCACCGGAGCTGATCCTATCCGGGCAGGATGTGGTGCTGGATATTCTGGCAGATCATCTCCGGCAGGAGCGTATTCCCACCGGGCGTACCTATCTGTCCAGCTTTGAGGGGCTGCTGGCACTGTATCAGGGGAATGTCCATGGGGCAGCCTGCCATCTCTATGACGGCAGCGGATACAACGAGTCCTTTGTCCGAAGCCTGATGCCCGGTGTTCCGGCGGTGCTGGTGAATCTGTCTTACCGCACCCAGGGGTTCTATGTCCAGAAGGGAAACCCCAAAAACATCCGGAGCTGGCAGGATCTGGGCAGAGGGGATCTATCCATACTCAATCGCCGGGTGGGATCATCCGCCCGGATCCTGCTGGATACCCAACTGAAAAAACTGCACATACCGCCTTCCCAGGTTCGGGGCTACAACACGATAAAGCAGTCCCACCTGACCGTAGCCTCGGCAATCGGGGCAGGAGAGGCGGATCTGGCAGTGGGCACGGAACGGGTATCCCGGCAAATCGATACGGTGGATTTTGTGCCCCTGCAAAAGGAACGGTTTGATCTGGTTCTCCGGAAGGATTCTTTGGATACGCCTGCGGTGCAAAAGCTGCTGGAGATCCTGTCCTCTCCCATATTTCACAGGGAGGTCGGGGAGTTTTCCGGCAACGACTACCGTGATCTTGGAAAAATGATGGTGGAGGTCTAGTATGCTCTATGTAAAAACGCCGGAGCAGGTTCTGGCGATGATCCAGTCGGAGTTTTCTCCCCTGAACGAGGAGGAAAGGGTTCCTTTGCGGCAAGCACTGGGGCGGACTCTGGCAGAGGATATTGAAGCCCGGGAATATGTGCCGGATTTTGACCGGTCTACGGTGGACGGATATGCGGTCCGTGCCGGGGATACCTTTGGCTGTACCGATGCCATTCCGGCGATCCTGCCGGTGCAGGCTGCCGTTCTTATGGGGGAAGGGGCGGATTTCACCCTGAATCCCGGAGAATGTGCGGCGGTTCCCACCGGTGGTGCGATCCCTGCCGGGGCTGACAGCGTGGTTATGATGGAATACACCGAGGATTACGGTGACGGTTCCATCGGGGTGTCCAAGGCTGCTGCCCCGGGGATGAATATGATTTTCCGGGGGGACGATGTGTACCCCGGCAAGGTGATCCTGAAAAAAGGCAGGGTTTTGTCCGATGCGGATATTGGCGCACTGGCGGCCATAGGCTGCGTTCGTGTGCCGGTGGCAAAAAGATTGACGGTGGGGGTTATTTCCACGGGAGATGAACTGGTGCCGCCGGAGATGCAGCCAGGCCCCGGACAGGTGCGGGATGTGAACAGCCCTATGCTGGAGGCCATGCTGAAGGCCTTTGGCTGTCAGGTGATCAATTACGGCATTGTGGCGGATGACGAGGCCCTCCTGGCAGAAAAGGTGGAGCAGGCACTTGCCGATTGCCATGGGGTGCTGCTTTCCGGTGGAAGCAGTGTGGGGGTAAAGGATGCGGCCTGCCGGATCATTCAGTCCGCCGGGGAAATGCTGCTGCACGGCATTGCCATCAAGCCCGGTAAACCCACCATTCTGGGCAAGGCCGGGGGAAAACCCATTGTGGGGCTGCCGGGGCATCCGGTGGCAGCCTATTTCATCACCAGATTGTTTGTAATGCCGCTGCTGGGGCGGCTTACCGGGCGGGAACAGGCGGCCTATACCGTCACCGCCAAAGTCACGGAAAGCATCTCTGCCAACCATGGCAGAGCCCAGTATCACTGCTGCCGCCTGATCAGAAAAGACACACAGCTGCTGGCACAGCCCATTCGGGGGAAATCCGGCCTGATCACCACACTGGCAGGGGCAGACGGATATTTCTGTATCAGCCGGGACTGCGAGGGCATCCCGCAGGGTGCGGAGATCCAGGTAACCATCCTATCGGGGGTATGAGCGTATGGGATTTGCGTATTTGACCAATGTGCCTTTGGAACAGGCACGCAGGGAATATCTGGAATTGCTGGAACATCAGGGATTTGAACCGCAGACCCAGGTCATTCCCGTATATGAAAGCTGCGGACGGGTAACGGCTGAGGCGGTTTATGCCCATATCTGTGCGCCGCATTATACCGCCAGTGCCATGGATGGTGTGGCGGTTTGTGCCAGAGATACCTTTGGTGCCACCGAAACCACGCCGGTGACTCTGCACCCGGAGCAATTCACCGTTCTGGATACCGGTGATCCGGTGCCGGAAGGCCGGGATGCGGTGATCATGGTAGAGGATCTTGTGAAAAATGAGGATGGCTCCATTACCATCCATGCCGCTGCTGCACCGTGGCAGCATATCCGCCAGATCGGGGAGGATGTGTGCGCCGGAGAAATGATCCTGCCCGGGCATATGACGGTCACGCCTGCGGCCATCGGTGCCATGATCGCCGGTGGCGTTTTGGAGCTGCGGGTGATCCGCAGACCTGTGGTGGGGATCATTCCCACGGGAGACGAGATCATCCCGCCCTGCACCGACCCCAGGCCCGGTGACATTCTGGAGTTCAACGGTTCCATTTTTTCCGCAATGGTGCGCCAGTGGGGTGCTGAACCGGTGGTGTATCCCATTGTCCCGGATGATTTTGACCGGATCAAGGCCATGGTGGAAAAGGCTTCCGACCAATGCGACATGGTGATCCTCAATGCCGGATCTTCTGCCGGGCGGGAGGATTTTTCCGCACAGGTCATTCGCCAGCTGGGGCAGGTGCTGTATCACGGCATTGCCATCAAGCCCGGAAAGCCTGCAATTTTGGGCTGCCGGGGGAAAACGGCGATTCTGGGTGTGCCGGGGTACCCGGTGTCCGGCATCATTGTGATCGAGCAGTTCCTAAAGCCTCTGATCGAGCATTGGTTGAAAACCGCTGCCCAGCCGGAGCATTATACCCAGGCAACGCTGACCCGTCCGGTGGTAAGCGGACTGAAATATCAGGAATTTGTCCGGGTACGCATGGGCGCTGTAGGCGGGCGGCTGATGGCCTCTCCCCTGAGCCGGGGCAGCGGCGTGGTGTCCTCCTTTATGAAGGCGGACGGTATTCTGGAAGTTCCCCAGGGGTTGGAGGGCTATGAAGCCGGGGAAGAAGTGACCCTGCGGCTGCTCAGCCCCATGGAGAAATTACGCAATACGCTGGTGGTCATCGGAAGCCACGACCCGCTGCTGGACGAGCTGGCGGATATGCTCCATCTGGGAGACCCCCGGCTTTACATGAGCTCCTCCCATGTCGGCTCCATGGGCGGCATCATGGCCATCCGCCGGGGCGAAGCCCATATGGCGGGCTGCCATCTGCTGGATACTGCTGACGGAACCTACAACCGCAGTTTTATCAGAAAATACTTTCCCAAGGGGGATGTGAAGCTGGTATCCTGCGTGGGCCGTCAGCAGGGGCTGATGGTTGCCCGGGGAAATCCGCTGAATATTTGCAGCTTTGCAGATATTTCCCGGCAGGGCATTCGCTATGTAAATCGCCAAAAGGGCTCCGGCACCAGAATTCTGACAGATTATTTGTGCAGCCGGGAAAAGGTGGAGCCCTCGGATGTGTATGGCTACACCCGTGAGGAGCTGACCCATACCTCTGTGGCAGCCCAGATCGCCTGCGGCAGTGCCGATGTGGGCATGGGCATTTATTCCGCTGCCAAGCTGTATGATCTGGATTTTATCCCCATCTGCATTGAGGAATACGATCTGATCATTCCCGACCATGCCTGGGACAGCCCCATGGTGCAGCAGCTTCTGACCATTCTCAGAAGCGATGCCTTCCGGGAGAAGATCCTGTCCATGGGCGGCTATACCGCAGATCATCCCGGTCAAGTCCTTTGCCTATGAAACAGGCGGATGTAGCGGTCATCGGCGGGGGAATTCTGGGCTGCTTTGTCGCCCGGAGCCTGATGCGGTGGAAGCTGTCCGTTATCCTGCTGGAAAAAGAACCGGATGTTTGCACCGGGATCACCCGAGCCAACAGCGCCATTGTGTATGCAGGCTATGACAACCGGCCCGGCAGCCGCAAGGCGGCCATGACCGTGGCCGGAAACAGAAACTTTGATACACTGTGCAGGGAACTGGATGTGCCCTTCAGCAGATGCGGCTCCCTGATGGTGACCTATGATGAACAATCCTTGCCCAGACTTCGGCAAAAGCTGGAAAATGGGCTGGCCAACGGTGTACCGGGGCTGCACATGCTGTCCGAGGGGCAGGTACGGCAGATGGAACCCGCCTTGCCCCCCGGTGTGGCAGGAGCGCTGTATGCACCCAGTACGGGAACGGTGAACCCCTGGAGTTTGGGGATCGCAGCCTTTGAAAATGGGGTTCGCAACGGTGTGGTTCCCATGCTTTCTACCGGTGTCACCCATATCAAATCACGGGCAGAGGGATATGTGCTTCAAACAAATCGGGGGGACATTGCCTGCAAGGCGGTGATCAACTGCGCAGGGCTCTATGCCGATCAGGTTCAGGAAATGCTGTTTCCGCCGGATGTTCGCCTGCATTGGGATGGGGCGGATTATCTGGTGCTGGATCGGTCGGCGGCAAAACCCGGCCATATCATCTTTGAGCAGGCGGAGGCCTGCGGGAAGGGGATCACATTGATCCCCTGTGTGGAGGGAAATCTGCTGCTCAGCGGTATGCGCAGACCTGCGGAAGTGCCCTTTGCCACCACCGCAGAAGGGCTGGCTGCGCTGAAAGCCCGGGCCAAAGCACTGCTGCCGGAACTGTCAGAGGCGCAGATCATACGCTCCTTTGGAGCAATGCGCCCCAATCCCTATGGCAATGGCGGCGAAAGCCTGCATGATTTCTGCATTCTGTCGCCGGGGCCGGGATTTTACAGCCTGGTGGGGATCAAGACGCCCGGACTTACCTGTGCCGATGAACTGGGAAAATATGTGGCGGAGCAGGCAGCCGGTTGGTTGGGGGCTGCGGAAAACCCAAATTTTGATCCACGGCGAAAGGGGATCCCCAGGACGGAAGACCCGGAAATTGTTTGCCAGTGCCAGGGCATCACCCGTGGGGAAATAGAGGAAGCCATCCGCCGGGGGGCGGTTACCGTAGACGGTGTCAAGCGCCGGGTGGGCAGCGGCATGGGGCCGTGTCAGGGCAGCCGATGCAGCTATGCCATTTCCCGGCTCCTGAAGGAGGCCGGTTATGGAGCGGGTTGATATTCTGATCATCGGCGGCGGAGCGGCCGGGATCGCCGCAGCAAAGTCGGCCTGCGCCCGGGGCTGTAAGGTCGCAGTTGTGGACAGAAAACCGAGACTGGGCGGTGTGCTGCTCCAATGCAGCCACCCAGGCTTTGGAGCGAACCGGACGGGGACTGAATATGCGGACAGCCTTTTGGAGTCCTTTCCGAAGGAGGCGGCATTTATCCCCAATACCACCGTTTTGTCTGTGGAAAAATCGAAAATTGCCCGATTGTCCGGAGGACGGGAGCTGGCATTTTCCTGCCTGATCCTTGCAACAGGCTGCCGGGAGATTCCGGCGGGGGCCTTGCCCATTGCCGGGACAAGACCCCAGGGGATCTATACCGCAGGCCAGATGCAGGAAATGATGAACCTGCATGGGATCATACCGCCCGGGCCGGTGGTGATACTGGGAAGCGGAGACATCGGGCTGATCATGGCAGACCAAATTGCAGCACTGGATATTCCGGTGACACTGGTGGAGCAGCGGCAGACCTGCGGCGGTATGGCAAGAAACCGCCGCTGCCTTACAGACTATCCCATTGGGCTGATCTGCGGTCAGACCGTTACAGAGGTGATGGGGCAGCGGTATCTGGAGCAATGCCGGCTGTCCGGGGGCGGGTGCCTTCCCTGCAAAAGCCTGCTGATTGCCGCAGGTCTGCGGCCGGAACGCACCCTGATTGCGGGGCTGGGAGAGCCGGAATGGCTGTTTTTATGCGGAAACTGCAATCACATTCACCCGATGGTAGAGGGCGTTACGGCAGAGGGGAGCCGCGCCGGGATGGCCGCTGCCGAAAAGATACGAGGTGGGCTATGAACGATCAATTTGGACGGAAAATCACATATCTGCGTATTTCCGTTACAGAGCTGTGCAACCTTCGCTGCCGGTACTGTATGCCGGAGGACGGGGTATGCAAAAAACGCCACGAGGATATGCTCAACGAGGATGAGATCATCCGGGCGGTGGAGGCTGCCGCATCTCTGGGGATCACCAAGCTGCGGTTCACCGGGGGCGAACCTCTGGTCAAGCGGAATATTGTTTCCATCTGCCGCAGAGCAGCGGCAGTCCCGGGGATCCGGGAGGTATGCCTGACCACCAACGGAACCCTGCTGCCGGAGCTGGCAAAGCCTCTGAAAGAGGCGGGGGTCAGCCGGGTCAACCTGAGTGTTGACACACTAAACCCGGAAAAGTATGCTAAAATCACAAGAAACGGAAATCTGGAGGATTTTTGGCGGGGATTCCATGCAGCCTTGGATGCAGGCTTCCGCAAGATCAAGCTCAATGCAGTGCTTATCGGCGGGTTCAATGATGACGAGATCCTTCCCCTGGCACAGCTTACCAGGCAGTACCCTGTGGATATGCGCTTCATCGAAATGATGCCCATGTGCGACAGCGCAGGCTTTGGGCCGGAGGCATATATCCCCTATACCCGGGTTTTGCAGGTACTGGAGGATGCCCAGAGCGTTGCAAAGGACGGCGGTGTGGCAAAGCTCTACCGTTTGCCCGGTGCGCAGGGGAATATCGGGCTGATCAGCCCGGTAAGCGACCATTTCTGTGCTGAATGTAATCGCATTCGCCTGACGGCAGACGGAAAGGTGAAGCCCTGCCTCCATTCCAATGCAGAATATCCCCTGAAGGGGCTGGATTTTGAGGCAATGCGGGCCCAGCTGGAAGCTGCCATTTATGGGAAACCCCGGTGGCACGGGGATCTGGATGCAGCCCATAAATCCGGAGCAGGCAGAACCATGAATCAGATCGGAGGTTAAACATGTCGGATTTTACCCATTTTAATGACCAGGGCCGGGCAAAAATGGTGAATGTGGGGGAAAAACCCATCACCCAAAGGGTCGCTGTGGCAGCCGGCAGGGTGCTGGTGAATGAACACACCTTTTCCCTGATCCGCAGCGGCGGGATGAAAAAGGGAGATGTGCTGACGGTGGCGCAGATCGCCGGGGTCATGGGGGCAAAGCGCACCCCGGACCTGATCCCCATGTGCCATATTGTCCAGGTCGAGGGGATCGATTTGGAGCTGCATCTGGATGAGGAGCGACACAGTGTGGAGATCACGGCATCGGTCTGCTGTGATGGCCGTACCGGGGTGGAGATGGAGGCACTTACTGCGGTGAGCACGGCGGCGCTGACGGTATATGATATGTGCAAGGCAGTGCAGAAGGACATGACCATCACGGATATCCGCTTGCTGAGCAAGACCGGCGGTGTCCACGGGGACTACAAACGGGAGGAATGACAATGGCATATACAGCAGCAGTGATCACCGTCAGTGACAAAGGCTACCAGGGCCTGCGGGAGGATACCAGCGGCCCGAATCTGGTTCGGATCCTGAGGGAAAAGGGCTTTGAAGTGACCTATACCGCCATCGTTCCCGATGATTCAGAGATGATCCGCAGAGAGTTGTGCAAGTGTGCAGATACCTTGGGAATCGCCTTGATCCTCACCACCGGCGGCACCGGATTTTCCCCCAGAGACATCACTCCGGAGGCCACCATGGCGGTGATAGAACGGCCGACCCCCGGTATTCCCGAAGCAATGCGGGCGGAGTCCATGCGCATCACCCCCAAAGGGTGCTTGTCCCGCAGTGCAGCGGGGATCCGCAAACGGAGCCTGATCATCAATCTGCCCGGAAGCAAGAAGGCATCCGCCGAAAATATTCTGGCGGTGATCGATCCTGTGGCCCACGGCCTGGATATGCTTTACAGCGAGGGCAGCGCAGACTGTGCAAAGTAAAAAACGCCCCGGCTCCTGTTTGGCAGGAGCCGGGGCATTGCAGTATTTCATGGATTGTCAGCGTACAGCTCGGTTTCTGTGACACATTCTCTTTTGATGCGTCCTACCAGCTCCTCCAGAGCTGCTACAACTCTGGGGCGAATATCTCCGCCGATGAGCACGTACATAATGTCGTCTCCCACCGACAGCACCCCCTGATTCAGCCAAACCCGGATGTAGTAGATCCCTTCCCGCTGATAGGTCTGGGCAATGATCTCATCCACGGCCTTCTGGTCATAGGAAAACTGCATCCCCACAACCGGGCGGGTGTCCTGACGGCCGTGGCGCACCATGTCCCGGGCACTTTCCCGGACAGTGCCGTTGTGGGTCAGATACATGCCGATTTTGGATGCATTTTCCTGGGCTTTGGCCTCTGCCAGCCACGCATCCATGGAAGGACTATTGTTTTTGCGCATATTACGATCCTCCTGCTTTGATTCTTGTCCTACAATCTTACCACATCAAAACAAAATGCGAAACCTTTGTTTCATGCTGTTTCGTTGTGTTTCGCACAATTTCGCACAGTTCAAAAATATACTGACTTGTTTTCTTCCGTCAACTGTGCTATAATATACATAAATGATTGGTCGATTTTTGTGGATGTGACCGATTCCATGTTTGCAAAGCGGTGGACGAGCCTCTTTCCAGACACTGTTGCACAGGTGCAGCAAATTGCTGTGCTTTTGTCGGTGCGGAAATCGGCTGGTCTTTTTCTATTTTGAGGAGGTATGACAATGAAAAAGTGTTTGTCCCTGATGCTGGCTCTGGTGATGGTTTTCGGTTTGGCAGCCTGCGGCGCAAAACCTGCAGAAACCCAGCCTGCCACCGATGCACCTTCTGTGCAGCCTGTCACCGAAGCACCGACCCAGGCGCCCACCGAGCCGCCTGCCCAGACCGGTATGATGGTGGATACCTGCATCCTCAAGGAAGCAGATGACAAGATGCTCAATACCTACACGCTGCTTGCTGTGGATCCTCAGGCACCCTTCACCGATGCCGATGGCAATGCCGTTTCCGATGTGGCGGTGAATACTGCCGGTGCGGATGCATTGATCCAGTGGTTCCTGAGCCAGGAAGCCCTGGATCTGGCGGGGAACTACGGCTTTGAAGAGTATGGGGAATACCTGTTCTATGTGAAGGACGGTGCGCCTGTGTATACTGGCGAGATCGCCCATGCCACCGAGGAAACCAAGGTCATCCGTCTTTCTACCACCACCTCCGTCAAGGATTCCGGTCTGCTGGGCTATCTGCTGCCTGTGTTTGAGTCTGCCTACGGTTATACGGTGGAGGTTCAGTCCGCCGGTACCGGCAAGGCCATCAGTGCCGCAAAATTCGGCAATGCCGATTTGATTCTGGTTCATGCCAAGAGTCAGGAGGAAGCTTTCGTGGAAGATGGCTTTGCCCGTGTGGTAGAGGGCTTCCAGTCTGAGCGTATTTCCTTCCTGTATAACTATTTTGTCCTGTGTGGACCTTCTGCCGATCCGGCCGGGGTCAAGGATGCGGATTCCGTTCTGGATGCCTTCGCAGCCATTGCCGCTGGGGAATATACCTTTATCTCCCGTGGTGACGGTTCCGGCACCCACTCCAAGGAGCTGTCCCTGTGGCCGGAGGCCCTGGGCATCACCAAGGAGCCTGCTTCCTTCGCCAATTATACCAAGTGGTATGTTTCTGCCAATGCAGGCATGGGCGCCTGCCTTGTGATGGCAGAGGAAATGGGCGCCTATATCCTGACGGATAAGGCAACCTTCCTGACCTTTGTTGCCAATGACGGTGTCATGGGCTAAGGATTGATTTTTTGCAATAAACAGATTAAACTGGATCCCGTAGGGAAGCATCCCCACGGGATTTTCAGAAGAAAGGAGGCTGCACCGTGGGGATCGCCTTACAGAAAGCCATTTTGCTGGTCGTGTCTGCCGATGCAGAGCTGCTGAATATTCTCAGGGTCACAGCACAAATGAGCCTGAAAAGCTCCCTGATCGCCCTGCTTTTGGGTGTGCCTCTGGGAATATGGCTGGGGGATAACCGATTCCCTGGCAGAGGGGTGCTGCTTGTGCTGAACCGGACACTGATGGGCATGCCTCCTGTGGTCTGCGGACTGCTGTTTTATATGCTGTTTTCCGGCGTGGGGCCGTTTCGCCATTTGAAGCTGCTGTTTACCGTAAAAATTATGATCCTTGCACAGGTGTTTTTGATCACCCCCATTGTGGTGGGTGCCATGGAAACCTATGTGGCAGGGATCTCTCCGGCAATTCGGGAAACGGCCAGGGGCCTGGGGCTGAAAAGGGGAAAAACCTTTCTGCTGCTGTGCAACGAAAGTCTGTATTCCATAATATCGTCCTATCTTCTGGCTTTTTCCCGCTCCATTGCCGAGGTAGGAGCCGTGTCCATGGTGGGCGGTGCCATTGCCTGGAAAACCAATGTGATGACCACGGCCATCATGCAGTATACCAATCAGGGGAATTTTTCCCTGGGAATTGCGCTGGGAATGATCCTGCTGGCACTGTCGCTGCTGGTCAATATCGTCATATCTCTTCTGCAAAGGAGACTCAGCCAATGATCATTCCTGGATTTACCAAAACCTACGGCAGAAATCGGGTGCTGAATTTTCCGGGTATGGAGTTCACACCGGGGAAGATCTACGGGGTTCTGGGGGCAAACGGCAGCGGAAAATCAACATTTTCCAAAATTCTTGCCGGGATCGTCCCGGCAGACGAAAAGCTTGCACCTGTTTCGCAAGTAGGGTATCTGCCCCAGAAGCCCTATGGCTTTCGGAGGTCGGTGAAGAAGAACCTTCTGCTGGGGGGAGGAACCCTCCAGGATGCCCGGCGGCTTATGGAGGCCCTGTCGCTGACGGAGCTGGAAAATAAACGGGCAGACAGGCTCTCCGGGGGCGAAACGGCCCGGATGGCAATGGCCAGGCTGATGATGAATACCTATGCTCTTGCGATCCTTGACGAGCCCACCGCTGCGATGGATGAGGAAACAACTGTGGCTGCGGAGGAGCTGATTCGGCAATATGTGCAGGATACGGGCTGCGTGCTGCTCCTGATCACCCATTCCCTTCAGCAGGCGAGACGGATCGCCGATCAGGTGCTGTTCTTCCGAAAAGGAGAACTGCTGGAACAAGGCCCTGCCGAAAGGCTGCTGTACCACCCAGAGCGGGAGGAAACCCGAAAATTTCTGGAATTCTACGGAAACTGATACCCCATTTAACGCATAGTCGGGTTTCTAGTTATGCTCTACCCTCCAAGCGGGCACGGAGTACGTTTAACCATTCGCCCTTGTATTTGAAATACTGAGGGCCTGCAATGGAGGTGTTGGTGTTCAGCAGGTGCTTTGCCAGTGCGGTGAGGGACCAGGTTTCGTTGCCGAAGCGCACGTGCTTGTCATCAACGACTTCGCATAGGCTGCCATTGTTCTCATTTCCGTCACAGCAGAACGTGATCTGTGCACCTACGGGGATGCTGCATGGAGAATAGATAAGCAGATAGGCACACCAATTATATAAATGCCAATTTTTGAAACTGAGAAATCGGGATTGACCGAGTTCTTTGAGTGAGATACACTTCTTGGACGAAGGGAAGGAAGAAGAAAAAAGTACTTTAGAGGTATTATGGAATGAGTAATAAATTGGTTAAGCACCAAGAATCAAAAGAAATATTAACTGGAAATCAAAAGAAAATTTTGTTTTGGATTTGTTTCATTATTTTAAGTATAGCTTTCATTACAGTCTGGATAAATATACTTTTGACATCTAAAGCATTTAATACACAAATGGAAGAGATGGTACTGGGAGAAGATTACTATATAGAGGATATTGTGATTACAGGTAAAAGGGTTGAAGATGCTTCGGCTGATACGATATCTCAGAATTATTTCTTCTACTACAACAATGGAAAAGTGAATGATTATCACAAGCGAATGCAAGTACCGGGATTTGTATATTCGGAATATAATGTAGGAGATTCCATAGCTGCATATACCACAGACCATGTTAGTTATTCTTATTACAAGTATGGGATTCTTCCGGATACAGAGTATACAAACAATGAATTAATGAAAGTGGCTGGCGTATTGCTTGGAATTGGAATATTTTTATTGGCTTTGTTTGGGGTATTAAGTAAGAAAATGAATTACAAGAAGTAACCAACTTCCCGTTTATTGGGAAGTCGCAGAGAATGAAAAATCGAAATTTGTAAAGGAGATATACAACATGAAGAAAGTCTGCTTAGCGGTTTTGCCAGC
>UQGU01000011.1 GCA_900540635.1 uncultured Eubacteriales bacterium | reverse complement strand
GTGTTTGCTCCATAGTGTACTCGAATCCAGTCACTCGGACCAAACGCAGGAGTCAGTAGCTCCTGCGTTTTCTTGTTTGGTAAAAAGTTCCCGATTCGAACCCATCAAATGCAGAAGTCCGGTGGACTTCTGCCAAACACCGGCTAGACGGTGTTTGCTCCATAGTGTACTCGAATCCAGTCACTCGGACCAAACGCAGGAGTCAATAGCTCCTGCGTTTTCTTTTTTACAGAAAGTTCACAAAAATCGACTAATACAATTTGTGCAGGAGCAGAGCCTGAACGATATACTGCTGCTTTTTCAAAAAAGTGTTGAAAGATGCATACCTTAATGATATAGTGATTTATGTGATATGGGCAAGCGGGGAACGATTGCTGTGGAGGGAAAGATGAAAAGAATCGCCATCAATGAGAAAATAAGCTATATCGCGTGCTCAGAGAATCCTCTGTCGGCAGATATTGGAATCATCCAGGAGGGGGATGCCCTGTGGCTCTACGATGTGGGCAGCGGCGAGCGGGCGATTTCCCAATTGACGGGCAGCTATCATGTGGTCCTGTCCCATTTCCACCAGGATCATACCGGTAATCTGGGGAAGCTTTCCATTGCGGAAGCCTTTGTATCCCCTGAAACCAAGCGCCATGTCCGAATGGGAACTGTGGTTGATAAGGATATTTCTATTGGCGGTCTGCATATTTTCCCCCTGCCTTCCAGCCATTGCAAGGGCTGCCTGGGGCTGGAAGTGGACGAAACCTATGCATTCGTAGGGGATGCCCTGTACAGCAAAGCCCGGGACGGTTACTACGTTTTCAATGCCCAGCTGGTAAAAGAGGAAATCGCGGTTCTGAAAGGGTTGAAAGCACCGTATCTGCTGGTCAGCCACTACAAGGGATTGCTCCGTCCCAGGGATGAGGCAATCGCGGAGCTGGAAGCGCTGTACCGCTCCTGGGATAAAAACAGCGCGGAAATCAGGGTAATGTAAGGCTAAAAATATGCTCCAAAAGCTGGGCTTCTCTTTTGAGGGCAGGCGTACAAAGGGGTTCTATCACCCTGTAGGCGGGCCGGTGGATTTGCTTTGCTTTGTTCTGGAGCGGCACAATGAAGTGTCTTGAGAAGTAAATGAGGTTCTAGTGCAGATGGCTGCTTAATCTCGGATAGAGCTGGTCTGAACAACAGTATCAACACCAAATGTAGGTGTCTGCATACAAATTAACATTAGAAAGGGTGTTTTTTATGAAGATGAATCGTGTATGGAGGGTTCACGCTTCCTAACCCTCCAAAGAAAATTTTGGAGGAATGTAAATGGAAAACCAATTTAATTTGGAAAACAGTTCGCTAAAACCACTTACCAAAGACATTGCAGAGGAAATAGCCCAATGGGAGTACGAAACGCCCTATGAAGCCTATAGTATCAAAGGACATCATGATGAATACCTAATGGATGAATCTACTTGGGGAATAGAGCAGTTCTGCTTGGCTGGTGGAGGTGCCGTTCTTGGACAGGTATCTTGCCAGTATGAGGGCGACGATCTGTGGGTCGGCTGGTCTATGGCACCGCAGTTCTGCGGAAAAGGAAACGGTGCTGCGTTTGTAGGCCGGTGTGTCGAGGAACTCTGCCGTGTCAAAGGCCACAAAGGACGAGTGCTTCTTCGTGTTTCGGCCCGCAATCAAAGAGCAATTAAAGCCTACCAAAAGGCTGGTTTCCGATATTTGGAAACCATACAGGATGAAATTGCCTATTCCGACTGCATCGAAGACTTTTGGGTGATGGCACTGTCATAACCCATTGGTGTTTGGATCTATTCAAGTTCAGCGGGAACGTATCTTGAATGATGCTTTTCCTTGCGCAACGGCCGGAGGCTATAATGGACATTCAGCGAATAAACACATACAATGATAACCAATTTTCCAAGGCAGTTCTACTTCAACACGGTTGCTTTTTAGTAGATGGAAAGCCATATGAAGTGGAGATCATTTCCGACTATGAAGCCATAATCCGAGGAGAAAATCAAGCCGTGTATACAGCGGTTATTGAAGAATTTCGCTTCTATACTCCGCATATTACACAGTTCTATGACAAAGATGGGAAGAAGGTTATGGAGTATCCACGGTTATCCTTACTGACTTTGTGCTTAGAACAGATTCAGCCGTCACAATTCTATGTGGATGAAGATAAGATGAATGCTATCAGCTCCTTCATTCATAAACCGCAAGACATTATCATCCAGGTATTTCCAGATAAGGAGCGGTATATTTCGCTGGATGGGCATACCCGGCTGTACTATGCGTTTTTGAAAGGTTGGGACTGTGTCCGTGCTGTAGTAGAGACCTCTGATGATTGGATATATAAAATTGTGGATGAAGCACAAAAACGGGGGATCTACACCCCGAAAGAAATGACTTTAGTGAGCCACGATGAATATGAAATAAAATGGAATCGCTTCTGTGATGATTTTTTCGCTTGCGACGGAGTTGAATAGAATGGAAATCAAACACTACACCAAAGACCGAATCCCCGACGTTTTGCGGTTTGAGCGTGACTTACGCACGGAATGAATGCCCGCAGCAGGACGATATGCCCATTGTCATCGGAGATCCCCATTTGACCAGAGCCGGTTTTTGAATCCGGTGCGGTCAAAAATGAAAGGAAACGCTTGAAGTCTTTGCGGTTTCAGCCGTTTCCTTTTTATCCTTTTTGTGCATGTATTCTTTGTAAAAAACGGCTTGACAGCCTAATGCTGTGCAGATATACTGCAAAGCATCACATGCGGCAGCGCTATCAAGCGGCAGGGCGGAACCGCTGCAACCGGGAGCCAGGGCGGGAAACGAAAACAATGCAAAGGAGAACGTTTTTATGGATGAAGCGATTACGCAGAAGCTGTTTGCCTTGCAGGACGAAACCTATCAGGCTTTTCAGAGCAAGCTGATGCCCACCGTATCCCCGGAAACGATCATCGGCGTGCGCACACCGCTGCTGCGGAAGCTTGCAAAGGAGCTCTCCGGAACGACCCGGGCGGAAGCCTTTCTGCGCAGTCTGCCCCACAAATACTACGAGGAGAATAACCTCCATGCATTTCTCGTGGAGAACATCCGGCACTATGATAGGGCACTGGCAGAAACAGAGAAATTCCTGCCTTACATTGACAATTGGGCCACCTGCGACTGCTTTTGCCCCAAGGTTTTTGCAAAGCATAAAGAAGAACTGTTGGTGAGCATTCGCCTGTGGCTGGATTCCGACAGGCTCTATACTGTGCGCTATGCCATAGGAATGCTGATGCGCTATTACCTGGACAACCCATTCCAGCCGGAATACCTGGCCTGGGTGGCGGGCGTACACAGCGAAGAATACTATCTCAATATGATGCGGGCCTGGTTCTTCGCAACGGCTCTGGCCAAGCAGCCGAAGGAAACATTGCCCTGGCTCACAGAGCGGCGGCTGGATGCCTGGACGCACAACAAGACCATTCAAAAGGCAGTGGAAAGCTGCCGCATCACGCCCGAAATGAAGCAGCAGCTCCGCCGGCTTCGCATTCCTATAACGGCAGGCAATCGCTAAAAGGCCGCAAGTCCGGCGAGGAAATTCCACCCGGGATGCCGGAGTTGTATGAGTATCTGCATCAGATGCACATTGATGCATCCGCCAAGGTAGTGGCGATGCAGGCAATGTATCGCGGCAAGTAAAAATAGCACAAGGCCTGCCCATTAGTGGGCAGGCCTTGTGAACGTTAGCCGGAAAATGCCGGAGATAAATACGATTTCGTCCGGGGCGAATCGTATAATGGGATTTGGTCGGAGTGGCGGGATTCGAACCCGCGGCCTCTTGGACCCGAACCAAGCGCGATACCAAGCTTCGCCACACCCCGATAGCTAGGGTATTATACTCAATTTTTTCCAATGTGTCAAGTGCCTTGATGAATTAACGTGCGGATTTTCCCGGGCGGGGACATATCAGAAAACAGATGCTTGACGTGGTTTGCCGTCTATGCTAAAATCAAATGGCAAAAGCCACTTTGGAAAGAGCGGCGAGCGGAAAGAGAATATCGGAGATAGAGGAGAGAACATTATGAGCAATGCAATGCAGGATTATCTGACTCAGGCGGCCCAGCGGCTTCGGCTGTCGGTGGATGCCCAGAGCGGGATTCTTTTCGGAAATCAGGGCGGTATGAATATGCTGCTGACGCGCGGCACGAGCAACCAGAATTATGTCTCACTGGTCTTTTCTCTGACCAGAGGCGGCCAGGAGCCTGATGGGGCGGAGCTGAAGTCCTTTGTCAAGGGCAACAAGCTGGTGGCAAACTGCACCGTCCGCCGCAGCCGGGTGGAATTCCTTCTGAAGGCGCGTTTCGGCAGCATGAAAGATATTGACAAACTGGAACAGGTCACTCGGGAGACCGTGTCCTTCCTGCGTTCGCGGGGATACCAAAGCTGCTGCCAGGGCTGCGGCCAGACGGTGCAGACCGAGGCCTGCGTCATGGCGGGTGTACCGTCCCTGCTGTGCGACAGCTGCTATCAGCAGCAGGACAGCATGAAGGAGCAGGCCCGGCAGGAAATGGAACGGAAGCCGGAAAATGTGCTGGCGGGTATCGTGGGCGCGCTGCTGGGAAGTGTACTCGGCGCGGCCTGTATCGTGCTGCTGGAGCAGCTGGGATATGTGGCGGCCCTGTCCGGCATCGTGCTGGCAATCTGCACCCTGAAGGGCTATGAGCTGCTGAGCGGCCGCCTGTCCACCAGAGGGATCGTCATTGCCTGTGTGCTGATGCTGGTTATGACCTATGTGGGCGACCGGCTGGACTGGGCCATTACTGTGGCGAAGTATTTTGAGGTCTCTTTTACAGACGCCTACCGGGCAATTCCCTACCTGATTCAGGAAGAGGCGATCGAGGCTGGCGATTACATCGGCAATCTGCTCCAGCTGTATCTCTTTACCCTGATCGGCGCGGTGCCTACGATCATTGGCTCCCTGAAAAACCGGAAGCTGGCAAACGTGACCTACCGTATGCAGGGTAAGTCGCCGGCGGACAATGCGGTGGAATTCTGATATTTCATATTGGGAAGCGCAAGCGGGCAGTCCTGAAAGGGGCTGCCTGTTTTTTGCAACGCATGGTTCCTGTGCGGTCAGCATACCATAGAGCGGGAGGTGGACGCCTGTGGCCTATCGAATTGACTACCCCGGGAGGCGAAAAAAGAGACGATTTCCTTATTGGATTTTTCTGATCCTTGCGTTTGTGGTGCTGCTGGCGGTTCCGAAGGATGATTTGGAATATTGGCTTCTCCCCGGCAATCCGGAGGTGACGGCGCAGGCCCTGTCGGAGCTTGTGAAGACGCTGCGGCAGGGGACCAACGCCGGTCAGGCGGTGGCGGCCTTCTGCGGGAGCATCCTCCGGGGGGCGGGGCTTGGGTGACGTGGAACTGTCCGGCTGGGGCTGTGTGGCGCTTGCGCTGATGCTTCTGGTGCTGCCCCTGCCCTGGGTAGCGGCAGCGGTTCTGGCGGCAGCCGTCCACGAGCTCTGCCACTACCTTGCCATTGCGGCCCTGGGCGGGCAGGTTGGAAGGATCGCTGTGGGACCTGGTGGGGCGGCCATGGAGCTGGATGCTTTGAATCCCGTCCGAGAGCTGTTGGCCGCTGCTGCGGGGCCGGTGGGGAGCCTGAGCCTGACGCTGATAGGCCGTTTCTTCCCAAGACTGGCGCTCTGCGGTCTGGTGCAGGGGCTTTTCAATCTGCTGCCCATTTATCCGCTGGATGGCGGGCGGATTTTGCGCAGAGCGCTTGAACTGGTGCTTCCGGACCGCGCTGCAGCGGCAATCACCTGCTGGACAGGCTTTGCATTTGCGCTGTGCGGCGCTTTTGGCTGCCTTCGGCTGGGATTCCTGCCCGGTGCGGCGGTGTTCCCGGCGGCTTGGCTTCGGGGCAACCGAGCGTGCGCAGAGGGAAAAATCCGGGGCAGGAAAGGAAATCCGCCAAATTTCGAAAAATAACTTGCAAACATGGCCTGCACCGAGTACAATATATGGGCAATTTACGCAAAGAGGTAACAAGATGACAGATTTGAAAAGCCGCATCTTGCCCACGGTGCAGAAGCCGGCCCGATATGTGGGCGGCGAATGGGGGCAGGTGTGCAAGAAGAAGGAAGAGATGGCCGTCCGCGTGGCCTTCTGCTTCCCGGACACCTATGAGATCGGCATGTCCAATGTGGGGATGCGCATTCTCTACGGGGTCATGAATCAGATCAGCGATGTGTGGTGCGAGCGGGTGTTCGCACCCTGGGGGGATATGGAGCAGGCCATGGCGGAGAATCACCTTCCCCTGTGGGCACTGGAAAGCCAAGACCCGGTGAAGGACTTCGATATGGTGGCCTTCACCATCGGCTATGAGATGTCCTATTCCAATATCCTCAATATGCTGCGCCTTGCCGGTATTCCGCTGCATTCTGCGGACCGTAAGGGCCTGAAAAATATGGTCTTCGCCGGGGGCGTCTGCGCCTTCAATCCCGAGCCTCTGGCGGATTTCGTGGATTTCTTCTCCCTGGGGGAGGGCGAGGACATTACCGTGGAGATCCTGGATGTGTATAAGCGGGCAAAACGGGAAAACTGGGACAAGCCCCGTTTCCTGGAGGCCGTTTCCAAGGTCCCCGGGGTCTATGTGCCCTCCTTTTATACCCACACCTATGACGAAAGCGGTGTGCTCACTGCGGTGACGCCCAAGGACGGCGCGCCGGAGGCGGTCACCAAGCGCATTGTGGAGGACCTGGACAAGGCCTATTTCCCCACGGAGATGATCGTTCCTTCCACGGAAATCGTCCACGACCGGGCCAATCTGGAGGTGTTCCGGGGCTGCATCCGGGGCTGCCGGTTCTGCCAGGCGGGCTTCTCCTGCCGCCCGGTGCGGAAGAAGAGCCCGGAGGTACTCTACGACCAGGCTGTGAAGCTGCTGGAAAGCTCCGGCTTCAATGAGATCACCCTGTCCAGCCTTTCCACCTCGGACTATCGGGGACTGAAAGAGCTGACGGACAAAATGCTGCCCTACTGCGAGGCAAACCACATCAGCCTCTCCGTGCCCTCTCTCCGGGCGGACAACTTCTCCCGGGAGCTGATGGAGAAGCTCCAGGCCGTGCGCAAATCCGGCCTGACCTTTGCCCCGGAGGCGGGAACCCAACGGCTGCGGGATGTGATCAATAAGAACCTGACGGAGGAGGAGATCCTCTCCACCTGCACCCAGGCCTTTGCCGGAGGCTGGAACAGCGTGAAGCTCTATTTCATGCTGGGCCTGCCCACGGAGACGGACGAGGATGTGCTGGGCATTGCGGAGCTGGTCTACAAGGTTATCCTGGCCTGGAAGGAGCACGCGGTCAATAAGAAGCGGGGGCTCCGTGTCCATGTGGCGACGGCCTATTTCGTGCCCAAGCCCCACACGCCCTTCCAGTGGGAGCAGCAGATCAGCCCTCAGGAGTATCTGCGCCGCTGCAAGCTGCTGAAGGAGCACTTCTATTCCAAATCCATTGAGTACGATTACCACAGCCCGGATTTAAGCCGCCTGGAGGCCGTCTTTGCCCGGGGTGACCGCCGCCTGGGACCGGTTATTGAAGCGGCCGTGAATATGGGGGCCAGACTGGACGGCTGGGACGAATACTTCCGCTATGATATCTGGCAGGAGGCCTTCCAAAAATGCGGCGTTGACCCGAATTTCTATACCGTTCGCGGCTACGGCGAGGAGGAGCTTCTGCCCTGGGATATGATCGATGTGGGCGTGACCAAGAAGTTCCTGCTCCGGGAGCGCAAGCGGGCCTATGCCGATACGGTCACCCCGGACTGCCGCAAGGGCTGCGCGGGCTGCGGGGCCAATTGCCTGCTGAAGGAGGTGGCCTGCGATGCCTAGACTTCTGTTTGAGAAGACGGGCACTGCCGTCTGGATGTCCCATCTGGATCTGATGCGGGTGTTCCAGCGGGCCTTTAAGCGGGCGGGGCTGCCCCTGACCCATACCAAGGGCTTCAACCCCAGGCCATCGGTGTCCATTGCCCTGCCGCTGTCCGTTGGGGTGGAGAGCGTCTGCGAGCTGCTGGATTTTGACCTGGAAGGGGAGAGCGTCCCCATGGAGGAGATCCGGGACCGGCTGAATGGAGCCCTTGTTCCCGGGGTCTTCGTCCGGGAGTGCTGCGAAAACGGCCGCAAGCTCCGGGACCTGAGCCTGCTGCGCTGCCGGGTAACCCTGGAATACGATGCCGGTATCCCGGAGGGGGCCGAGGGGGCCATCCGAGACCTTTTTGCCGGGGAAAGCATTCCCGTGGAAAAGAAAGGCAAGAATGGTACCGTAGAGCAGGATATCCGCCCCATGATCCGCAGCATGGATGTTGCAGCGGCGGCACCCGGGGAGCTTATGCTGGACGCAGTCATCTGCTGCCAGAATCCGACCCTGAACCCCGCCCTTCTTGTGGGGGCCGTCTGCCGGTATCTGCCGGAATTTGCCCCAAACCATTCCCGCATTGCCCGAAAAGAGATTTTTGACAATACACAAACTGTTTTCAGATAAGGAGAAATGAACATGGAAGAGAAATTTTTTCTGGAAGAATGCCCCATTTGCCGCGGCCCCGGAATGCTGATGCACGAGGGCGGCTGGAACGTCCAGGTGGAGTGCGCCGACTGCTCCGCCCACACGGTTTACGTGGAGTACAACAATGAAGAGGAGAAGCAGTCCGCCGAGCAGATGGTCGTCCGCCTGTGGAACATCGGGAAGGTCGTCACCAGCGAGCGGGGAGAGTAACGTCCTTCCCCGGCTCCGGGAAGCGCTGGAGGGGCTGCACACCGTGGCTCCGGATACCCTAGGCGACCGGCTGCACTTCTCCCCGGAGGAGCTGCTGGTCAGGGTGGAGGTTTTAACAGCCGGAAAGTCGCTGATGCACCTGCGTGGGGAGATTTTCTCGGCGTCCGCACCGGAAAGGCTTTGTGTTTCCGCGACGGCTGTTTATGCTTTCGTTCCTGCAAAATGATCTTTCGGGGCGGCCTCCCGGGCCGCCCCATCCCGCGAGGAAAAAAGTCAAAAAAGGGATTGACATTTTTCTTATTCTATGCTAGAATACCCTAGCTGTCAGGGAACAGCAAGTGAATATCCGGGTGTGGCGAAGTTTGGTATCGCGCTTGAATGGGGTTCAAGAGGCCGCTGGTTCGAATCCAGTCACTCGGACCAAACGCAGGAGTCAGTAGCTCCTGCGTTTTCTTGTTTGGTAAAAAGTTCCCGATTCGAACCCATCAAATGCAGAAGTCCGGTGGACTTCTGCCAAACACCGGCTAGACGGTGTTTGCTCCATAGTGTGCTCGAATCCAGTCACTCGGACCATGCGGAGTGTCCTTATAGGATTTGAGTATCCTGTAACGGACACTCCGTATTTTTGTTTTCTGCAAAATTTATACTGCAATCTGTGCCGGGGCGTAGCTGACAGCTACGCCTTTTCTCGTTTCCATGATAATGTCGGCCTCCGGGATTTTCTTGCGGTCTGGCACTTCAAAGGCCCCGATGCAGTTGTAGTGGATGACCACTTGCTGATTGGTCACGCCATCCTGCTTTTCGGCGTGGTACACATCAATGTGGTCAATGAGTTCGGATACCATGCGCCGGGTGATTTTCGTCACATGGGTGTACCGCCTCACCGTTTCCAGAAAGTCCTCCATATCCATCTGCTGGCCTTCAGCCTTTTTCAGTTCCAACCGCAGAGTTTTGACCTTTGCGCCGATTTCGCCCTGTTCCTGTTCGTACCGCTTTGACATCCTAGCAAACCGGGTATCGTCGATTTTGCCCGCTAACGTATATCAGCGTCTCCTGTTTACACTTTGGGCAAAATAGCGGAAAATTTTTGAGCACAGTATCAATGCGGATTTTTGTCCGTGTTTTGCTCCTGCAAATAGGGCAGTTGATCCATTCCATCATTATTCAACAGGTACATTGTAGTAGAAACGGCTAGCAAGAACATCTCTGTCCTTATAGTAGGTATAAATATTTTCCACTCGTTCCCAAACCTGTTCATCAAAATAGATATCACTTCTCTGGCTGATAATGCTTTCGACATGTTGTCGGAGGTTTGTATAGAATAGATCGGTTACTTCGTAGCAAACATACTGGTCATCTTCGTAAACCTTGTACTGCTCCAGCTGCTCAAATGTGATAATTTGACCGTGGATAAAGGCATAATCTTCCGGGCTCTGAATGTCATCTACACTGTAAGTGAAGAAATAGAGCAAGGGAACCTCTGCACCACCATCAACCTCGCCTTTGTGCTGGGGTACATAAGCACTTAAAACCAATGCGCTTTCACCCTCTGCGGAGCCAACGGGGATACCATAACCGTCAAGTGTATGTTCATGTAGCCCTGTGAGCCAATGCTGCGTTTCCAACGGAGCGGTTTTATCAAAAACAACATCCGGATTTAGGCCGTCAATAGCCAAGGGAGATGCCTCCGAGGCAACAATATCCCGATCAAGTGTGGCAAGTAGTTCTTGGCACTTTACAAGGTAGTTGTCAGCGTGGTTTCTCCGATCTGCAATATCGGTATAATAGTTTTCAAAGTATGGCTGCAGTTCTTCCATAATCTGTGCTACCAGTTCTTTGTCAGCTTCAACGGGAGTTACAGGGATGGGGTCATCGACAACTGTTTTAATAGGCTCGGCAAAGGTGACAAAACACATCCAATCCTGCCCAAACATAAAATTGTTGTTTGTCAGCACAAAGTAATAGTTATCATCGGCAAGCGGCTGCTCCAGAAAATCCATATCGTATGCTTTGGAGAGGTCTACCGTCATAACGCCGTTCGTATGTGCTTCAAATTCTGTTCCATCAAAAACAATGGTATCAGAAACAGGCTCAACTTCCTTTCCGGTAGACCACCGCATAAGTTTAAGCTGTCGCTGGAAACTTAGGTCTTTGTCGGATTTGTTTGCCACTTGAATAGTCACGATACCATTACCCTCATAGGTGGCAGACAGACTAAGGTCATCTCCGGATAACGATGAAAACAGGCTGACAGCAAATGCCGTCATGGTGAGACTACAAACCAATACAGCAGCTACAAGCATAGCCACTCTGATGGGCTGACGGCGGCGCCGAGTTTCCAACGCAACGCCTGTCTTTTCTTCGAAAATATCTTTTATATTCTGCAAATTCGTTTTATTGAAAGAATCCATATTGGCCTCCTTGTTTAGTTTGAAAGCGACTCGCGCAATTTCAACTTTGTTTGGTATAGGCGGTTATCAACCTGCTTAACGCTCATATCCATTGCAAGCGCAATTTCCTTTGGCTTTTGATCATAGTAATAGCGGCGGATCAAGATTTCCCGATCTGGCTCACCCAAGGCATTTACTGCTGCAATCAGGGACTTTCGGGTTTCGGCTTCAAGGATGTTATCGACAACACCAAGCTGGTCTATGAAATCGGTATTCTCAAGCGAAATCGTATTCCGTTTTGAAATTTCCCGACATCTGTTTACTGCTTGTGTTCTGGCAACAATGGAAAGCCATGTTTTTAACTTCCCTCGTTGGGGGTCGTATTTGTCAGGATGTTCCCATAGGTAAATGAATGTATCGGCAACACACTCCTCGACATCTTGAGTTGATCCCATGTTGTTCAAAACCGCGCCTGCAACCGCCCACAGCAGTTTGGAGTACTTTGTAATCACTTCGTTGATTGCGGCTTCGTTTCGGTTCTTGATTGCGGTTATCGTTCTCTCGTCATTCATAAAGTTCACCTCTTGCCATGTGAATTAACCGGTCATATATAGTACGGTGAAATTCGTAAAAACACTTAAAGTATTTCAGAATTTTTAGCTATCAGTTTCTTGGACTACATATATTGTAGTTTCTTTCCATTCAACAGGCAAGGCTACGGATGGGGATTTCACTAACGGCAAGCAGGGCAAGTGTGGCCACACTTGCTATTTTTGCATCCCGTAGGGCTGCAAAAACGCTTGTTGGGGAGCCTCCCCAAACCCGGCGACTTCGGGACAGGTTGTCCCGAAGTCGTGGCGTGCTGCGCCCTCTGTCTGCGGCCCGACGCTAACGCGCTGGGCCTTAACTTTGTGACAAAGTGTCCCAAAGAGAAAAACCGGGGACGGCACAAACCGTTCCCCGGTGCGTCAGATGTGGAAAGCATTTTGCAAAAAACATGAGAACAAAACCGTTTTATACTTCTAATTTCGTGAAACCCTATAATTCTACTCCGACCAAACGCAGGAGTCAGCAGCTCCTGCGTTTTTCTGTTTTGTAAAAAGTTCCCGATTCGAACCCATCAAATGCAGAAGTCCTGTGGACTGTTTCCAAATTCCGGCTAGCCGGAATTTGCACCTTGTGTGCTTCCTGGGTAAGGGCTTGTATGGCCTTTGCGGGAAAGAAAATGCATGATCTGCGCAGAAGGAATGGACTTTTTCCCGAAAGAATGCTATAATCATTTCATCAGACCACATCCGGCCCGGGCCGGGGATTTGGAGGAAGCCGATGAAAAAGATTGCAGTTCTGATTCCCTGCTACAATGAAAGTCAGACCATTGCCAAGGTTGTCGCCGATTATCGCGCGGCGCTGCCGGAGGCAGACATTTATGTATACGATAACAACTCCAAGGACGGCACCGACGAGATCGCCCGGAGGGCGGGGGCCATCGTCCGCTACGAGCACCGCCAGGGCAAGGGCAACGTGATCCGGACCATGTTCCGGGACATCGAGGCGGACTGCTACCTGATGATTGACGGCGACGATACCTACCCGGCGGAGAACGCCCGGGAGATGGTGGACCAGGTGCTGGAGCAGGGAGTGGATATGGTCATTGGCGACCGGCTGTCCTCCACCTATTTCACGGAGAATAAGCGCCCCTTCCACAATGCAGGCAATGTGCTGGTACGTAAGCTCGTAAACGGTTTCTTCCGGGGCAATGTGACGGACATCATGACAGGCTACCGCGCCTTTAGCCGGACCTTCGTCAAGAGCTTCCCCATCCTGTCCAAGGGCTTTGAGATCGAGACGGAGATGACCATTCATGCGCTGGATAAGAATCTGTGCCTGTCCTCCGTCCCCGTGGGCTATCGGGACCGCCCCACCGGCAGCGAATCCAAGCTGAATACCTTCTCCGATGGCTTCAAGGTCCTTAAAACCATCGGCACGCTGGTAAAGGATTATAAGCCGATGCCCTTTTTCACCTGCATTGCGGCGATCCTGGCCCTGGTGTCCGTGCTCCTGTTCATTCCGGTGCTGGCGGAGTACAATGCCACGGGGCTGGTTCCCAGAATCCCCACGCTGGTGGTTTCCGGTTTCTTTATGGTTGCGGCGCTGCTGGTGCTGGCTGTGGGCATGATTTTGGACAGCCAGAGAAAACGTGCCCGTCAGGATTTTGAGCTTCAGATGAACATCCTTGCCTCCATACAGCACCTGCGGGACGAGAAATAAAAAAGGCTTTCTGTCAATCGTTGGGGTAGGGATAAAAGCGAAATAAAAAAGACTGCCATTGCCTCTGCGCGGCTTTCGCGGATGGGCAATGGCAGTTTGTTCTGTTCCGGGATTCCTGGGCGAATGCGGTCAGGAGTTATCTGCGCAGATTCCCAAAAACTCCCGGACGATGGCTCTGGGGGGCTTGCCGCTGCGCCAGATCAGCAGAATTTTGGTGTTCAGGGATTCCTCCAGGATGGGCCGGATGCACAGCCCCTTGCAGAGATTCTCCATGGATCTTGGGAAAATGGCGGTGGCAAGGCCCTGCTCTGCCCACTGCATGGCATCCCGGGCGTCGTCGCAGACGCACAGCACCCTGGGCTCCAGATCCTGGGCGTGGAAGGCATCCAGAAGGAAGCGCTCATAGCGCCGGTAGAGGATGAGGGGGGTGCCGGTCAGCTCCTTCAGGGAAAGGCCCCCGCCGGAGACGCCGGGGCCGGAAACCGCGATCATGGGCTCCTCGCAGAAAAGCTGGTAGTCCAGATCGTCCAGCTGCAAGGGGGTGCGCACTACGGAAACATCGATGATCCCGTTCCGCAGCAGATCTGCCAGGGAGTAGGTGGAGCCGTCGTGGACCTCAAAGGTCACCTCCGGGTGCTTTTGCACGAAGACGGAAATTATTGGCAGAATGGGACCTACGGTGGTGGAGGTCATGCCCAGGCGCAGAACCTGACGCTTGCCGATATGGCTGACCTCCAGCTTGGTGGAGTCCGCAAATTGCAGCAGCTCCTCAGAGCGCTGGTACAGGAGCTTTCCGGCCTCCGTCATGGTGACACCCTGGCGGCTGCGCTCGAATAGGACCACATCCAGCTCCTCCTCCAGCAGCTTCAGCTGATAGCTCAGGGGCGGCTGGGACATATTGAGCTGCCGGGCAGCCTCGTTGATGCTGCCGGTCTGGGCGATTTTCCGAAAGTATTCCAGCTGACGTATTTCCATAGGATATCCCTCGCTGATATATTTTTTGTATTACACAGGCATAGAAACAATATTATTCATATGAATCATACCGTGCTATAATGTGCTTGTCAATCAAGAAAATGCAATAGGAGCGACAAATATGAAAAAACTGGCAAGTTACCTGAAGCGGTACACCAAGGAGAGCATCCTGGCCCCGCTGTTCAAGCTGCTGGAAGTCGTGTTTGACCTGATGGTCCCATTGGTCGTTGCCCGCATGATCAATATCGGCGTGGCGGGCAATGACCGGGGCTATATGGTCCGGTGCTTCCTGATCCTGATTCTTATGGCTCTGCTGGGCCTTGCGGCCAGCATTACGGCCCAGTTCTTTGCGGCCAAGGCCAGTACCGGCTTTGCGGCAGACCTGCGGCAGGCGGTATTTGACCATATCCAGGGCTTCTCCTTTACGGAGCTGGATACCCTGGGGGCCGACACCATGATCACCCGGCTGACGGACGACATCAACCAGGTCCAGACCGGCGTCAATATGGGCCTGCGGCTGCTGCTGCGCAGCCCCTTTGTGGTCTTCGGCGCTATGATCATGGCCTTCACCATCGATGTATCCTGTGCCTGGGTCTTTGCGGTGGTCATTCCCGTGCTGTTTGTGGCCGTCTTTGCCATTATGCTGAGCAGCATCCCGCTGTACCGGAAGGCCCAGTCCGCCCTGGACCGGGTGACCTGCCTGACCCGGGAGAACCTCACCGGCGTGCGGGTCATCCGCGCCTTCTGCCGGGAGGACCATTCCGTCAGGGAGTTTGACGAGAGCAGCCAGGCCCTTACCAGGCTCAATGAGTTCGTGGGCAGAATTTCCGCCCTGCTGAACCCTCTGACCTATGTGCTCATCAACCTTGCAGCCGTGGTCCTCATCGACCGGGCGGCCCTCCGGGTGAACATCGGCTCCATCGCCCAGGGCGATGTGGTGGCGCTGAACAACTATATGCTCCAGATCACCGTGGAGCTCATCAAGCTGGCCTCTCTGATCATCACCCTGACCAAATCCATGGCCTGCGCCGGCCGTGTGGCCGGTGTTCTGGAGCAGCCCACCTCCATGACCTATCCCGAGAAGGATGCCCAGCCCCGGGAAAATGGCGACGAGGCGGTACGCTTTGATCGCGTGAACTTCACCTACCGCAATGCCGGTGCCCCCAGCCTGACGGACATCAGCTTTTGCGCCAAGAAGGGCCAGACCGTCGGCATCATCGGCGGCACCGGCAGCGGCAAGTCTACCCTCATCAGTCTGATCCCCCGGTTCTATGATGCAGCCTCCGGCACGGTTTGCCTGGACGGCTGCAATGTGAAGGAATACACCCAGCAGGCCCTGTGCCGGAAGGTCGCCGTGGTGCAGCAGCGCTCGGTGCTGTTCCAGGGTACCATTCGGGACAATCTGCGCTGGGGCAATGAAAATGCCTCGGATGAGGAGCTGTGGCAGGCCCTTGAGGTTGCCCAGGCCCGGGAGATCGTTGAGGGCAAAGAGGGGCAGCTGGACTTCCGGCTGGAGCAGGGGGGACGGAATCTCTCCGGCGGCCAGAAGCAGCGGCTTTCCATTGCCCGGGCGCTTGTGAAGAAGCCGGAGATATTGATTCTGGACGACAGCTCCAGCGCTCTGGACTTTGCCACGGATGCCGCCCTGCGCAGCGCCATTCATGGCCTTGGCAGCGGCGTCACCACCTTCCTGGTGTCCCAGCGCATTGCCTGTATCCGGCAGGCGGACCAGATCCTTGTGCTGGACAACGGCAGCCTTGGGGGCGTCGGCACCCATGAGGAGCTGCTGGAAAGCTGCGGCCTTTACCAGGAGATCTTTGATTCCCAGTTCCCGGGGGAACGGGAGAAGAAGGAGGGGAATGTGTGATGAAAAGAAAGACCAATCCGGAGAACGGAAAGACCCTGAAAAAGCTCTGGGATCACATTGCCAAGTTCCGGGTGCTGCTGATATTGAGCGTGCTCATGGCCGGTGCTACCGTGGTTTTGCAGCTGTATGTCCCCATCCTGTTCGGCGATGCCATCGACAACATCGTGGCGGCCGGAAAAGTGGATTTTGCCATGGTGGGCTATTATCTGAAGCGTGTTGTCATTCTGGCGGTGCTCTCCGGAGTGACCGGCTGGGTCATGAGCGTCATCAACAACCGCATGACCTACCGTGTGGTCCAGGATATCCGCGCCCAGTCCATCCGGCATATCCAGCATTTGCCCCTGGCCTATCTGGATAAGCACAGCTCCGGCGACATTGTCAGCCGGATCATCGCCGATGCGGATATCCTGTCCGATGGCCTGCTGCTGGGCTTTTCCCAGCTCTTTTCCGGCATTGTCACCATTGTGGTGACGCTGGTATTCATGTTCTCCAAGAACTTCTGGATTACGCTGCTGGTCATCTGCCTGACCCCTGTCAGCTTCTGGGTGGCGAAGTTTATCTCTTCCCACTCCTATGGGATGTTCCGCAAGCAGAGCGAGGCCCGGGGCAAGCAGACAGCGTTGATCGACGAGATCATCGGCAATCAGAAGGTGGTTCGTGCCTATGGCTACGAGGAACGGGCCTCCAGGCGCTTTGCCGAAATCAACGGGGAGCTTCGTGACTACAGTGCCCAGGCGGTTTTCTACAGCAGCCTGACCAATCCCTGCACCCGGTTTGTCAACAGCCTGATCTATGCAGGCGTGGCCCTGCTGGGGGCGATCCTGATTCCCGTGGGCAGCCTGACCGTAGGCGGCCTGACGGTGCTGCTGTCCTACGCCAATCAGTATATGAAGCCCTTTAATGACATCAGCTCCGTGGTCACGGAGATGCAGAACGCCCTGGCCTGCGCGGCCCGGCTCTTCGCACTGCTGGAGGAGCCGGAGGAAAGCGAGGATGCTGCCGGTACCCTGGAAGCGCCCAGGGGCAATGTGGGAATTGAGGATGTTTCCTTCAGCTATGACCCCAACCGGAAGCTGATTGAGCACTTCAACCTGGATGTAAAGCCCGGAATGCGGATTGCCATCGTCGGCCCCACAGGCTGCGGCAAGACCACCTTTATCAATCTGCTTATGCGCTTCTACGACACGGACAAGGGCGAGATCACCGTAGACGGCAAGGAGATCAAAACCCTTTCCCGCCATGCTCTGCGGTCCGGCTACGGCATGGTCTTGCAGGACACCTGGATCAAGCAGGGCACTGTCCGGGAGAACATCGCTTTCGGCAAGCCCAATGCCACGGATGAGGAGATCATCCGGGCCGCCAAGGAGGCCCACAGCTGGGAGTTCATCCGCCGTCTGCCCCAGGGCATGGATACCGTCCTCTATGAGGACAGCATCAGCCAGGGACAGAAGCAGCTGCTGTGCATCACCCGGGTTATGCTGACCCTGCCGCCTATGCTGATTTTGGATGAGGCCACTTCCAGCATTGATACCCGCACGGAGATGCTGATTCAGCAGGCCTTCGACAAGCTCATGGAGGGCCGCACCAGCTTCGTGGTGGCCCACCGCCTGTCCACCATCCGCAATGCCTCTCTGATTCTCGTTATGCGCGACGGCAAGATCATTGAGCAGGGAACCCATGAGGAGCTCCTGGCCAAGGGCGGGTTCTATCATACCCTCTACAATAGTCAGTTCCAAAGAGTGTAACACAATTCCAAACCGGAAGCGCAGCGTTTCCTGATGGCCTGAAAGGGCAGGGGAGCCGCTGCGCTTTTTGCATTCTCGGAGGAAATGCGGCAGGAAGAAGGAAAACTGCCGCTTGAACAAATGCAACTTTTGACGAAAGAAACTGCACAGTGTATTTGAGCGAAAATCAAATGTCCTCGAAAATGTAGTCAATCAGTCGTTATATGTTTGAAATTCTCTACAGATATCTGTGGAATTCTACAAAAAGAAAATAAAGCATTGACTTTCGAAATTGAAGTGCTATACTGATTTCATTCATTTTCTTTAACACGATAAAGTAATAATGTGTTAAAAGCAATGGGAGGTTTCAACTATGGATGCAAAGAAAATCATGCAGGCGGCTCTGGCGCTCCAGCCGGAAATTCAGGCAAATCGCAGAGAGCTGCACCGTCACCCGGAGCTGGGTATGGATTTGGTCTATACCAAGGCCTTTGTCAAAACAAAGCTTGAGGAAATGGGCTATGTGCCCCAGGAATGCGGCAAGAGCGGCCTGGTGGTCCTGGCCGGTGGAAAGAAGCCCGGCAAGTGCTTCCTGATTCGGGGCGATATGGATGCCCTGCCTGTAGAGGAGCAGGCAAATGTGGAATTCCGTTCCCAGAATCCCGGCAAGATGCATGCCTGCGGCCATGACACCCATACCGCTATGATGCTGGGCGCAGCAAAGCTGCTCAAGGGCATGGAGGACGAAATTGAGGGCACGGTCAAGCTCATGTTCCAGCCCGGCGAGGAAACATTGGAGGGAGCACAGGATATGCTGGCGGCAGGGATTCTGGAGAATCCGAAGGTGGACGCCGGACTGATGATCCATTCCATGACCGGCATGCCTTTCCCCAAGGGCATGGTTGCCATTCTGGATGGAGGCAGGGGAATGGCCTCCTGTGACCAATACAAGATCACTGTCAAGGGCAAGGGCGGCCACGGTGCCATGCCCCATCTGACCATTGACCCAATCACCGCTGCAGCCCATATTCAAGTGGGGCTTGCAGAGCTCCACAGCAGGGAATTGGAGCCCGGAACCTTCGGCGTTGTCACCACGGGCATGTTCCATGCAGGCGGCGCACCCAATGTTATTGCAGACAATGCGGTGATGGAGGGCACCATCCGTACCGGAGACATCAAGGTCGAGAAGATGCTGATGGATCGGCTGACGGAAATCGCCAAGACCATTGCCAAGGCCTACCGATGCGAGGCGGATGTGGAATTTGTCAAGCATTGCCCGCCCATGATCTCCGATATGGAGGTGGGGGCAGCTACTACCAAGTATATGAAGGAGCTCCTGGGGGACGGTGCTGTGCCTATGTCCGTGATTGCTCCCGGCAATAAGGTCAGCGGCGGCAGTGAGGACTTCGCTTTTATCAGCAATGAGATTCCCGCCTGCGCTTTGATGCTGGCTACCGTGGGGGACGACAAGGAGAACTATGCATACCCCCAGCACCATCCTAAGGCCAACTTCAATGATGAGGTTCTCTACGAGGGAACTGCTTCCTATGTTTATGTGGCCACCCGCTGGCTGGAAGAGCACAAGTAAAGGATTTTAAGAACAGAAAGAGAGGAAATCACTATGGTAAAGGGATCTGTTGTTGCGAACAGCCCGCTGTTGTACGCCCTGATCGTCGTGGGCCTGGGCATTATCATCGCATATGCAATTATGAGCGTTAAGAAAGCCTCCGCAAGATGTGCCGAGCTTGGTATTGGAAGCGATGTCATCAAGAACGTTGTGAAGTCCACTGTCGTGTCCTCCATTGTCCCCAGCCTTGCCATTCTGTTGGGATTTATCACCCTGACGGTTTCTCTGGGGGCGGCGCTGCCCTGGTGGCGGCTGTCCGTTATCGGCTCTCTGTCCTATGAAGCGATGGCCGCTTCCTATGCTGCCAACGGCCTGGGTGTGCAGCTGTCCGATGTGCTGACCTCCGATGCAACGGTCTTCGGTGCGATTATGATCGTCATGTCCATCGGCATTTGCACCGGCCCAATTATGGTGACCCTGTTTGCAAAGAAGTACTCCACCGGAATCATGCAGGCCAAGACCGGCAAGAGCGAGTTTGGCCAGATCATGGCAGGGTGCTTCATGCTGGCAATGTTCTGCGTATATATCCCCATTATGGTATTCACGGACCTGCCCACAACCATGACCCTGGTGGTCAGCCTGATTGTGACCGTGATTTGCGGCACCATTGCCAAGAAGCACCCGGTGCTCAATGACTTCACCATGGCAATCGCAATGATCGTAGCAATGGCATCCAGCGTTCTCTGGGTGCAGGTATTTGCGTAAGGGAGGAAAAGAAAATGGCAAAACAAAAAACACCTACAACCCTCGATCCGTTTACCCAGTGGGCGCATAAAACCGGCCGTATCTTCATGATTGTTTTCACTGTGTACATGGTGGTAATGCCCTTTATCATCTGCACCGTCTATGACTGCATGCCCAGCTTTAAGATGTGTCTTCCGGGCCTGATTTCCATTCTGGTCATTATGACTCCCATGAGTGTTGCGGAGATCGGCAGCTATACCCCCATCTTGGGTTCCTCCAGCTATCTGACCTTTGCCTCCGGCAATCTGATGAACCTGAAAATGCCCTGCATTATCAATGCCCAAAAGATTGCCAAGGTGGAGCAGAGCACGGTAGAGGGCGATGCCATTGCCTTGATTGCCACCGCTGTTTCCTCCAGCGTGACCATTGTCATCCTGGCGCTTGGTATGCTGCTGCTGTCCTTCATTCAGCCAATTCTGGAGAACGAGACCTTCGAAACAGCCAGCAACTATCTTCTGCCTGCGCTGTTCGGCTGCATGAGCCTTGGCCTGCTGGGCAAGGGCAGCGGCAAGACCAAGGTCAAGAATAAGCTGCTCCCTGCCATTATTCCTGTGATCCTTGTATCCGTGCTGACCGTCATGGGCATTGCCACCACCGGCATTGCCGGAATCCTGATGATTGTGATGATCCCCATCCTGATTCTGATTTCCTGGATTATGTGGAAAGCCGGAATCGTCAAGGTTGTTCCTAACGATTGAGCGAAAAAGCTGCCCCAAAGCGTTTGAGAAGCGCTTTGGGGCAATTTTTAAATGTGCGTTTATTCCTCCCGAATGCTCTCCACAATGCTGCCTTCAAGCATTTTTTTGACCTGCCTTCGGATCACCAGATAGCATAGCCCGGTGAGCAGGAGGGCGGTAAAGATGCTCGTGATGGCGTTGAGCCGGATTTCCCGCCAATTGTATTGCAGATAGCCCCAGGCGCTGAAAAGGTGCAGCCCGACCACCAGCAGCCAGGCAAGCCCGGCGGTTTCCGGGATCTGCCGGAAAAAGAGCTGGGTCAGGCTCCTTTCGTCGCAGCCCACGGCCCGCAATGTTCCAACGGTGCGCGTTTCTGCGCGTATCTGGCGAAGGATGCTGCTGCAGAGCAGGAGCACCGTTAAAAGCAGCATTGCAATGCTCAGGCCGCAGAAGAAGACGATGCGGCGCATGCCGCTGCCGGTCCGGCTGGTCTGGCTTTCCCGGTCATCCAGGACAGTAATGTCATCCTCCCGGGCGGCCATGCGCTCCAGGGCGGCCCGGAGTGCGTCATACTGTGTTTTGGTGATATCCTCCCGGTTATTGATGCGAATATATTGGGTGTTGTCGCAAACAAGACCCATATTTTTCAGCCCCTGAGGCGTTGTGATCACCTGGCAGCCCGAGCCTGTGAAGCGCTCCGCATTCACCACTGCGCCGATTTTCGGCTCCGCACGCAAACATCTCGCCGCATCAAAAGGCAGCGCCTGGGCTGAGGTTGTCAGATCGATATTCTGCGATTGCTGCTGCGTCAGGCACAGCTGCACAAGAGGCAAAACTTCCCCCGCCCCAAACTGGTCGTTCTCCACAGGGGCATAGCCTTCCTTCGGCGTGTAGGAGATGCTTCCGATGCCGTCTTCCCGGTATTTCGCATAGAATTCCGGGACATTTACAATGACTTCCTCTCCGGCATCGATTTTGGCAAGGTCGATTTTTCCGCCGGTGGTGCCCTCCTCCAGCCCAGATAAATCGGAGAGCACCAGAAGCGTCAGCTCCATGGTTGATTTCTCCGTTCCCAGAGCCGCTTTCAGTGCCTCATGCCAGGCGTAGGCCCGGGGGTGCTTCTCGGCTGCGTCCTGGTATAGCTGGGTGTTATCAAAAGCGGCTTTTTCAAAATAACTGCCCACGTGGTCGGTAAGGCCGATCACATCGGCATACCAGCAGCCCTTTGCGTCGACAACACCCGGAAGAGCCTGAATTTCCTCCAAAACCTCCGTATCGATATGGTAGGCCCGTTCCGCAGTGAACAGGGGACAGCCGGTATTGAAATTTTCCCGTTCCAGAGCAAAGCTTTGTGTGTCCGTATAGGATGCCTTGGTGGAATGGAGGACCTGCACCTGATAGAAAATCTCCGAAACGCTGCCATAGACAGCCAGATTCAGTATGACGGTCATCAGCAGGCAGCCCAGCTGCCCCAGGGGGTGGAAGCGAAACCGCCGGGCATTCCACAAGGAAGCAAGATGGAAGCGTTTTCTGGAGCGAATTTTTGGAAACCCCAGCACCGGCCCCTGGAATGCCGCCGCCTGGGTGCGGGAAAACAGCGCAGGCAGCCGGGCAGCCAGCCAGACAAGCAGGAAGCTGCCAAGGGCAGCCCCCAGAATCCAGGGCACCCTGGGCGCAAAATGCAGGCTGTCCGGGAAAATCCGGCACATGCCCCATACCAAAAGAAAGGCGCAGCCAACCGCGGCAGGGGAGAGCAGGGCAGACAGAACCAGGGCTTCCCGGCTGCTGATGCTGCGCAGCTGATGCCTCGTCGCGCCGATGGTGCGATATATGGCGTATTGCTGCCGCTTCCGGTCAAACTGGCCGCCGGTGGCCTCCAAAATGCCGATGAGGCTGCCGCCCAGCAGGCAGGCGCCGCCCAGCAGAAGGGAAGCACTGATGTTTATATTCTCCCGGAACTGCGCCAAAAAGCCGTAAAACGGCTCCGTTTCGTAGATGTTTCCAAACCAGTCGACGCCCCGACAGCTGTTTTCGGGAAAGGCAGCGGAAAGGGCTTCCATGCCGCCCTTCCCGGAAAAGATCACCACCAGATGCCGGTTCACCGCACTGCCGCCCTCCTGGGATGACACCAGAATTTCCGGCATGGCAAGGCTGGAATCCGGAACCGCTGACAGAAAGTCCTCCCGGGTGTCATCTGCAAACTGGGGCTGCAAAATGCCCACGATGCGGTATTGTCTGGTTTCGGTTTTGCCCTTGGCCGTGAAGGGGACGACCAGACTGTCTCCCACCTGCGCCCCGGGCTGCAGCCGCTCCAGGGCTGTGAGATCCACTGCCGCCTCTCCGGCCTTTTCCGGCAGCCGCCCTTCCATGCAGCGGCGGTTGAGGATTCTCTGGGCGGCTTCATCGTAATAGCCCACAGGGAAATCCTTCACCTGCCCGAGCACGGTCACACAGCCATACTGCCGCACCCCGGGGATGTTCTCCGGCACAGTCTGTACATCGAATACAAAGGCGTCCTCGCTGCCGTAGGCCCCATTCCGCCGGTCTGTGGCGGCCTGCATCAGGGCAAGGGCTCCCAGCACCGTGGAAACCGCTGCGAAAATCGCCAGAAACGCGCTGATACCCAGCAGGAGATAGTCCTTTTTATTGGCCCGGATGCCGGAAAAGGCCAGGCGGTTCATGGTCAACCTTTTCATAGCTGCGCCCCTCCGCTGTCCCGGGCGATCTTCCCGTCCGTCAGGTGGATCACCCGCTGGGCCTGCTCCGCAACCCCCAGGTCGTGGGTCACCAGCACCAGGGTGATGCCCAGCTCCCGGTTCAGCTCCCGCAGCAGCTCCAGGACCATCCGCCCGGTCTGGCCGTCCAGGTTGCCTGTGGGCTCGTCGGCAAAGAGAATTTCCGGCTTGTTGGCCAGAGCCCGGGCAATGGCAAAGCGCTGCTGCTGCCCGCCGGACATGGCCGAGGGCAGGTGGTTCCGTCGGCTGCCAATGCCCAGAATATCGATGAGCCGGTTCAGGTAAGCTTCATCCGGGCTGCGCTTGTCCAGCATCAGGGGCAGCAGGATGTTTTCCATCCCCGTCAGCTCCCGCACCAGATTGTAGCTCTGGAATACAAAGCCGAACTGCCGCCGCCGGAGGATGGCCAGCTGGTCATCCCGGAGCCGGTAAAGGTCCTTGTCCCGAAATTGGACGCTGCCTTCTGTGGGCCGGTCCAGTCCCCCCAGCATATGCAGCAGGGTGGATTTGCCCGAGCCGCTGGGGCCTGTGATGGCCGTAAAGCTGCCCTGCTCCAGGGAGAGGGACACGCCCTCCAGGGCCTTCACCAGCTCTTCGCCCCTGCCATAGTGCTTGGAAAGGGACGCACACTGCAAAATTGTCATGAAAAAGCCTCCTTTGGTATTGGATAGCTCCATTGTAATGCGGGAAGCTTACGCTGCCGTGACGGCTGCCTTACGATTTCGCAAGACAGCTGTCCAGCTTCGGGAAAAACAGGGTAAATTGCAGCCCGCCGGGGATGTTTTCGGCGGTGACGCTGCCGTGGTGCCGCAGAACCACCTCTTTCACAATGGCAAGGCCGATCCCCGCCCCGTGGCCCGGGTGGCTGCCGTGGTAAAACCGTTCGAAGAGCCTGGGAAGCTCCTCGGCGCTGACGCCGCCGCCGTCATCGGAAAGGCAAATCGCCACCTCTCCCGCCGTCTCCTCGATGGAAATGCGGATGTGCCCGGAGGGAAGCGTGTGCTCACAGGCGTTTTTCAGCAGATTGGTAATGGCTTCGCCCATCCAGATCTCGTCGCAGCGCAGCGCGGCCGTGCCTGTGAGCGTCAATGTTTTCTCCGGGTATAGCTTCGCCAGGGGCTGCCAGCAGCTGCCCACAAGCTCCAATAAATCGTGGCTTTCAAAATGAAAGGCGTAGCCGTCGGCGCAGAGCCGTTCCAGCCGCAGCAGGCCGGAGATCAGGGCCTGCATCCGCTCCAGCTGGGCCTGCTCCTGCTCCAGATGCGCCCCCTGGTCCAGCTCCACAAATAATTGCAGGGAGGCCAGGGGCGTTTTCAGCTGGTGGGAGATGTCCGTCAGCAGGTTTTCGCTGCGGCGGGCCTCCAGCCGGGTCTGCTCCCAGGCCTGGAGCAGGGCATTTTCCAGCCGGGCGGCGGCGTTTTGCAGCCGGGCACTGGGGCTCTCCCCAAGAGAGATTTCAAGAGGCGCTTTTTGCCCGTCCAAAAACGCCTCCATTTGCCGGTATAGCTCTTTGGTCTTCTGCCGCTGCCGCAATAGCCCCCAGAGAAGGCCCAGGCAGAGGGCCGACAGAGCAATGCTCAGTCCACCCATTGGTAGCCCACCCCCCGCACGGTTTGGATATGCTGCCCGCCGATCTTCTCCCGCAGGCGGCTGATGTGGACGGAGAGCGTATTGTCGTCCACGAATTTCCCGTCGCTGTCCCATAGAGCACCTAAAAGAATGTCCCGTGTGGCAACGCCACGCTGCCTTATAAGGCATAGGAGAATTTTGTATTCCGTCAGCGTCAGGGGCAGCGCCGCCCCCTGGCGGAGCACCTGCATACGGGCCTGGTCAATTTCCAGCTCCCCACGGGTCAGATTGGGGCTGTCCTTGCGCAGCAGCACCCGAATGCGGCTCAGAAGCTCCTGAACCCGGAAGGGCTTGGTCACATAGTCGTTGCCCCCGGCGTCCAGCCCGGTGACAATGTCGAATTCCTCGTCCCGGGCGGTGAGGAAGAGAATGGGCGTGGCGCAGCCCCTTGCCCGGAGCTCCCGGCAGAAGGAAATGCCGTCCCCGTCCGGCAGTGTCACATCCAGGATCAGCAGGTCAAAGTTCCGGCTGTAAACGGACTGCCTTGCCTGAGAAAGATTCCAGGCCTGGCAGGGGACATAGCCGCTTTTTTGCAGCAGCTCCGTAAGCCCCTGGGAAAGATAAAGATCGTCTTCCACAAGAAGAATGGAAGAGGCCATGGCATACACCTCCAATTTTGAACCATTATACCACAATATACAAGGGCATGTCCTGAAGATTTCGTAAGGGAAGCCCCACAAAATGACAATGGCGGCAGCCTGGTATCATCCGGCCCGTTTGGGCTGGGAGACAAGAGGCTGCCGCCGCTGTGCTGCTGTTAAGATGTGTTTTACAGGTGCAGCTGCTCCCGCAGCGCACCCTGCAGAACCTGAGAGAAGTTGATGTTGTGTTCCAGTGCTGCGGCATTCAACCAGGCGGGGAGCGTCACGGTCCTGCTGACGGACCGGTTGACCTGTGCCATGCGAATGGAGGGCATATACACATCCACAAGGACGGCCCGCTCGTTGGCTTCCAGATGAACATTTTTCAGAGAAGTTGCCTCGGGAATCCTTTCCCCATCCTCCTCCATGCCAAAAAGAACACAGCCAAGCAGCTCCCTGGCGCTGGTAAGTGCATCATCGTCGTCCACACCGCTGGTGGCAACATCCAGATCCGGGAAAAAAACGGAAATTTCTTCGCCTTCCTTATAGGAAAAAACGGCGGGGAAGGTATATCTTTCGGGCTTTTTCACAACACATACCTCCAAAAACATAGGATATGTCAGGAGGGCGCCAGATCACCGGAACCGGAGACCTGACTGCCGCTCGATGCTATCCAGGGTCTTGCGGGGAATATCCTTATCCGGGTGCTTAACGGTAACGCGCCCCGGCTTCTGAGGATGTTTAAATTGGTGATGACTTCCCACGGTATTCACGAGATACCACCCATCCGCTTTTAACGCCTGGATAACATCCCGTGAGCTGTAGCTTCTCATGGAATGCTCCCTCCTGACGCAAATATACTAACACATATTATTCTATTTGTCAATACATGTGACACATATTATTATATGCGTTATTTTGCAATTACGCTGTGTAATACTGCGCCTGAGCGTTCCAAAGCTGGGCGTATTTGCCGGAGACCTGTTCCAGCAATGCCTCGTGGGTGCCCTGCTGGAGGATGCTTCCCCGGTCGAAGACCAGAATCTCATCGCAGAACTTGCAGGAGGACAAGCGGTGGCTGATGTAGATGGCGGTTTTGTCGCCGGAGATCTCGTTGAACTTGGCGTAGATCTCTGCCTCGGCCATGGGATCGAGGGCGGCGGTGGGCTCGTCCAGGATGATGAAAGGCGCGTCCTTATACAGCGCCCGGGCGATGGCGATCTTCTGGGCCTCGCCGCCGGAGACCTCGATGCCGTCCTCACCGTAGTCCTTGTAGAGCTGGGTGTCCAGCCCCTTGGGGAGGCTTTCCAGCCGGGGGCCGAAGCCTGCGTCTGCCAGAGCCTGTTTCACCCGCTGGGGGTCATAGTCTACAGAGCCCGCCACATTGCTGCCCAGGCTCTGGGAGATCAGCTGGAAGTCCTGGAAGACGATGGAGAAAACGCCCATATAGTCGTCATACCGGTATTTCCGAATGTCAATGCCATTGAGGAGGATTTCCCCCTCCTGAGGGTCGTACAGGCGGCATAGGAGCTTGATAAAGGTGGTCTTGCCGCTGCCGTTTTCCCCGACGATGGCCAGACGCTTGCCGATTTGGAACTTCATGGAAACGTTTCGCAGTGCCCAGGCTTCGCTTCCTGGGTATTTGAAGGAGACGTTCTTGAATTCCACCTGATAGTTCCGGTCCGCCCGCTTTTCCGTGGTCAGACTGCCCTGGTACATGGCGTTGGGCAGGTCCAGGTAGCGGAAGGTGGTTTCCAGGTGCTCGGTGTTGGCCTGCAAATCTCCATAGGTTTTCAGCAGGCGGAAGATGGCGTTGGCCAGCGCCGTGGCAGCGCCCACATACTGGGTCAGGCTGCCCACATCAAAGGCCCCGGCCCAGGCCTTCAGACAGGTGAACAGGTAGATAAAGCCGGTAGTGATGGCGGTGCTGCCAAGCGCCAGGGCAGAGCGAATGCCGATGGGGCCACGGGATGCCTGGCCGAATGCGCCATCGTAAGTAAAGTTTTTGTCGGTGCTCAGAAGATTGGAAAGAATGGACTGCTGGTCGTAGATGCGCACATCCAGCCGGGTTTCCTTGCGAATGGGGAAATCCCAGAGGTAGGAGAACAGACGGTTTCCAAACGTGGCATTCCTGGAGAGATTGTTGTTGATCTCCGCGATTTTTCCGTAGAGCGCCCCGGCCCAGAGGTTAATGCCGATCAGGACGGCGGCAAACACCAGAAGAAACACGGGACTATTGAGAATTGTCAAAGAACCGGCCGTCTCGGGGACCTTGGAGAGAAACAGACCTACGGTCAGGCCGACGCCTCCAAGCACACCCAGCAGGCCATTGAGAAAGTCCTTATAGACAATGGCTGCGTTCATCAGCCCAAGGCCGCTCCAGTTTTCATTCTGGGCAATTTGTGCCCGCAGGTCCTGGGTCTCCTGCTTGTCCGCATCGGCGTAGTCCATGGAAACGGCCTTTTTGCAGAAGAGAATTTCCTTGCGGCCCCAGATGTCATCCAGCAGCGTTTCCTCCCGCTCCTTGAAAAAGCCCCGCAAGAGCGTCATCAGGCCGGTGACGATTACCGTCACAGTGACCCATTTCCAGAGGACCTCCGGCCTGCGCTGCCCGGACAGTTCCGATAGAATCCGGGCGGAGAGATACACCGTCACATAGGGCAGCCAGGCGGTCAGAAGGGCTTTGACGGTGACCACGGGGAAAAATTTCGGATTTACCGGGTGCAGCGTTCGGATGGCCCGAAGCTCCATGGCAAGATTGTTTTTTAAGGTCCGTTTTGTCTGTTTCATCAGAATTCCCTCCCTTCCTGGTAGTAGCGGCTCTGAACTTCAAAAAGGGCCGCATAGCCGCCGTTTTTGGCCAGCAGCGCTTCATGGGTGCCTTCCTCGGCAATCTGCCCGTGGTCCAGGAACAGAATTCGGTCACAGAACCGGGTGGAGGCCAAGCGATGGGAGATAAACACCGAGGTTTTTCCCTGGGTCATGGCGCTGTATTTTTGGTAGATGTCGTCTTCCGCAATGGGATCAAGGGCGGCGGTGGGCTCGTCCAGCATCAGAATGGGGCCGTTTTTATAGAGGGCTCTTGCCAGCATGAGTCGCTGGGTTTGGCCGCCGGAGAAGAGCACGCCGTCCAAATGGACTTCCCGGCCCACGTGGGTGTGAATCCCCTGGGGCAGTGCCCGGATGGCCTGGGAAAGTCCGGCCTTTTCCAGGCAGTCCCAAACCCGTGCTTCGTCGATTTTCCCGTCGCCCTGGGCGACGTTTTCCGCCACGGTGGTGGAGAGCAGGGCATATTCCTGGAATACGGCGCTGAAAAGGGTGTAATAGGCATCCCGGTCAAAGGTCTTTACGTCCACATCGTTCAGAAAAACCGTCCCCTCCGTGGGGTCGAGCAGACCGCACAAGAGCTTCACCAGGGTCGTTTTGCCCGCACCGTTCAGGCCCACGACGGCCAGCTTTTCTCCGGGGTGCACCGTCAGGCTTAAATCGTGAATGGTGTCCTTGTCTGCTTCCGGGTAGCGGAAGGATACATGGTCCAGCCGCAGGGCGTATTCCTGGGCCTTGGGCACGGCGGCACCGTCCTTACCCCGGAAGGGTTCCGGGTAGTCCAGGAATTCCCGCACCTGGCAGATGTCCAGGCTCTGCTTGTTCAGCTTGCTCAGGCTCCCAAGAATGCCCATAATCCAGGCGGTGAAGGTGGTAGCGGCGGTGAAATACAGCAGGAATTGGGAGACGGGCAGTCCCTCCCGCAGGGTCAGGCCAATCAGATACCAGTAGGCAATGCCGTTGCGCGCAAGGGTCATCAGCACCCCCACCAGATCTACCAGCAGCCGCTTTTTCTCACACCGCAGAAGAAAATCCAGATAGGCGTCGTGAATGCCGTCCAGAAGGGCCTCCATCCAGTTTCGCAGGCCGAAGATGCGGATATCCTTGGCAAAGGTAATGGATTCCGCTTTCCCACGGAGGTAGCTTTTCTTGTTGTAAAACTGGTTTTCTTCGTCCCTATGGGCGTAGTACCAGTTGTCCTTATAGCGGGCGGCGGCGAATTCCCCCAGACAGGTCAGGGCCATGAAAAGCAGCAGCCATCCGTTCAGGCCGGACAGAATGGTGGTATACAGGATGAGCCCGCCGACGTTGGTCAGCAGGGCGGTCAGCGTGCGGAAAATCTCTTCCGTTGCTTCCCGGTTGCTCTCCGTTGCCTGGTTGGCTTTGCTCAGCAGCTTCTGAAAATCTGCCCGCATGGTATTGGGATAGGCGGTGGAAAGGGATTTCAACAGGATTTTCTGGACGATGGAATCCCGCATCTCCACAAGGCAGAAGGTTCTGACCTCCTCCAAATAGGCCTTGCCCCCCATGGTGAGAAGCAGCGCCAGGGTGAAAAACAGAATGGTACCCAGAAGCGTTTGCAGGGGCGCGTGCTGCTCTACCAGGGAAAGAACCCCCGGGGCAATGTACAGCTGGCTCACGTTTGCAAGCACATCCGCAATGGCTATCAGCAGGCAGAAGGTCAGCCCCTGCCGCCGGGTGTTCCAGCCGATGGAGAGCATCCAGCCGACGTTTTGCAGGAGGCTATAGGGCTGTTTATGTTTTTTTGATTTCATATGGGAAACACCTCTCTTTGCGCCTATCCTATCATAGAATTTCATCCCCGGGGGAATCCGGGGATGAATTGTTTGTTTCGGGGGACGAATTGCAGATTTTACCATTGCGAGTCTATCTGTTTCTCGTAGGGACCGATGTCCACATCGGCCCGGACGGAGTCTTGGCTAAGTCGTATCGATGACGCGGAATCATACCTGGGGCAATAATATTTCCGTTGTAAACGCTCCGTCCTCGCTGTTCCTACTGATATAGCCGTCTAAGCGCTCTACAATGGCATCGATGCGCTGCAGGCCGAAGCCGTGGCCCTCGCCCTTGGTGGTGCGGAAGCGGCCCCCCAGCTTTGGCAGCTTCTTCCCGGCGGTGAAATTCGTAAAGGAGATATAGAGCTGGGTGTTCTTCATGTCCATGTATACCCGGATGAGCCTTTTGTCCTCCGGCAGGGGCAGGCTCGCCTCAATGGCGTTGTCAAAGAGGTTGCCGATGATGCAGCACAGGTCAATTTCCGAGGACTTGAGCTTCACGGGGATATGGGCGTCGGCTACCACCTGAATGCCCTTGGACTTTGCCAGGGAGATCTTGGAATTCAGAATGGCGTCCGTCATGGCGTTGCCGGTTTTGATGACGGTGTCCACGGTGGTCAAATCCTGATCCAGAAGGTCCAGGTAGTTCCGGATGGCTTCCCAGTCGCCCTTGGCAGCGTAGGCCTTCATGGTCTGGATGTGATTCCGGTAGTCATGCCGCCAGCCCCGGATCTGCTTATACATATTGTCCACTTCCCGGTAGTGGGTTTCGATCAGCTCCTGCTGGTAGGCCTGCAGCTGCCGGTCCACACGTTTGGAAAAGAATCCCATTTTTTTACCTCATTGCAATGATTGCCCGGTTGACCGCCTCATAGGCCCCCCGGGGCAGGGGGACGGAGCCGCCGCCTGTGAGCATGATCGACCCTTTGGTCACCCGGCTGATCTGGGTCAGATTCACAATGGCAGAGCGGCCGACCCGGAAGAACCGCTCGTCCAGCTCCTTTTCCAGCTGGCCCAGGGTCATTTTCACGGTGTAGTCCTGGAGGGCGTGAATGGTGACGTAGTTGCCGCTGACCTCCGCCCAGCGGATGCGGTGGACAGGCAGGCGGACCATCTCCCCGGAAAGCTCCAGGTGCAGCACCTTTTCGTTCTTTTGCAGCTTTTCAGCAGCCCGATCCAGCACGGAGAAGAGCTTGTTTTCATCCAGGGGCTTCACGAGATAGTGCAGCGCCGCCACCTCGTAGCCCTCGGCGATGTAATCCGAGTAGCCGGTGATGAAAATGATCTGAACGGTGTCGTTGCTTTGCCGCAGCCGTTTGGCCATGGTGACCCCATCCATGCCGCCCATTTCGATGTCCAGCAGCAGAATATCAAAGTCGCTTTCCTCGGCATAGTGGAAGAGAAACCCCTCGGCGGAGGAAAAGGCTTCTATATGTGCCGTGCGATCCCCTTCGGAGGCCCAGCGCCGGACCAGGGAAGCGACATAGTCCCGATCCGCCTGGGAATCGTCACAAATTGCAATTTTGTAGGTCATGCGCGTGACCTCCTTCTTCTTTTGCCTCCCCTGAAAGGGGAGGTGGCCCGCAGGGCCGGAGGGGTTCGGCTTTTCGTCAGAAAAGCCTCCGCCGGAGGCGAAATCTGAGCCCGAATATTCCTCAAGCGCGATATTTGTGCCTACGGCACATGGCTTGGCTTGGGACCAAGCCGAACCCCTCAGTCAGCTGCGCTGACAGCTCCCCTTTCAGGGGAGCCAATCGTTTATTACTCCGGTATCTCCGGGTACCGTTCCAGCAGCTGCGCTACCTGGGACTGGGTGGTCTCCAGCAGATGCTCCATGGAGGCCGCCTCTGTTACAAGATATTCGCCGCTTGCGAAGCACCCCAGCATCCGGTCGTTGATTTCCGGGGCATAGTGGGTGTAGTCCTTGTAGTTGTTCAAATCGGTAATGAACGGGGCATTCTGAAAGTCAAAAATGCGGACATTTTCGTATCCCAGCAGCATTCTTTCCGCATAGGCCTTGAATTCCAGGTAGGTTTCCCCGTTTCCGGCCCCAAAGGCATAGTTCCAGTAGAGGGCAGAATAGGGCGGGAAGAAGAAGGTATAGTCTCCCTGGGAAAAATCCAGATGAGTCAGGTATTCCTCGAACCGCTGCTTCATCCGGGCCAGCACGGTTGCCCCGTCAAAGGCGGCATTTTTGGCGGGAGGCGTGTAAAGGGACAGGGTGGCCTCTTCGCCGAAGACCCAGTCGTCCCGCCAGTCCTCTATGCCGTCAATGCTCATGGCCCGGGTGAGTTTTTCCGGCAGGGAGAGCCCCAGCGCCTTGGCGCCGGACAGGGCGATATCGATGGGGATGAAGCGCATCCAGGTCTCGTAGCCCAGCAGATACCGGTAGTCATTCCAGAGATTGTCATCCATCAGGTAGTCGGGAAACCGGTCCATGTCGTCCCATTTTTCCGGGGCGAAGAGATATTGGTCCAGGCAGATATAGTAGTGCTCTGCCTTGCCAAGCTCACCTATTTTGTCCGTGAGCTTCTGGATCTCCGTCAGGCTGATGGCCCCGGTGGTGATTTTCAGAGGCTTGCCCCCCAGGGTGTCCCGGAAGCGCTGCATGTCCGTGTTCTGGATCATGGAGGAGCCGATGAGCACGGTGTCGTAGTCGTAGTTTTTGATCAGCCCCGGGGTGACCAGCCGGGAATTCAGCAGGTATTGGTTGTCCCGCACCCGGTAGAGCATATAGGGGTCAATGCACCAGGCGCACAGGCACATCAGCATCACCAGTGCCATCGTCAGTGCCAGCAGCCGCAGCAGCCATTTTTTTGCCATAGCCAGCTCCTTAGAAATTGAAGTAAATAAACACGCTCTCCCGGGACAGATGCACCAGGGCAATGCAGAAGAGGATCGCCGTTGCCCACAGCGCGCCCTTGCGGCAGGTGAATTCCGTAAGCATTTGGCAGCTGTTTTTGCACCGGAAGCAGACCACCGTCAAAGCTGCCAGAATGCCCACAACATAGATCGCGTTCAATCGGTTCGGAACGCCCACAAAGCCGTCCACGGCCAGGCTGCCTACCTGGGCGAAGGCAAGGTTGGAAAAGTCCACCATGCCCCGGTAGACCGTGGCGGCGCTTTGAAAGCTCTCTGCCCGGAACAGCACCCACAATGCATTGACGATCAGAAAGGTGCAGCCCACCCGAACCCAGTGGGGCACCCTGGAAAGGGGCTTGGCAAAGATGCGCTCCAGGGCGTTGAAGAGCCCGTGGAGCGCCCCCCAGAGCACGAAGGTCCAGGCCGCCCCATGCCACAATCCGCTGACCAGGAAGGTGATGAGCAGATTCCGATAGGTGCGGAGCTTGCCCTCCCGGCTTCCCCCCAGGGGAAAGTAGATGTAGCTCTGCAAGGCCCTGCCCAGGGTGATGTGCCACCGCCGCCAGAAGACGCCGATGCTTTCGGACCGGTAGGGGGAGCGGAAATTGAAGGGAATGTCGATATTGAAGAGCTTTCCCAGGCCAACAGCCATATCGGAATAGCCGCTGAAATCGAAATAGACCTGGAAGGTATAGGACAGGGCCGTGGCCCAGGCGGCGCAGAAGCCCAGGCTGGCTGCCCCAAAGCCCGTGTCCACAAACAGGGCCAGAGTGTCTGCAATTACGGCCTTTTTAAATAGGCCAACGGTGAAGATGTAGGCCCCCGCCGCTGCATTGTCCCAGTTCCAGTACCGCCGCCGGGGGTCTTTGAACTGGGGGATCATCTCGCTGTAGAGCACGATCGGCCCTGCCACCAGCTGGGGGAAGAAGAGCACGAAGATGCAGTAGTCATCAAAGCGCTCCAGGCACTCCTCGCCTTTCCGAATGGAGACCAGAAAGGACAGCTGCTGGAAGGTGAAAAAGCTGATGCCCAGGGGCAGGGCAATGTGCTTGAGCAGGAAAGAGGTATGGAACAGGGCATTGATGTTTTCAACGAAAAAGTCCCGGTACTTGAAGTAGCCCAGCAGGCCCACATTGAAGAGTATCCCCAGCCAGAAGCACACGGTCTGAAATTTTCCCTTGCCCCCGGAGATACAGGCGGCCAGAAGATAGTTTACAAAGATGGAGACAACGATGATGATCAGGTAGCTGGGATTAAAATACCCATAGAAAAACAGCGAGGCTCCGATGAGGAACAGCCGCTGATAGATGGGATCTTTCAGACCCGAGAGCAGATAGTACCCCAGCAGCACCAGGGGCAGAAAGGCGAAGAGAAAGATATAGGATGAAAATACCATGGTATCACCTGTGCAGATAGGATAGCCGCTGCTTTTGGGCAGCATCGGCTTTGGGAATGCCGTCCCGGCAGAAAAGACCGTAGAGGGTATTGCAGCGCTGCTCCAGAGCGGCATAGCTGCTTTCCTCCTGCCAGCCAAGATTTTTGCAGAAATCGCTTCCCTTTAAAAGGCTGCGGCCAACGTCGTCAAAGGCCAGAATCCGGGCGTAGGGGGCGGGGGCGGCAAGGTCCTCTTGGGTCAGCCCCAGAAATGCGCACAGCACCATCCGGTCTAACCGGGAGCGGGTGTAGCGCTTGGTTTTTACCCGGGTGAGGATGTCCTCCAGGCAGCCCTCTTCCCGGCTGGCGTGCATCAGCCGCCGCCAGAGCCCCTCGGAGCCATAGGGCAGGGCCTCAAATTCCCTGTCCGTCATGGTGCGCAGCCTGGCCAGAATGGCCCGCTCTCCGGCGGCGAGGGTGTGCACGGGGGCGCTTTCGAAGCAGGAAGCTGCCTCCGGCGGCACGAAGCCCAGCCAGTCCGTTCCCGACGCGATGCACCGCCGCAGAGCCGTGGCGGAGGGGTTTTCTGCGTCCGGCGTTTCCGCGTGGTAGCTGCCCCGGCGGGTCACGGGGAAGGGGAGAAGAGAACTGCCCTGGGCGAGAATGGCCTTGCAGTATTCCGTGGCCAGAATGTCGTTGGGCTGCTCCAGAAGGGTGCCCGGAATGCCCAGGGCCTCCAGGGCCTGCTGCCGGGCGGCGGGAAAGCTGACGCCCGTGGCGAGCCGCTGCCGCAGCTGCTCCGAAAAGCCGGGGCAGAGCAGAGCCTGGGCCGTGCGCATGAGCGCGTCTGAATTTCCGGACTCCGTGCCGAAGCACAGGTAGTCGCACAGCGGGCTCAGAATGGCGACCCCGGAGGAGGCGAACCCCTCTGCCGAGGAAAGGCTTGCCGTCACCGGCAGCTCCAGCACCAGGTCCGCACCGCAGAACATGGCTGCCCTGGCCCGGACTTCCCGGTCGAAAACCGCAGGAGCGCCCCGCTGAACGTAATTTCCGCTCATGAGGCACACAATGGCCGCATCCGCCCCAAACCGCTGCCGTATTTCCGAAAATTGCTTCCGGTGGCCCCTGTGAAAGGGATTGTATTCGCAGATAATGCCGACAATCGCCAAAGTTTTTCCTCCAAAAGCAAAAATTTTTCAGATAGGGCTTGAGAAAATGGGAAAGATGGAATATAATAGCATCGATATTGTATCACAGATCAATGAAAAAGAAAACAATATTTTTAGGAGGAGATTCCAATGAACGTTTTGATCATCAACGCCGGCAGTTCTTCCCTGAAGTACCAGCTGATGAACCCCGAGACCGGGGACGTCGCTGCCAAGGGCCTGTGCGAGCGTATCTACATTGACGGCCGTCTGACCCACAAGGTGGGCGACAAGAAGGTCGTCAAGGACATTCCCATGCCCACCCATTCCGAGGCCATCGCCGCGGTGCTGGACATCCTGGTTGACCCTGTTGACGGCGTGATCAAGTCCGTTGACGAGATCGATGCCGTGGGCCACCGCGTGCTGCACGGCGGCATGGAGTTCTCCGACTCCTGCATCATCAACGACGAGGTTATCAAGGCCATCGAGAAGTGCATCCCTCTGGGACCTCTGCACAACCCCGCAAACCTGATGGGCATCCGTGCCTGCCAGGCTGTTATGCCCAATACCCCTCAGGTCGCCGTGTTCGACACCGCCTTCCATATGACCATGCCCCCCAAGGCCTACCGCTACGCCATTCCCAAGGAGTACTACGAGAATGACGACATCCGCCGCTACGGCTTCCACGGCACCTCCCATAAGTACGTGGCAAAGCGCACCGCGGAGCTGGTTGGCAAGAAGAACTTCAAGATGGTCAACTGCCATCTGGGCAACGGCTCCTCTCTGTCCGCCATCAAGGACGGCAAGTGCATGGATACCTCCATGGGCCTGAGCCCTCTGGCCGGTGTGCCCATGGGCACCCGCTCCGGCGACATCGACGCCTGCGTGGTGCAGTTCATCTGCAACAAGTACGGTATGAGCGTGGACGACTGCCTGACCATGCTGAACAAGAAGTCCGGTATGCTGGCTCTGTCCGGCGTGTCCTCCGACTTCCGTGACCTGGGCGAGGGCGCAGACAAGGGCAACGAGGACTGCAAACTGGCTCTTGAGAAGTTCGCTTACGAAGTGGCCAAGTACGTCGGCGCTTACGCTGCCGCTCTGAAGGGCATCGATGTGCTGACCTTCACCGCCGGTGTAGGCGAGAACGACGGCCTGGTCCGCGCCATGGTCTGCGACTACCTGGGCTTCATGGGCGTCAAGCTGGATGCCGAGCTGAACAAGTGCCGCGGCAAGGAGATGGTCATCTCCACCCCCGACTCCAAGGTTCAGGTCTGGGTTGTTCCCACCAACGAAGAGCTGATGATCGCGCAGGACACCGCTGAGCTGGTCAACGCTGCCAAGAAGTAAATAGTAAGCCAAAGGGGCTGTTAGAGAAGTATGTCGCTGCGAGCCAGTGACCGATGTCACTGGCGTGGCAGCCCCCCGGTTCAATGAAAATAGCTTGGTTTTACTACCAAGATGTTCAAAAATCCGGGGGATTGCCACACCAGCGTGCGCGCTGGTTCGCAATGACAGTGCGTTTTCTAACAGCCCTTTTTCCGTTATCATTCATCAAAGAAAGGAAGACCAACATGGAACCAGTCGAGAAGCGCTTTCTGCGCTATGTAAGCTATGAAACCACCTCGGACGAATTTTCCGAGACTTGCCCCTCCACGGCCAATCAGAAGGTCCTGGGTGCCGCTATCGTGGAGGAGATGCTTGCCATGGGCATTCAGGATGCCCGCATGGACGAAAACGGCTATGTCTACGGCACCGTCCCCGGAGACCCCAGCCTTCCCACCATCGGTCTCATCGCCCATATGGACACCGCCCCCGATGCCAGCGGCGCGGACATCCGGGCCAGAATCGTGGAGTACACCGGGGGAGACATCCTCCTGAACGGGGAAAAGGGTATTTATCTCCGGGAAACCGACTATGCGTCCCTGAAACGCAATCACGGCAAGCACCTGATCGTCACCGACGGCACCACCCTTCTGGGGGCGGACGACAAGGCCGGTGTGGCGGAGATCCTCACCGCTGCGGAAATCCTGCTGACCCAAGGCGGCAAGCACGCCACCCTGAAAATCGGCTTCACGCCCGATGAGGAGATCGGCCGGGGCGCGGATAAGTTTGATGTCCGGGGCTTTGGGGCGGACTATGCCTATACCGCCGACGGCGGCACGGTGGGGGAGATCGAGTATGAGAACTTCAACGCCGCCTCTGCCTGCGTGACCTTCCACGGCCTGAACATCCACCCCGGCTCCGCCAAGGACAAGATGGTCAACTCCCAGTATATCGCCATGGAGTACCAGAGTCTGCTGCCCGCCGCCCAGAAGCCGGAGTATACGGAAGGGTATGAGGGCTTCATCCATCTGACGGATATGCGGGGCGAGGTGGAGAACAGCCAGCTGCGCTATATCATCCGGGACCACGATATGGCCAAATTCCAGGAGAAGAAGCGCCTGATGACTGCTGCCGCGGACTTCCTCAACCACAAGTACGGCCCGGGCACGGTGGAAATTGCCCTGCGGGACAGCTACTTCAATATGCGCGAGAAGATCGAGCCCTGCATGGAGATCGTGGACCGGGCGAAGAGGGCCATGGCCCTTGCGGGCATGGAGCCGAAGGAGGTCCCCGTCCGGGGCGGCACCGACGGCGCCCGGCTTTCCTACGAGGGCCTGCCCTGTCCCAACCTCTGCACCGGCGGCGAGAATTACCATGGCCGCTTTGAGTATATCCCTGTAGAGGATATGGAGCAGTGCGTGAAGATGCTGGTGAATATTCTCAGAATGCAGTAAAAATTGTGGGCACGCCTTTGGCGTGCCCATTGCTGTTTTTCGCGCTTATACGTACCCGTACATCCCCCGGATGCTGACCTCGCCGCTGCTGACGGCCTCGGTGTGGCCGTCGTCAAAGCGGACCGTGAGATCGCCGTTCTCTCCGATGTCCAGGGCTGTGCCGTGGCGAATTTCCTCCCCGCGGACTACGGAGATGTGCTGCCCCAGAGTCACGCAGTCCCGGCGGTACCGGGCAAGAATGGCTTCCTTGCCGGTGAGAAGATTTCTGTCCATCTTGGCCAGAGCCTCCATCATGGCGGCGGCAACTCTGGGGCGGTCGATTTCCTTTCCCGTGACCATGGCCAGAGACCCGGCCCGGTCCCGGAGCTCCTCCGGGAAGTCCTCCGGACGCTGGCAGCAGTTGACCCCGATACCGATGACCACGCAGAGCTTCCCGTTCGTATCATTCAACAGCTCCACCAGAATGCCGGAGAGCTTCCGTTTCTCCCAGACCAGATCGTTGGTCCATTTGATGCCGGGGCGGAATCCGGCGGAGGCCTCCACGGCGTCGCACATGGCGGCGCCCACGGCGCAGGTCAGGTGCATGAGCTGCTCCTGGGGGCATTCCGGCCGCAGCAGCATGCTCAGGTAAATGCCCACGCCCCCGGGGGACTGGAAGCTGCGGCCCAGCCGCCCCTTGCCCCCGGTCTGGCAGTCCGCCACGGCAACGGTGCCGTGGGGCGCGCCCAGAAGGGCCTGCCGTTTCAGAAAATTATTGGTGGAATCGATGGTATCAAAGTAGTGGAAGCGGTCCGCCCAGGGGTAGTCCGGGGAGAGGGCCCCACGAATTGCCTGTTCCATGTCAGTCCATGTCCTTTACAATTTCCGCAGGCGCTTCGTCCAGAACCTCCGGGTGCTGGATGAGGCGCTTGTAGTATTTTAAGAAGGCGGCGTAATAGAAGCCGTCTACGGTCCGCTCGTCCAGGGTGAACCGGAAGTCTATGTATTTCCGCTGGACCACGGTGCCGTCCTCCTGGAGCTCCAGGGCTCTGCGCTTGCAGCCGAAGGAGCCAAAGACCGGCAGGTTGCCGAAATCATACAGGTGGTGATACACCGGCGGGATGCCCAGAGAGCCCATGGAGGTGAAGAAGATGCTGCCGTGGAAGGGGCTGACCTCCAGCAGGAATTTGGGCAAAAGCCCGAAATAATCCAGGGTTTTCAGGAACCACACAAAAAATTTCAGCACCACGCCGGGAATCATGGTCAGGGCATAGGCTGTATTGTCCACGCCTGCGTCCAGAGGGGTGTTTTTTACTTTGACAATGGCGTCGTTCATTTTCTTGTAGACGTCGTAAACCGTGTCCCTGGGGCTCAGGTGGAGCTTGATCTCCGTCTCCGCGCCGTCGGTGGTCATGTCCTTTTTGATGGTCATGCAGAACTGGATATCTTCTCCGCGGGAGTAGATCTTTTGCCCGGCGATAAACCGGTTCACTCCGGGATATTTGGCAACGCCTCTGCAATAGGCGGTCAGGAAGACGTGCATGATGCCGAAGTTCGTCAGCCCCTCCCGGCGCTTCTGGCGGATGTAGCGGTCCACATTGGTGATCTCAAAGGCCTCCTCAAAGAGATTGGAGGAGCCGTTGCGGTTGACCATGATGTAGGGAATGATGTAGTTGACGGGGGGCAGGGAGCGGATGCGCCGCCCGTCCACCCGGTCGCCCCAGGTGGGGTGGTATTCTCCCGCCGGGTCGATGCGGATGGCGAAGATCAGCAAGGTTGCCCCCAGAAAGAGCAGCGTGTTGGGCAGCAGCCGGATGACGGCGGGCCAATCCCGCAGGAAAATGGCCTGCCGGTTATAGTAGAGGATGGTGGCCAGGGGAAAGAGCATTACGGGGAACAGCAGCCACGCCCGGTGCAGCCGTGCGCCGGAGGTGATGTCCGTATAGATGAGGCCGAAGCAGATCAGGGCCAGCCAGCTCAGGGCAATGAGCATCCGCCCCTGAAGGTTGTGCATGACCCACACGGCGGAAAACAGCACATAGAGCCACACGGGGATGGCGGTCTTATAGAACTGCTCCCGGCCGTTGCAGAGGGTGATGAGCATATAGAGCACCGTTGCCGCCACAGGCAGCCCCATCTGGAGCCACAGGCTGGTGTAGATGGGCATATGGTGGAGGCCGTACAGCACGGTCCGGCTGATGGCCGACCCGGCCAGACACACTGCCATGAGCCAGGCCCAGCCGTTTTTGGGGTTGACGTAAAAATGAATGTTTTTATTCATGGGGGTATACTCCTATTGATCCAGGGATTTCTTCAGCGCCGCCATGTGGGCCGGGGTGGTGCCGCAGCAGCCGCCAAGGAAAGAAGCGCCGTTTTCATAGCAGGCCTTGACGATCCGGGCGAAGGGCTCCGGCTCCAGCTTGTATTCGGCCTGCCCCTTTTCGTTGATGATGGGATTGCCTGCGTTGGGCTTGCAGATCAGCGGCAGCTTGGTAAACCGCCGCAGCTTGCTCACCAGGTGGGGGACCATGCCGTCCGCCGCCACGCAGTTGAAGCCCACGGCAGCCGCGCCCCAGTTCTCCAACTGCCCCATCAGCGGCCCTGCATCGTGGCCGCTGTAGAGGAAGCCGCCGGACTGCATGGAATAGGTGATCATGGTGGCCCCGGCCCCCTCCAGCTCCGCAGCGGTGAGGATGGCCTCGGCCTCCTGGGGGTAGAGCAGGGTCTCGCCCACCAGCAGGTCCGCGCCGCCGTCGATGAGGCCCCGGATCTGGCGGCGGTAGTTCTCCACCAGCAGGTCAAAGTTGTCCGTATCCCAGCTGTCGCAGAAGGCGGCCAGGGTGGCAATGTCGCCTGCGATCAGGCAGCCCGGGGCGGCGGAACGGCTCAGCGCGATGAGCTGGGCATTGATGGCCTCGGTGTGGTTTTCCAGGCCGATTTTCCGGAGGGCAATGGGCTGGGCCTGGAAGGTGGGGGCATAGATGATTTTGGAGCCCGCCTTGGCATAGCCCCGCTGGAGCTCCACCAGGACCTCGGGGTTGCGCAGAACCCATTCCTCCGTGGCGCAGTCCCGGGGCATTCCCTTGGCGCGCAGGTAAGAGCCGGTGGCCCCGTCCAGCAGGCAAGGCCCCTGGGCCAGCAGTTCGGAAAAATTATCCTTTGTCAGCATAAAGATTTTACCTCAGTTTTCAGATGATGGGTATATTATATAGGAAGTGGGTAAGAATTGCAATACCGTTGACCTTTTTCATAAAACCTGCTATAATAGGGACAATTTTTTCAGAAAGGAAGCTTTTACCGTGAAAAAAACCGTACTGCGGGAATATGCCCGCCTGATCGTCCGCTGCGGCGTCAATGTTCAGAAGGGCCAGGAGGTCATCGTCTATGCGGACCTGGACCAGCCGGAGTTTGTCCGGATGGTGGTGGAGGAGGCCTATAAGGCCAAGGCCAAAAAGGTTACCGTGGAGTGGAGCTATCAGCCCCTGACCAAGGTCCATACCCGCTATCGCTCCGTCACCACCATGGGCACCGTGGAGGAGTGGCAGAAGGCCAAGTATCAGCACGAGGTGGACGTGGTGCCCTGCCGCATCCATCTGATGTCTGAAGACCCCGACGGCCTGAAGGGCATCAATATGGAGAAGGTCACCAAGGCCCGCCGCATGAGCTACCCCATCATCAAGCCCTATCAGGACCAGCTGGAGAACCGCCAGCAGTGGTGCATTGCCGCCGTCCCCGGTGCAGCCTGGGCCAAGAAGGTCTTCCCCGGCGAGCGCACCGGCACCGCCATGGAAAAGCTCTGGGAGGCCATCCTCTTCACCTCCCGGGTCACCGATGACCCCGAGAAGGCCTGGGCAGACCACGACAAGGACCTGCAGGAGCGCTGCGACTACCTGAACAGCCTGGGCATCCGCTCCCTGCACTACACCGCCGACAACGGCACGGACTTCACCGTGGGGCTCATTCCCGAGGGCCGCTTCTGCGGCGGCGGAGAGACGGCCCGCACCGGCATCTTCTTCAACCCCAATATCCCCACGGAGGAGTGCTTTGTCTCCCCCAGAAGAGGCCAGGCCGAGGGCATTGTCTATGCCACCAAGCCCCTGAGCTATCGGGGCCAGCTGATCGAGGGCTTCTCCATCCGCTTTGCCGGCGGCAAGGCCGTGGAGGTCCACGCCGAGAAGGGCGAGGACCTGCTCAAGGCCATGATCTCCATGGACGAGGGTGCTGCCTACCTGGGCGAGTGCGCCCTGGTGCCCCAGGCCAGCCCCATTGCCGAGAGCGGCCTGCTGTTCTACAACACCCTGTTCGACGAGAATGCCGCCTGCCATCTGGCCCTGGGCATGGGCTTCCCGGATACCATTGCGGACTTCCAGAATAAGACATTGGAGGAGTGCCGCAGCCTGGGCATTAACGATTCCATGATCCACGAGGACTTCATGATCGGCTGCGACAGCATGAATATCGACGCCCTCTGCGCCGACGGCTCCACCAAGCCCATCTTCCGGAACGGCAACTGGGCGTTCTAAAAAGCCGCTCCCTTAAACCTTCCCCACAGGAGGGAAAGCTCTTTGGCTCCCCTGCAAGGGGAGCTGGCTCGGCGCAGCCGAGACTGAGGGGTTCCGGCTTGGCATGTAGGCCAAGCCTCGCCGGAGGCGAAATACCGGGCATAGCGTTCAGAAAAGCCGGAACCCCTCCGGCCTGCGGCCACCTCCAGCTTTGCATTAAGAGGCTGTAAGCCGCAAGCGGCAACAGCCTCTATACCTTTCAGGGGAGGCAAAGTGCCTTTTCACCAACCGCTCCCGCCCGGAACGCCCCTCCTCCGGAAAAATAATTTTTCAAAAAACAAAAATAATGCTTGCAATTTCCTTGTGTGTATGATATTATACCTAGGCGATTCAAGATTGCTAAGGACATTTATGCCCTTTAACTGATATGAAAGAGGTGAAAGAAATGAAGGAAGGTATCCATCCTAACTACGAACAGACCACCATCCGCTGTGCCTGTGGTAACGTCATCGCGACCGGTTCTACCAAGAAGGACATTCGCGTTGAAATCTGCTCCAAGTGCCACCCTTTCTATACCGGCAAGCAGAAGCTGGTTGACACCGGTGGACGTGTTGATCGCTTCAACAAGCGTTTCGGCCTGAAGTAAGAGATCCAATTACCCGCACTACGTTGGTAGTGCGGGTTTTTTGCATTTTCCGGTTGCCTGCGCGGGGGAGAGTATGGTATAGTTATAGCAAAGAAGGGGCTCCCCTGAAAGGTATAGAGACTGTTGCCGCTTGCGGCTTACAGCCTCTTAATGCAAAGCTGGAGCTGTCAGCGCAGCTGACTGAGGGGTTCTGTGAAAATGCTGAGGCTTGAGACAAAACCCCTCCGGCCCTGCGGGCCACCTCCCCTTTCAGGGGAGGCAATCAATGGAGGAACATATGGAAGAAAATTTTGAAAGCAAGCAGGAGCGGGCGGTGCTGGTTGGGCTGAACGCCGCCTGCTTTACCAAGGAGCAGACCGCCACAGAGGAGAGCTTGGAAGAGCTGGAGGCCCTGCTGGAAACCGCAGGCGGCTTCTGCACCGGCAAGATGCTGCAAAACCGGCCCAATCCAGACCCCCACAGCTTCATCGGCGAGGGCAAGGCCCAGGAGGTCCGCATGCTGGCGGAGGCCACGGCGTCTACCATGGTCATCTTCGACAACGAGCTTTCCCCGGGAAATATCCGGGCCTTGGAGGAGATCATCGGCCTGACGGTGCTGGACCGCAGCGCCCTGATCATGGACATCTTCGCCCAGCGGGCCAAGACCAAGGAGGGCCGCCTCCAGGTGGAGCTGGCCCAGTATAAGTATCTCCTGCCAAGGCTCTCCGGCATGGGCAAGAGCCTGTCCCGGCAGGGCGGCGGCATCGGCACCCGCGGCCCCGGCGAAACCAAGCTGGAGAGCGACCGGCGGCACATCCGGGAGCGGATCACCCGGCTGGAATCGGAGCTCGCCCAGGTCCGCCAGGTCCGGGGCGTCCAGCGGGAGCGCCGGAGGAAGAACTCCGTGCCGGTGGTGGCCATTGTGGGCTATACCAACGCGGGAAAATCCACCCTTTTAAATCAGCTCACCGGTGCGGGCATCCCTGCCAACAACCGGCTGTTCGATACCCTGGATACCACCTCCCGGCTGCTGAAGGTCTCGGACAATCTGGATGTGATCCTGTCCGATACCGTGGGCTTCATCGCGAAGCTGCCCCACCACCTGGTGGATGCCTTCCGGGCAACCCTGGAGGAGCTGGAGTATGCGGACCTGCTGCTCCACGTCATCGACTCCGCCGACCCCAACCGGCAGGAGCACATCGCCGTTGTGGATAAGCTCATCACCACCCTGGCCAAGCCCGGCACCCCGGTGCTCTACTGCTATAATAAGGCGGACCTGGTGAGCCGGGAGGACATCCCCCTGGGGGAGAACACCGTGGCCGTATCCGCCGCCAAGGGCGTGGGTATGGAGGCGCTGCTCCATAAGATCGAGCAGATGCTGGGCCATGCCCGCCATCATGTGGTTCTCTGCCTGCCCTATTCCATGGGCGGCCAGGTGGATGCGCTCCACAGCGGGGCCAAGGTGAACAGCGTGGACTATACCGCGGGCGGAATCGAAATTGACGCGGTGCTGGACGATATCCTCTATGGAAGGCTCCGGGAGTACGTGACAAAGGAGATTTGAGCCGTGGAAGAGTATCTTGTGCCCACCGGCTTCGGAGAAGATGAATTTATTGAAAAGAAGTCCCGCTTCATTGGCCGCCTCTGGCCTGCGGAGACGGAGGAGGAGGCCCTTGCCCATATCCAGGACATGAAAAAGCAGCACTACGATGCCACCCACAATTGCTGGGCCTATATCATCCGGGACGGGGCCGTCCGCTTCTCCGACGACGGGGAGCCCGGCGGCACTGCGGGAATGCCCATGCTCCAGGTTTTGCAGCGGGAGGGGCTATTCAACGTGGTCTGCGTGGTTACCCGGTACTTCGGCGGCATTCTGCTGGGGGCCGGGGGACTGGTCCGGGCCTATACCAAGGGGGCCAAGATCGCCGTGGACGCGGCGGGCAAATCCATGAAGCGGGTGTGGACGGTGCTGTATCTGCCCTGTCCCTATTCCTGGTATGAGCGGGTGAAGCTGGAAACGGAAAGCTTCGGCGGCATCATCCGCAGCACGGACTTCGGCTCCGAGGTGGAGCTGGAGCTGCTGTTCCCGGAGGCGAAAGCCCCGGAATTTTTGGAAAAACTCACGGACATGACCGCCGGAACCGTGGAGGCCATGGAGACCGGCACGGAGTACCGGGCGTTCCCAATATAAGGAAGGCATTGCGCACCGGCGCGATACCCCGGGGGGATTCTCCGGATCATCATACATCGCAGACAGCTTTGAATAAGGAGTGATTTCCATGACGGTACGGGAAGAACTGGAGCGTTTGGAGCATCGGCGGCTGAACCCCTTGGCGGCCTTTTCGGACAGATCCACAGGCCGCCCCAGGCCGGAGCCGGAGCGGGAGGAGGATGTGCGCACCTGCTTCCAGCGGGATACGGACCGCATTGTCCACAGCAAGGCCTTCCGGCGGCTCATGCACAAGACCCAGGTCTTCCTGAACCCGGAGGGGGACCACTACCGCACCCGCATGACCCACACCCTGGAGGTCACCCGCATCGCCAAAACGATTACCCGGGCCTTAGGGCTCAATGAGGACCTGGCCGAGGCCATTGCCATGGGCCACGACCTGGGCCACACCCCCTTCGGCCACGCGGGGGAAGCTGCCCTGACGGAATGCTGGGGCCGGCCCTTCCGGCACAATGAGCAGAGCCTGCGGGTGGTGGATATTCTGGAAAAGGACGGCCAGGGCCTGAACCTGTGCAACGAGGTCCGGGAGGGCATTGTGGGCCACACCGGCCCCGTGATCCCGAAAACCCTGGAGGGCCAGATCGTCCGCCGGGCGGACCAGATCGCCTACGTCAATCACGACATTGACGATGCCATCCGGGCGGGCATTCTGACGGCTGAGGATATCCCAAGAGACATTGCCGCCATTCTGGGGGAGAACCAGCGGGACCGGATCAACACCCTGGTCTGCGACATGATCTTCACCTCCCGGGAGGCGGGGAGCATCTGCATGACCCAGGAGATTCAAAAGGCCCTGGCGGATCTGCGCAGCTTCATGTTTGCGCGGGTCTATCACAACCCCGTGGCCAAGGGGGAGGAGAGCAAGGCCAAGGATATGCTGCAAATGCTGTTTAGGTTTTATGTGGACCATCCGGAGCAGCTCCCGGCGGATTTCCAGCCCCAGCTGTCCTTCGACGGCCTGGGCCGCACGGTCTGCGACTATATCGCAGGCATGACGGACAACTACGCCATCGAAAAATTCAACGAGATTTTTGTGCCCTCCGGCTGGAATGTCCGGGGATAATATGCTATAATACAATTTCAAAAAGAGAGAGGAGGGGAGCGCCAATGCCGTTTCCACCGGCATTTCTGGATGAGCTTGCCGCCAGAAACCCAATTGAAGAGGTCGTGGGCCAGTACGTCAATCTGAAGCGTTCCGGCTCCAATCTGTTTGGCCTCTGCCCCTTCCATGGGGAGAAGACCCCGTCCTTTTCCGTAGCGCCGGACAAGGGGATCTACTATTGCTTCGGCTGCCACAAGGGCGGCGGCGTGATCAATTTCGAGATGGAGATCGAGGGCCTGAGCTACCCGGATGCCGTCCGCGCCCTGGCCCAAAGAGTGGGCATGGAGGTGCCGGAGGACGAGGAATACCAGAGCCGCTACCGGAAGCAGGAGCGGCTGTGGGCGCTGTCCAAGGAGGCCGCCCGGTTTTTCGTCAGCCAGCTCTATGCCCCCGCCGGGGCGGAGGGTCTGCGCTATGCCCAGAGCCGGGGCATGTCCAAGGGAACGCTGACCCGGTTTGGCATCGGCTTCGCCCCCAACAGCTGGGACAGCCTCTGCAAGGCCATGCGGGCCAAGGGCTATACGGACGAGGAGCTGCAAGGTGCGGGCCTGGTATCGGTCTCTCAGAAGAACGGAAATCTTTACGACCGGTTCCGCAACCGGCTCATGTTCCCCATCATCGATGTCCGGGGCAACGTCATCGGCTTCGGCGGCCGTGTCATGGACGATTCCACGCCCAAATACCTAAATTCCCCGGAAACGGAGATTTTTAACAAGCGGAAGAACCTGTTTGCCCTGAATGTGGCGAAGAAGTCCAAGCTGGGTTATCTGATTCTGGTGGAGGGCTATATGGATGCCATCGCCCTGCACCAGTACGGCTTTGACTGCGCCGTGGCCTCTCTGGGAACTTCTTTGACGGAGGAGCACGCCACATTGCTTTCCAGATATACCGAGCAGGTGGTGCTCATCTACGACGGCGACGAGGCCGGGCAGAACGCCACCAAGCGGGCCATCCCCATGCTGGAAAAGGCGGGGTTACAGGTAAAGGTCCTGCAAATGCGGGACGCCAAAGACCCGGACGAATTCCTGAAAAAGTTCGGCGCGGACCGGTTTAGGCTTCTTCTGGAGGAGTCCTCCAACCGAGTGGAATACCAGCTGCGCGCCATTCAGAAGAAATACGATCTAAGCGTGGACGAGGACCGGGTGAAATTCATCGGCGAGGCCGCAGAGCTGGTCAGCAGCCTTGGGAGCGCCGTCCAGCGGGAGATCTACGGAAACCGGGTGGCGGAAGCTGGAAAAATCTCTCCCGAGGCCATGAAGATCGAGGTGGAAAAGGCCCGCAAGCGCCTCCTGAATCGGGAGAAGCGGAAGCAGGAGCGCATCGAACTGGCCCCTGCCGTGGCGGCTCAGCCCAAGAGCCGCACCATCCACTATGACAATGTGAAATCCGCCAAGGCAGAGGAGATCGTCCTGGCGCAATGCCTGACAGACCCCGCCATGATGGACGAGACCGAGAATCTAAAGCCGGAGGAATTCTCCTCTCCCTTGCTGGGCCGGGTATTCGACCAGCTGCGGCAGCAGAGCCGCCAGGGCCTCGCCCCCGGCATTGCGGGGCTGACGGATTTTACGGGGGAGGAAATGGCCCACATTGCCGGGATTTTGCAGCGAAACCCCGGCCCGGTCTCCGAACAGGCCCTTCACGACAGCATCCAGGTGATCCGGCAGCTGCACGATTTCAAGTCGGCCAGCACCGACGGCACCAATGACACGCTGATGGAATTTTACCGGAAAATACAGGAAAGCAAAGGGATCAAAGCATGACAGAGACGACAGAGAAAGACACCGCCATCCCCGTTCCCAGGGATGAGGACGATATCCGGCAGTACCTCCGGGAAATTCGGCAGATCCCCCGGCTGACCCCGGAGGAGGAGCGGGAGCTTGCCCGCCGCTGCGCCCAGGGGGACGAGGAGGCCATCCGAAAGATGGTCAATGCCAATCTGCGCCTGGTGGTGTCCGTGGCCAAGGAGTATTCCGGCCGGGGCGTGCCCCTGATGGACCTGATCCAGGAGGGCAGCATCGGCCTGCTGGCAGCCGCCCGGAAGTTTGACTACACCCGGGATTTGCGCTTTTCCACCTATGCCACCAAATGGATTCGCCAGGGCGTGACCCGGTGCCTGCTGAACCATGCGGGCGCCATCCGCGTCCCGGTCCATACGGCGGAGCGGATGCGCAAGGTCCAGGCGGCCCAGGCGGTGCTGCGCCAGGAGCAGGGCACGGAGCCCACGGCGGAGGAAATCGCCGCCCGGGTGGATATGCCCAGGGAGAAGGTGGCGGAGCTTTTGCAGCTTTCCCCGGATGTCTGCTCTCTGGACGTGCCTGTGGGGGACGAGGACAAGAGCAGCTTCGGCAATCTCTTAGAGGACCTGGAGGCCCCCCAGCCCCAGGAGGAGCTGGTCCGCAAGGAGCTGAACGACGCCATCGACCGCCTGCTCTCCAATCTGACCCAGCGGCAGCAGACCATTCTGCGGCTGCATTTCGGCATGGAGGACGGCGTCTGCCACTCCCTGGAGGAGATCGGCCAGAAGCTGGGCATCTCCAAGGAGCGGGTGCGCCAGGTGGAAAAACAGGCCATGGACAAGCTCCAGGCCATGGGCACAAGTATGGGATTGGAGGATTTTCTGGAATGAATACATTGGATTTTTCCTTTGACGACAGCCCCTGGGAGCGGTTCCTGGCGGGCAGGCAGCCGGGGGATACGGTAAACGCCGCCCACTTCCTGACCCTGCTGGAGCAGGAGACGGAGGAGGCCGTGGAGGACGCCTTTGGGGCCCTGGAGGCCAGGAAACTGCTGCTGGATATCTCCCAGCTGCCGGTGAAGCACCACCAGGGCCAGGCGGCCCTGCGGCTGCGGCAGGAGGCGGAGATCGCGCAGCAGGGCATGGATGTGTCCGGCCTGAGCGAGACCGACCCGCTGCGGCTCTACCTGGAGGAGATCGCCCAGATCCCCCTTGGGGAGGATGAGGCCACTCTGGCGGAACAGGCCGCCCAGGGCCGGGAGCCCGCCGCAGAGAAGCTCATGAATCTGGGACTGCACCGTGTGGTGGAAATTGCCAGAGAATACGCCGGGTGCGGGGTGCTGCTGATGGACCTTTTGCAGGAGGGCGGTCTGGCCCTCTGGCAGGCCATCGGCACAGAGGACTATCTCGCCCGACGGGACAGCGCCATTCGGGCCGCCATGGCCCGGGCGGTGACCTTGCAGGCCCGGGCCAACGGCGTGGGCCAGAAGCTGCGCCAGGCCATGGAGGACTACCGGGCGGTGGACGAGCGGCTGCTCTCGGAGCTGGGCAGAAACCCCACCCTGGAGGAGATCGCTCTGGAAATGCACATGACCCCCGAGGATGCCGATACGGTGCGCCGCGTCTTGGAGGATGCCAGGATGCTCCAGCGGGCCACGGCGCCCAAGGAGGAGGAAGCAGCCGGGGAGGAGAACCAGGCCGTGGAGGATACGGCCTACTTCCGGATGCGCCAGCGCATTGCAGAGCTGCTGAGCGTGTTGCCCCAGGAGGATGCAAAGCTTCTGACTCTGCGCTACGGACTGGAAAAGGGTCTGCCCATGACCCCCGAGGAGACCGGCAAGGCCCTGGGCCTGACGGTGGACCAGGTGGTGCAGCGGGAGGCAAAGGCCCTATCCCTTCTGCGGGAAGAAAAATAAAGGCGGCAGCTTAGCCGGGAAATGAGGAAACATATGGGAAAGAAAATTTCTGTGGCCATCGATGGCCCTGCCGGTGCAGGCAAGAGCACCATTGCCCGCCGTCTGGCGGGGGAGCTGGGCTTCCGCTATGTGGATACCGGGGCCATTTACCGCACCGTGGCCTATTTTATGGACCTGTGGGGGGTGAGCCCCAAGGATGTGGACGGGGTGAACCGCTACATCGACGAGCTGACCGTCGGCATTGAATACGATGACGAGGGCGTGCAGCATATGCTCATGAACGGCATGGACGTGACGGGGGACATCCGCACACCGGAGATCTCCCAGAAGGCCAGCCTCATCTCCGCCCACGCCGTTGTCCGGGATGTGCTGCTGGATATGCAGCGGAATATGGCGGAAGAATATGATGTGGTCATGGACGGCCGGGACATCGGCTCCGTGGTGCTGCCCAAGGCCACGGTGAAGATCTTCCTCACGGCTTCTCCCGAGGTCCGGGCCAAGCGGCGCTATCAGGAGCTGCTGGAAAAGGGCCAGAAGGCAAGCTACGCTCAGGTGCTTAAGGATGTCCAGCAGCGGGACTACCAGGACACCCACCGGGACATCGCCCCCCTGAAGATGTGCCGGGACTCCGTGAAGGTGGATACCTCCGAAATGGACCTGGAGCAGTCCGTGGCGGCCATCCGGAAGATCGTAGAGGAGAAGATTTCCCGATGAGTGTACGTGTTGCCAAAAGCGCCGGGTTCTGCTTCGGCGTCAGCCGGGCGGTGGAGCTGGTCCAGTCCTCCGCCGCAGCGGGGAAGCGCACCGTGACCCTGGGGCCGATCATTCACAACCGCCATGTGGTGGAGGCCTTCCATCAGGCGGGTGTGGGGGTCATCGATTCTCCGGAGGAGGCAAACCCCGGCGATACCGTCATCATCCGCTCCCACGGCGTGGGCCGGGAGGTCTATGCCCGGCTGGAAGCCCGGGGGGCCGAGATCGTGGACGCCACCTGTCCCTTTGTCAAGCGCATCCATGGCCTTGTGAGCCGTGCGGAGGAGGAGGGGCGGCTTCCCATCATCATCGGCACGCCTACCCACCCCGAGGTGGAGGGCATTGCCGGCTGGTGTACCGCCTGCAAGATTTTTGATAGTGCAGATTCACTAAAAAAATGGGTCACGGAAGAAAGAATTGCTGCGGACTTGCCAATTTGCATGGTTTGCCAGACAACTTCCACAGAAAATTTGTGGAAATTATGCAGAAATTTTGCAAAAAAACAGTTTACTAACTTGAAAATTTTTGATACAATATGTAAAGCGACTGAGGATAGGCAAACCGAGGCGGCGCTTTTGAGCCGCCGGAGCCAGGCCATGGTTGTGGTTGGGGATGCGAAAAGCTCCAATACCGGCCGGCTCGCCATGATTTGCCGCGAATACTGCGACCGTGTAGCTCTTGTTGACGATGCCAGCGAACTGGAGCCCGCGTTTTTCGCCGGTATCACTGATGTTGGAATCACGGCTGGTGCGTCCACACCGGCGTGGATTATAAAGGAGGTCAACAAGACTATGAGCGAAATTACCAATGTTGAGGCTGTACAGGAGGAGAACTTTGCAGAGCTTCTCGAGCAGTCCATCAAGACTTTAAATACAGGAGATAAGGTTATCGGCACCGTTACCGGAATCGGCAATACCGAAATCCAGGTAGACCTGGGCACCAAGCATGCCGGTTACATTCCTTATGACGAAGTCAGCAACGATCCTTCCGTGAAGCCCGAGGATATCCTGCACGTCGGCGACCAGATCGAGGTCTTCGTCGTTCGCGTCAACGATCAGGAGGGCACCGTGCAGCTGTCCAAGAAGAAGCTGGACGGCCTGAAGGTCTGGGACGAGATGGCTGATTACGTGGAGAACAAGACCACCATCGACGCCGTCATCACTGAGGAGAACAAGGGCGGCCTGGTTGCCAATGTGAAGGGCGTTCGCGTCTTCATCCCCGCTTCTCAGTCCGGCGTTGCCAAGGGCGGCGATATGTCCGCTATGGTGGGCAAGCCCGTTCAGCTGAAGATCACCGAGGTCAACCGTGCCCGCCGCCGGGCCATCGGCTCCATCCGGGCCGTGAACGCAGAGTCCCGCAAGGCCGCTCAGGAGAAGATCTGGAGCGAGATCGAGGTCGGCAAGAAGTACCACGGCGTTGTGAAGTCCCTGACTTCCTACGGCGCTTTCGTGGACATCGGCGGCGTGGACGGCATGGTCCATGTTTCCGAGCTGAGCTGGAACCGCATCAAGACCCCTGCCGACGTTGTGAAGGTCGGCGACGAGATCGATGTTTACGTCATCTCCTTCGACCCCGAGAAGCACAAGATCTCCCTGGGCTACAAGACCGCCGAGATGAACCCCTGGAACCAGTTCATGACCAACTATGCCGTTGGTGATGTGGTGGATGCCAAGGTCGTGAAGCTGATGACCTTCGGTGCCTTTGCCGAGATCCTGCCCGGTGTGGACGGCCTGATCCATATCTCCCAGATCGCCGACCGCCGCATCAACAAGCCCGAGGATGTCCTGTCCGAGGGTCAGGAGGTCAAGGTCAAGATCACCGATGTTGACGCTGAGAACAAGCGCATCTCCCTGTCCATCCGCGCCCTGCTGGAGGACGGCGAGGACGCCGAGTAAGCTTTCCTGAAAACCGTACCGGGGTAGATTCTACCCCGGTATTTTGCAATATCGCCAAGCCGCCCCACCGCACCGCCCCGACGGGAAGCTCTAAACCTTCCCCATCGGGGAAGGGGGACCGCCGCCGTAGGCGGTGGTGGAAGAGGGGCGTTAGGGGAGAGAGCGGTGCGGATTTATTAGCTACTCCCGCCCGGTACACCCCTCCTCAGTCAGGGCTGCGCCCTGCCAGCTCCCCCGAAGGGGAAGCTTTTAACCTTCCCCTCCGGGGAAGGGGGACCGCCGCCGTAGGCGGTGGTGGAAGAGGGGCGTTACGGGAGAGAGCGGTGCGAAAAAGGGAACCATGGCTCCCCTTTCAGGGGAGCCCGAGTACGTATTTCCAGCCGCTCCCGTCCGGTACACCCCTCCTTGGTGCAGCTTTGACGGTATTGCAATATTTTAATAACCACCCCAGAAAGGATGTTCATTCCATGGTCAAACACATTATTCTGTTCACCCTGAAAGAAGACGCCGACAAGCCTGCCGTCATTGCTGCGGCCCAGGCGGCGCTGCTGCCTTTGGTCGGCCAGATCCCCGGCCTTACCAAGATGGAGGTGAAGCCCTGCTTCTGCGGCCCGGACTTTGTGCTCTATTCCGAGTTCGACAGCCGGGAGGCTCTGAATGGCTACGCCGATCACCCCCTGCACGTGGAGGCCAAGTCCCACTTCTTCCCCTGGGTGGCCTCCAGAATGCCTGCGGACTACGAAGTATAAGGAGAGAAACGCCATGAAAGCAATCGTGACCGTTGTGGGCCAGGACCGGGTGGGCATCATCGCCGCCGTCTGCTCCAAGCTGGCCGAGTTCAATGTCAATGTGCTGGATATCAGCCAGACCGTTATGCAGGGCTATTTTACCATGATGATGGCTACGGAGGTTTCCGCCTGCAATGTCCCCCTGGCAGAGTTTGCCCGTAGAATGGACGAGCTGGGCGTTCAGATGGGGCTGTCCATCCGGGTGCAGCGGGAAGATATCTTCCAGTCCATGCACCGCATCTGAGGAGACGCCATGCTGGATCAAAAAGACATTCTGTCCACCCTGGACATGATCGACAATCAGCACCTGGATATCCGGACCATCACCATGGGCATCAGCCTTCTGGACTGCGCCGATGAGGATTTGTCCGCCTGCTGCAAAAAGATCTACGATAAAATCACCCGCTGCGCCAAGGACCTGGTCCGTGTGGGCCGGGAGATCGAGGCGGAGTTCGGCATTCCCATTGTGAATAAGCGCATTTCCGTCACCCCCATTTCCCTGGTGGCCGCCGCCTGCCGGACGGAGAGCTATGTGGAAATTGCCAAGACATTGGATGCCGCCGCCAAGAAATGCGGCGTCAACTTCATCGGCGGCTTCTCCGCCCTGGTGCAGAAGGGCGCTACGATCAGCGACTGGAAGCTGATCCGCTCCATCCCCGAGGCCATGGCCTCCACGGATATGGTCTGCGCCAGCGTCAACGTGGGCTCCACCAAGGCCGGCATCAATATGGACGCCGTGGCCGAGATGGGCCGCATCGTCAAAAAGACCGCCGAGCTCACCCGGGACAAGGACTGCCTGGGCTGCGCCAAGCTGGTGGTCTTTGCCAACGCCGTGGAGGATAACCCCTTCATGGCCGGTGCCTTCCACGGCGTGGGGGAGCCGGAGTGTGTCATCAATGTGGGCGTTTCCGGCCCCGGGGTCGTGTACC
>UQGU01000010.1 GCA_900540635.1 uncultured Eubacteriales bacterium | reverse complement strand
GAACAAGGAGTGCGCGCGGCAGACTGCAAAAACTTGTCGGAAAAGCCCGTAAGGGTTTTTTCGACAGCCTAGGCTCCCCTGAAAGGGAAGCTGGCTCGGCGTTAGTCGAGACTGAGGGGTTCCAACTTTCCCGCCTGCGGCGGGATTTGGCCAAGGGCCAGGCAGAACTTCTCAGGCAGCTGCGCTGCCAGCTCCGTTTCAGGGGAGTTATTTCATTTTTATTTCCCGCTGTCTCCGTAATTGGAGAGCACTCTTGCGGAGGGATCCTGCACATTGCAGCCCTCCCAGGTCTTGTTGGGCATCCAGAAGTCTGCAACCATTTCCGCTTGGCCGGGGTAGTAGCGCTCGAAGAGCTCCCGGTACAGCAGGCTCTCTTTGGTAAAGGGCTGGGCGAAGCGGTAGAATTTCCGGCGGTGTTCGAATTCCGCATCGGTGTACGTTTCTTCGGCGTAGGCCTTCAGGTCGTCCACCATGGAGTGGCCTACGGCATCGGAGAAGGCGGCCTTCTCCCGCATGAGGATGTCTCCGGGGAGATAGTCCCCCTCAAAGGCATGGCGCAGCAGGTATTTGCCCTTGCCGTAGTGGTTGCGCTTCATCTCCGGGTCAAGGGCCATAACGTATTCCACAAAATCCAGGTCGCCGAAGGGTACCCGGGCCTCCAGGGAATTGACGCTGATGCACCGGTCCGCCCGGAGAACATCGTACATATGCAGCTCCCGGATTCGCTTTTCGGCTTCCTTTTGGAATTCCTCCGCGCTGGGGGCGAAATCCGTGTATTTGTAGCCGAAGAGCTCGTCGGAGATCTCACCGGTGAGCAGCACCCGCAGGTCCGTGTGCTCATGGATGTATTTGCATACCAGATACATACCGATGGAGGCCCGGATGGTGGTGATGTCGTAGGTGCCAAGCAAGGCCACCACCTTGGGCAGGGCTTCCAGCACATCCGCTTTGGTGATGATGACCTCCGTGTGGTCCGCTCCCAGATAGTCTGCCACTTCCCGGGCGTATTTCAGGTCGATGGCATCGATGTCCATGCCGATGGAGAAGGTGCGGATGGGCTTTTTGCTGCACCGGGCGGCCACGGCACAGACCAGACTGGAATCCAGACCGCCGGACAGAAGAAAGCCCACAGGGGCGTCTGCGTCCAGCCGCTTTTCAATTCCGGCGGTAAGCTTCTCCCGAATCTTCCGGCAGGCGGTTTCCAAATCATCTTCGCTGCGATAGGCCGGGGCACTCATGTCCCGGTAGCAGATGAATTTGCCGTCCTTATAGTAGTGCCCGGGCGGGAAGGGCATGATCTTGGCGCACAGTCCTACCAGGTTCTTGGCCTCGCTGGCGAAAATGATCTGCCCGTCCCCATCATAGCCATAGTACAGCGGCCGGATGCCGATGGGATCCCGGGCGGCGATGAGGGACTTGCCGTCAAAGAGGACCATGGCAAACTCTGCGTCCAGCTGCCGGAACATCTCCACGCCCATTTCGGCGTACAGCGGCAGCAGAATTTCGCAGTCCGAGCCGCTGTGGAAGATATAGCCCTGCTTTTGCAGACGTTCCCGGATAGCCCGGAAGCCGTAAATTTCGCCGTTGCAGACCACGGCGGTGTTTTCCCGGACAAAGGGCTGCATACCCATTTCGGTCAGCCCCATAATAGCCAGCCGGTGAAAGCCCAGGAAGCCCCCGGGGATGGAGATGATCCGGCTCATATCCGGCCCACGGGAGATGGTGCGGTCAAAATAAGGCTTCACAGACTCCGCCGTCAGACGGTGCCCGATGTAGCCAATGATAGAACACATGGGAATTCCTTCTTTCTATGCTTTGTATGCCAAAACCGGATTTTGCAATCCGGTTTTGAGCTTTCTCCCACCTTGGAGAAAGGTATATTCTGGCTTCCCCTGGGGGAAGCTGGCAGGGCAAAGCCCTGACTGATGAGGGGCGGCAGGCAGAACCGATATGGAATCAGCTCAGGCAGTCCTATTTCTATTTCCAGGGAATGAACTGCAGGGGCTTTCTTCTTGACGGTCATGCTTCCCGCCCCTCATCCGACCCGCCTATCGGCGGGCCACCTTCCCCCAGGGGAAGGCTTTGGTTATCTCACCCCAAACAGGATCTCGCCGTAGGAGGGGTAGGGCCAGGTCTCGGCGGGCATGATGGTTTCCATGGTATCTACGCTGATGCGAAGATCGCGCATATCGTCTAAGATGTCACGCTTAAAAATGTCGGCCAGGGCCACGGTGTCCGGGGCGCTCTTGCTGGATAGCAGGTCTGCTTCCAGCTTGCCCGCTGCCTTGTAGGCGGCGCAGAGCAGACCGCTGAGCTTGCGCCCAGTGTCCTCCTCGTAGCTGCAATCCAGCGACAGGGCCTTCTTGGAGGAAACTCTCTGGCAGAGCTTGGCGGTGTAGTCAGACACGGCGGGGAAGATGTCCTTCCAGGCCATATCCAGCATGGTCTGGGCCTCGATGTTGATCACCTTGCAGTAGTTTTCCAGCTTGACCTCGTGGCGGGCGGTGAGCTCGGTCTCGCTGTAGACGTTGTGGATTCTGAACAGTTCCATATTCTTGCTGTCCAGCATGTGGGCCAGGGCATCGGGGGTGGCGCGGAGATTCAGCAGGCCCCGCTTCTCGGCTTCCGCCACCCAGGAGGCGTCATAGCCGTCGCCGTTGAAGATGATGCGCTTGTGGTCCTGGATCGTCTTGCGGATCAGGTCGTGCAGGGCGGTCTCAAAGTCCTCAGCTCCCTCCAGAGCGTCGGCGAACTGCCGCAGTTCCTCGGCTACGGTGGTGTTCAGCACGGTGTTGGTGCAGGAGATGGACTCGGCGGAGCCCAGCATCCGGAATTCAAACTTGTTGCCGGTGAAGGCGAAGGGGCTGGTCCGGTTCCGGTCCGTGGCATCCCGCTGGAACTTGGGCAGAGTGTGCACGCCAATGCGCATGACCTGCTTCTCTTTACCGTCGTAGGGCACGTCTTTTTCGATGGCCTCCAGAATTTCGCTCAGGTCTGAGCCCAGGAACATGGACACGATGGCGGGAGGGGCCTCGTTGGCGCCCAGACGGTGGTCGTTGCCCGCAGAGGCAACGGAGATGCGCAGCAGGTCCTGGTATTCGTCTACCGCCTTGATGACTGCGCACAGGAACAGCAGGAATTGGGCGTTTTCGTAGGGGGTTTCGCCGGGCTCCAGGAGGTTCACGCCGGTATCCGTGGAGATAGACCAGTTGTTATGCTTGCCGCTGCCGTTGACGCCGTCAAAGGGCTTCTCGTGGAGCAGGCACACCAGGCCGTGGCGCTGGGCCACCTTGCGCATCATCTCCATGGTCAGCTGGTTGTGGTCGGCGGCGATGTTGGTGGTGGTGAAGATGGGGGCCATTTCGTGCTGGGCGGGGGCAACCTCGTTGTGCTCGGTCTTGGCCAGAACGCCCAGCTTCCACAGCTCGTCATTCAGCTCCTTCATAAAGGCAGCCACTCTGGGCTTGATGGCACCGAAGTAGTGGTCATCCAGCTCCTGCCCCTTGGGAGCCTTGGCGCCGTATAGAGTCCGGCCGGTGAAGATCAGGTCTTTGCGCTTGTCGAAGGCGGATTTGTCGATGAGGAAGTATTCCTGCTCGGGGCCTACGGTGGTCTTCACGGAGGTCACATCCTCATTGCCGAAGAGCTTCAGAACGCGCATGGCCTGCCGGTTGATGGCCTCCATGGAGCGCAGCAGGGCGGTTTTCTGGTCCAGGGCCTCGCCGCCGTAGGAGCAGAACACCGTGGGGATGCACAGAACGCCGTCCTTGATGAAAGCATAGGAGGTGGCATCCCAGGCGGTGTAGCCCCGGGCCTCAAAGGTGGCCCGCAGGCCGCCGGAGGGGAAGCTGGATGCATCCGGCTCACCCTGAATGAGCTCTTTGCCGGAGAACTCCATGATGACCTTGCCGCCATCCTTGGGGGAGATAAAGGAGTCGTGCTTCTCGGCGGTGACGCCGGTCATGGGCTGGAACCAATGGGTGAAGTGGGTGGCGCCCTTTTCAATGGCCCAGTCCTTCATGGCGTTGGCGACCACCGTTGCCACATTGGGGTCCAGGTGCTTGCCCAGCTTGATGGTCTTTTGCAGGGCCTTATAGGTATCCTTGGGCAGGCGCGCCTCCATAGTGGCATCGTCAAAAACCATAGAAGAAAAGATATCCGTTACCATACTGATTTCCCCTTTTCTGTAAATAAAAAAGAAGCGGCCGGGGGCACTATGGCTTTCGCCATAGCGACACCCTTGTCGCTTCTTTTTGGAGTACCGGAAGAACCGGCTCCCCTGTCTGTATGGAGGCATCATACGCCAAAAATTGCAATTTGTCAATCGCTAAATTGCATTTTGGCGGTTCGCCCAATTGTTGCCGCCCCGGCTGCCGATGCTTCCGGCATTTTTGACATGCGGCAGGGGTGAGGTGTGCCATTGTGACGTTTTCTCCGGAAAAAACATTGACAGGGGCCCTCGGCGAGAGTATAATGACCCCGAGTAGACAAGGATGTTTGCTGAACCTGGGCACGCGCCCTCGTCCGGTGAGCGTCCTTTTTTCCATTTTTTGACGGAAAGGGACTGCCATGCTGTATACACAAGAAGACGTGTTTTCCTATGTGGAGCAGGAGGATGTGAAGTTCATTCGCCTGGTCTTCTGCGACGCCGCGGGAAAACAAAAAAATATCGCCATCATGCCCCAGGAGCTCAAACGCGCGTTCTCCCAGGGCATTTCCTTTGATGGCTCCGCTGTGGGGGGCTTCAGCGGGGTGGAGGAGTCGGACCTGTTCCTGTTTCCCATCCCTGAAACCCTGACGGATCTTCCCTGGCGGCCCAGCCGGGGCAAGGTGGTGCGGATGCTTTGCAATATCCGCTATCCCGATGGGCGGCCCTACCCCATGGACTGCCGGGCTCTGCTGGCGAATGCGGTGCGGGAGGCAAAAAGCGAGGGGATCACCGTGCAGATCGGCGCGGAATTTGAGTTCTACCTTTTTAAGACCGATGCCGACGGAAACCCCACCACCCAGCCCTTTGACCATGCGGGCTATATGGACGTAGCCCCGGAGGACAAGGGGGAGAACGTCCGCCGGGAGATCTGCCTGATGCTGGAGAGCATGGGCATTTCCCCGGAGAGCTCCCACCACGAGGAGGGGCCCGGGCAGAATGAGATCGATTTCCGCTATTCCGATGCCATTACGGCGGCGGACAATGCCCTGCTGTTTACCTCCGTTGTCAAGGCGGTGGCAGTGAGCAATGGGCTGTATGCGGACTTTACCCCAAAGCCCATTCCGGAGCAGGCGGGCAACGGCCTGCATATCAATATCTCCGTCCGGCAGGACAATGGGGAGCAGGTCAGCCAGTATTTTATGGCGGGCATTCTGGCCCATATCCGGGAGATGACGGCTTACCTGAATCCCACGGAGAACTCTTTCCGTCGCCTGGGAGAGCGGAAGGCTCCCCGTTTTGTCACCTGGTCCCCCGGAAACCGCTCCCAGCTCATCCGCATTCCGGCGGCTCAGGGGGAATATAAGCGCATGGAGCTGCGGTCTCCGGACCCCACGGTCAATCCGCACCTGGCCTATGCCCTGGTGATCTATGCGGGACTGGACGGCGTGCGGCGGAAGCTCCTGCCTCCGGAGCCTATGAATGTGAACCTTTATACTGCGGACCGCAGCATCACGGCAGGCCTGGAGACCCTTCCCGGCAGCCTGAAGGAGGCAAAGGACATTGCTTCCGAAAGTGATTTTATCCGCAGCGTCCTGCCGGAGGGATTCTGGAAGTAATTGCAAGAGAAAGGAGCGGAAAGGGATGGCATCGGGAAAGAATATCTATAAGGTCCTGGTTGCGGGCGCCAATGACAAGACCTTTGCGCTCCTGCAAACGCTGCTTCCCGGCAGCAGCTATGACCCGCCTCTGCGGGCCGGGTCTGCCGGAGAGGCCAAGCGCATGGCATTGGACTATGCAGTGGACATTGCCATTCTCAATGCCCCCATGCGGGATGAATTCGGCACCCAGCTGGCTCTGGATCTGGCCCGGGACAACGTGGGCGTGCTGCTGCTGGTGCCCGGGGAGAGCTTCGACGGGGTGCGGGACCAGGTGGAGGACGAGGGTGTTATGGCCCTGGCCAAGCCCCTGACCCGGCAAACGCTGGAAATGGGCCTGCACATGATTACGGCCCTGCGGGGAAAGCTTTTGCAGATGGACCGCCGGAACAGGGCCCTGCAGGAGAAGATGACGGATATCCGCACCATCAACCGGGCCAAATGGCTGCTCATCGAGCAGCTGCGCATGACGGAAAGCGAGGCCCATTATTATATCGAGCGCCAGGCCATGGATACCCGCCTCTCCCGCCGGGAAGTGGCAGAGAATATTATCAGGTCGTATGACCAGTAGGAGGATCTATATATGAAAGAAACCAAGTATATTTTCGTAACCGGCGGCGTGGTCTCCGGGCTGGGCAAGGGCATTACGGCGGCCTCTTTGGGCCGGCTTCTGAAGAGCCGGGGGCTGAAGGTTGCAGCCCAGAAGCTTGACCCCTATATCAATGTAGACCCGGGCACCATGAGCCCCTATCAGCACGGCGAGGTCTATGTCACCGAGGACGGCGCGGAGACGGACCTGGACCTGGGTCACTATGAGCGCTTCATTGACGAAGACCTCAATAAGTATTCCAACCTGACCACCGGCAAGGTTTATTGGAATGTGCTGAACAAGGAGCGCCAGGGGGAGTATCTGGGCTCCACCGTCCAGGTGATTCCCCACATCACCAATGAGATCAAGGAATTCGTCTACCGGGTGGGCAAGCAGACCGATGCGGATGTGGTCATCACGGAAATCGGCGGCACCATCGGCGACATCGAATCCCAGCCCTTTGTAGAGGCCGTGCGGCAGATCTCCCTGGAGGTCGGCCCTACCAACAGCCTGTTCATCCACGTGACTTTGGTGCCCTTCCTGCGGGGCTCCGACGAGCACAAGAGCAAGCCCACCCAGCACTCCGTCAAGGAGCTCCAGGGCCTGGGCGTCAAGCCGGATATCATCGTTCTGCGCTGTGACGAGCCTCTGGAAGACAGCATTTTCCGGAAGATCGCCATGTTCTGCAATGTGAAGCCGGACTGCGTTATTGAGAACATCACCCTGCCCAGCCTGTACGAGGCCCCTATCATGCTGGAAAAGCAGAATTTCTCCGGCATTGTGTGCCGGGAGCTGAATATCGATGCCCCCAAGATCGATCTGACAGAGTGGAACACCATGCTCCACAAAATCGGCACCCGGGACAAGACCGTGACCGTTGGCCTGGTTGGCAAGTATGTGCAGCTGCACGATGCCTATCTGTCCGTGGCCGAGGCCCTGCGCCATGCGGGCTTCGACCTGGGGGCCAATGTGGATATCCGGTGGATCGATTCCGAAACCATCACCCGGGAGAATGTGGCTGAGGTCCTCCGCGGCTGCGCAGGCATCATCGTGCCCGGCGGCTTTGGCAGCCGGGGCATTGACGGCATGATCGCCACGGCGGACTACTGCCGGGAAAACCGCGTGCCCTATTTCGGCATTTGCCTGGGTATGCAGATCTCCGTCATCGCCTTTGCCCGGAGTGTGGCGGGGATGGCGGATGCCAACTCCGGCGAATTCGACCCGGAGAGCACCCACAAGGTCATCGATTTCCTGCCGGACCAGAGCGACAGTGTTGCCAAGGGCGGTACCCTGCGGCTGGGTGCCTACCCCTGCCAGATCGTCCCCGGCACGAAGATGTTTGAGGCTTATGGCGTGAACCATATTTACGAGCGCCATCGCCACCGCTACGAATTCAACAACGATTTCCGCCAGGCCCTTTCCGATGCGGGCCTCACCGTCAGCGGCACCTCTCCCGATGGCTACATTGTGGAGACCGTGGAGCTGCCGGACAGCCCCTTCTATGTGGGCGTCCAGTTCCACCCCGAGTTCAAGAGCCGCCCCAACAAGCCCCATCCTCTGTTCCTGTCCTTTGTGAAGGCCAGCCTGGAGCTGTCGGAGAACAGCTGAGCCAATTCCCCCGGTTGCAAAACCGGGGGAGTTTTGATAAAATGAGGGGAACCAAAAGGGCGGGAGGACAGCTTATGCGTTCACTTCATTTGATGATCAAGCCGGCCAGCGGCCTGTGCAATATGCGCTGCCATTATTGCTTTTATGCCGATGAGACCAGCAAGCGGGAGACTGCCAGCTATGGTCTGATGTCCCGGGACACCCTGTCCGCAGTGCTGGAGCATGCTTTGGCTGCGGTGACCCAGGAGTGCACCATAGCATTCCAGGGCGGGGAACCCACCCTGGCCGGGCTGGATTTCTTCCGGTACGCGGTGGCGGAAGCGAAAAGGAAAAACAAAAATCAGGCCCGGCTGCATTTTGCCCTGCAAACCAATGGGCTGCTGATCGATGCACAGTGGGCAGCCTTTTTTGCGGAAAATCACTTCCTGGTGGGGGTATCTCTGGACGGGACCAAGGAGGTCCACGACCGGAACCGGGTGGATGCGGCAGGGCGGGGGACCTTTGGCCGGGTGACCCATGCCATTGGGACCCTGGAGCAATTCGGCGTGGACTACAACATCCTGACAGTGGTTACCCAAAATACCGTCCGCGCCTACCGGTCGATCCATGGGTTCTTCCGGAAGAAGGGGTATCACTACCAGCAGTTTATCCCCTGCCTGGACCCCCTGGGAGAAGAGCGGGGCGGCAGCGCCTGGTCATTGACGCCGGAGCTGTTCGAAACCTATCTCAAAACAGCCTTCGACCTGTGGTATCAGGAGGCAATGGCGGGGCGGAAGCAGTACCACCGGTATTTTGACAACCTGCTGTGTATGCTGAACGGCCAGCTGCCGGAGGCCTGCGGAATGCTGGGGCACTGCACCATGCAGTATGTCATTGAGGCCGACGGCAGCGTCTATCCCTGCGATTTTTATATGCTGGACGGTTACTGCATCGGCAATCTGACAGAGGATACCCTGGAGGCGGTGGATGCCCGGCGAAAGGAGCTGGGCTTTCTGGAGCAGAGCCTCCCGGTGGAAGAAAAGTGCCGGGTATGCCGGTGGTTCCCGCTGTGCCGGGGGGGCTGCCGCAGGGACAGAGACTATTTTGAAAAGGGCATTGGCCTGAACTATTTCTGCCCTGCCTATCAGGGCTTTTTTGAATATGCCTATCCAAGGCTGGAGGGGCTCTACCGGATGATGGCGCGCTGATGGCCTTGGAGGGTCTGTGCGGAACGAAACGTCACGGCGTGCCGGTGCCTCCGGCCTGCCGCGGCGTTTTTGCATTTCCGGCTGCCGGAGGAAAGCCGTGCAGCAACAATTTTTGGATACGTTTATTGGTGAAAACGTAAAAAAACGGCCGCCTGTTTTAAACAGCTTGCACATTTCCAAAGGGCGGAAGAATAAAAAATTGGCAGAAAAGACAAAAATGTGAAACCCGATGGGCGGACAAGTAAAAAAACCTTAAAAATTGTAAAATTTCTGTGGCGGTTCCTATGATAAAATATGTCCATCCGATACGGAAGACCGCATCAACAATCGTTTTTAGGAGGAAAAAAGATGAAAAAGTATCTGGCACTGATCCTGGCCCTGGTTATGGCCCTGTCTTTGGCGGCCTGCGGCGGAAGCTCCGGTTCTTCCGCGAAGACCGACAGCAAGTCCGATTCTGCCGAGCTGCCCACCCTGCGCGTGGCGGCAATGCCCTTCATCACCAGCCTGCCCACCTACTACATCCAGCAGAACAACCTGGGTGAGAAGTACGGCTTCAAGATGGATGTGACCATGTTTGCCACCGGCGCACCCATGAACGAGGCTCTGGCCGCCGATCTGTGGGACGTGGGCGCTATGGGCGCCGCAGCCGTCACCGGCGTTGCCAACTATGACGAGATGATCATCGGCGAGGTCCTGGAGAGCGTGGACGGCCTGGGCGTGTTCGTAAAGCCCGACAGCCCCATTGCCACCGACGAGGGCTACAATCCCTCTTACCCCACCGTGAAGGGCAGCCCCGAGACCGTGAAGGGCATCACCGTTCTGACCCCCGTGGGCACCGCACAGCATATGACCGTTCTGAAGTGGCTGGAGAAGCTGGGCATGGAGCCCACCGATGTGAACATCGTGAACATGGACAGCGTGCAGGCCTATCAGGCTCTGCAGGCCGGCCAGTGTGACGCCGCTTCCCTGAACGTTCCCACCTTCTTCGACGCCATCAACGACGGCATGGTCCAGGTCGGCAATCTGGCGGACATGGGCATCAAGTACGTGGACATGGTCGTTGCCAACCGCAAGGCTGTGGAAGGCAAGCCCGAACTGGTGCAGGCCTATATGGACGCTCTGACCGAGGCCTGCGAGGCCCTGCAGAACGACCAGGAGATGGCCGCTGACCTGTTCGTACAGTTCCTGAAGGAAAACGGCTCCGAGACCAGCCGGGAGAACTGCGTTGCCGACCTGGAGCGCGTGCAGTTCATCACCCGCACCGATTGGAAGGATCGCCAGATCGGCAACTTTGCCAAGGAGCTGGGCGAGTTCTATGTTGGCCAGGGCCAGCTGGAGCCCAACGTCATCGACAAGTTCGAGACCAACGTTGTGGATACCTTCGTAAAGGGCTATAAGTAAGCAGCATTTCTCCTCCGGGCATTGGCCCAAATATACACACAGAAACTGGGGGAATACACGGGTATTCCCCCAATTTCAAAAAACAGACCTTCGCAATAACTAGAAAGGCACGGTGAAACCTGTGAAGCAGTTTTTGAAGAAACAGAAATACCACCTGATCTCCATTGGTTCGTTCCTGTTTGTTCTGCTGGTCTGGGAGCTTTGTACCGATGTGCTGCATTTGATCAGCCCAATGATGCTTCCCAGTCCGGCCAAAATTTTCAGCACCTTTGTTTACAAGCTGAAGGGTGGCACGAATCCCGACGGCGCGACGCTGTTCCAGAACATCTGGGCCAGCCTGAAGATCGCCCTGGGCGGCTATGCCGTGGGCGTGCTCATCGGCGTCCCTCTGGGCATCGGCATGGCCTGGAGCCGCCGGTTCGAGCTGTTTACCAAGCCCCTGTTTGATATCATCCGCCCCGTCCCCGCCCTGGCCTGGATCCCTCTGATGATCCTGTGGCTGGGCATTGGCTATGCCTCCAAGGTTGGCATCATCTTCTTCGCAGCCTTCATCAGCGCTACGGTGAACAGCTATGCCGGCATCAAGCGGACCAGCCAGGTCCACCTGTGGGTGGGCAAGACCTTCGGCGCTTCCAACCGTCAGCTGCTGTTTAAGGTGGCCATCCCCACCGCCATGCCCATGATCTTCACGGGCCTGCGTCTGGCTCTGGGCTCCTCCTGGGTCGCCCTGGTGGCCGCTGAGCTGCTGGCCGCAACCAGAGGCCTGGGCTATATGATCCAGATGGCCCGTATGCTGGGCCGCCCCGATGTGATCATCGTGGGTATGCTGACCATTGGCTTTATCGGCCTGGCCCTGAACTACATTCTGGAGGCCCTGCAAAAGCGTTTTGTCAAAGGAGGTAAAAAACGGTGATCGACAATACCAAGGACAGCCGCTTTTCTCAGAAGCAGCTGGTGATCATTTACACGATCATTTCTCTGCTGACGCTGCTGGTGATCTGGGAGCTTGTGGCCCGTTTTACCAAGGCCTCCATGTTCCTGCCCGCCGCAAGCACGGTGCTGGGTGCGTTCTTTAAGAGCTTTGTGGAGCCCGTGGGCAAATACACCATGCTGGCCCACATCGGCATCAGCCTCTATCGCGTGGCTGTGGCCTTTCTGCTGGCAACGGTTGCCGGCATCGCCCTGGGCATCGGCATGGGCTACTCCAAGCTGCTGGAGGCCATGCTGAAGCCGATCTTTGAGTTTATCCGCCCCATCCCGCCTCTGGCCTGGATCCCTCTGTCCATCCTGTGGTTCGGCCTGGGCGACAAGAGCAAATTCTTCATCATCTTCCTGGGCTGCTTCACCTTCATCACCGTCAATACCTATGACGGCGCAAAAAACGTTGACCCCGAGCTTATGGGTGCCGCCCGGATGCTGGGCGCCAGTGAGCGCCAGGTGTTCTTCCGGATCGTGCTGCCTAGCTCCGTGCCCTATATCTTCGCAGGCCTGCAGATCGCCGTTACCGCCGGCTGGAGCGCCGTGGTGGGCGCAGAGATGGTCCGCTCCGATGAGGGCGTGGGCTGGATGATCGTCCGGGGCATGAACACCGGCAATACCCTGCAGATCATGGTCGGCATGGTGGCCATCGGCATCGTTGGCTTCCTGCTGGCAACCCTGACATCCGCACTGGAAAGGAGACTGTGTGCATGGAACGAGCAGAAGGGAATGTAAAGAGTGCCCCCGTGCTGGAATGCCGCGGGGTTGGCCGTACCTTTGAAAGCTATGAAAAAAACGGCGAATCCAACGTCGTGCTGAAGGACGTCAATTTCGAGGTGCGGGAGAATGAATTCCTGGTCCTCTTCGGTGCAGGCCAGTGTGGCAAGACCACCCTGCTGAATATTCTGGCAGGCCTGGACAAGCCCACGGAGGGCGCCGTGTTCACCCGGGGCAAGCAGGTCACGGGTCCCTCTCCCGAGCGGGGCGTTGTGTACCAGAAGACCAGCCTGTTCCCCTGGCTGACGGTGGAGGAGAATGTGGGCTTTGGCCCCAGTGTGCGCCATCTGCCCAAGAAGGAGCAGCAGGAGCGCATTCACAGATATCTGGAGCTGGTGGGCCTGACCGGATTCGAAAAGAGCTACCCCAGCCAGCTGTCCGGCGGTATGCGGCAGCGTGTGGGCATTGCCCGGGCCTATGCCAACCAGCCCGACATCATGCTGATGGACGAGCCCTTCGGCCATCTGGATGCCCAGACCCGCTACATGATGGAGGAGGAGCTCCAGCGCATCTGGCAGAAGGAGAAGCGAACCGTGGTCTTCGTCACCAACAACATCGAAGAGGCCCTGTTCCTGGCGGACCGCATCATCCTGCTGACCAACTGCCCCACCCGCATTAAGCAGGAATACACCATTACCATGCCCCATCCCAGAGACTATGTCGATCCCGAATTCCTGCGCCTGCGCAAGGAGATCACGGACAACATGGATCCCAGCCTGTAAGAAAGGAGAATTGCTATGGCACAGGAAATGCCCAAGGTCCAGGTGAAGAACCTGACGAAAAAATTTGGAGACTTGTTGGTGCTGGACAATATCTCCTTTGATGTACCCAAGGGGGAGTTCCTCTGCATCGTCGGCCCTACGGGCTGCGGCAAGACGACCTTCCTGAACAGCCTGACCAAGCTCTACAAGCCCACGGCCGGTGAAATTTTGCTGGACGGCGAGCCCGTAGACCTGAAAAAGCACAACGTTGCCTACATCTTCCAGGAGTATTCCACAATGCCCTGGCTGACGGTGGAGGAAAACGTCGGCTTCGGCCTGGATATCAAGGGTGTGGAGAAGACTAAGGCCAAGGCTTTGGTGGATGAATATCTGGATATCGTGGGCCTGACCAAGTACCGCCATTACTATCCGGACCAGCTGTCCGCCAGTATGCTGCAGCGCGTGGTCATTGCCCGGGCCTTTGCCACCCAGCCGGATCTGCTGCTGATGGACGAGCCCTATGGCCAGCTGGACATCCAGCTGCGCTATCATCTGGAGGATGAGCTCATCGCTCTGTGGCAGCGCACCGGGACCACGGTCATCTTCATCACCCACAACATTGAGGAAGCGGTCTATATGGGCCAGCGGATCATGGTCCTGACCAACAAGCCCACCTCCATCAAGTGCAGCATCGACAATGACCTGCCCCGGCCCAGGGATATTGCAAGCCCTGACTTTGTAGAGCTGCGGAACAAGGTCACCGATCTGATCAAATGGTGGTAAGAACGGTCCATCCGTTCCAGTCATAAAAATGCGCAGCCGCAGCAGGCCGTTGAACGCGGCTTGCTGCGGCTTTACTTTTCGAAAAAAATGTGATATTGTGAGTTTTTCAATAGGAGGGAATGAGCGTGAAACACCCAAATGTCGTATTCCTTTTGTCGGATGATCAGGGCTGGTGGTCCCTGGGCTGCACCGGCAACCGGGAGATCATTACACCGAATATTGACCGCCTGGCGGCGGAGGGAATGCGCTTTGATAACTTTTTCTGCGCATCGCCCGTGTGCTCTCCGGCCAGAGCAAGCCTTCTGACCGGCTGCATCCCCAGCCAGCACGGCATCCACGACTGGCTGCGGGACGACAACGACCGGCAGGCCGCCATTGAGTATCTGGCGGGCCAGTATTCCTATACCAAGGCTCTTTCCGAGGCCGGATACGACTGCGCCCTGTCCGGCAAATGGCACATGGGCGCCTCGGAAAAGCCCCAGCAGGGCTTCTCCCACTGGTTCTGCCACAAGAGCGGCGGCGGTCCCTACTATGGCGCACCCATGTATAAGGACGGGAAGCTCTACCGGGAGGAGCGCTATGTGACGGATGCCATTACGGACGATGCCCTGGAATACCTGGACAGCCGGGCCGGGAAGGAGGAGCCCTTCCTGCTGTACGTGGGCTATACCGCGCCCCATGCCCCATGGCTGAACAACCATCCCAAGGAATATACGGACCTCTATCAGGACTGCCCCTTTGCATCCGTGCCCCATCTGCCCCGAAATCCGGACAGCATCTATCTGACGGATGAGGTGGCCAAGGATGAGCGCAGCAATCTGATCGGCTATTTCGCCGCCGTGACGGCCATGGATGCCGCCATCGGCAGGATCCTGGACAAGCTGGATGCGCTGCATATGACCGAGGATACCCTGGTGGTCTTCACGGCGGACAACGGCTTCAGCTGCGGCCACCACGGCTTCTGGGGAAAGGGCAATGCCACCTTCCCCATCAACATGTTTGAGGAAAGCGTGAAGGTCCCCTTCATCGCCCGGCAGCCGGGGAAGATCCCGGCGGGCACGGTGTGCGACGCGCTGATCTCCGCCTACGACTTCATGCCCACGCTGCTGGAATACACGGGGGTGCCCGCCACGGACGGCCTGCGCCGCCCCGGCGTGTCCTTTGCCCCGGCGCTGCGGGGGGAGCCCTTCCGGCAGCATGAGGAGGTGGTGGTGCTGGATGAGTACGGACCCAACCGGATGATCCGGGGCCGCCGCTACAAGTATATCACCCGCTATCCCTACGGACCCAACGAGCTGTACGACCTGCAGGAGGACCCCGGCGAGACCCGGAACCTGATGAAGGAAGAGGCATGGCAGGCCCTGGGCGGCGAGATGAAGCTGCGGCTGGAAAAGTGGTTCGCCCAATATGTGAATCCGGAGATCGACGGGGCCAAGGAGGCCGTGTTCGGCTCCGGCCAGATCGGCCTGGCAGGGACCTGGGGAGACGGAAGCCCTGCCCACAGCTGCGACGACTATATCAAGGAAAATCCCAATTACGCCCCCTATCGGCTCCGCTGAGCCCCGGAAAGGAAGACAGAAAACCGTGAAAAAACACTTGGAAATGCTGAAAAACCGAATCCAATGCATTAAAATTCAGGTTTTTCTGTCTTATGTATTGGTGCTGAGCCTGTCCTTTGCGGTGCTGGGCTTCGGCGTGGCCATGGCGGCCCGCCAGATCATGACCAACCAGATCGGCTCCTCCCGCATAGACCTGCTGCGGCAGATCAGCGAGCGGGCCAACACCGTGAAGACCAGCGCCACGACCCTGGTGGGACTGTACCGCTACGGGATCGCCGATCTGACCGAGATCCCGGAGAATATGGACGAGCTGCTCCAGGCGGACAAGAGAAGATACAGCGGGGTCTTCGGCCCCATCGGCATGGACAATGACCCGCTGCTTGTCACCGGGCAGGGCATCTATTCCTCTTTCCCGGAGCAGGAGCTGCCCCCTTATCTGGAATCCCAGCTGTGGTACCGGCGGCTGCGCCGGAAGGTGCTGGATGCACCCGCCGGGACGGTGGTGTTCGGCAGCACCTTCCCAACGGCCGACGGCACGCGCTATCAGTTCGCTGTGGCACAGGCCCTGGAGCAGTTTGACGGGGAGTGCATCCTTATGGTGCTGATGGATGAGCGCGTTTTGCAGAATCTCTATGAGCCGGTGCTCACCGACGGCAGCGAGATATATATCTACGATCAACAGGGCTATATCGTTTCCCACCCCAACAAGAAGCTGCTGGGAAAGCAGTTTGTGGATCCCCAGGCCATGGCGACCCTGTATGGCACCAACAGCGCCTCCGTGATCCGCAAGCAGGGAAAGGCCTATCTGCTGACGAACTATCTGGATGAGAACACCGGCTGGACCATCGTAGAGGAGATCCCGGCCGATATGATCTTTGGAGAGCTGGACCGGATGTATGAGCTGGTCTTCACCATCCTTGGGGTTTGCCTGGTGTTGGGCCTGGGTGTGGCGCTGTACCAGAGCCAGAAGATCGCGCGGCCTCTGACGGGCCTGAGCAAGGCCATGGACAGCTTCGGCGGAGGCGACTTTACGCCGGTGCCCACGGATACGGGGACCCGGGAGATCGACACCCTGAGCCAGAGCTTCAACCACATGGCGGGGGAGATCTCCAGCCTGATGAACCGGGTGACGGAGCAGGAGCGGCAGAAGCGACTGGCGGAGATGAATTTCCTGCGGGCCCAGATCAACCCCCATTTCCTCTACAACATGCTCTTCTCCATCCGCTGCACCGTGGAAATGGGGAAAAGCGAGCAGGCAGTGCAGATGATCCAGGCCTTTACGGACCTGCTCCGGACGACCCTGAAGACCACCGAGGATGCCATCGCCCTCCGGGATGAATTCGAGAATACCCGGAAATACCTGGTGGTGCAGAAGCTGCGCTACGGGGAGAAGGTGCATTTTGAAATGGACCTGGCCCCGGAGACGGAGCTGTGCCGGGTGCCGCCGCTGATTTTGCAGCCGCTGGTGGAAAACGCCATTTTCCACGGGCTGGAGGCCAAGGCGGATTCGGACCTGGTGGTGGTCTCCTCGGCACTGGAGGGGGACGACTTGATCCTGACGGTTGCGGATGACGGCGCGGGAATGACGCCGGAGGTGCTGGAGCAGGTCAGGGCGGATATGGAGGCCTACCAGGATGGCCGGGAGAAGCAGAGCGACTCCATCGGCCTTGCAAACGTCAATAACCGGCTGCGGCTGAACTACGGGCCGGGCTACGGTGCATCCATTCAGAGCGTGCCGGATATGGGCACCTCCATCACGCTTCGGCTTCCCGCCCTGCGGGAGCCCCGGGAGAAGGGAGAGCAGAAATGCGAGTAATGATCGTTGACGATGAGAAGCTGATTTGTGAGTGGCTGGAATTCTGCATTTCCGCCAACCCCGCCTGTACGCTGGTGGGCGTGGCCCACAACGGCAGGGAAGGGCTGGAGCTCTACTGCCGGGAAAAGCCGGAGCTGGTTCTGACGGATATCAAAATGCCCGTGATGGACGGCCTGGAGCTGCTTCACGCCATCCGGCAGCAGTCCTCCGGGACCAAGGTGGTCCTGCTGACGGCCTTTGCGGACTTTGAAATGGCGCGGAACGCCCTGCGGGAGGGGGCGGATGAGTATCTGCTGAAAACGGAGATGAACAGCGAGGTCCTGCAGGAGATGCTCTCCCGGATGATGCTCTCCTGCGGTGCCGGGGACGCAGCGGAGGGCGACAGCCTGACCAACACGGCCCAGGCCCATGCCATCGTGGGCAAGATCCTGCGGCAGCAGGAGCCCTTGCAGGATCAGGATTTGCAGGAGCTGCGCCAGTGCGGCCTGCGCTGGCGGGACAACGGATTGTTTGCTCTGGCGGTCTGGAAGCAGAGCCTGATGAACGGCGGGCTGCATTTCCCAAAGGACGGGCCTGCCAGACATGTGGCGGGCTTTGACTATTCCGAGCGGATCTACATGGTGGTCGGCAACCTGCCAAGGGCCCTGAGCGCCGCGGAAAAGGAGCGGCAGCTGGCGCTGTATGCCCGGCAGGTCCAGACGCTGAACGGCTGCATGGCAGGAAGCAGCAGCGTGACGGATGAAATGTCCCGCATCCCCGCCATGGCCCGGCAGGCGGCCTTTTCCCTGAGCCGGGGCTTTTATGAGGGCCGGGTCTGCCTGTACCAGCCGGAGGAGCCCCTGGAGGTGCAGGACGTTCGGATGCGGACCTGGCGGGCGAAGATCAGCGCCATCCGGGTGCAGCTGTATCAGCTTACCGGCGCGGCGCTGCAGCAGCTGCTGGAGGAGGTCCTGCAGGATACGGCCAAGCAGCAGATCTGGGAAGTGGAGGCGGTGACAAAATTCTGCACGGACTGCTATGACCTGCTCTATGCCCAGGCCACCGCTATGAACCTGGAGGCGGAAAAGCCGGAGCAGCTGCGGCGGCGTCTGGCGGCCAGCATCTCCATGGCGGAAACGGTGCAGCCGGTGCTGGAGCTGGCGGCCCGCTGCGCGCGGCAGACCCAGCCCGCCCGGGTGAGCTCCAAGGCAGTGCGCCTGGCCATGCGCCGCATCCAGAGCGACTATGCCCAGCCCCTGAGCCTGGAGCAGGTGGCGGCAGAGGTCCACCTGACGCCGGAATATTTTTCCAGGATCTTCAAGGAAGAGGTGGGCGTAACCTTTGTGAATTACCTGACGGATGTGCGCCTGCGCCACTCGGTGCAGATGCTGGAATCCACCGCCAAGCGGGTGCAGGATGTGGCCCAGGCGGTGGGGTACCCCAACGTCAGCTATTTTTCCACGATCTTCAAAAAGAAATATGGCATGAGCCCCTATGAATACCGGCACCGCAGCGAATGAGAGGAAACGAATATGAAAGCGATCATGGTGATGTACGATTCCCTGAATCGGCATTTTTTGGAGCCCTACGGCTGCCAATGGACGAAGACCCCCAATTTCACCCGCCTGGCCCGGCGGGCGCTGACCTTTGACAACTGCTATGTGGGCAGCATGCCCTGCATGCCCGCCCGGCGGGAGCTCCACACCGGCAGATACAATTTTCTGCACCGCAGCTGGGGCCCTCTGGAGCCCTTTGATGATTCCGTGCCGGAGCTCCTGCGCCGGGCGGGGATCCATACCCACCTGGTCAGCGACCACTATCACTACTGGGAGGACGGCGGCGCGACGTACCACCAGCGCTACACCACCTGGGACTGCGTCCGGGGCCAGGAGGGGGACGCCTGGGCACCGCTGGTGGGTTTTGACCGCATCCCGGAGAATGCGAATGTCTGCGGTACGGCTCAGGACAATTGGATCGGGCAGGATTTTGCAAACCGCAGTCTGATGCCCGATGCCGCCAGCCAGAGCCAGACGGTGACCTTCGACAAGGGCCTGGAATTCCTGGACCTGAACCACGACCGGGACAACTGGTTTTTGCAGCTGGAGACCTTTGACCCCCATGAGCCCTTCTATGTGCAGCCGGAGTACAAGGCCCTGTTCCCGGACGGCTATCACGGCCCGCTGCTGGACTGGCCGGATTATCGGCCGGTGAACGGGACCGACTCCCCGGAGCTCATCGACCATGTGCGCCGGGAGTACGCGGCGCTGATAGCCATGTGTGACCGGAACCTGGGCCGGGTGCTGGATGCCATGGACCGGTATGACCTGTGGAAGGACACCCTGCTGATCGTGAACACGGACCATGGCTTCCTGCTGGGGGAGCACGGCCAGTGGGCCAAGTGCCATTGCCCCTTCTATGAGGAGGTATCCCATACGCCTCTGTTCCTCTGGGATCCCCGCTGTGCCCTGGAAGGTCAGCGGCGGAAGGCACTGGTGCAGACCATCGATTTGCCGGCTACCCTGCTGGAATTCTTCGGGCAGCCCCTGCCGGAGGACATGGAGGGAAGGCCCCTGGGCCGGACGGCCGCCGAGGATGCCCCCGTCCGGGAAACGGCGCTGTTTGGCCTGTACGGCGGCCAGATCGGCTGCACGGACGGCAGATTTGTGTACCTGCGGGCTCCAAATCACCCGGAATACCCCAAGTATGAATACACCCTGATGCCCACCTGCCACACGGCGGCCCGCCGGGCCTTTATGCCGGATGCCATGCTGCGGGGGGCGGAGCTGAGCAGGGGCTTCTCCTTTACGAAGGGAATGCCGGTATTAAAGCTGAAAAACGAAAAGGACGTTTCCCAGAGCCATTATCCGACGGTGCTCTACGATCTGGCCCGGGACCCTGCAGAGGCGGCCCCCGTGGAGGATGCCGGGGTGCAGGCGCGTATGGAGGCGGCCATGCAGGCACTGATGCGCCGGAACGATTGCCCGAAAGAGGTGTTCCGCCGCTATTTTGGATAGGCGAGAGGAGAGAAAACCGATGAAAAAGAAACACGTGCTGTGGAAGCTGTTCATTTCCACGCTTTACCTCAGCGCCTTCACCTTCGGCGGGGGCTATGTGATCGTGACGCTCATAAAGGAAAAATACGTGGATGAGCTGCACTGGATCGAGGAGGACGAGATGCTGGACCTCATTGCCATTGCCCAGTCCGCACCCGGGGCCATTGCGGTCAACGGGGCCATTGTGGTGGGCTACAAGCTGGCAGGCCTGCTGGGGGCGCTGGTGGCAATCCTGGCGACGATTCTTCCGCCCTTTGTGATCATTTCCGCAATTTCCTTTTTCTATGAGCTGTTCCGGGACAGCTTTGTCATCAGCACGCTTCTGGCCGGAATGCAGGCCGGTGTTGCTGCGGTCATTGCCTCCGTGGTCTGGGATATGGGCGGCGGCATTGTGAAGCAAAAAAGTGCCCTTTCCCTGGTGATCATGGCGGCGGCCTTCGTGGCGGTGTGCGTGTACCGGGTGAATGTGGTCATTGTGATTCTGGTCTGCATTGCCCTGGGCATTTTGCGGACGATACTGGCAGGGAGGAAAAAGGCATGATCTATCTTCAGCTGTTCCTGAGCTTTTTGCAGATCGGGGCCCTGAGCTTCGGCGGCGGCTATGCGTCCATGCCCCTGATCGAGGCCCAGATCGTAACATCCCACGGCTGGCTGACCATGACGGAATTTTCGGACCTGGTGACCATTGCCGAAATGACCCCCGGCCCCATTGCCGTCAATGCGGCCACCTTTGTGGGTACAAAGGTGGCGGGTGTCCTGGGGGCCCTGGTGGCAACGGCGGGGTGCATCCTCCCGGCCTGCGTGCTGGTGACGCTGATTGCCAGGCTGTACCTCAAGTATCGGAACCTGACGGTGCTGCAAAGCGTGCTGGGTTCTCTGCGGCCGGCGGTAGTGGCCATGATCGCCTCGGCGGGCCTGACAATCCTGATGAATGCCTTTTGGGGCAGCCGTACCGTCGTCCTGGCCAATACCAACTACGTCATGGTCGCCATTTTCCTGCTGAGCTTTGTGCTGCTGCGCAAGACGAAGCTCAGCCCCATTGCGGTCATGGTTCTGGCGGGGGTGCTGAATCTGGCGGTGTCCTTGATTCCGTGAGAGGGCGTCCATGATCTACGAGAATATGCAGCCCGGTATCTTCCGGGACCGGCCCAACCGGTTCATTGCCCATGTGGAGCTGGACGGGAAGCTGGAAACCGTCCACGTGAAAAATACCGGCCGGTGCCGGGAGCTGCTGGTACCGGGGGCTAAGGTCTGGTGCCAGAGATCGGAAAATCCAGCCAGGAAGACAAAATTCGACCTGATCTGCGTGGAAAAGGCACCGTACCTCATCAATATGGATTCTCAGGCCCCCAACAAGGCCGTTCAGGAGTGGCTTCTGGGCGGCGGCCTGGGGCAGATCCAAGACCTGCGGCCCGAGACCGTCCACGGGGATTCCCGGTTCGACTTTGCCTTCCGGAAAGGGGATAAGCAGTGCTATCTGGAGGTCAAGGGCGTTACTTTGGAGGATGGGGGTATCTGCGCCTTTCCGGATGCCCCCACGGAGCGGGGTGCCAAGCACCTGCGGGGGCTGCAAAGGGCGGTGACGGAGGGCTGCGTGTGCTATGCCCTGTTCGTGATTCAGATGCGGCCGGTATTGTATCTTCACCCCAATGACGCAACAGACCCCGTCTTTGGCAAGGCTCTGCGGGAGGCCGCAGCCGGAGGCGTCCACGTCCTGGCCGTGGACTGCCAGGTGACCCCTAACAGCATGACCGTCGGTCAGACGGTGGAGGTAAGATTGTAGCATGGCTCCCCCTCGGGGGAGCTTTTTGTATATTGGGGAAAATGTCATAAAGGCATTGCATTGTTGCCTGTTGTTGTGCTACAATGACAGATATATACAAGGGGTATTGTGCCCTGCCGGAAAAGGCGGTCTATGGCGACATCCCTCCGGAGGTTTATGAGGAACGCACGATCCAGACCCTGCTGCGCAAGCTGAACGTTGCCGTCACCGGCAGCGGCCTGCGTGCCTGGCTCCGCGGCCGCTACGCCTGGCTCCCCGCCGCAGTGCGGTAAAAAGCTCCTAAAACCTTCCCCTCCGGGAAAGCTTAAATAAAGAAAGGTGGAAATCTATGTTTATCCCTGAAATCAGCTATTTTTATGTGGACCGGGCCCTGTCCATTTTTGGCAAGCTCCTCACCGGCGGTGTGGCACCTCTGGTGAGCATTGCCATCCATGTGTTCACGGCGCTATCCCTGTACACCGTCGCCAAGCGCAGAGGCATTGCGGCACCCTGGCTGGCCTGGGTGCCTGTGGCGAGACTGTGGGTGCTGGGCTCCCTATCCGACCAGTACCGCTACCTCACCCAGGGGCAGATCAGGCACAAGCGGATCAGTCTGCTGGTGTGGACGGGCGCCAGCTGGGTGCTGACCGGCGGCATCGTTGTCGGCACGATTGCAGCCATTGCCGGGGCCAGCGTGGGGGCTGTGCTCACGGTGCTGTGCCTGGCGCTGGCGGTTGTCTGCGCGGCCATTGTCTATGTGGTGCTGTATTTCATGGCGCTGTACGATGTCTATGCCTCCTGCGATCCCCAGAACGCGGCGGTGTATCTGGTGCTGTCCATTTTCTTCCGATTCCTGGTGCCCGTGTTCCTGTTCCTCTCCCGGAACCTGGAGAAGGGTATGCCCCCCAGAAAGGAAACGGCGGAGAATGCTGCCTCTGCGGAGGGTCCGGAATTCTGAATTTGCCTGCCGGTAGCGGTGCCGAAGCCGCTACCGGCATTTTGCGAAAAGGTAGCCTTCTTTCCGGTGGAAACTTTTGTTCTTGTGCCCGTTGACAAAGGCTGTCGGGTATTGTAAAATTCTAAGGTAGAGACGGAAGGTGTCTACGGGTGAAAGCCCCGGGCGGCTTTGTCTCTTTTTTGTTTTGTCCATTTATTATTCTGCCAAAAAAGGAGAACGTTACATTATGGAAAAACTGGAGCAGCTGTACGAAGGAAAGGCAAAGAAAGTATTCAAGACCGACGATCCCGAGCTTCTGATCGTGGAATACAAGGACGATGCCACCGCATTCAACGGCCTGAAAAAGGGCACCATTGCCGGTAAGGGCGTTATCAACAATGAGATGAGCAACCGCCTGATGCAGATGCTGGAAAAGCAGGGCATTCCTACCCACTTCGTCAAGGAGCTGGATTCCCGCCAGACCCTGGTGAAGAAGGTTTCCATTGTGCCGCTGGAGGTCATTGTCCGGAATATCTCCGCCGGTTCCTTTGCCAAGCACTATGGCGTGGAAGAGGGCATTGTCTTCGAGCACCCCACCATCGAGTTCTCCTATAAAAATGACGCTTTGGGCGACCCCCTGCTGAACACCTATCATGCACTGGCCCTGAAGCTGGCCACCCCCGAGGAGATCAAGACCATTGAGGACTACTCCTTCCGGATCAACGAAGCCCTGAAGGCCTTCTGGCTGACCTGCGGCGTGACCCTGGTGGACTTTAAGCTGGAGTTTGGCCGCCTGTCCGACGGCACCATCGTCCTGGCCGACGAGATCAGCCCCGATACCTCCCGGCTGTGGGATGTGAAGACCCACGAGAAGCTGGATAAGGACCGCTTCCGCCGGGACCTGGGCGGCGTGGAGGAGGCCTATGCCGAGATCATGCGCCGTCTCGAGGAGCACCTGAAGTAAGAACAACGGAAACCCCTGGAAACTCCGGCAGGCGAAAAAGCCCACCGGAGCTTCCGTGCGTATAGAAAAGGTACCAAAAGACACAATATTTGTAATAAAATCGGAGGATCACATTATGGGAAACTGCGCAATCGTTGGCATCAACTGGGGCGACGAGGGCAAGGGCCGGATGGTAGACCTGCTGACCCAGGACTATGATATCGTCGTTCGCTATCAGGGCGGCGGCAACGCTGGTCATACGGTCATCAATGAGTACGGCAAATTTGCCCTGCATCTGCTGCCTTCCGGCATTTTCCGCAAGGGCGTTGTGAACATTCTGGGCAACGGCGTGGCGCTGGACCCCGAGAATCTGTGGAAGGAAATGGAGCAGGTCCGCGCCCAGGGCGTTGCCATTACTCCGGAGAATCTGAAGATCTCTGACCGCGCCTCTCTGCTGATGCCCTGGCACCGGCTCCAGGACGGCCTGGAGGAGGCCCGCCTGGCCGACAAGAAGTACGGCTCCACCAAGCAGGGCATTGCCCCCTTCTATGCCGACAAGTACGCAAAGAAGACCATCATGGCCGGGGAACTGCTGTACCCCAAGCACCTGAAAGAGCATCTGGCCGATCTGCTGGAGTGGAAGAACCTGACCCTCACCGGCGTCTACGGTGCCGAGCCTGTGACCATGGAGGAGCTCATGGCCTGGGTGGACGACTACTGCGAGAAGATCAAGCCCTATATTGCCGATACCGGCGTGTTCCTGCGGGATGCTCAGGCCGAGGGCAAGAAGATTCTCTTCGAGGCCCAGCTGGGCTCTCTGCGGGACCTGGACTACGGCATCCACCCCTACACCACCTCCTCCAACCCCATTGCCGCCTATGCCCCCGTGGGCTCCGGCGCACCCAATGTGAAGATCGATTCCATCGTGGGCGTTGTGAAGGCCTATTCCAGCTGCGTTGGCGAAGGCCCCTTCACCTGCGAGTTCTTCGGCAAGGAGGCGGACGAGCTGCGCAATGCGGGCTTTGAGTTCGGCGCCAAGACCGGACGTCCCCGCCGGGTAGGCCCCATCGATATTGTGGCTACCCGCTACGGCATCCGCTGCCAGGGCGCTACCTCCATTGCCCTGACCAAGCTGGACGTGCTGAGCTATATGGACCGGGTCCCTGTCTGCGCCCACTACGAGCTGGACGGCAAGCAGATCGAGGAGTTCCCCTTCCCTGCTGTGCTGGCGGACGCCAAGCCCGTCATGGAGTACCTGCCCGGCTGGAAGTGCGATATCTCCGGCTGCCGCACCTGGGACGAGCTGCCTGAGAATGCCAAGAAGTACGTGGAGTACGTGGAGAAGAACATCGGCTGCCACATCGGCTACGTCTCCGTAGGCCCCGAGCGTGACAGCATTATCTACCGCTAAAAGGAGGCCTATATGACAGACCGCTACGAATCCCCTCTGTCCTCCCGTTACGCTTCCGAATATATGCTGCACCTGTTCTCCCAGGATGTGCGCTACCAGACCTGGCGCAAGCTTTGGGTGAGCCTTGCCAGGGCCGAGCACAAGCTGGGTCTCGGCATCACCGAGGAGCAGGTGAAGGAGCTGGAAGCGCATATCACCGACATTGACTATGCCGTGGCCGCCGAGCGGGAAAAGCTGGTGCGCCATGACGTCATGGCCCATGTGTACGCCTACGGTCAGGTGGCCCCCTCTGCCGCCGGTATCATCCACCTGGGCGCGACCTCCTGCTATGTCACGGACAATGCCGATATCGTCATCTACCGGGACGGCCTGCGCTACCTGAAAGAGGAGCTGAAAAAGGTCCTGGCCAACCTGCGGGACTTTGCTGAAGCCTACAAGGCCATGCCCACCCTGGGCTACACCCACTACCAGCCCGCCCAGCTGGTCACCGTTGGCAAGCGGGCAACGCTGTGGATGCAGGACCTGGCCTCTGACCTGGAGGAGCTGGACTTCGTCATCGACAATATGCGCTTCCTGGGCTGCCGGGGCACCACCGGCACCGAGGCAAGTTTCCTGGACCTCTTCGACGGGGATACCGCCAAGATCGACGAGATGAACAGGATGATCTCTGCCGACTTCGGCTTCGACAAGTGCTTCGCCGTCTGCGGCCAGACCTATCCCCGGAAGCTGGACAGCCGGATCCTGAACGTCCTGTCCTCCATTGCCCAGAGCTGCTACCGGATGGCAAACGACATCCGCCTGCTGCAGCACGACCGCCAGGTGGAAGAGCCCTTCGAGAAGAACCAGATCGGCTCCTCTGCCATGCCCTATAAGCGCAACCCCATGCGCTGCGAGCGCATCTGCTCTCTGTCCCGGTATCTCATGGCGGATGCTCTGAACGCCCCCATGACCGCCTCCACCCAGTGGCTGGAGCGGACCCTGGACGACTCCGCCAATCGCCGCATTTCCCTCCCTGAGGGTTTCCTGTGCGCCGATGCCGTGCTCAGGCTTGCTCAGAACGTCACCGATGGCCTCCACGTGAACGAGAAGATCGTGGAGCGCACGGTTCGGGAGTATCTGCCCTTCATGACCTCCGAGAATCTGATGATGGAGGCCGTCAAGCGGGGCGGCGACCGGCAGGAGCTCCACGAGATCATCCGCTCCTGCTCTATGGAGGCCACCGCCCGGATGAAGAACGGCGAGAGCTGCAACCTGCTGGAGCTGCTCTCCGCCCGGAAGGAATTCGGCATGACTCCCGCCGAGATCGAGGCCCTGCTGGACCCCAAGCTCTATGTGGGCCGCTGCCCGGAGCAGGTGGACCGCTTCCTGAAGGAAATCGAGCCGCTCATCGGCGACGTCAAGCGGGAGACCGCGGAAATCAATCTTTGATTCTCGGGAAACTCTGAACAAATCGCCTGCGGCTGACAGCAGATCTTTTGCTCCCATGCTGCGGAATTGAAAATGGGAAATACACAAAGTATTCCCTCATTTTCAATTCCTTGCCTGAAATCAAAATCTCTTGCTGACAGCTCTTGCCGATTTATTCAGAGCTCCCCTATATTTCCCGATATAGATTCAATGTCTTAATGTTCATAATACAATACGGAGGTATCCCGATTGGAAAAAATTCTTGTGCTGGACTTCGGCGGACAGTATAACCAGCTGATCGCCCGCAGAGTCCGGGATCTCCATGTCTATGCGGAGATCGAGCAGTACGATGCCATTACCCCCGCTGAGATCAAGGCCCGGGACTACAAGGGCATCATCTTCACCGGCGGCCCCAACAGCGTCTATGATATGTCCTCCCCCCACTATGACCCTGCGGTTTTGAAGCTGGGCATTCCCGTTCTCGGCATTTGCTACGGCTGCCAGCTCACCGCCTGGATGGCCGGCGGCACGGTCATCACCGCTGAGACTTCCGAATACGGCAAGATCCAGCTGAACCTGAAAAAGCAAACTTCCAAGCTTTTTGCCGATGTGCCCGAGAGCAGCATCGTGTGGATGAGCCATACGGACCGGGTCGATCAGCTGCCGGAGGGCTTCGAGGTCACCGCCTCCACCGATAACTGCCCTGTGGCTGCCATGGAGAACGAGGCGCAGAAGCTCTACGCCGTCCAGTTCCATCCCGAGGTGACCCACAGCCAGTTCGGCAATCAGATGCTCAAAAACTTCCTGTACAATGTCTGCCTCTGCACCGGCGACTGGCAGATGGATTCCTTCATTGAGGATACCGTCAAGGCCCTGCGGGAGCGCATCGGCGATAAGAAGGTCATTCTCGGCCTGTCCGGCGGCGTGGATTCCTCCGTGGCTGCGGGCCTGATCAGCCGGGCCGTGGGTGACCAGCTGACCTGCGTTTTCGTAGACCAGGGCCTCATGCGCAAGGACGAGGGCGACTTCGTGGAGAAGACCTTCACCAGCCTCTTTGACATGCATTTCGTCCGGGTCAACTGCCAGGAGCACTTCCTGGAGTGCCTGAAGGGCGTTACCGACCCGGAGCAGAAGCGGAAGATCATCGGCACCGAGTTCTATAAGGTCTTCTGGGACGAGGTCCGCCGCCAGGGCGGCGACGATGCCTTCTTCGCCCAGGGCACCATCTACCCCGACTGCATCGAGTCCGGCAAGGGCAACGCCGATAAGATCAAGACCCACCACAACAAGGTCAAAATGCCGGAGGACGTGAAGTTCCTGGATATCATCGAGCCCCTGAGCAGCCTCTTCAAGGATGAGGTCCGCCGGGTAGGCGAGCAGCTGGGCATTCCCCATGAGCTGGTCTGGCGGCAGCCCTTCCCCGGTCCCGGCCTGGGCGTGCGCATCATCGGCGAGGTCACCGCAGAGAAGGTGAAAATCCTCCAGGAGGCCGACTGGGTTCTCCGGGATGAGATGGCCAAGAATGGCTATGAGCGCCAGATGGCCCAGTTCTTCTGCGTCCTCCCCGGCGTCAGCACCGTGGGCGTCATGGGCGACCACCGCACCTATGACCACCTCCTGGCCATCCGCGCCGTCACCACCGACGACTTCATGACCGCCGACTGGGCCCGCATCCCCTACGACATCCTGGCAACCGTCTCCAACCGCATCACCAATGAGGTCAAGCACATCAACCGGGTCGTGTACGACGTCACCAGCAAACCCCCGGCAACGGTGGAGTGGGAATAAATCACAAAAGCCAAAAAGTGCAGGAATCCCAACGGTTTTTTGATTTTGCCCGTTTCTTCTGATAAGATTTTGATAAGATTCCGCCGGAGCGCAGTTATTCTGCGTTGCCAGTGGCTTGTGAGTAAGGAGTAATCGCTCCTGGCCCACGAGCTCCCCATATTATCGTTTAAGCCCGTACTGATTGGATGTCAGTACGGGCTTTTGCTATGCTCAGATATCTTCCAGATAATTTTTGAATGCGCCGACAAGCATATCACTGAGTCCCTGTGACGGTACTTTTGCCCAACGCTGGGTGGTGTCTTCCTCCGGGAATGTGTAGCGCCAGTGGTCATACTGCTCTTTGGTGATCTCGCCGCTGCGCAGCTTCTCCGACTGCTCTGCCCATGCGGAAAGCATGGTAAAGATTGATTCATCCATGGCTCGCTTGCTGCCGTCAAAGATGAGATGCACTTCGTCCCCCTGCTTTTCAGCCCGTATACCGTGAATGTCCTCAATGGCGAAAAGAGTATGGATAAAACCAAGGTCACTGTCAATGTCGGGAACCTGCAAGGCCAGAGGGGAAACCTCCAAAACGTTGGCGATTGCCTTTACCAGGTCCTCCTTTGGTGTCCTGGAGCCGGATTCGTATTGCGCCATCCGGACATCTGCTGTCTTTGAAGGAAAGCCAACGGCCTGACCAAGCCATTTCTGCGTCATGCCGCGTAGGTTGCGTATAAATCGAATTCTCTCACCGATTGCCATAGTTTTGCACTCCTTCTGCGTCGATGCCTTGATTATAACTTAAATGCTTAGTACATGTCAAGATAGCAGAAACAAAAAAGTTTAGTATTTTCTCTGCAGCCTCTTGACATAACTGAATTTGTTTAGTATAATGCTGACACGAGCTTAAACAAAAACAGTTAAGCTCAACAACTGAATAACTGCCGCACATCACAGTATGATGTGTCCGCCCGGGCAAATCGGAGGCGGCCAGAAAGTATCCGACACTAAATAAGGAGAAGTATAACCAAAAATCAGAAAGGAGGGATTTTATGGACAACAGATTTATCCGAGTGGATGAAGTCGCAGCGGAATTGGATGTGTCGAAGCCCTACGCCTATAAGCTTATTCGTAAGCTCAATGAAGAGCTGAAGGAAAAAGGCTTCCTCACCATTGCAGGGCGAGTCAACAGACAGTATTTCAACGAACGGTTCTTCGGAACAGAAAGGATGAACACAGATGCCAGCTTATAAAAACAAGGAAAACGGTTCGTGGTATGTGGTGACCCAGTACACAGATTGGACTGGGTCACGCAAGCCAAAGTGTAAGCGAGGATTCTCTACAAAGCGTGAAGCGCAGGAATGGGAACAGAAATTTCAGCAGCAAAATGCGGGAGACCTTGACATGAGCTTTGAAGCTTTCTGCGAAATCTATACCAAAGATCTCAAGGCACGGCTGAAAGAAAGTACATGGCAAACCAAGGAGAATATCATTCAAAAGAAGCTGCTGCCGTATTTCGGCAAGCGGAAAATCTGCGAGATCACCACAAAAGATGTAATTGCATGGCAGAATGAGATGCTTGCCTACAGGGACAAAAACCACAAGCCGTATTCTCAAACCTATCTCAAGACGCTGCATAATCAGCTTAGCGCAGTCTTCAATCATGCGGTTCGATTCTACGATCTTCACGCAAATCCGGCAGCCAAAGCCGGAAATATGGGCAATGAAGAGCGAAAGGAAATGCTGTTCTGGACAAAGGAGGAGTATCTAAAATTTTCGGAAGAAATGATGGACAAGCCCGTTTCCTATTACGCCTTTCAGATGCTCTATTGGACGGGCATCCGAGAAGGAGAGCTGCTGGCGCTGACGCCTGCGGATTTTGATTTTGAACACGGTACTGTTAAAATCAGCAAGACCTATCAGCGCCTCAAAGGAAAGGACATCATAACCTCACCCAAAACAAAGAAAAGCAATCGTACCATTCAAATGCCGGATTTTCTCTGCACAGAGATGAAAGAGTTCTTCGGAATGCAGTACGGTCTAAAAAAGAAAGACCGGATATTCACTGTCACCAAGCATTACCTTCATCACGAGATGGACAGGGGCGCAAAGGCGGCCGGCGTGAAACGCATTCGGATTCATGATTTGAGACACAGCCACATCAGCCTGCTGATTGACATGGGTTTTTCGGCGGTTGCCATTGCCGACCGGGTAGGGCATGAAAGCATTGAGATTACCTATCGATATGCCCATCTGTTTCCATCCAAACAGAAAGAAATGGCAAACAAATTAGATGACATTGGAAAAGGAGTTTGATTTTATGTCAGCAAAGAATGTAGACAGGAACAATCGCTTCCGTAGTATTACGGTTGGCTTCCGGGTATCCCCCGAAGAACAGGAAGAACTGAACAGAGCTGTTGCCCTATCCGGACTTCCCAAGCAGGAATACTGTTATCGTAAGTGCATGGAACGAGAAGTGGTCGTGCAGCCGAATCCAAGGGTGTATAAGGCGCTGAAAACGCAGATGGCAGCAATACATGAAGAGTTGGAGCGCATTGCTGCAGGAAGCAGCGTTCCCGATGAACTGCTGCGTACCATTGATCTTATTGCCGTCACCATGCAAGGACTGAAAGGAGAAGATGCGAATGAATGAAACAAAAGAAAAGACCGCTCTTAACGCATCTGTTGGCGCAGATGCAGGGCAGTCAATCCAATCAAAATCTACTGAGATTATAACAGCTGAATCCCCGGAAATCAATGACCTGGAGGATATTTCTCAAGAAAAATTTTTCCAGCAGATGCAGCGTATGGCAGACCCAGCCTATTTGCACACGGTTTCCATGAACGAGCTGTACGAGACGGTGTACCAGAGCAAACAGCCGGTCATTGAGGGGCTGCTCTATTCCGGCACTTACCTGTTCGCCGGTGCGCCGAAGGTGGGCAAATCCTTCTTCATGGCGCAGCTGGCCTACCATGTCAGCACCGGACAAAGGCTGTGGGACTATGAAGTTCACCAAGGTACGGTGCTTTACCTGGCGCTGGAAGATGACTACCAGCGATTGCAGGAGCGAATGTCCCGGATGTTCGGCGTGGAGGGCACGGACAAGCTACATTTCGCAATCTACGCCAAGCAGTTGGGAGCGGGATTGGATGAACAGCTGGAAAAGTTCATCCGGGAACACCCAGACACCCGGTTGATTATTATCGATACCTTGCAAAAAATCCGGGAAGTCAGCACAGACGCTTACAGCTATGCTAACGACTATGACATTGTTGGCAAGATGAAGCAGTTTGCGGACAAGAACGGCGTGTGTCTGCTCTTGGTACATCACACCCGGAAGCAGCCCTCCGGGGATAAGTTTGAAATGATCTCCGGCACCACAGGACTGCTGGGCTGTGCGGATGGAGCGTTCTTGCTTCAAAAGGAAAAACGCACAGACCAGAATGCCACGCTGGACATTGTGGGGCGTGACCAGCCGGATCAGCGGCTGCACCTGACCCGGAATATGGAAAGGCTCACCTGGGAGTTAGACCATGCGGAAACAGAACTCTGGAAACAGCCGCCCGATCCGTTGCTGCAAAAAGTGGCAAGCCTTTTGACAAAGGATGCCCCAGAGTGGAGCGGCAGCGCCACGGAACTGGCAGCGGCCCTGCAAGAGGAGATGCCGCCCAATATTCTGACCCGGCAGCTCAACGTGAAAGCAGGGGAGCTGCAAAACGAATATGGGGTGGAATACACCATGAAACGGACACGGAATGGCAGCTTCATCCGACTGCGAAAGCAGGGGTGTGACGATTGGTGACGGTTGTGACGATTATTTTGGCAGCGGGGGCGGTATCAAAAATACCGTCACAATCGTCACAACCGTCACACGCCCCAAAACGCATCCCCCCGTCCCCGGCGCTCAATCCGCAGATTGGGGCCGGTCAGCCTGGGAGAAAACATCTTCCAGGCTGTGGACGGCAGCGGTGCAGTACGGGAGTACGGAAACGCTGGTGTCCATGCCGGAGGCGATGATGCGATGATGTGGTACATCGTCGGCAACGGCCAAGGCTCCCGCAGGAGCCGCATCCCCCTCGGAGAGCCCACGATACTTTGCAGCCGCAGGATGAAAGTATCATAGTGGGTTATTACACTTTGAAAAAGTGCCGTTCTCTCCGTTTTCCTAATCTCACCGCTGTATATCAGCAGAAAGGAGCCCTATGGCAAGAAACGACGGGATTGACCGTACCATAGCACGAAACCAAAACCTAACCGCTTCCAAAATCACCAATGCGCAACGACACAATGAGCGTGAAAAGGATTCTTACACGAACCCGGATATTGTACCAGATCGTCTTGATTGGAATGTCCATTACAAAAAGCCCACCGGCAGCTACACGGAAATGTTTGAGCAGATGAAAGCAGACGGTGTCATCTCCACCCGTGGTCTGAAAGACGATGCCAAACTCTACGGTGAGCTGGTCTTTGATGTGAACTCCGCTTACTTCTACAATCACGGCGGCTATGAATTTGCAAAACAGTTTTATGCTGATGCCTACAAAGCCGCCGTGGAAATTGTGGGCGGTGAGCAGTTTGTTCTCTCTGCCGTGATGCACGCCGATGAACGGAACCGGGCCATGTCCGAAGCGCTGGGCGAGGATGTGTATCACTACCATCTCCATGTTGTGTATGTCCCGGTAGTTGAAAAGCAAATTTTATGGAGCAAACGCTGCAAGGACAAATCGCTGGTGGGCACTGTGAAGGAAACGATCATGCAGGTCAGCAGCAGTAAGAAGTGGCAGTCACAGCCATCCCTGGACGAGAACGGAAATCCTATGCTGACCGCAAAAGGAAAACCGATTCTGCAAAAATCTTACAGCGTCCTCCAGGATGATTTCTTTAACGCCATGCGTGCCGCCGGTTACACCGATGTGGAGCGTGGCGAACGTGCCAGCACAGAGGAGCATCTTACAGTTACTCAGTTCAAGGTTGCACAGGAATCCGCCCGTCTGGAAATTCTGGAAGCGCAGGTGGAAAAGAAAGAGCAGCAGCTACAGAAGATCGAACAGAAAACCTGTGTCCAGAAAACAACAGCTATCTCCCTTGCGGAGATTGACGGCATGGGCAGAAAGACCTTCACCGGAAAATTAGAGCTGACCCCACAAGAGGGCGAAGCTTTGAAACAGCTTGCCCGAAAAGGTGTTGTTGCAGATGCCGTGATTTCTGATTTGAAACAAAAGCTGACCTCTGCCCGGAAGGATGCCCGTATCTGGAAGGATCGTTACGAAAAACTTTTGGAGCAGACCAAGGATTATCTCACCGCAGTCAAGCGGGCACCGGAAAAAGTCAGAGCCTTCCTCGACCGGATTCTCCATACGGAGCGGGAAGAATCCAGACCTGCCAAGCAGCGTGAGACAAAGCTGACAAAATAACCGTCTTGACCCGATAAATTCAAGAAAAAACCGATGGGAGTGTTTTGGACGATCTGGACATCGTCCGAACACTTTCCATTGGAAAAACACCCCATTTTCCCGGCTCAAGAGCCGAGAAATAATCTCAAATTCAGGAGGATTTTTATGAAAACAGGACTTACAAAAAAGCAAAAGGTCACAGAGGTGTTTTATAATGCCAAAGACCCCACCGCAGAAATCTACACCCACGATTCTAAGCTAAAGAAGCGGCTGATGGCATTCGCAGAGGAATACCCTGAGCTTTGCAGGCAAACAGACGATGACGGTCAGGGTGGGCTGTGGTTCGAGATTGCAAAGGAACGAATCAGTATACGCTTGACCGCTCCCTACTCACAAGAACGCCGGGAGGCTGCAAGCAAACTCGCAAAGGAAAACAACACATTTCGTGATTTACATTGAGGAGGCTGTTATGAAAAAAGTTGTAAGCTGTGCGTTCAATATCGATACTGCCAGCGTAGAAGTGAAATACGCCGACGGCTCCATGATCTCCATATATTGCCCAGCTGTGGAAGATGAAGTTGCGGAAAACATGTATCAGCGGTCGGAACTGGATTGGCTGATCTACAATGACCCATCCGCATACGCAGATCTGATCCTGAATGGCGACCCGGAGACTTATCTGAAATCAGTCACAGAGTACAAACGTACAGACTAACTGAAAAACCACCAGTGCTGGCACCAATGGTGCCGGTACTGGCGGCATTTCTCGCATCGCCCGAAAACAATTCTTAAGAATTCCTCTCTTGAAACGGCTCTCAATACCAGATACAATAGAATAAAACAAAGGCTTCCGAGGTGCATTATGAACACGATCGCCATTATCGATGATGACATTTACATTGGAAATATGCTGGAAGAACTGCTCCAGGGAGAGGGCTACAACATTCTACGGGCATACTCCGGCACGGAGGCGCTGCTTCTACTGTCTCAGAACAAGCCCGATCTGGTGCTGTTGGATTTGATGCTGCCGGGACTTTCCGGGGAAGACGTGCTGCCCAAAATCCAGGGTGTCCCATCCATTGTGGTCAGCGCCAAGGTGGATGTGCAGGATAAGGTCAAGCTGCTGCTGGGCGGCGCGGCCGACTACATAACGAAGCCCTTTGACACCGCAGAGCTTTTGGCTCGGATTGCGGTGCAGCTTCGCAAGGCTGGCAGCAATCTGTCTGACCGAATCATCGTCGGCGATTTGCAGTTGGATTTAAACGTCCACACCCTGCGGGTCAAGAACAGCGAGATTCGGCTGACGAAGACAGAGTTTGCCATTTTGAAGCTGCTGATGCAGAATCCGGGGCAGGTCATTACCAAGTCTGTCATGTTGGACAGGATCAGCTTGGACACCCAGGACTGCACAGAAAGCTCCCTCAAGCAGCATGTCAGCAACCTTCGCAGGAAGCTTCGGGATGTTGGCGGCGAGGATACGATCGAATCCGTCTGGGGCATTGGTTTTCGGCTGGCGGAAAAATCTTGACTAAATCTTTACGCTTTTCTTGACCGTTTCCTTTCCCTTTTGCCCTTACAATGCGGTCATCACAGAAAAGGAGACGAATGATTATGGAATATGTCCTAACCACCGAGAATCTCGGAAAACAATACCGCCATTTCAAAGCCCTGGGCGATCTGACCATGCACGTTCCTAAGGGAGCCATCTACGGCTTCGTGGGCCGCAACGGTGCAGGCAAGACCACCCTGATCCGTCTTGTTTGCGGCTTGCAGGAGCCTACCTCCGGCAGCTTTACCCTGTACGGTATCAAAAACATCGATAAAAATATCGTCAAGTCCCGCCGCCGGATGGCTGCGGTGGTGGAGACCCCCTCCATCTATCTGGACATGACCGCAGAGGAGAATCTGCGTCAGCAGTACCGGGTGCTGGGACTGCCCTCCTTTGACGCCATCCCGGAGCTTCTGAAGCTGGTGGGCCTTCACAACACGGGAAAGAAAAAGGCAAAAAACTTCTCCCTGGGTATGAAGCAGCGGCTGGGCATCGCCATCGCTCTTGCCGGTGACCCGGACTTTCTGATTCTGGATGAGCCGGCCAATGGCTTAGACCCCCAGGGCATCATCGAAATGCGGGAGCTGATCCTGCGGCTAAACCGGGAAAGGCAGATGACCGTTCTCATTTCCAGCCATATTTTGGTCGAACTGAGCCGCCTTGCCACCCACTACGGCATCATCGACGGCGGTAAAATGGTGAAGGAGCTGAGCGCCGAAGAACTGGAAAATGCCTGCCGGAAATGTATGCGCATGGAAGTCACCAAGGTAACCGCCCTGACCCGGGTGCTGGACGGTATGGGCATTGACTACAAGGTGCTCTCCGAAACCAAGGCAGATGTATACGCGAAAATCAACATCTCCCAACTGACGCTGGCTCTGGCAAAGGAAGGCTGTGAGGTGCTTTCCATTGAAGAAAAGGACGAAAGCCTGGAAAGCTACTTCGTGTCTTTGGTGGGGGGTGGCAGCCATGGGTAAGCTGTTGTCTGCCAACTTTGCCAGCCTGTTTCTCGGAACCGAGTATTCCGATGGTACCATCCGCAACAAACTGACCGTCGGACACAATCGGAGCCACATCTACCTATCCAACTTTCTTGTTTGTCTGGCTGCTTCTCTAACCCTGCTGGCTGCATGGCTTATCACCTGCTCTCTCGGATTTTTCCTCATGGGGCCGATGGAGATGGGCGCGTCCGGGTATGTTACCTATGTTCTGGTCGCAGTTGGATTTACGGCTTCCATCACGGCACTGTTTACGCTTGTGGGCAGTCTCTCTTCCAACAAGGCAATGACGGTCATCTACACTCTGGCGATCTTTCTTATTCTGCTTCTGGCCAGCAGCGCCATCTATGACCGCCTGTGCGAACCGGAGACGCAAGGGGGAATAGTCTACATCAATAGGGAATTTATAACCATTGACCCCACACCCAATCCTTTGTATCTCAGCGGTGCTGTCCGCAGGGTTTGGGAGTGCGTCCTGGACTTCCTGCCCACGGGACAGGCACTGCTAATGAACGAAGTCGCCATCGAGCATCCCCTCCGGGAGATGATTTTCAGCATACTGTTTACAGTCATGGTTCTTTCTGCCGGGTACGCAGCTTTCCGGCGGAAGGATATTAAGTGAGGTACCGGGTATGAGAAAACTGTTATCAGGCAACTTCGCCCGGCTGTGGAAAAGCAGAGTGTTTTGGGTGCTGCAAGGGTTCTCCTTCGGCTTTGGTGTGTTTGCCTATGCCCTGGTCGCCTACAACACCCGCAATCTGGGACAGGGATGGCTGGAATATGAAGCCCACGGTTATTTTTATCTCTGGGTATTTTACATTGCGGTAATCATCGCACTCTTTGCCTGCTTCTTCATTGGGACCGATTATTCTGACGGTACCGTTCGCAATAAGATGATCGTGGGCCACAGCCGGGAAGAAATCTACCTTTCCTTTCTGCTGACGACCATTACCGCCGCATTTTTCTTTGTATTCGCCTATCTGCTGGCGGTGCTTCTTGTGGGTCTGCCCCTTTCCGGAACGGCAGTTCTGACCCATGTGCAGGCACAGCCCTGGCGGCTACTGGGTTGTGGGCTGGTGATCGTCGAATACGCTGCGCTTTTCACCATGGTATCCATGCTGGATAGCGACAAAGCCAGAAATATTGTCATTAGCCTGCTCATTGCTGTGATTCTCATTTTCAGCGGCATGATGGCCTATGGAAAGCTGTCTGCGCCGGAATATATACAGATCGTTGTTTCCCAGAGCGACGGCGGCATTTTGCTGAAAGATGGCGCACCCAATCCGGAATACCTCACCGGAACCATCCGCACTGCATTTGCGTGGCTCACCACCATTCTCCCCTCCGGCTCCACGATGCTGAGCCTGGACAAGCATCTCTCCTTCGATTGGCGAAATCCGATCTGCGCTGCGACCCTGACCGCTTTGCTCACCGTGATTGGAATCGGTGTTTTCAAAAAGAAAGACATAAAATAAGAGGTAATTATGGAACATCTGCTGCTGGCTGTTATTGCCATTCTGTTGACTGTGATTTTTGCCCTGCTGGGAAAAATCTACCTGATGCACAAAGCTACTTTGGAGATTGGGGAAGCCTTCGAGGTCAAACTGGCAGCAGATACCAACACCCTCATCGACATTTCCTCCCGGGACCCTTACCTGTGCCGGCTGGCAGCATCCATCAACACCCAGCTTCGGATTCTGCGAAAGCAGCGGCACAGGTACTTAGTCGGTGACCGGGAACTCAAGGAAGCTGTCACCAACATTTCCCACGATCTCCGAACGCCCCTCACTGCCATCTGCGGCTATCTGGATTTACTCCAAAGGGAACCCTTAAGTGAAAACGCCGTCCGTTATATCTCCCTCATTGAGAACCGGACAGAGGCCATGAAGCAACTGACCGAAGAACTCTTCCGCTACTCAGTCATTCTCTCTACACAGGAGTTGGAAATGGAAACAGTCTGCCTGAACGGCGTGCTGGAAGAAAGCATTGCCGCTTTCTACGCTGCCCTCACCAGCCGGGGCATTCAGCCCCAGATACACATGAGCGGTAAGCGCATCGAAAAGCAGCTCAACCGGGACGCCCTCAGCCGGGTGTTCAGCAATATTCTGAACAATGCCCTGAAATACAGCGACGGCGATCTGGAAATCACACTCCGCGACGATGGTGAGATTGTATTTGCAAACACCGCTTCCGGATTGAATGAGATTCAGGTTGGAAAGCTGTTTGATCGTTTCTTCACCGTGGAAGCCGCCCGGAATTTAGGTGGTCTGGGGCTGGCCATTTCCAAGACGCTGGTGGAACAGATGGGCGGAAATATCTCTGCAAAACTCGTCGATCATGTTTTATCCATCCAAATCCAGTTCAAATAGGACAGCAAGCCGCCAGTGCTGACACCACACATGGTCAGTACTGGCGACTTTTTTATTATGATATTCAATCATTTTCCTATCCTCAAATCGTTGTATACTATGAGGGGACGCCCTTAGGAGGAATGATCTTGACGCGTGAAGAGAAATTGATGATACGGATTGGACAGGGTGACATGGATGCGGTGGATGAACTGATCGGGCTTTTGTATCCTGAGATTCTCCGCTACTGTCTGTGGCATGCCCCCAACCCAGGTTTAGCCGAGGATGCTGCCCAGGAAACTTTCCTGAAGGCCATCCGCTATTATGACCGCTATGTACATAAAGGGAAATGCAAGGCGTTTTTATACCGAATTGCTGCCAACACTTGTGTGGATATGTACCGAAAGATGGACATTGGAGAACTATCCATCGAGGATATCCCGGCGGAGCTTCCCAGCGAGGAATCTGGATTTGAGCGGATTCACGCTGATCTGAATTTCCACCAGCAAATCCGCTCCCTGCCCCCGGAACAGCAGGAGATACTGCTGCTCCGGTTCGGTCAGGAGCTGACCCTGCGGCAGATTGCTCAGGTCACCGGGGTGCCTCTGCGTACCGTCCAATCCCGGCTTCGGGCAGCTCTGAAAAAACTCAAATCCCAGCTTGAAAAGGAGGAGCATTGTGACAAATAACGACTTAGAAACCCGACTGCATCAAGCCTACCAAGGGGCAGATGTTGAGATTCGTCCATCTTCCATGTCTGAAGCGATATTGTTGGCCCGGAAGGAGGCGTACTCCCGGCGGCAGCGGCTTTCCTTCTCGCAATTCCTATCCATGCAGATTCGCTTCATTGGCTGGAAGGTCTGGGCTGTGCAGGCTACTTGTCTGCTTGCAGTCTGCGGCCTGCTTTTCCATCTCTTTGGACAGGGATATTGGAAAGACCCCCAATCCGTGGCAGGGCTGCTGGCCTGTCTGTCCCTTTTCATCTTTATGACAGCACCCCCGTTTCTCTACCGCTCCGTCCGCTATCGAATGCAGGAAGTGGAAGCGGCAGCACGGTTTTCTTCCGTTCGGCTGCTTATGGCAAGGCTCATCATCATCGGAATCGGCGATGGTGCGTTGCTTGGCGGTATTCTGTTGACAGCAGCAGTAAAAACTGCATTACAGCCAAGCAGTGCGGTAGTTTCCATCATCTTTCCTTTTCTGCTGGCAAGCAGCGGATGTCTCTATCTATTGGGGCATGTCTGCCCCCGGCAGTTTCTTGCGGGAAGTATGGGGCTGTGCGGTTTTCTGCTTGTGGGGCTTTCTCTGGCACACCGTCATTTCCACTTTTTTACGGTGCCCAGCCTTTCTCCGGGGTGGGTCGGGTTATGCGCCCTGCTGATTGCTTTTTGCTGTCATCAATTTCACCATCTCCTCTACCACTGCGCTTACGCAGAAATGCAAGTAATCTGAAAGGATACACATTATGGATTTATGTATTGAACATATTTCAAAACGCTTCAAAGACATGACGGCGGTGGACGACATTTCTTTGAGCCTTACCCCTGGTGTCTGGGGACTGCTGGGTGCCAACGGCGCGGGAAAAACCACCTTGATGCGGATGCTTGCTGGAATCATGCAGCCCACCTCCGGGCAGATCACCTATGACGGCATTCCCATTTCTACCCTGGGACAGCGGTACCGGGATATCTTTGGGTATCTGCCCCAGGAATTTGGGTTCTATCCCGAATTCACGGTACAGGATTATCTGGAATACATTGCCGTGCTGAAAGGACTGACGGCAACGGACAGTAAGCGGAAAATCGGCGAGCTGCTGGAACAGCTGACCCTCACCCATGTTCGGCGCAAGAAGATCGCCAAGCTGTCCGGCGGCATGAAGCGCCGTGTGGGCATTGCTCAGGCGCTGCTGAACGAGCCGGAGGTTTTGATTCTGGACGAACCCACCAGCGGTCTTGACCCCGGAGAACGGGTGCGTTTCCGGAATCTGCTCTCGGAATTTGCCCATGACCGGATTGTGCTGATCTCCACCCACATTGTCTCCGATGTGGAGTACATCGCCACCCGGAATGCGGTGATGAAGGGCGGAAAGCTGCTGGCCTGCGGCACAACAGAGGAACTGGTCAAGCTGGTGGAGGGCAAGGTATGGACTGCCACAATCCCGGCAAATGTCCTCGGGGAATATGAAAGAAGATTGCCCATCGTCAATCTGCGCAACGAGGAAAATGGGGATATCTCCATACGGTATCTAGCGGAGGAACCTTCTGTATCCAATTCCACCGCTGTGACGCCCCGCCTGGAAGATCTGTATTTGTGGCTGTTTCCCCAGGAAGCCCCGGAAAGGAGGTAAATTATGCGCCTGATGAAATTGGAACTGAAACGGGTTCTCAAAACCCGATTGACTTTGATTCTGCTTACCTTTTCGCTGGTGTTGTCACTGGTGATGGCATATATCCCAACCACCTTTTCCTACATCACCTATCGGGATGCCAATGGAGATGCCGTAAAGCTCCTTGGCCTGGATGCGGTACAGTATCTAAAAACGCTGCAATCGGACACCGCAGGGGAAGTAACGCCGCAAAAGGTAAGACAGGCTGTGGAAGATTATCAAACTTGTCTGACAAAGTACGGTGTGGACAATACCTGTGACCTGCCGGACGGAGTCTATGAAGCGGAGATCTTGCCCTACGCCCTGCTGCTTCATGGCGTCCGGGAAGCCTTCGCTGATCCCAACAGCGGCATCGCCCCTTCTCTGATGGACATTGACCCTGAAAAAATTGAGGACTATTACGGTGCCTGTGAGGCACGGCTGGATTCTCTGATGAAGCTGGAACAAAGAGACCACCCAGCAGCACAGGAAGCCGCAAAGCGCCTATACAGCCGGGTGGAAACGCCCTATCAGCTCTATCCCGGCTATAATACGGATGCAATGGACTACCAGCTGCTTTTGTCCTTTCTCATCGTCCTGTTCTGCACAGTAATCGCCGCCCCCATTTTCACTTTGGACTATCAGACAGGGGCCGATGATATCTACCGTTGCACCAAATATGGTCGGATAAAATTTGCCGTAACAAAAATTGTTTCCGCCTTGCTGATCTGCGGCTCTGCTTTTTCCCTTTGCGCTGTGGTGTTTCTTCTGGTGTCCAACAGCCTGTACGGCTGGGAATGCACGAAAACCTCCATTCAGATGCTGTATTCAATCGTAAATCTGCCAAATCTGAATCTCGGCCAGCTGCAATGGGTCTGCGCCGGAGGTTATCTTCTGTGCCTGCTGGCAACCATGAGCTTTACCCTGTTTCTTTCTTCCAGACTTCGGAATGTGGTGGCTTCCCTCTCCGTGTCACTGGTATGCTGCATTCTTCCGGTGATCCTCTATGTGGCCCTGCCTTCTGAGATTGGACAATGGATTTATACCATTCTCCCCGCAGGTGGAGTGGCTTTGCAGGCCAGCTTTCTTTATACCCTCGTTGATTTTGCCTTCTGGAACATAGGCAATCTCGCAATTTGGACACCCTATGTGATGCTAGGGGCATATTGTGTAGAAATTCCCCTGTTCCTATGTCTCGCTGTCTACTCCTACTGCACACGCAAAGCATAATAACAATTTCGCCGCCAGTGCTGGCACCCCACGGTGCCGGTACTGGCGGCTATTTTTATTTTTTGCTGGCAGAGTGAGATCCAGGTAATAGTTCTGCAAGTCTTTTCTATTTTCCTATACAACACTCATGCTTTTGTGAGAAAATCTTGATTCTTCGTATTCTATGTGCTATAGTAATTGTAAATTAGACATTGATTGGAGAATGCCTATGTCAGTCAGTTACGATAAGCTTTGGAAACTGCTTATAGATAAAAAGATGAACCGTACTGAGTTAAAAGATGCAGCAGGGATTAGCTTCAATGTTTTAGCAAAACTGGGTAGAAATGAATTTGTTTCAATGGAAAGCCTCCAGAAAATATGTCAGTCTCTTTCTTGCAATATTGGCGAGATTGTGGATTTTGTTGAAGAAGTATCCGTTGAGCATCAAGAAAACCAGTCATACATTAGGAGAGAGTAGTTTATGCAGCAGCCTTTGACTTGTGTTGAAATATGTGCTGGTGCTGGTGGACAAGCTTTGGGTCTTGCAATGGCTGGCTTTGTTCATGTTGCACTTGTAGAATATGAAAAAGATTATTGCAAGGTTCTGAAGCAGAATCGCCCCGAATGGAATGTTATTTGTGCCGATGTACATAACTTTGACGGCCGCCCGTACAAGGGTGTGGATTTATTAGCCGGTGGTGTTCCTTGCCCCCCATTTTCAGTTGCAGGAAAGCAACTTGGACAAGAAGATGAGCGAGACCTTTTCCCTGAAGCGATCCGGTTGATTAAAGAAATTCAGCCTCGAGCTGTTATGCTTGAAAATGTTCGTGGTTTCCTTGACCCTGGGTTTGACGAATATAGGAAGCACATTTTTAGGTCAATTCAAAAACTAGGCTATGTAACTCATATTAAGTTACTTAGTGCCTCTGATTATGGTGTCCCACAACTTCGTCCCAGAGTTGTCATTATCGGAATCCGCCAAGACCAACTTGGTGCATTTGCTTATCCAGATGAAAGACCCGAAAGAGCCCCTTCCGTTGGTGAAACACTCTATGATTTGATGGCACAGAATGGTTGGAGGGGTGCAAAACAGTGGGCAGCAAACGCTAACCGAATTGCTCCTACATTGGTAGGCGGCTCAAAAAAACACGGTGGTCCCGATCTTGGCCCCACAAGGGCTCGAAACGCTTGGGCCGAACTTGGAGTAGATGGACGGGGAATTGCAAATGAAGCTCCTGCCGCTGATTTTGAGGGTATGCCCCGCTTAACCAGCCGAATGATGGCCCGGATTCAGGGGTTCCCTGATACATGGACTTTTGGATCAAAAAAGACAGTTGCCTGCCGGATGATCGGAAATGCATTTCCTCCCCCGGTTGCTCAAGCAGTCGGAGAAAAAATAAAGGAGTGTCTTGAACATGGATGCATTAATAGCAAATGCGAGATTTCATTTTCACAAGCAGTTGTTTGAAACCAATACCTTGACTTTGACCTCAGTTGGCGTTGCTTCCAATGCTGATACCAGCAGCCGCGGTTCAAAGGCGATTGCACGCAGAATTGTTGATATTCTGGTGGATGAGCAACATCATGCCGTTTCGACCGTCGATAAAATCTCTGGGCAGACACTTGGCAAGCAATTTGAAACGCTAACAATGGAGTTCCTCCGGGAGACTTTTCCTCAACTGCAAAATCTGCGGCCTGGAAGGTGGACAATTCTCCAGCTTGGCAACAATAACAAGCTGAAAACCAGCGATTTTGCTCAGTATGAGCACCTTGCTTACCTGAACGCGCTCACTACGCAGAATGCGCAGTTGGCCGCTGCGCTCGGAAACGATTATCTTGTTGCGCCTGATGTTGTGGTTTACCGGGATTTGTATGAAGATACCGAAATCAATGCAAGTCAGTGCATAGTCGATGATGATATCGGCAAGATGGCCGATATTCGGAAATCCAATGGAGGCAAACCAATCCTTCATGCAAGTGTTTCTGCAAAGTATACGATGCGCAGTGATCGGGCGCAGAACAGCCGGACAGAAGCTCTGAACTTGATTCGGAATCGTAAAGGCCACCTGCCTCACATTGTTGTGGTTACAGCAGAACCTATGCCCAACCGGCTTGCATCCCTTGCCCTCGGAACCGGCGATATAGACTGCGTATATCATTTTGCGCTCTATGAGCTGATCCGGGCTGTCAAAGAGGTTGGCTCTGAGGATGCAGTTGAAACGTTGGAAACTCTTGTTCAAGGCAAGCGCCTCAAAGACATCTCGGACTTGCCGTTGGATTTGTCTGTGTAATGGCTGATACACTTTCTCCCGAAAGGAGAAGCGAAATAATGTCCCACATCAAAAGCAAGGACACCAGTATCGAGCTTATGGTGCGGCGCAAACTGTTCTCAATGGGATACCGCTACCGTGTGAATTACAAGGCACTCCCTGGAAAACCTGACATTGTGTTCACAAAGAAACAAGTAGCCATTTTTATTCACGGGTGCTATTGGCATGGGCATGATTGCGGAAGCCGCTACGCACATTCCAGCCAGTCTAACAAGATGTACTGGGGCACAAAAATTGAGCGGACAAAGCAACGAGATGAAAAGCACATTCAGGCGCTTGAGGCTGACGGCTGGACAGTCATAGTGCTTTGGGAGTGCCAAATTAGGCAAAGTTTTGATCAAGTAATAAATCTAATAATCGAAACATTAGAACAATAAGTCGGTGTCGTTATGAAGAAGTTGTATATTATTTTGGGGAATGGGTTTACTATCGATTTTTTGCATTATTATGCCGAGGTTGATTCCAAAATCAACGATAAAATCGATGTAAAAAACTTGTTTCGACTTGGCGATAAAATTGATACGCCTTGGGATGATAAACCTGGATTCCTTTCCTATAGGTACTGTCCATCTTTATGGACATTAGGTGCCCGCCCTGGTAATACCGCCCAAGAAAGTACCGCTTTGATTGAGGAAATCATTACCTGTGCCAACATGTTCTTTGATTTTGTTAATGAACCAGTACAGAAAGCAGAAAGACTAAAGATGGTCGACTCGAGAAAAGATAGGATTTATCTCAAAGCATACTCTGAACTCATAGTCTACTTGAGGCACTTATTTTCATGTTATAACGATTCTATCCCTACAGATAAACTTAAAGAATTTCTTTTGGGGACAACATGGGGATGGGTATCCTTTTTTAAGAGACTTACCGCTTCTAAAGAATATGATAAAATTGTCTTTGTTACATATAACTATGATATATGGTTAGAACGAATTTTATCATGTCTCAAAATTCCATTCAGTATTAAAGGATTTGAAGCAGAAACGACACCTTACGTAGAGATAATTAAGCCTCATGGGTCCATTAGCTTCGTTCCTAAGAATCACACTACAACCTATTCTGTTAGTTACAGTTTGGATTTTGAAGGTGTCTCAATTGACCAGCTGGAACTGAAATACAACGACTTAACTCATTATGGAAAAGGTGCAATTATTCCACCGGCTGGAGACTCTATGCGTTTAAACGTTACGGCGCCTTGGTCGCAGCATTTAAGAAACGCAGCCAAAAGCGCCGCGCTGGATATTTCAGAAAATGATGAAGTGGTCTTGTGTGGAATATCCTATTGGCATGTTGACCGACGCGAGCTGGATGAGTTATTGCTTAATCTCAATCAAGATTCCGGGTTTACTTTTATAAATCCATCGCCACCCCGCGATTTAAATGCGGTTCTAATTAGTATATTCAAGAATTATGTTCAGCAAAGTTCATCATCAGAGATTGGAGGTATTCTAAATGGCAAAACTGTTTGAACGAAAATCAACATCACTCACGATCTCCGAATTCTATGATAACTACACATCCAACAAATATCGCTTTGATGTTACCTATCAGAGAAAAAGTGGTGTTTGGTCAGAGGATAAAAAATCTTTTTTAATTGACTCCATTTTGAAAAATTATCCTGTGCCTGCCATCTTTTTACGCCCATGTGTTGATAATGATACTGGAAAAACGGTTTATGATGTTGTTGATGGAAAGCAGCGCTTAGAAGCTATTGTCGACTTTATTGAAAACAGAATTGCGCTAACCACTTACTTTGCCGAAGATGATTTTATAGATGATGCTAATCTCGAAACCGCATCTGAAATTGCAGGATTGACATTTGCCGAAATAAAAAAACGAAATAAGAGTTTTCCAGACTATATTAAACAGTTTTGGACTTATGCACTTAATATCGAATACCTATACGAACAGAAAGAAGATCTTGTGGCAACAGTTTTTGACCGGTTAAATCGAAACGGAGAACCTCTTACTAGGCAAGAACTACGAAACGCAAAGTATTCTGATAGCCCACTGCTTAAGACAATTAAGGAACTCACGAGAACAGATTTTTGGGACGATAAATTATCACGCCTTAAAAGTGTTCGCATGGAGGATATTGAGTTTATCTCAGAATTATTCTTTCTTGTAGCGGAGGACCGAGTGTTGGATTCTTCGCAGGAAACACTAGATTTGCTGTATGAGAAATATCGAAATGATACTACGGGTATATCAAAAGCTCAGAAAGCGTTCATATCTATTCTTACGACCATTAATAAGCTAAATATTAATTTTGATGCAAATAAGCGTCTCTGCTGGACGACACACCTTTATAGCTTATTTTCACTTGCGTGGCTATTAAACAAGCAGGGGGAACTTGACCCTAATATAGGCGCAAAGATCAACGATTTCTATACTGCATACTTTTCCAAAACTACGGATTATACTGGTAGCTTAAAAGCCTATAAGGAAGCATCGTCAAGTCGAACTCGTTCGGAAAGTCAGCGAAAAAACCGGCTATTAGCGCTTGCTGAATATTGCGGTATACAAATATAGTAGTCAGCAAAGATCGCGGCAACAAAATGGCAACAAAAAATCAGATAGCCTCTGGTTTTTGGATAATGAAAAGTATAGGAATAACCCACGGAATGCTTCATAAACAAAATTGTTTATGTTACGCTTCAGAGAAGCGAGTGGGAATAATAGCGACTGACTTACAAGTGCCCGAAAACCCTTGCTAAGAGCTTTCGGGCACTTTGCATTTTGAAGCAAATAGTTATGCAGTTCCTTTGTAACCGGTAATAAAAACTTCTATCTTCTAAAAAGAATCGTTGCGGGTGGTCATGCGGAAAAGAGAGGAGCGTTCCGTCGTGTTTGATTTTCTGAAAAAGGGAACGGAAATCAATACAGCTCAAATTGTCGATGAAATTGAAGCAGCGGTATATGTTCATGTCAAGCCGTATGGATTCAAAAAGTATGGCAGAACGCTTCACCGCTTCGTCTCAGAAGATATTTCGCAAGTGATTCATTTTCAAAGCGGTATGCCAACGCGCGGCATGGGCGGACTGCTCTGTGTGAATTTAGGCATTCGTATCCCGGAATGTTCCGAACGCGTTTTTCAGCTCAAAACGGAAAAGAAAAAATACTATCACGAATATGAATGTACGATTCGCTCTCGCCTCGGAACAATCAGTGGTAAGCAGGAAACATGGTATGATCTTCGCAAGAAAACAGATGGGATCATAAAGAATATCATGGACGAAATAGATCAATATGTTTTGCCGGCTTATGAGGTTTTAAGCAGCCGAGAGGCTATTCTAAAACACAGGAAGGAATATCCTTTATTGGACAATATGTCGTCTCGTCTTATGGCTTTGGAAGAATGCATGATATACGGACATCTCGGCAACATCGAAGAAGCAAAGCAGCTATTTGAGCGCCATTATCGATCCGTAGTGGAAGACTATAATGACCAGGTGAAAAACGGGCGCAAACTGTATCTGAAAAAAGGCGAACGAGTCATTTTTATGGGTCAGAACATAACCGCCGAAAAGGATGGATATGTGACCTCATACGGAGCGAGTCATGGAAATATTGATTATCTTGATGAATTAGCAACCAATCTTGGCTTACGATAAAAGCCGTCCTCGAATCGCATTATTCATCCCGGCGCTTATCACCCCTGATAAGATTTTGATAAGCATCCATCGTATAGCCAAGATAATATGGAGAATCAAAATTCTCAGAAGAACAGAAGCAAATATTATCTAAGCAAAATCCGTTAAGATATGTGTTCTTGCATTGAGTGGGAATGATTTGCACAGGGTAAAAAACACCAGAGAAATCCATGCTTTTTGAAGGCTGAGACTGCCGCTGGCAACGTTTTGGCAACATCTTTTCATAATTCATAAAAAAAGGAGCTAACTGATCCCATTCGTCAGTTAGCTCCTTTTTTGCATGTTTTAATCTTTCAGCCAGTCAGCAAAAGCTTTACCAGATAGTCGCTGAGTTTCTGGGATGGTATTTTGTGCCATTTCCGGGTGTACAGCCGGGAAAAATTTACAGATTCAGGAGGTACTTATGAAAACAGGGCTTACCAAGAAACAAAAGAGAACCAGCATTTGCTTTACAGAAGCAGACGAGTTTGTAGAAATCTTTACCTACAACACAGACTTCAAAAAGAGGCTTGCGGCCTTTGCCGAGAAATATCCCACAGAATGCCGTTAACTGGACGACGACGGCAACGGCTGCAAAAACCTTTGCCATCAAAAAAGGCCGTTTTGGCATCCGCTTGGCGGCACCTTACAGTGAAAAGAGACGGCAAGCTGCCAGCGAGCTGGCGAAGAAGAACACACAGAATTTGAGGAGAACGACGAAATGAAATTTGTGATATTTTCCCATTAAGCAGAATATGGGTCGATATATTCAGAGGTTCCCTAAATCATTTGTAGCTAAGTACAAAATACATATTTGCATCTTCTATGCCGTTGTTGATATATTTATGCTCCGCACTTGCGTCAAACGCAACGGCAGTCCCTTTTTTTAGCTGGTAAATATTGCCACCAACAGCGACCTCGACTTCCCCATCAGCGACCATCACGTACTCTGTCCGCCCGTTCTTGTGAGTCTGCGACACATGATTGCATCCAGGTTTGAGAACACAATAGAAAATTTCAAAGCCTGTTGCAGGTGTAAATGGAAAAATACAGTAAAACAAGATTTTTCCGTCGTTGTCAACAACCGGAGAGGTGTTCTCAATATACTTGATATCGCAATACAGAGATTGAGGGCTCGTCAGAAGATTGTCGTATCGTATTTTTAATCCGTTTGCGATTTTCGAAACCGTAGCCAGTGTCGGAACAGACTCAGATCGTTCGATCTGGCTCAGCATGGTTTTGCTTACACCAGTCATGGAAGAAACCGCATCAAGGCTGAGTCCCATGCTCTTCCGGATGTTTTTCAAGTTTTCGCCGATTTTCAATTGCTCGTCCATGAATTCCGCCTCCTGTTATGCCGCTGCAGGCAGATATAATATACTCCATCCATTTCGGGTAAGCATATTCTCTTATTCTAACAGCGTATCTAAGGATATGTCAATGTGGTAATACCACTAAATTTCTGAAGACAAAATTTGTAGAATTGCGTTATTGACAGAGCGGCTGAAATGATGCATTATGTATATACGTTATAGCGAACATAAATCCGTTGTAACGAATACCCGTAACTACGGGATTCAACAGGAGGGTACACCATGAAAACCATTGCTGTATTAGGAACTGGAAATGTAGCCCAGACAATTGCTGTCGATATGAAAGCCAAGGGTCAGGAAGTCCGGCTGTTTGCGCCTGACTATCTGTTCTCCAGATTCCAGACCATCGCAATTTCTCATGAGATTGAATGCGTCGGCGAATTTAATGCAAAAGAAAAGATCGATGTGGTGACTTCCAACATTGACGAGGCTGTAAAGGGTGCAGACTATATCATCATCTGTGTCCCTGGCAATCGTCATGAGGAATTTGCCAAAATCCTGAAGGGGCATACCACAGCTGAGCAGATCGTGATTACCTTCAACGGCTGTATGGCCTCTCTGATTTACAAGAACGTATGGGGCGATGACCCTACTTGCCCCATCTTTGTGGAATCTACGATCCCGCCCTTCAGCACCAGGCGGGCAGAACCAGGGAAGGTTCGTATGTTTGAGCGTCATCTAGCACCTATCGCGTTTTTCCCCGCCGCCGCCGCAGAGAAATACTACGATCAGATTCGCAAGGATGTCTATGATTTCCCCGGTCTCTACAGCGATGTTCTTGAGTGCGGTCTAAGCTTGATTAATCCTACTGTACACCCTGGCCCTTGCCTTGTCAACCTCAGCAACATCGAAAAGCCAGATGTCAACTTCTTTTTGTACGAGCACGGATTCCAACCCTCCGGTCTGAAAATTGACGTTCTCCTTAACAAGGAACGGCTGAAAATTGGTAAGGCGCTCGGCTATGATATCCATGCTCTGGAGGATTTTGCTGGCGTCGATAAGGTCGATTCCTGGGTGCCACTGTATGCTATGGGCCACGGTTGCCACAACCTCACCTCGATTGCCGGCCCCAATGATATCAACTACCGCTATCTGACGGAAGATATCCCAATCGCTCTGGTCTGCTGGGCCTCTATCGCGGATCAGCTGGGCATTGAAACGCCCATCATGGATGCTGTGATCACTCTGGTCGGTGTCGCCCATGACACAGATTGGTTCAAAAACGGCAGAACTGCCGAAGTACTCGGCATTAGCGGCAGAAACGCCGAAGAGTTGAATCGTTACGCGAAAACGGGCAAATTCTAATCCCACATAGACAATTTTAGAGAGGAGCGTATTGAACGTGAATAGCAATCACGATTTGGACCGCTGTGATTATGACACTGCGGCCATCACTGATTATGATCCGCGCTTTGAAGCAAGCAAAAAGAGCGCTTTGTTTCTGCACATTCTCGGCATTGTCGCATCTATAATTGGCACCTGCTGGATGTTTTATTTCGGGACGGGCGATCCCACACAGATGACATACTTTTTGGGTTTTCCTCTCTGGTTTTCCGGTGCGACAATTATCTACACCATCATGACCATCATTGGCATCGTTCATATCTGTAAATGGGACGAATTTCCGCTGACAGCAAGAGCTGATAGAAAGGGGGAGAAATAATGGCACAGGATCTTGGCGGCTTTACCATTGCCCGCTCTACTTCGGTCACCATGCTGCTAATCTTTTCGGTGTATTCAATTATCATCGTCGGATTCGGATTCTATGTAAAAGCACAGGCCCGGAAGGGTGGCTCCGACAACCTCGCGTCCTTCCTTACAGGAGGCGGCAACATCGGTGCATTTTCCATCGCCATGATTGCCGCGACAAACGCCATGTCCGGCGGTTCCATGGTTGCGGCTCCCGGCCTCAGCTACGCAGTCGGGTTTGCTTCCCCTCTGATTTATTACAGCGGATTTCTGACCTCCGCCTACTGTCTTGGTGCTGTTGGACGGAAAATTGCTATTCTGCGTGAACGGACTGGCGCAGTTTCCTATTTGCAGCTGCTGCGCCTCCGTTTTCAATCCAAGGGTGTTGTGGGCGCGCTGGCAGTCACGGGCGCGTTGGGCCTGGTGTTTTTTGGATGCGGCCAAATTTCCGCCGGTGCCAAAATCTTCGCGGCAGTCACTGGCAGCAACAGCTACTATCTCGGTTTGTTCCTGGTGATTATTATCTCTGTTGTTTACACGGTTTCAGGCGGTGTAAAATCTCTGGCAAAGGTAGCTGTTATTCAGGGTGTAGTTATGCTTGCGGCCACGTTTTCTATCATTGGCGTTTTGATATTTAGAAACACCCAAATGTATGGAGGCGTCACCCAGGCTATGCAGAGCCTTGCCGTTACCTTCCCAACAATTCTCCAAGCGCAGTCCTCCGGTTCCTTTTGGAATATCCTGGGCCTGTCCCTCTTTTTCGGCGTTGGTGTTGGTGTCATGCCTCATTCTCTGTCTGTTTCCATGACATATAACGACCACAAAAAGCTGAAGCTGGGGATTTTGATCGCCACGTTAACATTCTTTATTGTCAACGGTCTGATGTGCATGATTGGTCCGCTGGTCCGTGCAATCAATCCGAATATTGCTGTTGCTGACTACACCTCTATGTTTGTGGCCACTAATCTGCTTCCTTCCTGGGTGGGCGGCATTATCTTCTCTGGTGTGTTCGCTGCTGTTCAATCCTCCATTGCCGGTATATGCATCTCTGCCGGTGCTATTCTGGCAAAGGATTTCATCGTCGACTGCCTCATGAAGGAAGTTCCTGAAAAAACGCAGAGCAGAATCAATTATGGCGTCATTATTGGCGTCGGTGTGATTGGTGTGCTGGTTGCTCTGAAGCCTACAGACATTACACAGTACATGATTAACTTTGCTCTCGGCAGCATTGGCGGCGGCTGGTATTGGCCAATCCTCTTGGGATTTTATTGGAAAAAGGCCACAAAAACCGGTATGATCCTCTCCACGATTGGTGGTTATGGAACGTATATTGTCTGCTATTTTCTGTCCAGTATTATCCCTTACACCAAAGCCTGGTGGGGCGTTGCCATGGGTGGCGTAAACGCCTTTATTCCCGCTTGGATTGTATCCTTGATCTGCATGGTAGCCGGAAGCCTTTTGACACAGAATCAGAAAGTGCCTTTGGGGTATTATCAAGTGTTTTTCTGCTCGGATTATGATGAGAAATATGCAAAACTAGATTGTAAATTGCGGTAGTGTCAAGAGTTATGCGCAAAATTAATTACGGCACAGATACACGCAAAATTGATTACAGCTCTGGTAGAAATCTATTACAGGGGGCGGCTTAACCGCCCCTCGGCTACCGATTTCCCGGGAGGCTGGGATGGTATGCGCACCGGGAAGGTGTGGATGCCGTTCCAGCCTCCCGGGAAACCTAATGCAAGGGATCAGCCTTCTTTCCGGTTGGCGAACATGATAACACACTGATATGAAAATACAAAGCTTATTCCAAAAACTTTGAATGATTTGGATCGCTTTTTCTAAAAAATACTTGATACCGTATATAACACCTAATATAGGAACAGGAGGGACTTCTATGAATAATACAATGGAATATAAAGGCTATCTCGGCAGTGTGGAATTTTCGGAAGAAGACGCTCTGTTCTACGGCAAGATTCTGGGCATCCGGGCATTGGTTTCCTATGAGGGAAGCAATGCACGGGAGCTGATTGCGGATTTCCATAGTGCGGTAGATGATTATCTGGATTTGTGTGCGCAGTCCGGTGCGGAATCGGAAAAAGCATACAAGGGCAACTTCAATGTGCGTATTTCTCCTGAGCTGCATAAGCAAGCTGTTGTTGCCGCCATGGCACGAAATGTGAGCCTTAATAGCTTTGTAGAAGCGTCTATTGCCAAAGCGGTTCATACAAGTGCTTAACAGAACAATGATAGTATATATATTATACGCCAAAGGCACTTTATCACCCCTGATAAGATTTTGATAAACATCCATCGTATAGCCCGGATAATATGGAGCCTCAAAATTCTCAGAAGAACAGAAGCAAATATTATCTAAGCAAAATCCGTTAAGATATGTGTTCTTGCATTGAGTGGGAATGAGATAATCCAAATAAAATGCTCTGCTGAGTTTTTGGAACGAACTCGGCAGAGCATTTTTTGTCTTAAAGAATGTCTTTGAATTTGGAAACCAGGGAATCACTCAGTTCCTGGGAGGGGCCAACCTTTTTGAATTTTCCAGAGGTGTCGTATTTTGGACATCCCCGTCGTGGAAAACAGATTCTATGGACGAAACGCTGCAAGGAATTTGAGATTGAAAAGGGACGCTTCTCTTTCCGGCTGACCGTCCCATACAGAGAGGAACGCCGCAGGGTGGCAAGGGAAGCGGCGAAAAACGAATAAAAGGGTTTTAGGGCTTCGCTGATTGTTGCGTTGGCAGCTCCACCGCAATGGTAGTGCCCTTCTCCGAACTTTCCTCTACCCAAACGGAGCCGCCGTGGAGGTCGGTGATCTCCCATACCAGTGAGAGCCCCAGTCCTGCGCCACCGTATTCCCGGCTGCGAGACTTGTCCACCCGGAAGAAGGGCTGGAAGATACTGCGCTGATACACCTCCGGGATGCCGCAGCCGGTGTCGGAGACGCGGATCAGGAGCTTTTCCAACTCCTGAGTGACAGAAACCCGTACCGAGCCGCCCGGCCGGTTGTACTTGACAGCATTCTCCGTCAGGTTGAAGATCAGCCGGTAGATCAGTGCATCGCTGCCGGTCATAATGCCGTCGCCCTCCGACGTCAGCGTGACGCCGAGCTTATCTGAAAGCGGCGCAAGATCTGTGAAGATCTCCTCGATCATGGGAGCGAGCTGGATCCGCTCGTTCCGCGCCACCTGCCGCAGATTGCTCATCTCCAGCAGTGTCCTGGTCATCTGCGTCAGCCGTTCCGTCTGCTCACGCAAAAGCGTGAGGAACTCCGCCGTCTCCGGTCGCACATCAGGATGCTCCGCGGAAAACAGCTCCAACTGCGCCTGCATCAGCGCCAGCGGCGTGCGCAGCTCGTGGGCGGCGTTGCCGGTGAACTGCCGCTGGGCGGAAAAGGCGTTGTTCAGCCGCTCCAGCATCTGGTTGAACGAGCGGCTCAGCTGCCGGAACTCCGAAATAGCATCTTCATCGATCCTCATATCGGCAAGATTGTTCAGCTGCACCTGCTCCACCTGCGAGGTAAAGCTGCGCAGGGGCTTGAGAGCGTGTCCGCTGACGAAATAGGCGAGGATGCCGCTGAGCAGCGTTACCGCCGCCGTGATGTACCAGTTGGTGGTGCGGAAGCGCCCCTGCACCCCATCGACGACGATGGTCAACTCCTCGTTGGGCGCTATGAGCTGCGGGTCAAAGCTCGCCGCTCCGCCATCATTCAGGATCACCGTGCCGCCGCCCTGTAAGCTGTCCGCAATGGTGTCCATATAGTACACACCGGAGGAGCACAGCAGCAAATTCATGGCCACGCAGGTGATGCCGATGAGCAGGACGGACATCAGCGTGATGCGCCACTGCAGGGAAAGCCGCTTCATTTCTCCTCGCCTCCCATCAGATAGCCCTCGCCGATGCGGTTGCGGATGGGGTCATAGCCCAGCACGGCGCGGAGCTTTTTGCGCAGGGCGGAGATGTGGACGCGAATGGAATTGCTGAAGCTGTCCACGCTGTTGTCCCA
>UQGU01000009.1 GCA_900540635.1 uncultured Eubacteriales bacterium | reverse complement strand
CCCGCCGCTCTGCAGAAGGTTGGGCAGGGCGCTTTCGGGGGGCGGGGGCTGCCTCTGCCGGGCGCTTCTTCGCAGCCTCTTTTCTCGCTTCCACGGGCCGCCGGGGTCTTCCGCCCACATCGGACGCGCTCATCCGGGGGGCCGCTTTCTTTGGGTTCTGCTCCCCTGGGGTCCGGCTATTCTCGTTTGTATCCATGCTATGTTCCTCCGGGCCTTACTCAGGCCTTGGTCAGTTCCTCAACAATGTCGCAGATGCGCTGGGTGGAATCGACCCGCGCCATGGTTTTCAGGGTCTTGCTCATGTTCTCCCGTCTCTCCGGGTCAGCCAGCAGGCGGCCAATCTCATCAAAGAGCACCTGGGCGGTGCAGTCCTTTTCCACAATGGTCACCGCGGCGTTCCTATCGGACAGCACCCGGGCGTTGCGCTCCTGGTGATTGTTCGTCACATTGGGCGAAGGGATCAGGATGCTGGGTGTGCCGGAAACGGCGATCTCATTGCAGGTCGCCGCACCGGAACGGCTGATGACGATGTCCGCAGCCGCCATCTCCACAGGCATATCGTAGATATACTCCCGCATATCGATGCTGGGAGTGTGGGGCAGGTCCAGGCCGTCCTTCCGGAGCAGCTCCGGCATCCATTCCCAGCCGAAGCCGCCGGTGGCATGGATATGGTGGAAGGGATAGCCCGCTTCCTTTTCCAGGCACATAAGCTCGGCCATGAGCTCATTCATATGCTTTGCGCCCAGGCTTCCGAAGGCAGACAGCACCACAGGCTTGTCCCCCAGGCCCAGCTTCTCCCGGGCAGCCTTTTTGTCACCGTACAGGAACCCCTCCTGGACCGGCATTCCAACAACTTCTACCTTCTCGGGATGGTCGTAGTATTTTACGCTTTCCTCAAAGGCCACCAGCACCCGGCTGGCCCGATTGGCAATCGTCTTAGTGGTGACACCGGGCACGGCGTTGGACTCGTGGACGCAGGTGGGAATGCCCATCTTGCTGCCGGCATACAGGGCCGGGAAGCTGGCATAGCCGCCGGTGCCGATGACCGCATCGGGCTGAAACTCCCGAAAAATCTTCTTACAGGCGCTGACGGCCTGCAAAACACAGTTGACTGCGTGGATATTCTGCTTCAGGCCTGCCAGGCTCTTTTTGCGGCTCAGGCCGGAACCCGGAAGGGTCCGCAGCTCGTAGCCCGCCTGGGGCACCAGCTTTTCTTCCATATGACCAACGGCGCCGATAAACAGCACCTTGCAGTTCGGATCGCGTCGCCGCATTTCGTTGGCGATGGCAATGGCAGGATTGATATGTCCGGCGGTACCGCCGCAGGTAAAGATAAGATTCACGTATTTGCCTCCTGAATGGTTCTTTTGCGTGATATATTTAATACGATCCCCATTTCTCCCAGATTCACCGCCAGTGCCGTGCCGCCATAGGAAAAGAAGGGCAGCGCAATGCCGGTGGAGGGCAGGAGATTCGTAACAACACACAGATTCAAAATGGTCTGCACCGCAATGAGACTGATGAGCCCCGCGGCCAGAGCCGTAGAAAATCGGGTTTGTGCCTGCCGGGCGATCCAGAAGCCCCGCAGGATCAGCAGTGCAAAAAGCACCATAATGCCAACCGCACCCACGAGGCCCAATTCCTCGCAGGCGATGGCAAAGATATAGTCGTTATACTGAAAAGGCAGATAGAGGTATTTCTGTCTGCTTTTGCCAAGCCCAAGGCCAAACAGGCCTCCGGAGCCAATGGCATAGAGAGACTGCAAAATCTGATACCCCGTGTCTCCGGGGTCCAGCTCCGGGTGCCGCCAGGCAGTCACCCGGTCGCCGGCGTAGCCCATCAGGCGGGTATACACCAGCAAAAACGCCGCCGCCCCCAGCGCCCCCAGCAGCAGCCACTTGGGATGGGTTCCGGCAATGTACATCATGAGGACGGCCACCATGCCCATAAGCATAATGGCGCTCAGGTGCTTTTCCAGGGCCAATGGCACCAGGATGCCCAGCAGCGCCCCGCCAAAGCCCAGGACACCCCAGCGGAAAAACCTGGTCTTTTCTCCAAAATTCTGGGTCAGCCGGGCAAGCAGCACGATCATGGCGAACTTTGCCACCTCTGAGGGCTGGAACTGGAGCCCTGCAATGTTGATCCACCGCTTCGCCCCGTTGACCTCCTGGCCGACGACCAGGACGCTCAGCAGCAGGGCAATGCTGCTGAAATACAGGGGCCACGCGGCGTGATACCACACCTTGTCAGGGATCCGGCTGAAACCGTACATCGCCCCCAGCCCCAAAAGGGCGCACACGGCCTGCTTTTGCAGATACCGGGTGGTAATGGCATAGCGGGTATCATAGGCGCTTTGGGCAGAGCTTGCGGAATACAGCACCACAAGCCCAACCGTCAGCAGCAGGAGCGTCAGCGCCAGAAAAGGCAGGTCCACATTTTCGCCCTTTCGGCGGTCCTCTTTGGCAAAGAGCTTTGCTCCCGCCATACAGCGCTCCTTTCCGGAATCATTAACGGGTCAGAGAAGAAATGCTGAGCCAGGCCACCAGGCACATAATGGCAGACACGGATGCGAAGGTGAGAACGATCTTTTCTTCCTTCCAGCCGCTCATCTCAAAATGATGGTGGATAGGCGCCATTTTAAACAGCCGCTTGCCATGGGTCGCCTTGAAATAGCCCACCTGCAAGATTACGGACAGGGTCTCCACAATGTAGACAAAGCCCGCAAAAATCAGTACCAGGGGAATATCCAGCGCAAAAGCCAGTCCGCAGACAACGCCGCCCATGAACAGGGAGCCGGTGTCGCCCATAAAGGCCTTGGCCGGGTGCCAGTTCAGGCGCAGATAGGCAAGCAGGCCGCCGATCATACAGGCCGGCAGCAGGGCCAGATTCTGCCGCCCCAGTGCCACGGACGCAGCCACAAAGAAAATCATGACCGGAATGGTGACCGAAGCGCTCAGACCATCGATGCCATCGGTCAGGTTCACGGCGTTGACCGTGCCCACAATGACGAACATGGCAAACAGGGCAAACAGTGCCGGATGGATATAGAATCGGACGCCCCAGAAGGGAATGTACAGGTCACAGGTCAGAACACCTTCCCGGTACAGCACATACAGGAATACCGCCGAAACGGCCATTTGCAGCAGGGACTTCTGAATGGCCGTCAGGCCCATGTCCCGCTTCTTCTTCACCTTGCAGTAATCGTCCAGGAAGCCCACCGCACCGAAACAGAAGGCCAGAGCATAGACATAAAAGTGCGTATAGTCCGTCATGCCAATGGCCAGATTGATCAGCAGACAGATCAGAGTGCCCCCGATGAACATCAGGCCCATCATCAGGGGGGTTCCCGCCTTGTTATTGTGCCAGGTTGGGCCGATGGAACGCACGGACTGGCCGGCCTTCAGTGCCCTGAGCACCGGCAGCAGGAAATGCCCCAGCAGCGCAGATACGCCGCAGCAGCATACAGCAGTTAAAAGAATTCGGATCATGCAGGATCTCCTCCGTTCAGGTCTTTCTCGTATTTCATGAAGGCCTCCAATACGCGCTCCATGTGCATACTGTGGCTGCCCTTAAACAGGATCACGTCGCCGGGCTTGGCGATGCGCTGCAATTCACAGGCCAGGGCGGTCTGGTCCGTAAAGGCCTGAGCCCGCCTGTCAGGCATGCCGCCCGTAATGCAGCCGCCGATCACCCGGTCGGCGCAGTCGCCATAGGCCAGGACAAAATCCACCCGCTCAGCGGCGATCCTGCCGATGCGGTAGTGCTCCGCAGCCGCCCGGTCGCCCAGTTCCAGCATATCGCCCAGAACGGCAATTTTCCGTCCCTGCTTCTCGCCCAGGACCTTCAGCGCAGCCTCCATGGACTCGGGGCCTGCATTGTAGCAGTCCTTGATCAGCGTATAGCCATAGGCCCGCAGGGTTTCCTGCCGCCCGGCCAGATTCCGGAAGGTGCGCAGTCCCTGCCGGATCTTCTCCTCCGGGACCCCAAGCTCCAGGCCCACAGCCACGGCGGCCATGGCATCGCTGACGAAATGGCGGCCCTCCAGATTCATAATTACAGAGAAGCTGTTCTCCCCGTGGGTCACCCGGAACCGCAGCCCATCCAAAGCATTGACGATCTCCCGGCACCGCACCTGGCAGCCCTCGTCAGAGCCAAAGTACACAATGCGCTGCCTGGGTGTCTGGCTGAGCTCCCGCAGCATGCGGTCATCTCCGTTGAGCAGCAGGGTGCCGTTCTCCGGCATTCCCTCCACGATTTCCATCTTTGCCTGACGGATCCCCGCCTGGCTGCCCAGAAATTCAATATGGGCCGTGCCGATGTTCACGATCACGGCAATATCCGGCCTGCCGATGGAGGAAAGATAGGCCATCTCCCGAAAATGGTTCATGCCCATTTCCAGAACTGCCACCTCCGTATCCTCCGGCATGGCCAGAATCGCCATGGGCATACCGATGTCATTATTGTGGTTCACCGGAGTTTTCGCAGTGCGGTAGGTCTTTTCCAGCACCGCCGCGATCATCTCCTTCGTGGTGCTCTTGCCCACGGAGCCGGTGACGCCGACGACCTTCATGCCGATGCGCTTCCGCTCCTCCCGGGCGATATCGCCCAGGGCCAGGCGCACATCCTCCACGATAATGGCCGGGTAATCCCCTACGCTATGGGTGCACAGCACAGCCGTCGCGCCCTTTTCCATAGCGGCAGGGATGAAGTCGTGGCCGTCCCGGGCACCCTGCAGGGCCAGAAACAGTTGGCCGGGCTGAAGGGTCCGGGTATCGTTGTTGGCACCCAGAAACTCGATATCCGCGTATTTTTCCTCTACAGTGCCGCCGCACCAGGCAGCCGCCTGCTTCAGAGATATTTTACTCATGTAGCTTCCTCAATTCCGACAGGTAAGATTGGACCTCTTCCCGTTCGTCCAGATGATACTTATGGCCATTGATTTCCTGATAGGTCTCATGGCCCTTTCCTACCAATACAATTATATCATCTTTTTTGCCAATGTCCATAGCGTATCTGATGGCTTTGCGCCGGTCCTCTATAACAGTGTACTCTCCCATCTCCGGGGTAATTCCCTTCAGGATGTCCCCAATAATGGCCATGGGCGCCTCTGTTCGGGGATTATCCGAGGTGATAATGGAAAAGTCCGCGTTTTTGACGCCGATTTGCCCCATAATTGGCCGCTTCATGGGGTCCCGGTCTCCGCCGCAGCCGAAAATCGCAATGAGTCTTCCCTTGCAGAAATCCCGCACGGACAGCAAAACCTTTTCCAGGCCGTCCGGCGTGTGGGCATAGTCGATGAGCACGGTATAGGGCATTCCGGGGGTTGGAACCACCTCAATGCGGCCCTTGACACCGGATACCTTTTCCAAGGCTCGGGCACATTCCTCCAGAGAAATGCCAAGCTGCCTGGAAACGCCCAGCACCGTCAGGGCATTGTAAACCGTAAAGCGGCCGGGAATGGGCACCGCCACGTGGGTCGTCTCTTCTCCGCAAACCGCCGTAAATTCCACGCCCTGGGCATGGAGGGCAATATCCTTTGCATACAGCCCTGCCTCCTTGTGGGCAGAAACCGTCAGAACCGGACAGGCGGCTGCCTGGAGCATCCGGGATGCATATGGGTCATCCTGATTGATAACGGCCCGGTCACAGCGGCGGAACAGCTCCGCCTTGGTGTCGCAATAGGCATCCATGGTCCTGTGAAAATCCAGATGGTCCTCTGTCAGATTTGTAAAGGCCGCCACATCGTAGTGGACCCCGCCGATGCGGTCCAATGCAATGGCATGGCTGGAAACCTCCATAACGGCGTACTGACAGCCCGCGTCCCGCATCCGGGCAAAGAGCTGCTGCAGCTCCAGGCTTTCCGGGGTGGTCCGTTCCGAGGGGAGGGCCTCCTGGCCAACGAGATTGCCCATGGTGCCAATGAGTCCCACCTTTGCCCCCCGGGTCTGCTCCAGAACGGATTTCAGCAGCAGGGTGACGGAGGTCTTTCCGTTGGTGCCGGTGATGCCGATGCACTGCATGGACTTTGCCGGGTTCCCGTAAAAATTGCAGGCCATCTGGGCCAGCGCCAGACGGTCAGAGGCAACCAGGACATAGGGGGTCTCTACATCCGGCTTTTTCGCCGTAACCGTCACAACGGCTCCCTTTTCCACCGCCATGGGGATGAATCGGTTCCCGTCAGAGGCAAAGCCGGAGATGGCCGCAAACAGGCACCCGGGCACCGCCTTTCTGGAATCGTAGACGATGGAAGCAACTTCCGTTTCCAAATCGGCGTGGACTTCTGTTACGGCCACGCCCTTTAACAGTTCCTGTAATTTCATAGCAAACGCTCCTGTATCTCTAATCTTTTGCCGTCTGATCGGCAAAGCGAATGGGAATCGTAGTTCCGACCGCAACCTGAGTTCCCGGCGGGATGTCCTGGGCAATGGCCCGGATCTCCGCCCCCGACTCCGGGTTCCCGGTGGGCAGAATATACAGGCCCAATGCGCCCGCCAGGTCTGCAGCCTGCTGCTTGCTTTTTCCAAGGAAGTCCGGCACTTTTACACTTCTGATCTCCGGTGGCCGGCCCAAATACAGCAGCACCTGGCTGCCGCCGGGAAGGCTCTGCCCCGCTGCCGGAATCTGTCCCGCAACGGTCTCTCCGTTCCCTTTGCAGCGGGCCGAAAAGCCGGATTCCTTCAGGCATTTCTCCGCCTCCTGGGCCGTATACCCCGTGAGGTCCGGCAGAATGATCTGCCGTCCAGGCAGGTCCTCTTCGGTATAGTTCTGCCGGACGCCCAGGTAGGGCAAAATGTCCGCCAGAATGGCGCCCACCGTAGGCGCCGCCATTACGCCGCCGGAAATATAGATCCCCGTGGACCGGGACGGGGTATCCAGCGCTGCCAATACAATATACTCCGGATCTTCCATTGGCGCAATCCCCACGAAGGAGACAATTTTATCCAAAACCCGCTGACCGTTTTCATCGAAAACGTCAATTTTCTCGCTGGTCCCCGTTTTTCCCCCTACGGAATACCCCACAACGTTGGCATTTTTCGCGGTTCCCTCTGTGACCACCGAGCGGATAAGGGTGCGCATGGTCTCGGAGGTCTCCGGGGAAACGGTCTGCCGGACCACCGTGGGCTCCTGCTTGAGAACCGTATTGCCGTCCTTGTCGATGACCTCGGAGACAAGATAGGGTTCCAGGAGCTTCCCGCCGTTGACAACGGAGGCAATGGCCCGGACCAGCTGCAAGGGCGTGATCTTAAAGGTCTGGCCGAAGGAGCCGGAGGTCAGGCTGGCCGTGCCCCATTTGTCGGTATTGGTAACCAGCGCCTTGTCGAAAAACACACCCTTGCTCTCACCGGACAGGTCAATTCCCGTCTTCTCCAGGATTCCGAAGGTCTTCACATAGTCATAAAACCGCTGGCCGCCCAGCTTCAGAGCGATATGGGCAAAGGCCAGATTGCAGGAGTTCTGCAGGGCCTGGGGTGTCTTTTCCGCCCCATGGCCCGCCGCACGCCAGCAGTGCAGCAGCTGGGAACGGCCGGGGATCTGCTCGGCTCCCTTGCAATAAAAGGAGGTATTCAGGTCAATGGCCCCGCAGTCCAGGGCCGCCGCCATGGTCAGCACCTTGAAGGTGGATCCCGGCTCATAGCCATCGGACAGCACCCGATTGCGCCACTGCTTCAGCCGCGCCTGGGTCAGGGCAGCATCATATGCCTGCTTTCCGGCGGTGTATTCCGGGCTTCCCTGGGGGCAGCGTTCATAGGCCAGCCGCATGTCTTCCAGGTTCTGACGGGTTTCCTCGTCCCACACCAGCTGGTAGTCATTGGGGTCGTAGCTTCCCAGCGTTGCCATGGCCAGGATTTCGCCGGTCTTGCAGTTCATGACCAAGCCAAAGGCGCCGTTTTGCACATCATAGCGATCTATCGCAGCCCGGAGCTGCTTTTCCAGGATCTCCTGCACCGTGGCATCCAGTGTCAGAACCACGCTGCACCCGGAATGGGAGGCTGTAAAGCCTTCATAGGAAAAGGGCATATCCATTTCGTTATTGCCCTTGGTTGTGATCACCTTTCCGGTTTTCCCGGAGAGGAAGCTGTCATAGGCCGCTTCCACGCCCTCGCTGCCCTGGCCGGATAGGTTGGTAAAGCCAATCACCTGGGCAGCCAGTGTTCCAAAGGGGTAGGTCCGCATGGCGGCGGGCTCCAGATGAATGCCGGATATGGCATTCTCCTGAATAAAGCCGCGAATTTTCTGGGCTGTTTCCTCGGAAATCCGACTGCCTACCTGCTTGTAGCGGCGGCGAAAATCCTGCCCCTGTTCCAAGATCCACTCCGGCTCCCTGTCCAGCAGCGGGGCCAGAAATGCGGAAACCGCATTCAGGTCCGCACCGGACTGCTTCAGCTCATGGGGGTCCAGATACACATTCTCTACCCCAACAGAGGAGGCCAGGATGTTCATATTCCGGTCGTAGACCAGGCCGCGGTCCGAGGCGGCTGCCGTAGACCGGGTCTGATTGTTCAGTGCCTTTGCCGCATAGTAATCATAGTCCACCACCATGAGCTTGGCTAACCTTGCCGCCACGCCGAGAAAGCCCAGAAGCCCCAGTACCAGAGCCGTCAAGCGGATCCTCCAATGCTGGGCGCTGTCCATCCGTACGCGGCGGTAAGTGGTTTTTTGCATGGTCCGGCCCCTTCCGGCGGCTGAAATCTTTCAGGAAGCACCCAAAAGAGTGCCCCTTTGAAAATGGGCGGCAAGGGAATCCCTCGCCGCCCATTCGCAGCTGCCGTTTTGAGTATATGCGTGCCCGGACAGGTTATGATTCCGGCTCTTCTGCCGGGCCCAGCAGGCCGGACAGGAACCACAGGAAGTTCTCCCAGGCCGTAGGCTCCTCTTCATGCTCCGGTACGGAGACCCGAACCGTCATCTTCTCCGCTTCCTCCGCCGGGATCATGCCCATGGCCTCGGCCTTCTCCTGTACGGTATCCAGGTCCAAGGCTGTGCGGTAAGCGTGTTCCAGCTTTGCATTTTCCCGCTTCAGCTCTGTCAGCGTCTCCAGCTCCTGATTGTATTGGTTCATACTGGCCGTCAGCTGCACCGCACCAACCACCAGAGCCACCAGCACCGCCACAGCCAGGACGATACCGCCCATGGCCACGGGGTCCACATAAATGCGGCGCTCTTTCCCGGTTTTCGGCTTCTTTGGCAGGAAGACCTTTGCGCTCTGCTGCTTCTTTTTTGGCGCCTTGACCTCACTGCCATACACGTAAAACTGGCCAACATATTGAATAACAGGTTTTTGATCCATGTTTCCTTCCTCCGGCCAAAATTACCGTTTCTCACAAATGCGAAGCTTCGCGCTTCTGGCTCTGGGGTTGCGCTCCAGCTCCTCTTCGCCGGAAACAATGGGCTTCCGGGTAAGTACCGTCACCTGGGGCTTCCTGCCGCAGACGCACACCGGGAATTCCGGCGGGCAAATGCAGCCCTTGGCCGCTGCGGCCATGGCGTTCTTGACGATTCGGTCCTCCAGGGAGTGGAAGGTGATCACCGCCAGCCGTCCGCCGGGATTCAGGCAGGGAATGGCAGCATCCATAGCCTTGGACACGGAATTCAGCTCGTCATTTACCGCAATGCGGATGGCCTGGAAGGTCCGCTTGGCGGGATGCTGCTTCTCCCGCAACGCTGCGGGGGGCATGGCCGAGCGAATCACATCCACCAGTTCCAGGGTGGTGCGGATGGGAGAAATCTCCCTTTTGCGGACAATGGCCGCCGCAATGGCAGGGGCATAGCGCTCCTCACCATAATCATAGAGAATGCGCTTCAATTCCTCATAGGACCAGGTGTTGACCACGGTATCGGCGCTCAAAGCATCCCCATTGTCCATGCGCATATCCAGGGGAGCGTCCGTCATATAGGAAAAGCCTCTGCTCCCGTCGTCCAGCTGGGGAGAGGATACGCCCAGGTCCAGCAGAATTCCGTCCACGCCGGAAATGCCCAGCTCCTGCAAAACCTGCCCCATACGGCAGAAATTGGAATGGACCAGCGTCACCCGGTCTGCAAAGGGAGACAGCCGCTCTCCGGCAGCCTTCAATGCCACAGGGTCCCGGTCGATGCCGATGAGCCGACCGGTGGTCAGCCTTTCGGCGATATGATAGGAGTGGCCCGCACCGCCCAGGGTGCCGTCCACATAGATACCGTCCGGCTTGATATTCAGGCCCTCAATGCATTCATCCAGGAGGACGGAAACATGATGAAATTCGCTCATAGTCCAATTGCCTCCAAAGATGCCAAGAGTTTTTCGGGCGTGAGATTCTCCTCTTCAAATTTCCGGAATTCCTCCGCGTCCCAGATTTCCGCCTGGCCTGCCCGGCCAACGATCATGACCTCCCGGTCGATTCCGGCATAGGATTGCAGGAAGGGTGTCAGAGAAAAGCGGAACTGCTTGTCAGGGCTGCACTCCGCGGCGTTCATAAAGATCAGGCTGGTGGCCCCTGCCCGCTGAGAGATGCTCAGGGCATTGAAGTTCTCACTGAGCCGCTGCCATTCATCCGCCGTGTAGACTGTGAGACAGCGATGGCCGCAGTTCACGCCCAGGGTCACAAAGAAGCTATCGCCCAGTTCCCCCCGGAGCTTGGCCGGAACGATCAGACGGCTCTTGTCGTCCATCCGGGCTGCATATTTGCCGATCACGATCTCACCTCCATTCCATTTTCCTCCACTTTACATCCACAGCACTCCATTTTTTGATAGTATAAATCTTCTTCCGAAAAAAATCAATCATTTTTTGCCGAATTTCCCTGGAACGCCCTGAGAAACCCCATTTTTTCAGGAATATTCAAACGTGTGTTCACTTATCCGGCAGGTTTCAGGCCCCGAACCGCAGCTTTCCCTCCTCCAAGCGCAGATGGATCCTGCCCGGCTTTTTGGGGCAGCGCAACAAGAACGTGGCAAGGCCGTCCTCCACTTCGGTCTGCACCAGCCTGCGCAGCTGCCGGGCACCGTCCCGGCCCATGCAGCGGGTGCTCAGCATATGGGCAAGCTCGCCGGGCAGCAGGAGCTGAATGCCTGCGGCGGCACTGCGCTGCTGCAGCTGCCGCAGATACTTCTGGGCAATGGCCTCCATGGCATTCTCCCCCAGGGGCTCGAAATACACCGTTGCATCCAGCCGCCCCAAAAATTCCGGAGTGAACTGCTCCTGCAAGGCCTGGGCAAACACGCCCTTTTTCCCTTCCCCGCAGAAGCCCAGCCCCTCCCCCCGCAGGCCGCCGCCCACATTGGAGGTCATGACCACAATGGTATTTTTGAAGCTCACGTGTCTGCCGGTGGAATCGGTGAGGGTCCCCTCCTCCATGATTTGCAGCAGCAGGCCCAGCACCTCCGGGTGAGCTTTCTCGATCTCATCCAACAGCACCAGGCTGTAGGGGCGGCGGCGAACCGCCTCGGTCAGCTTGCCGCCCTCATCGTAGCCGATATAGCCGGGAGGCGCGCCGATGAGCCGGGACACGGAGTGCTTTTCCATATATTCCGTCATATCCAGCCGCAGCATGGCATTCTGGCTGCCGTAGACCTCCGTGGCCAGAGCCCTGCACAGCTCTGTTTTTCCCACGCCGGTGGGACCGGCAAACAGCAGGCAGGCGATGGGCCGGCCTGCGTCCCGAATGCCGGAAAAGCCCCGGCGGACGGCCTCCGCCACGGTCTTCACCGCTTTGGGCTGCCCCATGACGTGGGCAGAGAGCAGCCCCTCCAGATTCAGGAGCCGTTCCCGCTCCCCTGCCGTCAGCCGTCCCACAGGAATGCCCGTCCGGGCAGAGACCACCAGGGCAATGTCCGCCCCGGTCACCGCCCGGGACCGCTTGCCATCCGGCGCACGCTCCATGAGGCTCTGCACCTTATCCCGCAGCTCTGCCGCCCGCTCAAACCGGCGCTCCCGCACGGCCTCCCGCAGTTCCTCCTCCAGCTCTTTCCGGGCGGAGGAGCCCCGGGCGCTGGATACGCCCTCCATTTTCGCCCGGGCCGCGCCCTCGTCCAGCAGGTCAATGGCCTTGTCCGGAAGATAGAGGTCCGGAAGATACCGGACGGACAGCCGGACCGCCTCCTTCAGCGCCTCCTCCGTAATGCGCAGCCGGTGGTGCTGCTCCAGTCCGGGCTTCAGGGCCCGGAGAATTTCCACCGCGGTGTCGTTATCCGGCTCCTCCACATTGACAGGGCGAAACCGCCGCTCCAGAGCGGCGTCCTTTTCGATATACTTCCGGTACTCCTCCCGGGTGGTGGCCCCAACCATTTGCAGCTCTCCCCGGCCAAGGGCAGGCTTTAAAATATTGGCCGCGTCGATGGCCCCCTCTGCGGCCCCGGCCCCGACGATGGTATGCATTTCATCCACAAAGAGGATCACGTCCCCGCTGCGCCGGATCTCCGCCAGCACATCCCGCAGCCGCTCCTCAAATTCGCCCCGGTACTTCGTCCCTGCCACCAGGCTCGCCATATTCAGGCTATAGAGCCGTTTTTCCTTCAGCTGAGGCGGCACGTTGCCCACCGCCATACGCTGGGCCAGGCCCTCGGCTATGGCGGTCTTTCCCACGCCCGGCTCCCCGATCAGGGCGGGATTGTTTTTATTCTTCCGGCAGAGAATGCCGATCACCGTATCGATTTCTCTGTCCCTGCCAATGACCGGGTCCATGCTCACTGCCTTCTGAACCAGATCCTCGCTGAATTGTTCCAAAAGCTTCGTAGAAACCGCCTCCTTTTTCCCGTCCCGCAGCCGGGGCGCATCCAACAGATATTCCAGAGTGTGGGTAAACAGTGCGTCGGCGCTGACGCCGCAGGTATGCAGCATCTGATAGGCCCCGCTCTGCTCCTCTCGGGCCATGGCCAGCAGCACATGGGCGGGACGCACCTCCCGTCTGCCTTGCCGTCGCGCCTCCACGGCAGCCTGACGCAGAATTCTTCTCGCCGCCCGGGTCAACCCCTGGGGCAAAGGCATCTCCGGCCGCCCCACGCCGTAACACAGCATGGTCAGCTGCCGCAGCAGCTCCGGCTCCACACCAAAAGACCGCAGCAGCTGGGCCGTACCGCCGGACATCTGGCACAGGGCGAGCAGCAGGTGCACCGAGCCCACATAGCTGTGGCCCATGTGCCGTGCCTCTGCACCGGACTGCCGGATCAGCGCCTCCATTTGTCCGCGATATCCCATGAAATTCCCCCTTTGGGCTTCAGTTTCGCCATCCAAAAGAGGAAATATACGGAAATCAAAAAAATCCGAAAAAAGGAATTGCATTTTTGAAAATCTATGCTAGAATGTAGATGCATTGTATGGATGCACACTGAAAAAAACAATAGGAGGTATTTTTCATGGCTTACAATATCACCGATGCTTGCCTGAAGTGCGGTTCCTGCGCTGAGCAGTGCCCCGTCGAGGCTATTTCCGAGGGTGAAGACAAGTACGTAATCAATCCTGACGTTTGTGTCAGCTGCGGCTCCTGCGCCGAGCAGTGCCCCGCTGATGCCATCGAGGAAGGCTAATTCTTCGGAACCCACCGGCCTGCGTCTTTCGCAGGCCGGTTTTCACTATAAGGAACACAACTTGGAAACACTTTTGAACGGTTTTACCCTGGATGTCCCCAAAGGCTGCTTCCCCCTGAGCACTGACAGTATGCTCCTTGGCTGGTTTGCAAAGCTCCCCAAAAACGCCCGGGTGCTGGACCTTGGTTCCGGCTGCGGTACCCTGGGGCTGCTGCTCTGCGCCCGGGACAGCACCTGCCGCGTCACCGGCATAGAGCTGACGCATGAGGCCCACCGGGCCGCTCTTGACAACATCGCCCGCAACGCGCTTGCCGACCGCATGGAAAGTATATGTGCAGATGTGCGGCAAGTTCCCTCCCTGGTTTCCCCCGGAAGTTTCACCACGCTCCTCTCCAACCCGCCCTATTTTTCTGGCGGACCGCAGAGCAGCGCTTTGCCCCTGGCCCGGCGGGAGGACTGCTGCTCCGTCCGGGAGCTGCTGCACAGCGCCGCCTGGGCGCTGAAATACGGCGGCGACTTTTTTCTGGTCCACCGCCCGGAACGGCTGGGAGAGATCATCGCCCAGGCAGGTACCTTTCATCTGGAGGCCAAGCGGCTGTGTCTGGTGCGGCACGGCCCGGGCAAGGATGTCAGTCTGATCCTTCTGCAGCTGCGCAAGGGTGGAAAGCCCGGGCTTACTTTTGAGGAGCTGTCGCTGACGGATGAATTGGGGCAGCCGTCCAGGCAATACAAATCCATTTATCATATCGAATAGGAGGCCCCTATGGCCGGAATGCTGTACCTTGTCCCCACCCCCATCGGGAATCTGGGGGATATCTCCAAACGCGCCCGGGAAACTCTGGAAAGCGCGGATTTCATCGCCGCCGAGGATACCCGGGTCACCCTGAAACTATTGAACCACCTGGAGCTGAAAAAGCCCCTGGTGAGCTACTACGAGCACAACAAGTCCTTCAAGGGCGAAAAAATACTGGACCGGATCCTGGCAGGAGAAACCTGCGCTCTGGTCTCCGACGCCGGAAGCCCCGCCATCTCCGACCCCGGCGAGGACCTGGTAAAGCAGTGCGCCGCTGCGGGCATTCCGGTCTGCGCCATTCCCGGCCCCTGCGCCGCCATCACCGCCCTGAGCATTTCCGCCCAGAGCACCGGCAGATTTTGCTTTGAGGGCTTTCTCTCCACCGCAAAAAAGAGCCGCCGGGAGCACCTGGACAGCCTGAAAAAAGAACAGCGCACCATGATCTTCTATGAAGCCCCCCACAAGCTGCTGAACACACTGCAGGATATGGCGGAGGTCTTCGGCGCTGACCGGCCCATCAGCCTGTGCCGGGAGCTGACCAAGCTCCACGAGGAGGTGGTCAGGACCACCCTGGGAGAAGCCGTGGAAAAGTACACCGAAACGCCCCCCAAGGGGGAATTTGTGCTGATCGTAGCCGGCGCCCCGGAAGAGATCAGGGAAGCACCCTCAGAAGCCGACGCCGCCGCCCGGGTGAAGGCGCTCCTGGAGCAGGGGCTTTCCCGCAAGGACGCAGTCAAGCAGACCGCCGCCGAGCTGGGCCTGCCGAAGAACACGGTCTACGCCCTGGCGCTGGAAGAGGAGTAGAGCAATCACGCAAAGTACAGACGCAGCCGACTGCAAAATGCACCGGCTGCGCTTTTTTTCGCACTGTTCTTTTTGTCCTTCCCCGGCATAATCTTGTGCCAAGGGAGGGAGCGCTATGGTCATGGGGTGGATTTGGACGGGGCTGATTGCCCTGAGCATTCTCTCGGCGGCGCTGACCGGGCGGGGGGAGGCTCTGGCCGGAGCGGCTATGAAAGGGGCACAGTCCGGGGTGACGCTGACGGTTTCTATGGCCGGGGCGGTGTGCCTGTGGTCCGGGGTTGGGAAGCTTTTGGAGAAAAACGGGGCCATGGAGCTGCTGTCGAAGCTGCTCTCCCCCATCCTGGGGCGCATTTTCCCGGACAGCCGGGAAGACGGCCTTCTCCGGGGGTATCTCTGTGGAAACATCTGCGCCAACCTGTTGGGGCTGGGCAATGCCGCCACGCCCATGGGCATCCAGGCGGCCAAGCGGCTGAAAACGCCCGGAAGCGACGCGGCAAGCGATCAGCTGTGCCGCCTGGTGGTGCTGAACACCGCCTCCATCCAACTGCTGCCCACCAATGTGGCCGCCGTCCGGGCGGCGCTGGGATGCGGCCGACCCTTTGACATTCTCCCGGCGGTATGGGTCACAAGCATTCTCTCCGCCGGGCTTGGCGTCTGCGCGGCAATTCTTCTGGGACGGATCCGGAAAGCATGACGGACTACCTGATCCCCATGATATTGCTGCTGGCCTCTGCCCTTTCTCTGGGCAAGAAAGAGAACAGCTATTCACTCCTCTTAGAGGGCGGGGCCGAGGGGCTGCGCCTGCTGAAGGACATCCTCCCCACCCTCGTTCTGCTGCTCACCGCCGTGGAGCTGTTCCGCGCCTCCGGGGCAGCGGAGCTGCTGCAAGCGCTCTGCGGGCCGCTGTTTGCCCTCTTCGGCATTCCGGCGGAATGCGCCCTGCTGGTGCTGGTGCGGCCCATCAGCGGCAGCGCGGCTCTGGCCGTGGGGACGAGCCTGATGCAGACCTACGGCGTGAATTCCCAGATCGGCCGGACGGCGGCGGTCATGCTGGGCTCCACGGAGACCACCTTCTACACCATCAGCGTTTATTTCGGCGCAGCCGGTATCCGCCGCACCCGCTATACCCTGCCCGCCGCCCTTTTTGCCGACCTGGTGGGCTTCACCGCAGCGGCCTGGACCGCAAAATTGTTTTTCTAGGGACACAAAGGGGGCGCAAAGACGTTCGATCCAAAAAACTTGGACCGAACGTCTTTTGCGTATTATCGCACCTTTTGAACGCTGTCCGCCAGTTGTTGCAGCTGGTCAGCGGTCATGCTATCCGCAGTGATCTGAAAGACCACCTTGTTCTCCCAATCCACCCAGACGATATGTCCCTGGGTTACAGCGGCAGGCATTCCCTGAACCGTTGTGGCTTCTCCGCCGCCGTTCATTTTGAGAATTGTATCCGGAGTCTCTGGAACCGGCTCTGACTTCTGGGCAGAATCCTCATCTTTGTCCCCATTCAGGAGGAAGGTTTCATAATTCAGTTCCACTGTGGTATTTTTCTTGGCATCAATGTACCAACGATACACATAGGCAAACCAACCGCCGTCCTCCTTGGGACTGGCGATAAATTCCGTCTCCGGGTAGTTATCCGGCAGTCCGGTGATCTGATAGTCCCCCAACTCCTCCAGTGCCAGCCGGTAACGGTCTGCATTCGTGGGTTTCAGGTCCGGGTTCAGCTGGATGCTTTCGGCAACCCGCATCAGATCCAGCTCCGTGTCTCCTGTCAGCAGCATGAACCCAACGCCCCGGTCCTCATCCGTCCAGAGCAGCACCCGCTCACCGCCGGTGCAGGTATACAGTGTTCCGGGAAGGCTCCCCACGGTGATGGGTTCTTCCTTTGTGACACTTTCAAGCACCAGGTCGGCGGCATTGTCTCCCCGGGTCGTCTCCAGCACGAGGGCGCTTTCATCCGATGCCGTCGCAAAGTGCAGCGTCTGGTGTCCATAGGCCTTGTCACTGACAAAACGCAGACGATAGCCCTCCGGAAGCCAAGTAGGGCAATACGTTTGCAGGCCCTCATAGGTATCGGCTGTCGATTGAAAATTGATTTCCGCCTCATAGGGTACAGAGGCATTTGCATCTACGCTTTCTCCGGTCCCTTGCATATACCGCTTGGTGTTCAGCTGAATTTTCGCCGTTACCGCGTAGGCTGTAACGCCCAGCAGGCTGACAAGCGCTGCCGCAATCAAAAAAAACCGAAGCTTACCGCTGTGCTTTTTCATAGAAATATCCTCCTTATTTGGAGCGTCCGCCATAGCAAGATATCGATCCTCAATACCGCTCATTGCGCTGTAAAGGTCTTTTACGGTCATTGTGTATAGCCCTCCTTTTCCAGAAACCGCTTCAGTTCCGCCCGAAGTTTTTTCAGCCGGTATTTTACCTGGTACTCCCGCATATTGTACTTTCTTCCCAGTTCTGCCGCTGTCCGATTATAGTAGTATCTGCCCACAAACAAGGCGCAGTCGATTCCACTCAGTCTGGACAGAAACCGATTCAGGGTCTTCGTCAACTCCCGCTGTTCGGCACGCATCTCCGGCTGTGCCGCCGGATCCGGAATGCACTCCTCCAGCTCGGAAATGGCGACCTCCGCAAAGGCGGAACGCTTTTGGGCGTTCCCATAGTCAAACCGACTCAGGGCCAGATTCCGGGTAATGCGGGATAAGTAGTATTTGAGCGCTTTTGGCACCTCCGGCGGGATCTTGTTCCAGGCCGCCAGATAGGTGTCGTTTACGACTTCCTCGGAATCCTCCGGGATAGAAAGAATCCGCCCGGCAACACTCCGCAAAAAACGGCCATATTTTCGGTCCGTCTGCGAAACAGCTTCCTCAGAGCGCTGAAAGAAAAGCTCGATGATCTGTAAATCTTCCATGGGTTACTCCTTGGGTCACTCTTTTTGATTGTAAGGCCTTACATCTACACAGTAGGATTTTTACGCTCGTGCGGAGAAAATTTTTCAAAACAAAAAGACGTGACCGCAAATGTCACGTCTTTCTGATTTCCGGGCAGGCTGCCCGTATCCGGTGGGATTCCCCGGTCATTCTGTTTTCTGCTTTCCCGCGCCGCGGGAGCGTCTTCTTCTGCGGCGGCGGGGGCGCTCCTCGGGGTCGGCCTTTTCGGCCCGACGGGCATAGGCCTCGGCCGCCTCGGAGGTGGCCTCATAGGTCAGGCGGCTGACCCGAACAAGTCCGTCCGGCTGCTCGCTCAGGCGGATGCGGATCAGAAATTTTCCATGCTCCGGGCAGGTGGCCAGATCCATATACCGGTGGCCCGCCTGGGCAAACCAGCGGGAGCCCAGCATCTGCCGCCCGCACTCCGGGCAGAGATTGTCCCTGCCGGACATGGCGGCCAGGGCCGCGGTCTTATCCGGCAGGTCCCGGAAGACCTCCCGCTGAATGCAGCCGGGAAGCTCCGCCCCATGGAAGCCGTTTTCATGGCTCTTGAGGGCAGCATCGTATTCCCTTGCCCCACGCTCCAGATCCAGCTTGGCGCAGATGAGGGCTGTATGATAGGCATCGCCCAGGGCATCATGGGCCGGGCGGCTGGCCTCGATTCCGCACAGCTCCATCGCCGTTTTCAGGGCCTTCTGAGAGGTGGAGCCATCGGTCTGGGCGTTGAAGATCATCTGGGCATTGTACCAGCGGTCTGTCCAGCTCTCGTCCAGGTCATACAATCGCAGATTTTCCCGCAGAATGCCAATGTCGTCAAAGCCCCAGGTCAGGAAAATGATGTCCTCGCCGCACCAGCTGTGAAACCGCTCCATGGCCTCCGGGAAGGGGATGCCCTCCTCCCGCAGCCGGGCTTCCTTAATGCCCGTCAGCTTGCTGACCCGGCGGTTTAAGTGGCGGTAGACCTTGGGGCGCACCATGATTTGAAATTCATCCGCCACCCGGCCTTCCTGCGTGACCCGGACAGCGCCGATCTGGATGATCTCCCCCCGAATGGTCACCGGCAAGGGCTTTTTTGAGGAAGGCGAGCCGGGCCAGGGCTGATTCCATTCCATATCCAAAACAATATAATCCATGGTAAAAAACCTCTTATATTCCTTCTTTCCGTGTATCATACCACAAACATAGGCTCCGTGTAAATATGTTCTTCCGAATTCTTCGGAAATTATTCCGATTGCATTTCCCGGGAAGATGTATTATACTTAGGGTAGGGTTTGTAGGATTTCCCTTTTATCCCCGGAATCGACCCGTTTCTATTTGTTGATTCTGTTACAATTCAGGAGGTAAGATCCCATGCCGAACACAAAGGATACCGCTGCCGAACCGGCTGCGGAAAAACCCGCAAAAAAGAGAACGGTCAAGAAAGCGGAGGCCGCCGAAGCATCCGAAAAACGCGCGCCCCGCAGGCAAACCAAATCTTCCCAGCCCGCCCAGGAGGAAGCGCCCAAAAAGCGCCGCACCCGGAAGGCTCCGGCTGCCGAACATAAAGAACCCGCCCAGGAACAGCCTGTTTCTGAAACCCCCGCCGCCCCCATCGCCGAAGTGCCCCCGGTGCCTGCACCGGACGCAGCAGCCGCCTCAGCCCAAAGCGCACCGGAAGCTCCGGAGCCTGCGGTTGACACGGTGGCACCGGAAGTACCCGCTGAAATTCCTGCCGAAGTTGCCGCCGAAATTTCCGCTGAAGTTGCCGCCGAAATTTCTGCCGAACCGGCTCCACACGTTCAAAAGGAGGTTCAACCCATGCCCGAAAACCAGATTTCCTATATGCCCCAGCCCGGCCCCAGAAGAAGCGTTGCCTTCATCGGCTCGGAGTGCTATCCCTTTGTGAAAACCGGCGGCCTGGCAGACGTGATGTACGCCCTGCCCAAGGCCCTGTCCCGGATGAACTGCGATGTAAAGGTGATTCTCCCCCGCTATGCCTGCATCCCCTGGGAATACCAGAGCAAGATGGTCTACCGGGGCGAATTCCAGATGAACCTGTGCAGTGATGGCCGGAGCTTCTATGTGGGGATCATGGAATACGTGTGGGACGGAGTCGTCTACGACTTCATCGACAACCAGGAGTTCTTCTCCGAGGGCAACCCCTACACCAGTATCATCGGCGACATTCCCAAATTCTGCTTCTTCTCCAAGGCAGCCCTGGCGGCCCTGAACTACATGGACTGGATCCCCGACGTGATCCACTGCCACGACTGGCAGGCGGCGCTGGTGCCCGTGTATCTGCGGACGCTGTTCCAGAATACGCCCCTGAGCCGTGCCAAATCCATGCTGACCATTCACAATCTGCGCTTCCAGGGTGTTTACAACATTCCCACCATCCGCTATTGGTCCGGCCTGCCGAACTATGTGTTCAATAAGGATGCCCTGACCCAGAACTGGCTGGATGCCAATATGCTCAAGGGCGGCCTGACCTACTGCAACATGATCACCACCGTCAGCGGCACCTACGCCGGGGAAATCCAGACTCCCGAGTACGGCGAAAAGCTGGATGCCCACCTGCGCTACCACTCCGGCAAGCTCCGGGGCATCGTCAACGGCATTGACTACGACATCTGGAATCCCTGGACGGACCCCATGCTGCACACCAACTACGACATTACCAATGTTCTGCCCCGGAAGAAGGAGAACAAGCGGGCATTGCAGGAGGAGCTGGGGCTGTGGCAGGACGACCACAAGTTCGTCATCGGTCTGATCTCCCGGCTGACCAACCAGAAGGGACTGGACCTGGTGAACGCCATTCTGCCCCAGATCATGGATGAGCACACCCAGGTGGTGGTGCTGGGCACCGGCGACAGGGGCTATGAGGACGCCTTCCGGTACTACGAAAACGCCTACAGGGGCAACCTCTGCGCCAACATCATGTATGACGAGGGCCGGGCCCACCGAATCTACGCCGGTGCGGACGCCCTGCTGGTGCCCTCTCAATTCGAGCCCTGCGGCCTGACCCAGCTCATCGGTATGCACTACGGCACCATCCCCATCGTTCGGGAGACCGGCGGTCTGAAGGACACCGTACAGCCCCACAACGAATTCACCCACGACGGCAACGGCTTCACCTTTGACCGGTACGATTCCGGCCTGCTGCTGGATGCCATCAACCGGGCCAAGACCTTCTACTTCACCAACCGCTACTGCTGGGACGAAATGGTCCAGCGGGACATGGGCAAAAATGTCTCCTGGGAGAATTCCGCATGGCAGTACCGCAATCTGTACTTAGAGCTCACCGCCGATAAGACATAACCCCGAAACCAAAAAATCTCCGCAGAGGTTTTTCGTCCTCTGCGGAGATTTCTATTTACTTCTGCCGCTTCAATACGGCATCCAGGGTCTTCCCCAGGATGCCGCCCAGCACGCCGCAGGCACCTGCTTCCGCCAGGCCCTGAATGCCCACCAGCAGCACCACGAACATCAGCGGATTGGTGGCGCCGAGCTTGGAAACCAGGCCCTGCACATAGTCGCAGCGATAAAAAACAAGCACGATGTAACCCATGAAGAACAGGGTATTGAGCAGCGGGGCGCTGACGGCACCTACAAAATAGCTCCAGGTGCCCTTTGCATCCGCCCGTCTGCACAGCTTATACACATAGCCGCAGCAAAGACCCATGAGCATCCGCATGCCCACGCACAGGATGACCGTGTGTACAGGGCTGATGTTGAAAAAAGTCCCCGTCATGAGAGACCTTCCGGAAATTGCGTCCGTCAGGCTCAGAATGCCGAACACAGCACCCAGGACCATCCCCTCCACCGGGCCGCAGAGCATGGCGGCAATGGCAATGGGCAGGGTCAGAAAGCTCATGTTCAGCGGCCCTACGGGAACGGCACCCAGGCCGATGGCCCGCATGGCCAGCTCAATGGCCAGAAGCAAAGCCAGCTTCGTCAGTCTCTGAACGCTCGTACTTGTGGTTTTCATATTCAATTCCTCCTGCTGTCGTTCCGGTCTTCCGGATACAACGCATTATTTATTTGCCGCAGCATATGCCTTTTCTTCCGCTGCCGTTCCCGAAACGGGATACAGCGCGGACACCTCCGGTCTTGCCGCAAACATTCCCCATTATAGCAGGCTATGCAGGAAATGCAAGCCTATTTTTCCTTTTTATTCAGCCGGTAGAGGTACGCCAGGCCCTTGAGGATCATGTCCGGGTCGTAGCTGTGGGGGTGGGTGACCAGCCTGTCCACATAGGCCGCGCCGCCGCCGGTGATGACAAAGCTGACGCTCTCCCCCAGCTCCCGCTCCACGGCTGCAACAACGCCGTCCAGCAGGGCCGCCGTACCGTAGACCGCGCCGGAGAGCATGCAGCCCTCCGTATTTCTTCCGATCACCCGTTCCGGGGTCTGCAATTCCAGCTTCGGCAGCTGGGCCGTATGGGCCCCCAGGGCTTTCAGTCCCGTCTCCATGCCCGCCGCAATGATGCCGCCGCAGAAGATGCCGCCCTTTTTGATCACATTAAAGGTAGTCGCCGTGCCCAGGTCCGCTGTCACAAGAGGGAGCTCATAGTGGGCCGCCGCCCAGGCGCTGTCCGCCAGGCGATCCCGGCCCAGCTTTTGGGGTTCCGGCACATCCAGGGTGATCCCCAGCTTGCTTTCACAGGTGACAACCAGAGGCTCCAGGCCAAAAATCGAATTCAGGGCCTCCCGGATCACATCCAGGACCCTGGGCACCACGCTGGAAATCACAATGCCGGAGAATTCCTCCCGTTCTTTTCCCAAAAGGTGCAGCTTTTTCAGCAGCCGGACCGTATAGTCCGCCGTGTCCCAGGTGCAGTTTGTGTCCAGCTTGGTGGTAAAATCCACACGGTATTCATTGCGGTCACTGATTTCAATGCCGCCGAAGGAAACCGTGGTATTGCCAATGTCAACTACCAATATCATACTATTTTCCCCTGTTGGAAGGCTCACCCCGGCGAAACGCCGTGGGCTGGTGGATTCATTATACCCGGCTTTTTTCCCGTTGGCAATACCCTGTTGCAAATTCTGCCTATCTTTGGTATACTTGTAATAAATCAAGTGCAGGAAGGGATAGTATGGAAAATTTACAGGGGAAATGCGTGCTTCTGGGCATTACCGGCGGAATCGCCGCCTATAAGATGGCAAATGTGGCTTCGGGTCTGCGCAAGGCAGGGGCAACGGTACACGTGATCATGACAGAGAACGCCACCAAGTTCATCACCCCTCTGACCTTTGAAACCTTGACCAACAACCGCTGCGTGGTAGACACCTTCGCAAGGGATTTTCAGTACGATGTGAAGCACATCTCCCTGGCCAAGGCGGCAGACCTGATCCTGATTGCCCCGGCCACGGCCAACGTCATCGCCAAGCTTGCAAACGGCCTGGCTGACGACATGCTGACCACAACGGTTCTGGCCGCCCGGTGCAAAAAGCTGGTAGCCCCGGCTATGAACACGGCCATGCTGGAAAATCCCATCACCCAGGACAATCTGGCCAAGCTGAAAAAATACGGCTTCGGTATCATCGAGCCCGCCGTAGGGATGCTGGCCTGCAAGGACGTGGGCAGCGGCAAGCTGCCGGAGCCGGAAACCCTGCTGGACTGCATCGCCATGGAGCTGGCAAGGGAAAAGGATATGGCAGGGCTTCATGTCACCGTCACCGCTGGTCCTACCCAGGAGGCTCTGGACCCCGTAAGATACCTCACCAATCACTCCACCGGCCGCATGGGCTATGCCATTGCCCGGGAGGCCATGCTGCGGGGTGCGGATGTGACCCTGATCTCCGGTCCCACTGCGCTGAAACCCGTCCCCGGGGTCAAAACCGTGGATGTGGTCTCCGCCAAGGATATGTTCGAGGCCGTCCAGGCTGCCCTGCCGGAGACGGACATTCTCGTCAAGGCCGCCGCCGTAGCGGACTACCGTCCCGCCAATGTAGCGGACGATAAAATCAAGAAGCAGAACGGTGATATGGCCATTCCCCTGGAACGGACAGACGACATCCTGGGCTGGGTGGCTGAGCACCGGCACCCGGGGCTCTTCGTCTGCGGGTTCTCCATGGAGACCCGGGACATGCTTGAAAACTCCCGGAAGAAGCTGGACAGGAAGCACCTGGATATGATCGCCGCCAACAATCTGAAGGTGGCCGGGGCAGGCTTCGGGGTGGATACCAATGTGGTCACCATTCTCACCGCCGACGGCATTCAGGAGCTGCCCCTGATGGGCAAGAATCAGGTGGCCGCCAAGCTGCTGGACGCCATTTTGGAAAGACGCTCCAAGTAATTTTTTGCGCCCCTGCTTTCAGGCAGGGGCGCAAATCACGGAATAGAAACAGAAGAGTAGAAAGGAAACACTATGCGAACTCCCATGAAGCGAACACAGTCCCTGACCGCGGGCAGCATTTCCGGCAGTATTCTGCGGTTTGCGCTGCCCCTGTTCCTGGGACAGCTATTGCAGCAATTCTATAATATGGCGGATGCCTGGGTCATCGGCAATTTTGCCAACAACAACGCCTTTGCTGCCGTCAGCAGTGGCGGCAATCTGACCTTTATGATCATCGGTTTCTTTAACGGTATCGGCATTGGCGGCGGTGTAGTCATTTCCCGGTACTTCGGGGCAAAGGACAACGCCAATACCCAGAAGGCCATTCACAATGCCTTCCTTTTTGGACTCCTCGCGTCCCTGATTGCAACGGCTGCCGGTTTGCTGTTCATTCCCAAAATGCTGGTTCTGATGCGGACACCGGTGGAAGTCCTGCCCTACTCCCTGCAATACTTCCGGGTGTACTTCGGCGGCGTGACCACCATTGTTCTCTATAACGTCTGTATGTCCATCATGCAGGCTCAGGGGGACAGTCTGCGGCCGCTGTACTATCTGGGCGTTTCCTCCGTGACCAACGTAGTTCTGGATCTTGTGTTTGTTGCAGGCTTTCACTGGGATGTTATGGGCGCTGCCGTTGCCACTGTAATTGCACAGGGTCTCAGTGTGGTACTATGCCTGCGGCGTATGCGCCGGGAACCGGAAGCCCACCTGCGGCTGGATTTCCGGCTGCTGCGCTGGGACAGGGCCATGATGTCCCGCATCATTCGGCAGGGTTTGCCCACCGGCATTCAAAACTCCGTGATCGGTCTGGGCAATGTGGTCATTCAGTCCAATGTCAATTCCTTCGGTGCCTACGCCATGAGCGGCCTGGGTGCCTACAGCAAGGTGGAGGGCTTTGCATTTCTGCCCGTGACGGCCATGAGCATGACCCTGCCCACCTTCGTCAGCCAGAATCTGGGGGCCGGCAATGTGGACCGTGCCAAGAAAGGCTCCCTGTTCGGCGTCCTGTCTGCCATGGTTGCGGCAGAGCTTATCGGCGTTATCATGTACATTTTCATTCCCCAATTGCTGAAGCTCTTCATCAGCGATCCGGAAGCCATCTCCTATGGCATTACCCACGCCCGGATCGATACCCTTTTCTACTGTATGCTGGCCCTGGCCCACTGCGCGGCAGGCATTCTCCGGGGCTGCGGCAAATCCTCTGTGCCCATGGTGGTTATGCTGGGCTGCTGGTGCGTACTGCGCAGCATCTATGTGACGGTGATTCTGCAATTCATCCGCGAATTCCGCATGATCTCCTGGGCCTACCCCCTGACCTGGACGGTCAGCTGCATTCTCTTCGTTATCTACATCTTCCGCCTGAACTGGGACAAGGCGGCGGAAAGGCTGTAAAATAATTTGGGGGCTGCTACAAAATCTTTTGCAGCAGCCCCATTTTTATTGTTTTTTCTTTCTCAGAAGCAGCAGGCATAGAGCGGAAGCTCCGGCGGTGAGCAGGGCCGATGCCGGTCCGGCGTCGCCGGTGCGGGGGTTCGTTCCCTCCGTTTTCTGGGAGAATACCACCAAAAGCGTATTTTCTTCCGCTTCCGGACTGAGCCGCAGCTTTCCGCCGTGCACCCGCGCCGTCACATCCTGGCCGTTCCACAGGACCTGCTTCAGACGGCAGCCGCTGCCCGGCGTGAAAGCCGCCTGCCATGGATCCCGAAGGATCAGGGCAGCATCGCCGGAGTCGGAGAACAGCGCATCTTCAACCTGGACGGTTCCCGCTCCATGCAGCTCAACGGAAAGCTTCGCCCGTTCCGGCACCGTTGTATACAGCGTCAGCGACTGGCTGTCCGCGAAGGCGGGCAGAAGCAGCAGAATGAGAAGGGCGAAGAAGGCGCCCGCCCGGAATACTCGATTTTTCAAAATTCCAACGATGGTATTACTTTACCGCTACGACCTTGGAGGTGAAAGTGATCGTAGAGGTATAGTCGCCCGCCAGAGCATTGGCCCAGTAACCGGATGCGATCTTAATTTCCATCTGAGTCAGCTGGTTGTCCGAAGCCGGTTTGGGCGGATTCTTGGTAACGCCGTTTACATCAATGCTAGTCGCATTGCTCTTTACTGTTCCGTCTTGCTGGCCCTCAAAGCGCAGCACAGCCTCTGGATACATCTTTGTATCAAAGGAGTAGTAGCCTCCGTCGTTCCATTTAGTAGCGATTTCATAGGGAATTGTCGTATCAACGCCCTTACTGGTGAACTCCTTAAGGCCCACTGTTACCTCAACATTTTTCTTCTCCGAAAAACCTTCCGAATTTTCGATCGTCACAATTCCAATTTCGGTATGCATAGCACCATACTTGATCGTCTGGTCGGCAGGGACCTTCATCGTATAGCTTGCAGCCGGGACCTTGGTAGTCAGGGTCGTTGTACCGCTGGTAACGGTGTCCGCGGAGGCCGCCACCGCAAAGGACAGCAGGGTGCAGACCGCAAGGATCAGTGCGATTGTTTTTCTCATGATTTTTGTCTCCTTATATTTTGCCCTCTCGGGGATTTTACGGACTTATTCCACAGTCACAAAAGGCGGGCGGAAATAGAAAACGGGAAGCGCAAATAAAGCGCCCGCCGGAATACTCGATTTTTCAAAATTCCGACAACGGTATTACGTTACAGCTACAACCTTGGAGGTGAAGGTAATCGTGGAGGTATAGTCGCCTGCCAGAGCTTTGTCCCAGGAACGGGGAGTGATGCCGACTTCCATATACTCCAACTCTGCCTCCGGATTATTGCGACTGCTACCTTTTTCGCGGTAGGCAGTCGCACGGCTCTTAACTGTTCCGTCTTGCTGGCCCTCAAAGAGCAGTACCACTCCCACGCCCGCATAAGTAAAGCCATAACTTCTGCCTGAACTCCATCTAAAGCTGAGCGAATAAGGAATTGTCGTATTGACTTTCTCGCTGGTGAACTCCGTAGTGCCCACTGCTACCTCAATTCTTTTCAACTCTGAAAAGCCTGTCGATTCTTCGATCGTCACATTTCCAATTTTCTTAGTCGTAAGACGATAGTCAATCGTCTGGTTAGCAGGGACCTTCATCGTATAGCTTGCAGCCGGGACCTTGGTAGTCAGGGTCGTTGTACTGCTGGTAACGGTGTCTGCGGAGGCCACTACTGCGAAGGACAGCAGTGTGCAGACCGCAAGGATCAGTGCGATTGTTTTTCTCATGATTTTTGTCTCCTTTTACTTTACTCTCTCGGGGATTTTACAGAGTTATTCCATGGTCACAGAGGCGCTGTAGTTGATGACCGCCGCATAGCTGCCCGGGTAGGCGGTCTGCCAGTCGGCGGGGGAAACGTACAGCAGAATCGCCTCCGGCACCGCGCCCTCCGCCGTATGGCCGTTGGGAGTCAGCCCGCCATCCTCCGTCCGGCTGAAATAAAGGCAGTCTCCGGAATTCCAGCCAATCTCTCCGATTCCGGTGCGGAAGGCAAAGCGGTAAGGAATTACCGTAGAGACCCCGGGGCTGGAAAAGCTGCCGCTGTAGCTGACGGAAAGCTTCAACCCCATGCCCTCCCGAAAGCCGGAAGCCGCCGTGACCGTTGGAACACCCAGCGTACAGGACGCGTCCCCATACCCCATGGCGCTGCCGGAGGGAATGCTCAGCTGGTAGCTGGGCTGGGGGACCTCCACCGTAATGACCGTAGAATCCGCGAAAGCCGTCCCGGAGCAGCACAGCACCAGGCACAGCGCAGCCAGAACACAGCCTATTTTCCACATGATGTACACCTCCTATCTGACCCAAAGCGTCAGCCCTGTCTCCGCGCTGTTCAGCGGGGTCATAGAGCCGTCCATGGTATAGCAGGAAAAATGCAGCACGGCGTTGGGATAGGTCCCCGCCGGCAATGCCTCATTCAGCTTCATGGGTTCCGAGACTTCTCCCGGCTCCACCAGCTGAGACTGCCACAGCACCGTACCGTCCTCCAGGGACAGGGTGATCTGGAAATAGCAGGTATTCTGACTGGGGTTGGGCAGGCCAACCGTCTGTTGCCGGGTATCCGCTTTCAGATCGATGCCCTCATAGCCGGGGATCGCAATGGAATCCGGGTCCTTTTCGCCGCCTCCGAATTGGTCCGCGCTCACGCCGTTGGGCGTTTCGGCTTTGGGCTTCCCCGCCTGGTGAAAACCATAGGCCGCAATCCCCAGAATCAGAGGAATCAGCAGCAGAAGCCAGAGCCATTTTTCCTTTTGGGTAGCGCATGTTTTCTCTTCATAGTGCCCTTGTTTCATTTCCTCACGCATCTTTCTTTTTGATTTTTTACATGATAGCTGATTTTTTAGGAAAAAACAATTACCTGGCTGCATAGTATGATTTTCCATCTCCGCCCTCATTTTTCTCCTGAAAACTTTTCGTTTTTAGAATTTTCGAAACAAAAAGGCAAAAAAGCAGAAAAACAGAGCTTTTATTTTCTCTGTTTTTCTGCTTTCTATCGCATATTTTTGAAAATTTTATGGAATATTCTCCGTATACCGGCACAGTGGATAACCGGTGCAGCCGTAGAATGCGCCAAAGCGGCCCCGGCGCTTGGCCAGGGGCGCGCCGCAGAGGGGGCAGAGCTTCTCCGGGGCGGAATCGGCCTCCGGCTCCCGGGCCAGGAGCTCAAAGACCTGCTGGTTCATCCGGCAGTCGTTCAAGGCCCGGTGGGCCCCCATTGTAGACAGGCCGTAGTGCTCTGCCAGAGCCGTCAGCCGGTAGGTGGGCAGCCCCGCCAAACGGCAGCGGGCAAAGCGCAGGGTATCCACATAGTCGTTGCCCGGCACCAGGCCGAAGCGGGTACGGCAGTCCCGAACCAGGAATTTCAGGTCGAACCGCTCAATGTTGTGGCCCACCAGCACGTCGTCGCCGAAGAAGTTCAGAAACACCGGCAGAATCTCCTCCATAGTCGGGGCATCCGAGACCATCCCGTCCGTGATATTGTTCACCTGACTTGCGCCCCAGGGAATGGGTCTGCCGGGGTTTACCAGGCTCGAGAAGCTATCCGCAATGGTTCCACTGCGGACCTTCACGGCAGATATTTCAATCACCTCATCGCAATTGCAGGAAATTCCCGTGGTTTCCAGGTCAAACAGCACATAATCCGGCACATAGCGATTCAGGTTTTTCCCCTGTGCAGAAGCAAGCATAGCAAATCTCCAATTTTCTTTTTGTGTACACAGTATAGCCTTTCCCGGCTTTTCTGTCAAGTCAGGCGATTTTTTGGGTGCCCCAGGCTGGGGCACCCCGTTTTCTTATTTCGCTTCCTTCTTTTCAAAGATCCCGGCGACCTGCTTCAGCAAAGAGCGAATCTCCAAATGCTGGGGGCAGATCTCCTCGCACTGGCCGCATCCCACGCAGTCCGATGCCTTGCCGGAATTGGCCGTATGGACATCGTAGTAGAAATCCGCATTCCAGTCCTTATGGGTCTGCTTGGTGTTCATCACCGCAAACAGATCGGGGATGTGGATCTGCTGGGGGCAGCCTGCCTCGCAGTAGCGGCAGGCCGTGCAGGGGATCAGGTTCATGCTGCGGAATACATTCCGCACCCCCTCAATGGCATTCAGTTCCTGCTCGTTCAGAGGCTTGAAATCCGCCATGTAGTCCGTGTTGTCCTTCAGCTGCTCCATAGAGCTCATGCCGGACAGGACCATTTTGATGTTCTCAAAACCTGCCGCAAAGCGAATGGCATAGCTGGCGCTGCTGCCGCCGTGGAGCTCGTCCAGAATTTCCTGGGCCTTCTCCGGAAGCTGGGTCAGTCTGCCGCCCTTTACCGGCTCCATAACCAGCACAGGCTTGCCATGCTTCACACAGACCTCGTAGCAGGCCTTGCTCTGGACGGCGGGGTCTTCATAGTCCAGGTAGTTAAATTGGAGCTGAACGATTTCGATCTGGGGATACTCCGTCAGGATCTTGTCCAGGAACTCCGCGGAATCGTGAAAGGACAGCCCTACATGGCGAATCTTTCCCTCGGCTTTCAGCTGGAAGGCCTGCTCATAGGCCCGGCACTGCTTGTAGTGGTCGTAGTTCTCCTGGCACTGAGCATGCATCAGGTAAAAGTCAAAATAGTCCACGCCGCAGTCCGCCAACTGCGCCTCAAACAGAGGGCGCACATCCGCCTCGGTTTTGAAGAAACTGCCGGAGAGCTTGTCCGTCAGCAGGTAGCTCTCTCTGGGGTGGCGGCTGGTCAGGCAGGTGCGCAGGGTCGTCTCCGCTCTGCTGTTCAGATAGCCACGGGCCACGTCAAAATAGTTAAAGCCTCTGGCCAGGAATTCATCCACCATGCCGCAGGTCTGGGCAATGTCGATCTCGTCCCCCTTCATTGGCAGACGCATAAAGCCGAAGCCCAGCTTTTTCTTCATCTTTTCCATAGAAAATCCCCCTGTTTATAGAATATAGCACTCGTATACAACCGATAGTGCCGTTTCGGTTAAGCTTTTTTTCGGGCCAATTCCAGAATTCCGGACATTTTTTCGCAGATGGCGCCGTAGTTTTCCCTTCTGTGGGGCCGCAGGCACCGGGAGCAATCCTTGATGCCGTCCTTGGTATAGGTGAAGCTGCCGCCGCAGTTCTCCCCCAAGGCATACAGCGGGCAGTAGCAGAACAGGCAGCTGAAGGTCTCCGGGTCCGCCCCCTGATGGCAGGGGAAATACTCACAGGCCTTATGCTGAAAGAAGTCATAATTTGGCATATTTTTGCCTCCTCAGTCAAATTCGTTCCAGGGGTATTCCCTGGGCGGTTCCTGGATGAATTCCATGGGTTTCTCCGTTTTCGGGTGGATGAAGGCAAGGCGATAGGACCAGAGGGCAATTTCGCAGGGGTCGTTTCGCTCGGAATACTTCCGCTCTCCCACCAGAGGCATTCCCCGGCTGGCGAACTGGACCCGAATCTGATGGGTCCTGCCTGTATGCAGGCGGATGCGCACCTTGCTCATGTCATTTTGGGACGCCAAAAGGGAATAGTCCAGCACCGCCTCCTGAATTCCCTTGCCGCCCTGCTCTGCAACAAAGGTCATGCGCCGGGCCTTGTCCCGACCCAGCAGGTCCCGGAAGGTCCCGCGCTCCTCTGCCGGGGCTCCATGGACCACCGCCAGATATTCCTTTTCAAAGCCGCCCTCCCGAATCTGCCGTGAAAGCTCGGAAGCAGCGGCGGCATTGCGGGCCAGGACAATGAGCCCGCTGACCACACGGTCCAGCCGGTGCACCGTGCGCACATCCGCGCTTTTGTCTCCAAGAGACTCCCGGACGAGTTCCGGAAGTCCACCGGGCTCGTCTGTAGACAGGACCCGGGCAGGCTTGATGCAAACAAGAATATCCGCATCCTGATACAAAATCTCCATAGCACCACCTCGTTTCCTTTATTGTAGCAAAGTCACATTCTGATTGCAAGTCAGATTTCTTTCCGGGTATTTTTGCGAAAAAAGGGCATTCTGTTCTCAGGAGGGATGGATATGACCCAAAAGCAATATGCAAAAATGGTGAAGGAGCTGTGCCCCAAATCCCCGCTGTGGAAGGACTGCATCTGCGCCTTTGTCATCGGCGGGCTGATCTGCACCCTGGGGCAGGGCTTGACGGAACTGTACGGCAGCATCGGCTTGCCGAAGCAGGATGCCGGAACCGCCGCGTCCATGACATTGGTTGCTCTGTCTGCCTTGCTGACCGGACTGAGCCTCTACGATGACATTGCCAAGGTGGCCGGGGCCGGGACACTGGTGCCCATCACCGGCTTTGCAAACGCCATTGCCGCCCCGGCTGTGGAATTCCAGACGGAAGGGTTCATTCTGGGGGTGGGCGCAAAGATTTTTACCATTGCCGGGCCTGTGATCGTCTACGGCTTGGGCGCGTCGGCTGTCTATGGCCTGATCTACTTTTTCACGACACTGTAAAAGGGCCGCTGCGTTTTTTGCAGCGGCCCTTTGGCTCTTTACTTGCGGATGGACCGCAGGCTTCCGGAAAGCTTCTTCAGGGAATCCTTTGCAGCGGCACCAACCTCGGCCAGACGGCCCGAGCCCCTGAACTGGGGCTGCAGCTGGATTTGGGGCTGCAGCTGAATCTTTGGCTTGGCCTCCAGGGTCTTCTCCAGGACCTTGCAGCGCTCCTCAGCCTGGAGCGCTTCTGCCCGGGCAGCTGCCAGAGCTTCGTTCAAGCTCTGGGTCTGGGCCTTTTCCGCCTCCAGCGCGGCCTGGACGTTTGCCAGCTCTGCGCGGAGTGTCTCGGCCTCCTGCTGCCCTTCTTCCATCTTGGCGGCCAGGAAGCTGATTCGGTTCTCCTGCTCCGTGCCCCGCTGGGACTGCTCCTGGAGCTTCTTTTCCAGGTTTTCCTGTTCCAGATCTCTGCGGCGGAACATCCCCTCCATACGCTCCAGGAAGGCATCCACCTCGGCTGTGTTGTAGCCCCGCAGGCTGCGGGAAAACTCTATTTCTCTGACAATATCCGCATCCATTTCCGTTCCTCGGCTTTCTCTTTTAGTTGGGGACATTGCCGCGGTTGGCCACATCCAGAACCACATTGCAGTCAAAGTAGTTGGTGAAGAGGTTGTTGTGCCATGCCATGGCGTTGCCGGTGACCATCAGACGGCTCTGGTGGACATAGGTGATGTTGATCTCGGTCTTGATCTCCTGGGACGCGCCGATGAAATAGCGGTAGCCGGCACTGTAGAGCACATCAAACTTATTGTCGGAGTAGCTCTCCAGATCGACGCCCTGGGCAAAGATGATGGTATCCACATCCCCCAGCACAGGAATGGCCTGGTTGGTAAAGTTCTGCAGATCTGTCCGGAGCTCATTGACGCTCATGTTCCGATAGTTTTTGTTGGCATAGGTGTAGCAGGCGATGGTGTAGCCCTTTTCCCGCAGGGCATCTACAACCACCTTGGCCTGGGCCACCTGCTCATCCCGGTACTCCTGGCCCTTTTTGGCCACATAGGAGCTATCCGTCCGGTAACCGAAGACGCCCTGAGAGCCGGTGACGGCCAGCGTTGCCCGGGAGCCCTTGTAGACGAAGTCCGGGTGGGCCTTGATGAAGGTCTCCAGAATGGGCACCAGGTCGTAGTCACCGGTCAGAGTCTGGTTGCTCTCGTCCACGTACTGTGCCTTGATGTCCCCGTTGGCATCCACCACCAGGCGGCAGGCAAATCCGTCGCCGCCGGCATCGGGCTCGCCGTCGTCGTTGCTGTCTACCATATACTCAAAGTAGTTGACCATGGTCTCGGTGATCATGACGGGCTTCTTACCCTCGGGCAGGTAGATGGACTTATAGGAATAGTTCATAGAGCCGGTCAGGTCCTGGTTGCTGGCCACGAAGCTCTTCATATCCACCAGGACATAGCCGTTGCTATACAGTTGCTCCAAAATCTTGGAGAATTCGCCTGTGGTGACGAAGTTTCTGTTGTACTGTCCGCCGAACTCCTTGTCTGCATAGGCCCGGACGGGATTTTCGATCAGTGCATGGAAGGACAGATTGGGAATGGCGTTGACATCCTTCCACTCCACCAGCTTGGACTTCTCGTTCAGATAGGCGGCCTTCTTTGCCGTCAGCTCTTTCTTGATCTCATCGGAGGCATCCGTCAGGCTGTCCAGCACTTCGACGGCCCCGTCGTAGTCATATTCCGTAGCCTTCAGCTCGGCCTCAGCCAGCAGCTGCTGATAAGCCGCAGCTGCTGCATCCGCTTTCTCCTGGGCGGCAATGGAGGACTGCTTCGTCTGCTCATCCTTGATTTTCTTATTCTTGAAGCCATTGGTAATGGCACCGACCACAAAGGAGAGGATGAGGATCACCGCAACGCCTGCAATGATGGCAGGCAGATAGGCCTCCTTGAAAATCTGAGCCTTGGTGGGCCGTCTTCTTCTGCGGCGGCGGCCGTTTTCATCCACGTATTCCGTCTCCGGGGCGTTGCGCCGGTTGAGGGGCTCCATATACCAATCTAGGAACTTGGAGAAGAAGCTGGGCTTCTGCGGCTCCCGACGCTCCTTCGCCTCCCGCTTCCGGCCTGTATCGGTCTTCTTGGGGAAGAGATTGGAGAAGGTTTTTTTCAGGTTCAGCTTTTTCCGGTCCTCCCGGGTACTGGGTTCATCCACAGGCTCGCCGGGTGCATAGGTATCCACGTCCCCGTCGTTTTCGCCGCCCTCTTCGGGGGCATAATCCTCTGGATCGTAGGTCTCGGGGTCGTAGTTTTCGGAATCGTTGTCCTCCGGCTCAGCGCCTTCGGCGTCATACGCTCCCTGATCGTCGCCCTGGCCGTCGTTCCGGCGGCTGCGCTTGGGGAAAAACAGGTCCTCGCCCAGGTCTTCGCTCTCGCCGTAGTCCGCGTCCTCCCCCTGCTCAGGGGTCTGGTCCGGAGGATATGGCTCGAAATCCCCCTCGCTGCGGAGCTCCTCCTCGTCCATATTATAGTCCTGGAAGTTCTCCTCACCGGAAGGTGCATCCTCGCCCAGCAGCTCCGACAGGTTCAAATCGTCATCGTCATACTGCGACATATCAAATTCCCCGGGATCGTCACTGCCCAGGAGCTCGTCAGGGTCAAAGCCCAGGTCCTTCGAAAAATCAAAATCGACATCAAAATCGTTCTTATCCATGGCAAATCCCTACCTTATGGTATAGTCAATGATATTCTATCATCCCTGCCGAAAAAAAGCAAGCCGCATTGACATAAAACATTTTTAAGATTACATGAATCTTTTTCCTTTTGTTCTCACACCGTTCCTTGCATTTCGCCCATTTCTATGGTATCATGTCCGAGAAAAATACAAAATACCCCGGAGGGTTTTTATGGAAAAAATTACCAGCTTTACCATTGACCATATCCGCCTGCAGCCCGGGCTCTATGTTTCCCGGAAGGATGCCGTGGGCAGCGAGGCCGTCACCACCTTCGATCTGCGGCTCACCAGCCCCAATGAGGAACCGGTAATGAACACGGCGGAGGTGCACACCATTGAGCATTTGGCCGCCACCTTTCTGCGCAACGACCCCGCCTGGAAGGACCGGGTGCTGTACTTTGGTCCCATGGGCTGCCGCACCGGCTTCTACCTGCTGCTGTCCGGCGACCTGAGCTCCCAGGACGTGCTGCCCCTGGTGACCGACTGCTTCCGCTTCATCCGGGACTACCGGGGGGAGGTCCCCGGGGCCAGCCCCAGAGACTGCGGCAACTACCTGGACATGAATCTCTCCATGGCCAACTACTGGGGCAGGCGCTATACCGCCCTGCTGGAAAACATCACGCTTGATCGGCTCACTTATCCGGAATAAGGAGGACATCATGACAAAACTCGGAATTATCGGTGCCATGACCCAGGAGGTTGAGACTCTGGTGGAATCCATGGCCGAGTGCACTTCGAAGGAAATTGCAGGAAGCACCTTTTACGAAGGCACATTGGACGGTCTGCCCGCCGTCATCGTCCAGTGCGGCGTGGGCAAGGTCAATGCTGCGCTGTGCGCCCAGATCCTCTGCTCCTGCTTTTCCGTCACCCATTTGGTGAACACCGGCATTGCCGGCTCTCTGAGCAATGATTTGGACATTGCAGACCTGGTGGTCAGCCGGGACGCCATGTACCACGACTTTGACTGCGTCCACTTCGGCTACCCCTATGCCAAGGTACCCGGCATGGATGTGATAGCCTTCCCTGCGGACGACGCCCTGATGGCCTACGCCTTCTCCGCCGCCGAGGCTGTAAACCCCGGCCACACCAAAATTGGCCGTGTTGCCAGCGGCGACCAGTTCATCGCAGACAAAGAAAAGAAGGACTTCATCATCGAAAAGACCCAGGCCCTTTGCACAGAGATGGAGGGTGCCGCCATTGCTCAGACCGCTTACCGCAACGGCGTTCCCTTCGTGATCCTGCGGGCAATCTCCGATAAGGCCGACAACAGCGCCGAGATGGACTACCCCACCTTTGAAACGCTGTCCGCCCACCGCTGCGCGGAAGTGACCCATCGGCTGGCCCGGACGCTGCTGGAAGCGGAGTCCGCCTGAACCTTTCACAAATAAATATACGGAAGCTGCCGAAAGAAATCTTTGAAAAATCTTTAATTCTTCCGGCAGTTTCTTGCATTTCCAGGTCGACTGTGATATAGTTAGTGCATTATGTTTACTGGAGGCCATACCCCATGGGCTTGCACCGATTCCCGAAAAAATGTGCGATTGCACTGCTTGCACTCCTGCTTGTCGGCTGCGGAAAAGCGGATCCCGTCCCGGAGGCAACGCAAACTGCAACCGAGACCACTTCCGCCCAATATCTGCAGACAGAGCTTAAAATGATCATCACCTATGAAAATCTGGGTGACCTGGAAAATTACAAAAACCTGAAGCTGCTGGATGCCACAGGCTCCACCGCCTACCCCGCCCTGGAGGCCTATGCCTCCAGGCATCCTGACGTAGACATCATCTATACGGTGGACCTGGGGAAAAAAGCCGTTGCCCACGGGACACCGGAGATCACGCTGACTGCCGAGGAAACGGACTACGAAGCGCTGATGACAAACCTTTCCTACCTGAAAGACACCCAGCGCCTGATTCTTCCCAAAACCATTCTCACAGCCGATGAGCTCAGCAACCTGCAAAACGCCTACCCCAATCTGGAAATCACCTACACCCTGGGGCTGGCCGGTCAGGAATTCACCGCCGACACCACCACCTTGGACCTTTCCCAGTTGACCTCCGGGCAGATCAACGCCGCCCAGGAAGTCCTTGCAAGACTCCCCCAGCTGGAAAGTGTGGAGCTTATGCGCGCCGACGGAACCACAAGCCTCAGCCAGGCCGATGTGGAGTGGCTGGTCAACGCCGCCCCCAACGCCAGCTTTCACTACACCTTCACCCTCTTCGGCAAAGAGATCTCCACCAACGACAGCCGCGTGGAATTCAAGAATCTTTCCCTGACAGAGGACGATGTTCCCGCTCTGAAGCAGGCTCTGGCAATCATGACAGACTGTGAGGCCTTTGTGCTGGAGAACTGCGGCCTGGACAACGACACCATGGCCACCATCCGGGCGGAATACCCCAGAACAGAGCTGGTCTGGAAAATTCAATTTGGCAAATACAGCGCCTGGACCAACACGGATACCATCCGGGCCGTCTACAATGTCTTCGATGACACCTGCGGGAACCTGAAATACTGCTGGAAGACCAAGTATATGGACATTGGCCATAACGAGACCCTGACGGATCTGAGCTTTGTAGGCTATATGCCGGACCTGGAAATTCTTATCGCCTCCGGCTGCGCCGTCAAGCAGCTTCCGGAAGGGATTGGAAACTGCAAGAAGCTGGAATTTCTGGAGCTGGCCTATTGCTACAAGCTGGAATCCGTTGATCCGCTGGCCGGCTGCGAAGGCCTGAAAAACCTGAACATCTGCTATTCCAAGGTTTCCGACCTGAAGGCCCTGGACGGTCTGCCCCTGGAGCAATTCATGTGCAAGCAGACCCGGGTCCCCGCCGCTGAGCAGCAGATTTTCAAGGATATTCATTCCAACTGCGTTACCAATTTCTACGGCAAGGAGCCCTATGCCGGTGCAGGCTGGCGCTATGTCGACAACGGAAAGACCTATACGGAGATCTACAAAAAAGTCCGTGAGGTCTTCGACTATGACGATATGCCCATGCCGACTGTTGCCAAAAAATAACCACAAGAGGGCGGCGCAATGCCGCCCTTCTTGCTTAAAGAGGAAAAAGACATGAACTACATCATTTTTGACCTGGAATGGAACCAGCCGGCAGACGACCTCTCCACCGTTGTGGACCCCATCTATTTCCCTGGGGATATTATTGAAATCGGTGCTGCCAAGCTGGACGAGCACTTTCAGCTGGTAGACACACTGCGGGTCTACAGCAAGCCGAAATTCTACCCCAAAATGCACAAGCGCATTGCCTCCCTCACCGGCATCCACGACAAGCTTCTGGAAGAACAGGGACTTCCCTTTCCGGAAGCCTACGCAAAATTCATCGACTGGTGCGGAGACGAATACGCCTTTATGACCTGGAGCATGAGCGATCTGCCCACCCTGATCGACAATATGGTGGCCTACGGCGTGGATATCTCCGACCTGCCGGACTGGTATGACCTCCAGCGGATCTTCGATCGGGAGATCATGCGCAGCACCGTGAAATACTCCCTGGAATACGCCATGGAGGTTCTGAACGAGACCGGCGGCGACGCCCACGATGCCATGAACGACTCCGTGAACACGGCCAAAATCTGCGACCACCTGGATCTGGAAAGCTATCTGGACGAATACGCCTCCCGGGTCTTTGCGGAGGCCCCGGGCAGCCACAGCTATGAAAGCACCCAGGCCGCTTTGCAGGACGCGAGTTTGCTGCGCTTCCCCTGCCCCTGGTGCGGCGATACCGTCAGCTGTGAGCCCTGGATCCACAGCTGGAAGCAGGACTACGTGAGCTACGGCAAGGATGAAGCCGGAGACGAATTCTATGTGACCCTCACCGTCTCCCATCTGCCGGACGGCAGCTGCCGGTGCAAGCGCATTTTCCAGGAGATGAGCGACGACCTGTGGGAGCAATACCAGGACCGGAAGGCTCCGCTTGGGGTATGAAAAAGCACAAAACGGAGAGGAACGCAAAATGCGGTCCTCTCCGTTCTTTTAGCGCATATAGTCAAATTGCATATCGTAAATATCTACCGTGTCGCCGTCCTGGATGCCCATCTTCTCCAGGCGGTCAAACAGGCCGCACTTGCGGAGCATCTGGTCAAAGTAGTTCCGGGACTCATAGTCATCAAAGTTGATGTTCTGTACCAGCCGCTCCAGCCAGGTACCGGTGATGACCCAGGTGGAACCAAGATGCTCGATGGAAAGCTCCTGGGGATCTCCGGCCTCGGGCTGCTGCTCCACATATTCCGGCTCATAGATCGTCACAGGGGGCAGGGTGCGCAGCTTTTCAGCCACCACCCGCATGAGATTCCGGGTGCCCTGGGTGGTACCGGCGGAGATCTCGTACAGCTCGCAGCCCGCAGCCTCCACGCAGGCCCGCAGCCGCTGGAGGTTGTCGCTGTCCGGGGGCAGCAGGTCGATCTTATTAGCAGCCACGATCATGGGCCGGTTGCTCAGGTCCACGCTGTAATTGGCCAGCTCGTCACAGATGGCGTTAAAGTCCTCTACCGGGTCTCTGCCCTCGCTGCCGGACACATCCACAACATGAACCAGCAGCCGGCAGCGGTCAATGTGCCGCAGGAAATCATGGCCCAGGCCCGCACCCTCAGCCGCACCCTCAATGATGCCGGGGATATCCGCCATGACGAAGGACACGCCCTCATCCACATAGATGACGCCCAGGTTGGGGAACAGCGTGGTGAAATGGTAGTTTGCGATCTTCGGCCGGGCATTGGAGGTGACGGAAAGGAGCGTGGATTTTCCAACATTGGGGAAGCCCACCAGACCAACGTCTGCCAGAAGCTTGAGCTCCAGGATCACATCCCGCTCCTGGCCCTTCACGCCTGCCTTGGCGAAACGGGGAACCTGACGGGTCGCTGTAGCATAGTGGGCATTGCCCCAGCCGCCCCGGCCGCCCTTGGCGATGACAAAGTCCTCGCCGGTGGACATATCCACAATGATCTGGTTGGTCTCCGCATCCCGGACCACGGTGCCCCGGGGGACCTCGATAATCAGCGGCTCTCCCCGCTTGCCGCTCATATTCCGGCCCAGGCCGTTCATGCCCGCCTGGGCGGTGTACTTCCGCTTATAACGGAAATCCAGCAGTGTGGAAAGATTGTCATTGACCCGCAGGATCACGCTGCCGCCATGGCCGCCGTCGCCGCCGTCGGGACCGCCGGAGGCCACATATTTTTCCCGGTGGAAGGCCACGGCGCCATCGCCGCCCCGTCCGCCGCAGACTGTAATTCGAACCTTATCTACAAACATTGTTTACCTCCATGGTTTCACGGTGGGTGACACAAAAAAGGAAATTTGCCGGACATTTCTTTTTTTCTGCCACCCGCATTTCAAAAAAAGGACTGCCGCCGAAAAGCAGCAGTCCTTCATTCACAGGCTTGTCTTACTGCTCAGCGTAAACGGAGCACTTCCGACGGTCCTTGCCCATGCGCTCAAACTTGACGGTGCCGTCAACCAGGGCGAACAGGGTATCATCCTTGCCGATACCAACATTGGTGCCGGGATGGATGTGGGTGCCTCTCTGGCGAACCAGGATGTTGCCAGCCAGAACGAACTGACCGTCAGCACGCTTGCAGCCCAGACGCTTGGACTCGGAATCACGGCCGTTCTTGGTGGAACCGCCGCCCTTGTGGTGAGCGAAGAACTGAATACCAATCTTCAGCATTGTATTACACCTCCAAAACTTCGATATTGTCGGGATAATCGTCCCGCAGGCTGCACAGATACAGCATCATTCCGGCGAGGCACGCCTGGACGCTCTCTTCTTCATCGCAGCTTGTGGGGAGGGTCAGAGTGATGCGGGCATCCTCCTCTTTGACCCGAACCTTGGCCTTCGCGCCGCACACATCATTGATGGTGGCCTCGGCCATGGCAACAGCGGCGGAGATGGCGGCACAGACAATGTCGGAGCCTGCCTCAGCGTAACCGCTGTGACCGGAGACGGAGAATCCGGTGATCCGCTCGTCCTCGGTAAAAAATTCGATCTTTGTCATACTCTTAAATTACAGAGCGATCTTGGTGATCTCGACCTTGGTATAGGGCTGACGGTGACCGATGTGGGTCTTCTCGTTCTTCTTTGCCTTGTACTTCAGCACGTCGATCTTCTTGCCCTTGCCGTTCTTCACGACCTTGGCCTCGACCACAGCGCCCGCAACCACGGGAGCACCGATCTTGGAGTTCTCGCCGTCCAGGACAGCCAGAACCTGGTCAAACTTCACGGTCTGCTCAGCCTCAACAGCCAGCTTCTCGATGAACAGGACATCACCCTCAGCAACGGTGTACTGCTTACCGCCGGTAACAAAAACTGCCTTCATTTCTCATTTCACCTACTTTAATTGTGTAGTCTCGCTCGAAAGGCGGCTGCTTTTGGGCAGCACTTGTAAGCCTCTTTGATGCGGCTGAATCATTTTACCATTGATCTTTTCAAAAGTCAACATTCTTTTTGAAAAATATTTGAATTTTTCGCTCTTTCTTTATGGTTCATTTCCACAAATGCGCGGGGTTTTGTTCCTCCTAAAAAAATTCCCGCAGGAAGCCCTGCGGGAATTTTTAATGGGAAAAGTTACGCCTTGCCGTCGGAGCCCAGAACGTGAACGATCTTGTGAGCGACCATGTCCTTGACAGCCTGACGAGCGGGCTTCAGGTACTGGCGAGGATCGAAGTGATCGGGATGCTCGTAGAAGTACTTACGGATGTTGCCGGTCATAGCCAGACGGATATCGGAGTCGATATTGATCTTGCAGACAGCCAGCTGAGCAGCCTTCCGCAGCTGATCCTCGGGGATGCCGATGGCATCGGGCATGTTGCCGCCATAGGTGTTGACCATCTTCACGAATTCCTGGGGAACGGAAGAGGAGCCGTGCAGAACGATGGGGAAGCCGGGCAGACGCTTGATGCACTCCTCCAGAACGTCGAAACGCAGGGGGGGCGGAACCAGAATGCCGTCGGCATTCCGGGTGCACTGAGAGGGCTTGAACTTGTAAGCGCCGTGGCTGGTGCCGATGGCGATGGCCAGGGAGTCACAGCCGGTGCGGGAAACGAACTCCTCAACCTCTTCGGGATGGGTGTAGCTTTCCTTGCCGTGCTCAACAGCCACTTCGTCTTCCACGCCGGCCAGAGTGCCCAGCTCAGCCTCGACAACAACGCCGTGGTCATGGGCATACTCAACGACCTTCTTGGTCAGAGCGATGTTCTCCTCGAAGGACTTGGAGGAGGCGTCGATCATAACGGAGGTGAAACCGCCGTCAACGCAGCTCTTGCACAGCTCGAAGCTGTCACCGTGGTCCAGGTGCAGAGCGATGGGGATTTCGGGATTTTCAATGACGGCAGCCTCAACCAGCTTCACGAGGTACGTGTGGTTGGCGTAGGCACGAGCGCCCTTGGAAACCTGCAGGATGACGGGAGACTTCAGCTCGCCGGCAGCTTCGGTGATGCCCTGAACGATCTCCATGTTGTTGACGTTGAAAGCGCCGATGGCGTAGCCGCCGTCGTAGGCCTTCTTGAACATTTCGGTTGTTGTTACGAGAGCCATTGGAATCAATCCTTTCATATATAGAGGACTTGCGCCCTCCTGTATTCCGAAACATATTATAGCACATTTTGGGAATAATTCAATAATTATATTTGCCAAATGAATGTCTTTATGCTATAATGTTCACCGTATGGGTTTTTAAGCGCCCATTTCCAGCATTTTCCACAAATCTTTATATCAAACCTAATATGGAGGTATAGTAAATGTCTGAAAAGAATCTGGTTGGTTCCCTGATCGTCGGTCAGTCCGGCGGCCCCTCTTCCGTCATCAACTGCTCCGCTTACGGTGTTATCAAGACCGGTCTGGAGAACCCCAACATCACCAAGGTCTACGGTGCCTTCCACGGCATCAAGGGTGTGCTGAACGATCAGCTGATGATCATGGACGAGGAGGATCCCGCAGAGCTGGCCAACATGATGCATACGCCCTCTTCCGCCCTGGGCTCCTGCCGTTATAAGATCGCCGATCCCGATGTGGACGATACCGATTACAAGCGCATCCTGGAGATCTTCAAGAAGTACAATGTGCGCTACTTCTTCTACAACGGCGGCAACGACTCCATGGATACCTGCAACAAGATTTCCAAGTACATGGCCAAGGTTGGCTACGAGTGCCGGGTCATGGGCGTGCCCAAGACCATCGACAACGATCTGGCCGGCACCGACCACTGCCCCGGCTTCGCCTCCGCTGCCAAGTACATCGCTACCTCCTTCATGGAAGTCTCCCGCGACAGCAAGGTCTACGACACCGGCATGGTGACCATCATCGAGTGCATGGGCCGTCACGCCGGCTGGCTGACCGCCGCTGCCGCTCTGGCAAACACCAAGGGCGACGGCCCCGACCTGATCTACGTTCCCGAAGTTGACTTCGACATGGACAAGTTCGTTGCCGATGTGAAGCGCATCTACGCCGAAAAGAAGAACTGCCTGGTTGCCGTCTCCGAGGGCATCCACTATGCCGACGGCACCTTTGTGTCCGAGGCCAAGGCTTCCGGCACCGACGGCTTCGGCCATGCCCAGCTGGGCGGTCTGGCCGCTCGCCTGGCCGACGTGGTCAAGGCTGCTACCGGCGCCAAGGTCCGTCCCATTGAGCTGAGCCTGCTGCAGCGCTGCGCTGCCCACTGCGCTTCCGGCACCGATATGGCCGAGTCCTTCATGTCCGGCAAGGTGGCTGTGGAGTCCGCCGTTTCCGGCACCACCGACAAGATGGTCGGTTTCGAGTGCACCCGGGATGCCAACGGCTACCACTGCGAGCCCAAGCTGTTCGATCTGAGCCTGGTGGCCAACACCGAGAAGAAGCTGCCTCTGGAGTGGATCAACGCCGAGGGCAACGGCATCAACCAGGGCTTCATTGACTACTGCCTGCCCCTCATCCAGGGCGAGACCGATATGGTCAAGGAAGACGGCCTGCCCCGGTTCGTCCACCTGAAGCGGGTCTTCGCCAAGTAAATCCCTTTTGCCCCCTATGGGAGGCCGGAAAACCGGCCTCCCATTTTTGCTGAAAAAGTTCTGTGGTCACTTCCCGGGATTTGTTTCAGAAAATGAACAATTTGAAAACTCACTCAAAAAAAAAAAAAAAAAAAAAAAATAGAATAAAAATGCAAAATGTGCAAAAAGCGCCGGACCATCGGCCCGGCGCTTTCTTGATTCTGTTTTTTACAGCTCGTTCAGAGCTTCAACGATTCTTTTCGCCAGAAAAGCAGCAAAAGAATCGATATCCTGCTTCATTCCGCTCAGGAACCACTCCCGGACCAGGCCCACGGCACCGCAGATGGTATAGGTGCTCATATCCTCATAGGCATTTTCCTGGGAAACCCCTTCAAAAACGGGGTACGACTCTCTCGCCTGCGCAATGGCCCGATCCCGGATCTTATCGAAAATATCATCCCGGAATCCGTCGGCAGAAAGAGCCTGAAACAGGTCCTTATGCTCCATAATATAGCCGAGCTGTTCCGCAATATTCTTCATTGCGGTGGCTTCGTCCGTCAGTTTTCCCTCCCACTGGACTCCGGAAAGGATCTTGTTCTCCATCTCCGTCTTCAGCTGGGAGATATTCCGGTAGTTCCGGTAGAAAGTGGAACGGTTGATTCCAGCCTTCTCACAGATCTGGGCCGGCGTAATATCGCTGAAGGCCTTCTCCTGGAGCAGCCCGACAAGAGCTGCCGATAATTTTTGTTTTGTTTTCCGAACGCGTGCATCCTCTGCCATATGACCGCTCCTCAATTTTTATTCTTGTTTTATCTTGTCGTATTATAGCATCATATTTCAAAAAAATCAACTATCTAACAAGAATATTTTATTTCAAATTTTAAATATATATTCACTTTCTGCGATAAAATCTCAAAATTTTGTCTGTTTTGAAAGTTTTTACGAAAGGGATTGCATCCCGCTTCAAAAAGGAATATAATGCAGGTATTCATACAGAGTCTTGAGGCGTTATCTCAATGGAAAACAATCATCTGCGCATGTGTCCTCCAATGCGGGAGAAAGTGGAATGACAAAAACAGAGCTTTTCCTGCCGGGGGATTGGCTGGAGGCCCGCGACGGTTTCTGCCTTTGCCGCCGCCCCCTGTCCACCCTGCTGCACCGGCTTGGCATCCGGGACACCGGAATTTCCCCTATCAACAAACAGGATGTAGACGGCTACTTTGACGACTGGCACCTGTTCCGCCTGGGCCAAAATCCAAGGGTCTGCGGTCTGGCAAAGCTGCGGGAGCAGGAGCACGACTTTCTCCCCGGCTTCTCAGACCGGGATGACCCGGCGGTTACCATTTCTTTTGTGGCCTTTCCCCTGGAAACGCTGGAAGCGCTGTCTCCCGGGGATACCCCCGGCAGTCCCGCTATGGAACGCTTTGTGGATGCCTTCCGGGACGTAACGGAGCGGTTTTCCCGCCCACATGATCCCCAATTGCAGCGCTATTTCAGCAACCCCGCCAGTCTGGGCAGCTATGCAATCGCAAACGCCTATGTAGGAAAAATTCTGTCTCTCTTCCCGGATGGACGCATCCCGCTGCCGGACAGGTTTCTTCTGGCTCCCCGACGGCTGCTTGCCGGTCTGGAGCAGCTGGGCGGTGATCTCTACTGCCCCGGAGAAAAATGCCTGAAAATCCGGGACCCCAAAAATCCCACGCTCCGGGAACAGCAGGCCATCCTGGCGGTACACACCTGCAATCTAACCTTCAATTCCTTTGCAGCAGAGGTCAAGTTTCATGCTGATGCTCTGATTCTCTGGCCGAAACACCTTCCCTATGTGGGCAAGCGCTTCTGGTACCGGTCCGCCCTTCGGGCCGATATGCAGTTCGGCCCAGAGCGGCGGCTATATGAGGCCATGCTCTGCCCCTATCACGACCCAAACAGCCGCCTTGTAAAGCAGCAGCGCCTGCTTCACGGGGCGAAATAAGGAGGCTTTTTAATGGACAAATACGCTCTCACCAACTGTATCCTGCTGGACGGCACCGAAGCCATGCAGCCCCGGAAGGACCTTGCTATTCTGGTTGATCAAGGCAAAATTCAGGCTATTGTCCCCGCAGCTGCCGTACCCAAGGACTACCCCAAGCGGGACCTGGACGGGCAATATGTACTGCCCGGGCTGATCAACCTCCATGTCCACCTGGCAGGCTCCGGCAAGCCCAAGAAGAAGCAGAGTGACCCCGTAAAGGCCGTGAAGCTGGTAACCGCCAATGACTTCACCAAAAAGCTGGGCAAGGCCATGGTGGCAGGCTACGCCAGGCAGCAGCTGCTCTCCGGCGTCACCACCATCCGCACCGTTGGCGGCATCCTGGACTTTGACTCCCAGCTGCGGGATCAAATCAATGGAGGGCATCAGATCGGCCCCCGAATTCTGGCGGGCAATATGGCCATTTCCGTCCCCGGCGGCCACATGGCCGGGTCTCTGGCCTACGCGGTCACCTCTCCCGAGGAGGCCCGGCAGCGGGTCAAGGACATTGCCGCCACCAAGGCAGACCTCATCAAGCTGATGATCACCGGCGGTGTGCTGGATGCGGTGAAAAAAGGAGAGCCGGGCGTGCTGAAAATGGACCCCGCCATTATCCGCGCCGCCTGTGACCAGGCCCATGCACTGGGGCTGAAGGTCGCCGCCCATGTGGAAAGCCCGGAGGGCGTGAAGGTTGCTCTGGAAAACGGCGTAGATACCATTGAGCACGGGGCCATGCCGGATGCGGAGATGCTGGAGCTGTTCCGCACCCACGGTGCCAGCCTTGTAACCACCATCTCCCCCACCCTTTCTTTTGCCCTGTTCGATCAGTCCGTCAGCCATGCCACGGATATGCAGAAGTATAACGGACGCATTGTCATGGACGGCATTGTGGGCTGCGCCAAGGCCTGCCTGGAGGCCGGCATCCCCGTAGGCCTGGGCACAGACACCGCCTGCCCCTACGTCACCCAGTATGGCACCTGGCGGGAGCTGACCTACCTGCGCCGGTTCTGCGGCGTCTCCAACACCCAGGCCCTGCACATTGCAACCCTGGCCAGCGCCAGAATTGCGGGCGTTGAGAAGGAAACCGGCTCCATTGAAGCCGGAAAGTCTGCGGATATGCTGGTCTGCCGGGAGAATCCCCTGAACAACCTTGCCGCCCTGCAGCAGCTGAGCAGCGTCATCTTCCGGGGCAAGTGCTACACCCCGAAGGTGAAGCCCATTCCCCAGGTGGAGCAGGAGCTGGACAACTACCTATAACGCAAACGAGGCGGCCAACCGGCCGCCTCAATTTTTTATTCTGTGCGGAATTCATCCGCCATGACTTTTACATAAGCACCCAGGCCGTCGATTTCTGCAAGCGGGTAATGCCTAATCACCCCATAAATGTCGTTGTTGATTTCTCTTTGCTGAAAACCGATGGACAAAAACGCCGTATTATCCGCGTTTCCTCCCGACACACCGCCGCTTTTGTCCTCGTACAGGGCATAGTCGGAACCGCCGGCCGACAGGGCCCATTGGACAGCATCCTCATGGCTGTCGGTCTGAAGATTTACCACCATAAACCAGACATCCGGATTCTCCCGGCATACCCATTTCTCCGCAGCAAGTCCGCCATAAGTGGTTTCCTCCCGGGAAAAGCCCTCCTTGGGCACATAGATAGAGTACCCGTAAACCCGGTATAGCTGGAAATCCGCTGCGTAATCCTCCCAGCGCTGCTCGGAATCGATATAGCGGGTGAGATTAAATGTGGTCTGTGCATTGCGTTTCTCAAAAGTCTGGATATAGGGGAAGTATTCATCCGGCCAGCGCTCAAAGCTTTCCCACATAGCGGCCATAGTCGCCCCGGCCCCCTCCGTCGCTTCCAGCGGATATTCCTCCACGCAGACGAATGCACCGTTCCCCGCCCGGAGGAAGAAAACGCACATTTCATCGGCATACAGATTGCCCTTGGCGTTTTGTTCAAAGGATACTTCCGGATTTGCCTGCCGCACCCAGTCCCGAAGGGTATCATCATCCATGCCCGCATGGTAGAAAACCGTCATGCGAATGGGGTATTTCCGGTCGTAAAACACCCGCATGGCCCCCCAGGAGGTAAACTGGAGGGTTGTATTCTGCACGAACTCCACCAGATTTTCATCGGCGTAAATCCACCTGACCGCAGCGACTCCGTGATAATCGACGGATTCATAAACCCAGTGCTCCTCCGGCACATACATGGAAAAGCCCTGGCCAATGAACAGCGAGGCCGGGACGGTGCTCTCCATTCCCTCCTGCCACACAGTCAAGCTGCCATTGTTTTCCCGCATAGGCAGCGTCGCCGCAGAGTCCGTCACCTCTGCCGTGCCCAGGCTCACCCACTGAGTCCAGGCCACGTCCGGTTCATCCGTATAGTCTCCTTCCAGGTCCTCCACAGTCCAGCCGTCAGCGCTTCTTTGCAGTCTGGCCCAGGAGCGGTTTCCAATGCCGCCGGAAGCATAGAACACGCCGTCGGCCTTGAGCTGGCTCATCTGGCGTTCATAGTAGATTTCTCCCAGGATCTGCCCGTCAAAGCTGCCCAGTACCAGCCTTGGCAGATCGCCGGTGCCTTCCAATTCCACCACCAGCTCCTCAAGCCCATCGCCGTCCATATCCAGCTTTGTATACCGGGCAGGCTTCGGCGCTTCCTCTGTGCCCATCCACTTTGCCAATACCCCGCAGAATTCGGACACGGTGTAAGAATTGTAAGAATTTGCAAAATCCCCGTTGTAAAACCGGATCCCGTCCCGCAGGACCATTCTCTGCCAGTCCTCTGCATCCGCCATTGCGCTGGACTGCGCCGCCATGGTCTCGCTGGCTTTTTCAGAGGCCTGCTTTGCTGCAAGGTTCTGCAGGCCAAAATAGCCCGCCCCCAGAATCAGCACAAACATGGCAGCCACGGAAAGAATCTTCAATGCGGTCACCACCGGCCGCTTTTTCCTGACGATTCTCAGCCGCCCCTCCCGGAAGGCATCCGCCTGCTGGATATAGCTGCTCTGCACACCGCTGAGCATTTCCAAAAGCTCCAGCTCCGTCATCTCAGGCCCTCCTTTTCCAGGTATGTATCCAGTCTGCCCCGAATGCGGTGAAGCATGGAGCGGACCTTGGTCTGGGAAAAGCCGGAGTGCTCGGCAATCTCCTGGGAGGACTCCAGATACCAGTACCGGCACAGAAACACATTGCGCTCCACCACACTGAGCTGCCCTAAGAAGCGGTTCACCGCCCCCAGAGTTTCCCGGCGGATCAGGTCATTTTCCAGTGTCCCCGCCCCGGAGACGCAGTCCTTCAGTTCCTCCAGCGCAAGCTCCATCTGTCCGCCGCCCCGCTTAAAGGCCCGGGTCCTGCGCCAGCGGTCAATGGACAGGTTCCGGGTGATCCGGCCTAAAAATGCGGAAAAGGGCGAGGGCCGCTTGGGTGGAATGGAATTCCAGGCTGAAAACCAGGTATCGCTGACGCACTCCTCCGCGTCCTCTTCGTTTTCCAATACGTGCATCGCAATGGAGTGGCAATAGGGGCCATATTTGCTTGCCGTCTCTCCGATTGCCTGCTCTGAGCGGGAAAAATACAGATTGAGAATCTGCTCGTCCTCCATCCCGGCTACCTCCTTTTTTGTCTTTCACTTATAATAACGAAAAACACTGGGCGTTGTTGCACGGAAAAACAAAAATATTTTTCTTTTTTTATTATAGTTCAGCCACGCCCGCTTTGCAACGGCATTTGCTGCTGGACAGGAGGACTTCTGCGCGGTAAACGCCGTTCCGGAAAGGCGCCAAACTATGAAACCAAAAACCAGGCGCATACTTGTCATTCTCGCCGCGGTGCTGACCCCTCAGGAGCAGACCGCTCAGGCTGCCGATGCATATTCGCCTTTTTGCAGGAAGGCAATGCCGCATGATTCGCAGCTTCCATCCATCCTGAATCCCGAACCCTAAAAGACGCGAAACGGCTAGCAAGCCATTCCGCGTCTTTTCTTATATTCGTTTACCGCAAAACCGTCCCATCCGCCAATGTAATGGTGTAGCCGTTCAGATTCAGGGAGCCGTTGTTTTCCAGACTGGTGAGGGTGCAGTCGCCAGTGAGGGTCCAGGTAGCCCCGGCGGCAATCTCTGCCTTGGTAACCCCATGGGCCTTTGCGTTCTGCAAGTGGTGCATCAAGGAGGAATCCGTAATGCCAAAGGCCATCAGTGCCACCACCGTAATGATACCTTGGTCTTCACATCGATTTTCTCCTGATTCCAGACCTCACCGAAAAGCACATCATCATTCAGGTGGGCAAACATAGGCGCAAAGTCCCCTCAACCGGGTGCGGCCTGCTGTCTAGGTGATTTTTTCAGCGTATTCACACTCCTGTTGTATTATCCACAGGGCTTCAACAGCCCCAGTGTTACCGAATTGCCTGCTTTTCCTCTTGGCCGTCCAGCCAATAGGTGAGCTGAATGCCGCCATCTGCCTGAACTTCCGCCTTTTCTGCCTGGGCAAAGATGCGCTGAACCCGGTCGAATCTCGCCATTGTCTCCGGGCTGTAGTTGGCGGGATTGTCTGAGCAGAGCAGAATATTGCCAAACAGCGCATTGGCTGTGCTCAGCTTGTCCTTTTCCTCCGGCGTCAGCTGACAGTTCTCCTCCCGCAGCAGGAACACATCCGGGTCATTTCCAAAGGCCCGGCCGTTGAGCTGGCGGCGGAAAACCGTATTGTCGATGGACTGCCTGGTGGAGATCCGCTCCCGGTGGAGCAGCCGCATGAACCACTTGTCGTCCCAACTGAGGCTCACATCGCAGCCGATGCGGCAATAGTCCACTACCCCGAAGCAGGGCATCAGCGGCACGCCGCAGCCGAGGATCAGCTTGTCCCCGCACCACTGCCGCAGCAGCTTCATGGCCCGGCCCATTCTGGCGGCCCTGGACTCCCGCTCGTTTCCAAAGGGGGCCACGGCATAGAGGAAATCCAGCTTCACAAGATCAAAATGCCACGTGTCAAAGACCCGTTCAAAAACCCGCCGGAGATAGTCCTGCACCTGGGGATTGTCGATATCCAGCGCATAGAAGCCGCTCCAATTGCAGCCGCAGTACCAGCTCTGGCCATCGGTTTTCAGCAGCCAGTCCGGGTGCTCCCGGTAGATTTTAGACTTTGTCTCGCACACAAAGGGGGCCAGCCACAGCCCAGCCAGCAGGCCGCTCTCATGGCTCTGCTCTACAAAGGGGGCGAGGCCATCCGGGAATTTCTTCGGGTCCGTTTCCATCCAGTCTCCCACAAAGGGTTCCCAGCCGTCGTCAATCTGGAATAGACTCCCTTTGGGCAGTACCTGCCGGTAGCCCTCCAGGTCCTCCGCCACGGAGGCGGCACTGATATCCTGGTAGCGATTGTACCAGCTGGAATAGCCCGTCAGCCTGGGGGCTGGTCTTGCCGTGCAGCACATGGCCGCAAACCAGGCATCGAACACCTGTTTCTCACTGCCCTGGGCGAAGAACAGGTCAAAGGCCGGGAATTCTCCGCCCGGATGGCGGACTCCCGCGCAGTCCCGGCGGACGGTCAGCTTCCCTGCCTGGGCATCGTAGCCAAAGATGGTGTAGCCGGGGGTTTCATCCAGGGAGCCGATCAGGCGGTAGATATCTCCTTTGCGGAAATAGCAATAGGAAAAGCCATGGCTTTGGCCCTTTTTTCCGCTGTAGGGCACGAAAAAGTAGTCCCCGTAGCGGTCCAGGCCATAATGCTTCCGGATAAACCCAGGCACACCGTCCAGGCCCCGGAGCTTATCCTGCTTTCCCAGCTCCGGGCAGTGGGTCCAGGTCTGGTAGCCGTTCATGAAGAGCCTTTCCGTCTCCTCCATGGCCCAGGGCAGCTCTGCCCGGGCATCCGTCAAAATTCCTGCCGGGAGTGCCGCCCGGATGCGGAGCACGCCGCAGTCCGGGGAAAAGGCCGCCGTTCCTTCCAGACTTCCGGCGTCCGTTCCGGCGCAAAATGTTAGAAGCTGTTCCATTTAGCCTTCCTCCTTTTCGATTTCAAAGACAACGCTGACACTTTCGCAGCCCGGGGCGCTAACGGTCAGCTTCGCCTGTCCGGCTGCGCCCACCGTGCGCAGGTAAGTACCGCCCATGCCGCCCTCGGCAGTCTGGATGCCGGGACCCACCAGCTGGGCCGGTCCCTCCAGGGTATATTGCAGAGGCAGCTGGGCATAGGGTGCCACATTGCCGTTCTCGTCCAGAATGCGGACCCGGACCGCTGCCATATCGTAGGAAGCCCCCTCTGTCAGCTTCTCCCCAGAGACGCGGACCTCCAGATGGAGCTTGCCGCCGGGGCTCACGGTCACGGAAGCAACGGTCTTCTCCCCGTCCTTCGCGTCAAACCGCCAACGGGTGGCCTCGCCGCCCCAGTTGCCCACATACTTTCCGTAGAGGTCCACTCCATCGGAAAATTTCATCTTGTAGCGGACCATACACCGGGCCATTTTCAGCTTCTTATTCAAAGGGAGCCCAGCCAGGCCGTATTTTCCGGCAGCAAGCAGGCAGTCCCGCAGGGCATCCGCCTTGGGCTTTTCAAAGTGCTCCTGGGTTTCCAAAAGCTCGCCGATGGTGTCGTCTACACACAGGGGTGGATGGGGCAGCGCCGTCCAGGGGCTGGGCTTCAAGGTTGTCACATACACATCGTTCTTATAGAGCTCCACCCGCTGGGCATTGGAGAAGACATAGACCGTGCCCACCTGTCCCGCCGGATAGTCGCCGATGTCCATGGAGGAGCTAACCGCCAGCACCGGTGTCTCTGCCTGAGAGGCATAGACCGCTGCCGCCAGCTTGGGATTGCGGAAGCTGTCCAGAACGCCATGATAGCAGATACGGTCCCCGGAACCAAAATCCTTGTGGGTGGCGTAGTCGAACATACACCAGCCGAAGCAGCCCACGTGCTCGCCGTCTGCATAGGCCGCGTTCAGCACCCGGGCGTGGCGCAGCGCATGCTCCTGCCGGTGGGGCCAATCGTCAAAGGGCTTTGTGGGGTACATATGGCCATTGCACTCAGAGATCAGCAATGGCTTGTCCCGTTCCCGCATAACGTCCTTTTTCCGCTTTACGCCGGGGTTGTTTCCCGTATGGGAAAAGTCGTTAAAGGCGTACACATCCTCCAAAAGGCTGCTCTTTTCCAGATACCGGACGCCGGAGGTGGCCCGGCTGGGATCCAAAGCGTGGGCAATGGCATTTGTTCTGGTATAGAAGGAGTCGTCATCCTGGCTTTCATTGATGCGTACCCCCCACAGGACAATACTGGGATGATTCCGGTATTGCAAAATCATCTCCTCCAGCATATGGCATGCCAGGTCTTTCCAGGCTGCGTCACCGATGTGCTGCCAGCCGGGCAGCTCCGTGAAGACCAGAAGGCCCATTTCATCACAGGCATCCAGAAAATGCTGGCTCTGGGGATAGTGGCTGGTGCGCACGGCATTGCAGCCCAACTCCTGCTTCAGGATGCGGGCATCCTCCCGCTGCAAGCGCTCCGGGGCGGCATAGCCGATATACGGGTAGCTTTGATGCCGGTTCAGACCTCGCAGAAAGGTCTTTTTCCCGTTCAGATAGAAGCCGTCCGCCCGGAAAACCGCCGTGCGGAAGCCGAAACGGGTCCGGCACACATCCAGCGTCTGCCCCTTTTCATCCAGCAGCTCCGCCATGCAGGCATAGAGCACCGGTGTTTCCGGTGTCCAGGCTGCCGCATCCGGCAGGGAAATGCGCGCGTGGATCTCCGCCGTCTGGGAAAGGAGTTTGGTTTCCACGGTCTCCCCAGCAGGATTCTGCAAAGACAGGCGCAGCTGTCCATTTTCCCGGGGCCGGTCCAGCTTTAAGCTGATGTCGGCCTCCGTCAAAGACGGGGTATATACAAACAGCTCCTCCATCCGGCATTGGGCGGAGGTTTCCAGCCAGACCTCCCGGTACAGCCCGCCATAGGTGAGATAATCAATGACAAAGCCGAAGGGCGGCAGCGTCGGATCCTCCCGGGTGTCCAGGCGGACAGACAGGAGATTTCCCTCTCCGGGGTGCACCAGGTCCGTGATTTCCAGGGTAAAGGCCGTATAGCCGCCCCGGTGCTCCCCGGCCTTCTTTCCGTTGACAAATACCTCCGCCTGGTGGGCCGCACCGTCAAATCGAAGAAAAAGTCTGTCCCCAGACTCCGGCGCCGCAAAATATCGCCTGTAGCCGCAGACCATTTCATAGTCCTTGGGGGCAGCATAGTGCAGGGGCAGCTCCCGGCAGGTGTGGGGCAGCCGGACACGCTCCGCCTCTGCCGGTTCTCCCCGCAAAAAAGCATCATCGCAATGTTCCGTGAAAAACCAATCATTGCACAGACTATCGTTCATGCCATTCACTCCTCTTTTTACACTCTACCGGTATTGCAAACCAGATACAGAATCTGGTGTGTTTCCGCCATTTCCTGCAGCATCCCCAGCGCCCGCCGGGTGTGCTCATCGTCCAGGTTTACAAAGGGGTCATCCAAAATCAGGAAGGGAGTCTCCTCGCCAAACAGCGCATCCACCAGCGCCAGACGCATACACAGCAGGATGCTGTCGGCTAGCCCTGCGCTGAAGCTCTCCACCTCTCGGGCCGCCCCCCGGACATCGATATGGGGCTGCAGATCCTTGTCCACCATCACGCTGCCCAGCTGCCGGGGGAAAAGCTGCTGGGTATAGCTGCGGAACCCCTGCTCGATTTTGTCCATATAGCTGTTTGCCAGAGCGTCCTTGGCCTTTTCCAGCAGGGCCATGGTGCGATCCGTCAGATTGCACTTTCGCTCCGCCTCCCGAAGATCATCCTCCAGGACTGCCAACTGATCCTCCCATTCCGGGATGCACTCCACGCTTGCCTGCAGACTTCTGCGCTGTGCCCGGGCCTGCTGCAATTCCTGCTCCAGTTCATCCAGCCGCGCCTGAGTAAGCCGCTCCTGCTGCTCCAGCACCTCTGCCTCCGGCAAAGCGTTCTGCTGCGCCGGGCCCACATCTCCGTTTTTCTTCAGGAAGTCATCCAGCGCATTTTTCGCATTTTCCAGTTCCTCGCAGAGCAGCTTCCGGCGGTGCAGGTCTGTCTCCATCCTTTCCAGGCATTCCGATTCCGTATCTCCAATGAGGTCATACTCTTCCAGAAAATCCCGCACCGTTTCCACAGCCTGTTTGGCCTCCTGCCGGTCCTGGGCATTCTCTATATCGCATCTTTTTCTATTCTCGGCAATGCGCCAGTTCAAACGCCGGTAGGTTTCCAATGCTTCCCGCAGTTTTTTGAGGAAAGCATCGTCATAGCACTCGTCGGGATAAAAGCGGTCAAACACCTGCCGCAAATCAGACTGCACCTGCCGCAGCTGCGTTTCCGTCCGGCTGCGCCGATCTGCCCAGTCCGCTTTTCGTCCGGACAGCTCCAGGTAGCGCTGCCGATCCGCTAACAACGCCGCCAACCTTTCTTCCGGGGTTGCTCCATCAAGCGCATAGTGCCCCAAGAAAGCACTCAGCTGCCGCTGCAATTCCTCCAACGCCCGGACATGCTCCGCAACGTCGTTCGCAGCTGCCCGGGATGTTCGAATTCTGTCAACGATCGTCCAAATCAGGGCCCCGACACCCAGCGCCATAGCGCAAATTCCGGGAATTGTCACTTTCAGCAACAGTCCCAGGATCGCAGACAACAGCCCGAAAATCAGCCAAAAAAAGTCACGCTTTTTCCCGGGTCCTTTCGTTTCCGTGCTTTGGCTATTTTGCAGTTCTTCGATGCGCCTGCACTGCCGCTGGGCCTCCCGAATCTGCGCATCGTCCGGGATGCCCTGGGCAAAGGTTTTCGCCAAAGCCTGATAGTCTGCCTGTTCCCGTGCCGAAAAGCAGTCCGCATTCCGGCTTTCCAGCAGAGCATCCCGCTTCTGCCGCATCTTTTCCCAGGCTTCCAGCTCCTCTTCTCCGGGGATACCCTGAGAGAATTGCCTGTTCAAGGCCTCCAACCGTGTTTTCTCTTCCTCCGACAGGCCGGAAGCATCCGCATTGGCCCGGCGCTCGATCCGCTGCCGGGCGTGGGCTGCTCTGGTCAGATTTTCCTGCTGGGCACGCAGCGCCTCCAGCGCCGGATATCCCTTCGGATATTGCCCATCCAGGTCAGAAAGTTCCTTCTCCCGCCCCCGGACCTGCCCGCGCAGCCGCTCCAGATTTTCCTGCTGCAGGCGCAGCGCCTTCTGGACATCGGCCTGCCGGATTTGCTCCCGCAGAAATGCCTGCTGCGCAGTTTTTTCGTTTTTCTCCCGGTTCAAGGCGTCAATTTGTTGGCAAACCGGTTCCAGCAGCTCCTTTTTCTCTGCCGCGCTGTGAATGGACGCTTCCAGCTCCCGGCATTCCCGGCGCAGCTGGGCGGTCTGGCCTCCCTCGCCCTTGAAGAGTTTCAGGCTCTTGCGGTATTCCTGGAGCTGTTTCATGGCGGTATCATAGTTATTCAGATCGTTGGTGTCCTCCACCAGGTTGGTCAGCTTTGCGCGAATGGAAGTCGTGGCCGTGATCTCCCGGTCGGAAAGCTGGGGAACAAAGGTGCTCCTGGCAAAGGAATCCCCGTCCAGCTGAAAAAGCTCCTCTCCCAGGTTTTCCGAAAACGCGGTGCTCTCCGCGCGGTTTGTCAGGTCCGTCAGAGAAAAGCTATCCTCCTTCTTCCCAAAATACCGGGTCACCCGGTATTGGTTCCCCCGGTATTCAAATTCCAAAAAGCCGCCGTATTTTCCCCCTTGCCAGGGGTCATAGCGCTTGCGTTCGCTTGCCTTGGCGCGGGTTTTGGGCAACCCATAAAACATGGCCTTGAGAAACGCCGCCAGGGTGCTCTTTCCGAAACCGTTCTCCCGGCAGAGCACATTGAGGCCCTCTGTAAACGTAAGGTCAAAGTCGGACAAAATGCCGAAATTCTCCACATGGCACCGCAATAGCTTCATAGCCCGATCTCCTCCCCTGCCAGCGCTTCCAGCCCCGTGCGGATGATCGCTGCGCGCTCCTCCTCGTTCTCCACCTCCGAAAGCACCATGCGGATAAACATTCCTTTCAGAGAAATGTCGTTTTGGAACTGCTCCGGATCCAGCGCCATGGCGGTTTCATCCTTGACCTTGGTGAAGGCAAATTTTCCCTTCACCAGCTCCTGCAAATAAGGTACAGACAGGTCCGTCCCCGGGTCCGTCTTCCCCATCAGCAGAAATTCCACCATATCCTCTTTGGGAATTTCCGCCACGGCCTGCTTCATGGCCTGGGCGATCCGGGCATTGTTATCCAGGCCGGTAACATCCACAGTCACTCTGTGCAGGCGGCATTTGGCAAAGGGCACAAACGTGGGGTGGACGTTTTTCTCGTCCACGTCCAGCAGTACAAAGCCCTTCTCTCCGCACTCATCAAAGCCCCGGCCCTCCAGGCAGCCGCAATAGCAGTAGACACCTTTCTCGTCCAGCGGCTGCAAGGTGAAGGAATGGATGTGGCCTAAAGCCAGATAGTCGATTCCCCTGCCCTTGAGCGCATTCAGGTTCACCCGATTCTCCCCGCTGACGGTGCCTGCCTGGCCATGGAGCACCGCTATATTGACGCAGCCCGGAACATGGGGAACGTTTTCATAAATGGTTTCCCCATTGTCCGCGCAGAGCTGCACACCGGAGATTGCCGCGTTTTCGTAACAAAAGGTGGTCCAGTCGGTCGGAAACTGCTTCAAATTCTCCGGCAGTACCCGGTCGGAAAAGGCCCTGGCTGCACCGTCATGATTTCCCGGAAGATACAGGTAGTCAACCTCCGGTGTCCGCTCCATGGCGGCGAGAATTTCGTCCACTGTCCGGCTGCGGACACGGGTTCCATCGAACAGATCCCCTGCAATGATAACCGCCCGAACGCCATTTTCCCGCGCAAACTCCGTCAGCCGCAGGAACGAATCCGTGATCTGCGTATTCCGCGCAGACGCCTGCTGCATGGTCATGTGGGTCCCCATGGGGGAATCCAGGTGTAAGTCGGCGCAGTGGATCAGTTTCATAGGCCCCTCCAAATTCATCCGGCGCAGAATTTGCTGCATCCTGTTGCCGGGCAAAAGCTCTCGCCTATATTATAGCAAATTCGTTCGGAAAATCAATGTATTTCCAGAATCGCTGCAAAAAGGCGGCCGCCCTTTCCGGCAGCCGCCCCGCAATTTACTTGAGTCCATTTTGCATTTGAGTGGGTTCGAGTCCTGTCCACCAAAAGAAACACCACCCTCTCGGGTGGTGTTTCTTTTGGTGGACGATATAGGACTCGAACCTATGACCTTCCGCACGTCAAGCGGATGCTC
>UQGU01000008.1 GCA_900540635.1 uncultured Eubacteriales bacterium | reverse complement strand
TTTGAGAGAAAAGTTATCCACAGCCTTGATGGGTAAGAAAAAGCAGACCCTTTCCGTTTTGGAAAAGAGTCTGCGATTTGCTTTTGGGGTTATTTAACAGCCCCTTTGCTGTGTACGGGATTCGAACCCAATTCCGGCTTGACGGAATTTGCTCTATGATGTTATCGAATCCTGTCACCCCGCACCAAAAACGGGAGCGTTCCGTAAGGAATGCTCCCGTTTTCTGGCTATTTTGTGCTTTTTTAGGCCATATCTACAAAGCCCAGCTTGATGGCGCTGTAGTCGATCTTGACATCGGCGGCCTCAACGGCGTTGTTGATGAAGTCGTTGGACATCTGTGCAAGCAGATCGGATTCTGCCTGGGATTCCCACAGCAGCTGGGAGCCGCAGAAATACATGATGTGGTAGCCGTACTGGGTCTTGACGATGCCGTAGTCGCCGACCTTCCGGTCAGCATCGAAGCACCAGTCGTTGAAGGCCTCCACCATCTGCCCCTCGGTCACGCCGGAGTACAGGCCGCCGTTGGTATTGGAGCCGGTGTCGGCGGAGTTTTCGTTTGCCAGGGTGGCGAAGCTGTCCTCGGTTTTGTCGCCGGAGAGCCACTGGTCCAGGATCTCCTGGGCCTTCTGCTCGCCTGCGGCCCAGGCCTCGTCGGAAAATTCCTCGGTGGTGACGGTTTCAACGGTGGCACCCTCGGGCAGGATCAGGATGTGCCGCACATCCACGGAGCTTGTGGTCTTGTCCAGACCGTTGTCTGCATATTCTGCCTCGTGGGTGTTGAAATATTCGGCGATCTCCTCGGCGGTGGGGGCGAAGCTGCCGGTGATCTCATTGTAGTAGTCGCTGCTCAGGAAGTACATTTCCCAGAAGCTCTTGTAGTCCTCCAGAGTGGCGCCGGCGCTGAAATTGCGCTCGATCATGGCGGTGGTGTCTTCAAAGCCATTGTTCGTGGCGGTCTCCAGCAGGCCGTCCTCCATGGTGTTCATCTGTTCCCGATTCTCGTCGCTCATCCGGAAGCCTGCTTCCCGGGCCTGCCGGGCGACGGCCTCAAAGATGGTCCAGTTGTTCAGCGCATCCTGCAGGAAATACTGCTCCCAGGTGAGGCCGTCGGCAACGCCGCAGACCTGGGTGTCCATGCTCTGGGTGTGGTCCAGGCCGAAATACTGGGCATAGGTGCCATACTGAGCATAGAAATTCTGAACGGATCGCCAGTAGAGGATCTGCAGCTGGCCGTTGGTCAGGGTGCTGTCTCCGGCGGTTGCCACGATGTCTCCATTGGCGGCCTTTGCCTCCTCGTCGGAGACGGTGTAGCTGCCCTTGCAGGTCACGTCGTCCGGGTTGCCGTCGGCGGGGACGGTGGCTTCGGTGGCTTCGGTGGTCTCGGTGGCCTCGGTGGCTTCGGCGCTTTCAGCGACTCCCGTGCTCTCCGGGACCTCCAGCTGCTTCTGCTTGTCCTTGCCGTCCAGGATCAATACAGCCAGAATGGCGGTCAGCAGCAGCACCACGGCCACGCCGAGGGCAATGGCGGAGGCACTGGTAATGCCCTTTTTCACAGGGGCGGCCTGGGGGGCATTCGCAGATCCTTCCTCGGGGGCATTCGGAGCTTCCTCCACAGGGGCGGCCTCGGAAGCGCTCTGCGCATTCTCAAGGGGGGCGGCCTCTTCGGCGGCAGGCTCCTGGGGGGTATCCGGGGAAGCAGCTGCTTCCTCAGCGGCCGGGGCATTCTCCGGCTGCTCTTTTCCACAGGCGGGGCAGACGGTCAATTCCTCGTCAAATTCCTCGCCGCAATAATGGCACTTTTTCATGGGTTCCTCTTTTCTCCGATGTTCGGAATGATAATCCTGCCAAGTTTACCATGTTTGTTGGAGAAATGCAAGCAAAAAACAGATTGTTTACAATTAAGAGACAATTAAGAGACCTGCTTTTTTGTTTTCTCGCGGTCTTGCAAAGAATGGGGGAATATGCTATTATATAAGATACATTTTAATGGAATCCTATGGGAATTTTCGGCGCAGGGACATTTTTGCACGGACTTTTTCAAAATCCAAATCCAATTTTAAGGGAGCAGCCCAATGAATACAAAAACCACCGTCATCAACCAGGAGCAGCTGGAGGCGCAGTTTGCCTTCTGTGATAAAATTGCGGCCTATTGGCAGTCCCAGGGCCGGACACCCACGGCCTATGTGGAGACCTATGGCTGCCAGCAGAACGAGGCAGACTCCGAAAAGCTGCGGGGCTACCTGACCCAGAGCGGCTATGCCATCGTCCAAAATGCCGAAGGGGCCGACGTGGTGGTGATGAATACCTGCTCCATCCGGGAGCACGCCGAGCAGCGGGTTTTCGGCAACCTGGGGGCGCTGACCCACACCAAGCGCCGCCATCCGGAGCAAAGAATCTTCCTGTGCGGCTGCATGGCGGGGGAGACCAAGGTTTCCGACCGGATCAAAAAGAGCTTCCCCTATGTGGACGGCGTTTTCTCTACCCACCATCTGTGGCAGTTCCCGGAGATCCTCTACAACGTGCTCACCAAGAAAAAGCGGCAGTTCTATATTGAGGATGAGGCGGGCTCCATTGCCGAGGGCATTCCCCAGGTGCGGGATTCTTCCCTGAAGGCCTGGGTGTCCATCATGTACGGCTGCAACAATTTCTGCACCTATTGCATTGTCCCCTATGTCCGGGGCCGGGAGCGCAGCCGCCGCCCGGAGGCCATCCTGGCCGAGTGCAAGGCGCTCATTGACAGCGGCTGCAAGGAGATCACCCTTTTGGGTCAGAACGTCAATTCCTATGGCAAGGACCTGGACTGCGGCGTGGACTTCGCGGACCTGCTGGCCCAAATCGCCCAGCTCCCCGGGGACTTTTTGATCCGCTTCATGACCAGCCACCCCAGAGACGCCTCCGAAAAGCTCTTTGACACCATGGCGCAGTACCCCAAGATCGCCAAGCAGCTGCACCTGCCCTTCCAGTCCGGCTCCAGCCGGGTGCTGAAGGCCATGAACCGGCACTATGACCGGGAAACCTATCTGCAAAAGGTGGAGTATGCCAAAAAGGTCATGCCGGAGCTGGTGCTCACCAGCGATGTGATCGTGGGCTTCCCCGGAGAGACCGAGGAGGAGTTCGAGGAGACCATCTTCCTCATTGAGCGCGTCCACTACGACAGCCTGTTCACCTTTATTTTCTCCCCCCGTACCGGCACCCCGGCGGCCAAAATGGAAGACCCCACCCCTAAGGAGGAGAAAAACCGCCGCTTTGACAAGCTCTGCGCCCGGCAGAACGCCATTTCCGAGGAAATCCACCGGGGCTATGTGGGCAAGACCCTGCGCTGCCTGGTGGACGGCAAGGATGGGGACCAGCTCACCGCCCGCACCGAAGGCGGACGCCTGGTCCGCTTCGACGGCCCCGAGTGCCTGATCGGAAACTATGAGAATCTGCGCATTACCGGCGCAACAACATGGAGCCTGACGGGAGAATTGGCGGAAAGGAAGTAATTATGGCAAAAGAAGAACTGACTCCCATGCAGCGGCAGTATCAGGAAATGAAGGCCCGGAATAAGGACTGCATTCTGTTTTTCCGCCTGGGTGACTTCTATGAAATGTTCAACGAGGATGCCAAACTGGCAGCCCGGGAGCTGGACCTGACCCTGACCAGCCGGGACCGCAGCAAGCCCAAGGAGGAGCAGACGCCCATGTGCGGCGTGCCCTACCACAGCGTGGATGCCTATATTGCGCGGCTGGTGCAGAAGGGCTATAAGGTTGCCATCTGTGAGCAGATGGAAGACCCGGCCCTGGCCAAGGGACTGGTGGAGCGGGACATTACCCGCATCATCACCCCCGGCACCGTCACCGAGAGCTGCATGCTGGAGGAGCGCAAGAATAACTACATGGGCTGCGTCTTCGGCCAGAGCGGCCAGTTCGGCCTTGCCTTTTGCGACCTGTCTACCGGCGCGTTCTTCGCCACCACCTGCTCCGACCCCAGAGCCGTTGCTTCCGAATTGGGGCGCTTCACCCCCAGCGAGGTGCTGCGCTTTGGCCAGGGGGTAGAGGATGAGGCCATCTCCGATGTGCTCTTCCGCCGCCTGAGCTGCTGCGTGGACGAGGGTAAGGCAGAGGACTTCGATTTTGAAAAGGCCTGTACCTGCCTGGAAAGCCATTTCGGCCGCTCTGTGGAGGAGCTGGGCCTTGCCTCCTTCTCCGCAGCCCTGACCGCCAGCGGGGCTCTGCTGCAAACTCTGCTGACCCTGCAAAAAAATGACCTGAAACACATCCGGGAGCTGCAATACTACACCACCGGCCGGTTCATGGAGCTGGATCTGGATGCCCGGCGGAACCTGGAGCTGACGGAGACCATGCGCTCCAAGGAGAAAAAGGGCACCCTGCTGTGGGTGCTGGACAAGACCCACACGGCCATGGGCGGGCGGATGCTGCGTTCCTGGCTGGAAAAGCCCCTGCTTGACCCGGCAGAGATCACCCGGCGGCACGCCGCCGTGGAGGCCCTGGTGGAGAGCCCCATCGCCCGGGGCGAGCTGGAAGAGGCCCTCAAGGATGTGACGGATCTGGAGCGGGTCATGACCCGCATCGTCACCGGCACCGTCAACTGCCGGGATCTGCTGGCCTTTGCCCGTGGACTGCGGGCGTTGCCCCAGGTGAAAGCAATTCTGGCAGAGCTGGGGAGCCCCCTGCTGCAAAGGCTTGCTGCGGCCATTGACCCGCTGGCGGACTGCGCGGACGGAATTGAAAAAACCATTGTGGACGACCCTCCGCTCACCGTCCGGGAGGGCGGCATCATCCGCAAGGGGGCCAACGCCGATGCAGACCGGCTCCGGGACATCATGGATGGCGGCTCCGGCACCATTGCGGCCATTGAGGCCAGTGAACGGGAAAAGACAGGCATCCGAACCCTGAAAGTGGGCTTTAACCGGGTGTTCGGCTACTATATTGAGGTTTCCAAGTCCTTTATGGACCAGGTGCCTGCAAATTACATCCGCAAGCAGACCCTTGCAAACTGCGAGCGCTACATCACCCAGGAGCTGAAAGAGCTGGAAAACCAGGTGCTCACCGCCAAGGACCGGCTGACGGCTTTGGAATATCAGATCTTTACCTCCCTGCGGGAGGAGCTGGCCCGGCAGGCTGCCCGGGTTCAGGAGTCCGCCTCTGCGGTGGCGGCGGCGGATACGCTGTGCTCCCTGGCTGCCGTGGCGGTGCAGCGGGGCTACTGCCGCCCGGAAATCAGCCTGGGGCCGGAGATCTCCATCACCGACGGACGGCATCCTGTGGTAGAGGCCATGCTGAAGGACACCCTGTTTGTGCCCAATGACACCGCTCTCGGCGGGAAGGACAACCAGGTTGCCATTATCACAGGCCCCAATATGGCGGGCAAATCCACCTACATGCGCCAGGTGGCCCTGATCGTGCTCATGGCCCAGATGGGCTCCTTCGTCCCGGCCCGGGCTGCCCGAATCGGTCTGGTGGACCGGGTGTTCACAAGAATCGGCGCCAGCGACGACCTGGCCTCCGGCCAGTCCACCTTCATGGTGGAGATGTCCGAGGTGGCCTCCATTCTGAAATATGCCACTTCCAGGAGCCTGCTGATTCTGGATGAGATTGGCCGGGGCACCTCTACCTATGACGGCATGAGCATTGCCCGGGCAGTGCTGGAATTTGCCGCCAGCCCCAAAAAGCTGGGGGCAAAGACCCTGTTTGCCACCCACTACCACGAGCTTTCTACCATGGAGAGCAAGCTGCCCAATGTGAAAAACTACAATATCGCCGTGAAGAAGCGGGGAGACCAGATGCTTTTCCTGCGGAAAATCGTCCCGGGAGCTACGGACGACAGCTACGGCATTGAGGTCGCCAAGCTGGCGGGCCTGCCGAACAGCGTCATTACCCGTGCCCGGGAGATCCTGGCAGAGCTGGAAGCGGAGGGGCCCCAGTACACCCCCGCTCCCAAGCGGGAGGAAGACGACCAGGTCAGCCTGCTTGATCTGTCCGCCAATCGGGTCCGCGACGCCCTGAAAGCCATCCAGGTGGAGACGCTGACGCCTATTGAGGCTATGAATCAGCTGTACCAGCTGCGGAAAATGCTGGACGCGTGAATTCCGCAAATTGGGGGTTGTCGGACAAAATGCCTTCCCCTGGGGGAAGGTGGCCCGCCGTAGGCGGGTCGGATGAGGGTGGTGCTCCGCGCAGCGAATCAGAAATAATCGATTGCCGGTGGCAATCGCACCATAATTCGGGCGATACGCAGAACCGGTGCGGAGAAACATCTGCAATCTTGGTTCAGCCAATAGAAACATACCTGCTTAGGCTGATTCCATATCGATTTTGCATGCCGCCCCTCATCAGTCAGGGCTTTGCCCTGCCAGCTTCCCCCAGGGGAAGCCTTTGTTCCGACAACCCCCAATTTACGTACAACCACAGATTGGAACGATCAATATGGCAAAAACATCCCTCTCATCTCCCATCCCTCGCCGGGATGAAACCATCGTGGGCTTCAGCTGGTTTGGCTTTCAGCTGCTGCTCCTGCCGAGCATCCTGACCGGCCTCAATGGCCTGCTGAAAAAGCCGCTGTCTCTGGCCGAGGTGAATTTCACCTTTTTTCTCATCAATTTCCTGGCAACCCTTTGGATTTACCATCGGTTTCTCTCCGGCTCCTGGAAAAACGTAAAGGCCCATCCCATTCTCTTCGGACAGGCCATTGTCCTGGCGCTGGTGGCCTACTGGCTCAGCACACTGGCTATGAACTGGGCCATCCGGCAGCTTGACCCCGGTTTTGTGAACCGGAACGATGCCTCCATCGCCTCCATGACCCAGGGCAGCTACTATCTGATGCTGCTGGGCACGGGCATTCTGGCCCCGGTGGCGGAGGAATGCGTCTATCGGGGGCTGGTGTTCCGCAATATCTATTCCACGGCCCCCTGGGCGGCATATCTGGTGTCTATGGTGGCCTTTTCCATGGTGCATATCGTCTCCTATGTGGGAGCCTATACCCCCTTGCAGCTGGTGCTTGCCTTTGTGCAGTATTTGCCTGGCGGTGCGTGGCTTTGCTGGTGCTATACGAAAAGCGGCAGCATCTATGGCCCAATCGTTATGCACAGCCTGATCAATCTGTATTCCCTGAACCTTTTGAGGTAACGTTATGCCGAAAATCATCCAATTATCCCCCCATATTGCCAATCTGATCGCCGCCGGTGAGGTGGTGGAGCGGCCGGCATCCGTTGCCAAGGAGCTGCTGGAAAACGCCGTGGACGCCGGGGCCACCAAGGTCACCGTGGAGATCCGGGACGGGGGCATGACCTTCCTGCGGGTGACGGACAACGGCTGCGGCATGACCGCAGAGGATGCCCGCACGGCCTTCCTGCGCCACGCAACCTCCAAGCTCCGCTGCGCCGAGGATCTGAATGCCATCGGCACCATGGGCTTCCGTGGGGAGGCTCTGGCGGCCATTTCCTCCGTCAGCCGCATTGATCTGCTGACCAAGACCCCGGATTCCCTGACCGGCGTCAGCCTCCATCTGGAGGCCGGGGCCGTGACCGAGGAGAACGAGGCCGGCTGCCCGGACGGAACCACCATTATCATCCGGGACCTGTTTTACAATACCCCGGCCCGCATGAAATTCATGAAGGCCGATACGGTGGAGGGCTCCCGGGTGACGGGGGCGGTACAGCTGCAAGCTCTGGCCCATCCGGAGGTTGCCATCTCCCTGATTCGGGACGGCAAGACCGTTCTGTCCACGCCGGGCAGCGGCGGACTCCGGGCGGCGGTGTACTGCGTCTATGGCCGGGACTTTGGAAGCATGATCCCCGTGGACAGCACCTGGGAAAAATACCGTGTGACCGGCTTTGTGTCCAAGCCCACGGATGTCCGGCCCAGCCGGAATTTGCAGACCTTTTTCGTCAATCACCGGCCTGTGAAATCCAAGCTCCTGGTCTCTGCCCTGGAGGAGGCCTACCGGAATCAGCTTATGGTGGGCAAATTTCCAACCTGTGTGCTGTGCCTGGAGCTGCCGCCGACGGCGGTGGATGTGAATGTCCACCCGGCCAAGACGGAAGTGAAATTTCTCAATGAAAAAGCGGTTTTTGACTGCGTACACTATGGGGTGCTGGGGGCGCTGAACAAGACCCCGGACCGGCCCCAGGTCCATTTCTCTCCAAAGAATACCACCTTTTTCCCGGAGACCCAGCCGGAAAAGACGGCTGCGGCAGCGCCCGGAAAGGACTTCTTCCGCACCATGACTGCCCAGGACTACCAGGCCTTCTCCAAGGCTGTGCAGTCCGCACCGCAGCCCGATCCCGCCGCAGCCAGAGCGGCTGCGGCCAAGCTGCCGGAGAGAGCCGCGCTGCGCTCCCAGGTGATCCTGCCCTCGGCAGCTCCGGCAGCACCGCCGGTCCCGCCGGTGGCTGCGCCGGTATCCGTGCCGCCGAAAGCGGCGCAGCCCTTGCCTGCGCTGCCCGAGGAAAATCCACGGCCCGAGGAAAGGATCGGGAAGAAGCCGGAACAGGCTTATGCGCCGGAGCAGACGGCCCTGGAAATGCCTGCGGCAGCGCCCTGGCGCATGGTGGGGGAGCTGTACCGGACCTATATTCTGGTGGAGCAGGGGGACGAGGCCTTCCTCATCGACAAGCACGCTGCTCACGAGCGCATTCTTTTCAACAAGCTGAAGGCCAATCAGGAGGCCATTGTCGGCCAGACCCTGCTGACCCCCATTCCTGTACGCCTGAATCCGAAAGCTGCCGCTGAAATCGTGAATCACGCGGATATGATGGAGCAGCTGGGCTTTTCTCTGGAGGAGTTCGGGGAGAATACCCTGCTTCTGCGGCAGATTCCCATGGACCTGAGCCCGGATGACGCCGCCGAAACCGTGGAGACCCTGGCAGAGGACCTGCTCCGGGGCCGGGTGACCGAGGCGGACACGGTCCGGGATGAAATGCTCCACACCGTGGCCTGCAAGGCCGCCATCAAGGCCGGGTGGGTCAATGACGAAAAAGAGCTTCTGGCAGTGGCCAAGGCGGTCATGTCCGATGAGAGCCTGAAATACTGCCCCCACGGCAGACCCATCTGCGTGTCCCTGAGCAAAAAGAATCTGGAGCGGCAGTTTAAGAGGACGTAAAGGAGCGAAGCCCATGAACCCAATTATTTGCCTTGCCGGGCCGACGGCCTCCGGGAAAACCGCCCTGGCGGTGGAGCTGGCCAAGGAATTGGACGGCGAGGTGGTCTCCTGCGACTCCATGCAGGTCTATCGCCGCATGGATATCGGCACGGCCAAGCCAACAAAAGAGGAGATGCAGGGCATTCCCCACCACATGATCGATGTGGCCTCCCCGGAGGAGGACTATTCCGTCAGCCGCTACTGCGCCCAGGCTGCGCCCATTGTGGAGGACATTGTCGCCCGGGGGAAAACCGCCATTATTGCGGGCGGCACGGGGCTGTATATGGATTCGCTCATCCGGGGCAACGACTTTGCGCCGTTTCCCTCCACCGGTGTCCGGCAGCGCCTGGAGGCCCAGGCGGATGCGGAGGGGCTGGAGGCCATGGCCGCCTGGCTGCGCTCCGTTGACCCGGAGGCGGCGGAGCGAATCCAGGACCGGAAGCGGCTTCTGCGTGCGCTGGAGGTCTATCTGGAAACCGGGGAGACCATCACGGAGCACAATCGCCGTACCCAGGCCATCCCGCCCCGGTTCACCCCTGTCTGGCTGGGCCTGGATTTTGCGGATCGGCAGCAGCTCTATGACCGCATCGATCTGCGGGTGACGAAAATGCTGGAAAGGGGCCTGCTGGAGGAGATTCGGGGGCTGCTGGCTTCCGGTGTTCCCGAGAAGGCCACGGCCATGCAGGCCATTGGCTATAAGGAATTTGTGGATGCCCTGGCAGGCAGGGAGCCTCTGGAAGCTGCCGCCGACCAGGTGCGCCAGTCCTCCCGCCGCTATGCCAAGCGGCAGCTGACCTGGTTCCGCCGGAACAAGGCCATGCACTGGCTTATCCGGGGAGAGAACACAACCGGAGAGGATATTTTCCTTTCCGCCCGACAGCTTCTGCGGGAAATCGACAAGTGAATCGTGCTAGCATATGCGTACTCCAAAAATGAACAAGAAAGCGGGTATACATATGAACGAAACCATGAATTTGCAGGACGCCATTCTCAAGGAGGTCCGCCGGGACAAGGTTCCCGTGACGCTGTTTTTGATGAATGGCTTCCAGCTCCGGGGGATCATTACGGGATTTGACAGCTTCGTGGTCGTCCTTGTGACTGACGGGAAGCAGCAGATGATCTACAAGCATGCCATTTCCACCCTTGCGCCCATCCGGCCTCTGAAGGCGGCTGCGCCCAGTCTGTAAGGCGCGTCCCCCTACCGTCCCGGAAATCAGGCGGCGGAGCGATTCCGCCGCCTTTTGCCGTATACAGAAAGGAAAACGCCTATGTCGATTGAAGAAAATGTGGAAAAAGTTTTGGAAGAAATCGCCGCCGCTGCCCGGGCAGCCGGGCGGGAACCGGGGGAGGTTACCCTCTGCGCAGCTACCAAGATGAATGATGCCCAGGCGGTGCGCCGGGCCATTGCGGCCGGTGTCCGCATCTGCGGGGAAAACCGGGTGCAGGAGCTTACGGCCAAGCTGGCAGACAATGCCTATGCAGGGGCTCAGGTCCATTTCATCGGCCATTTGCAGACCAATAAGGTGAAGCAGGTGGTGGGAAAGGTGGACCTGATCCAGAGCGTTGACAGCGAGCATCTGCTTGCCGCGATTTCCCGGGAAGCCCAGAAGCAGGGCCTTTGCCAGGACATCCTTTTGGAGGTCAACATCGGCGAGGAGGCTGCAAAGTCCGGATTTGCGGAGGAGGATATTCTTCCGCTTGTGGACAGAATTGACAGTTTTTCCAACATCCGGCTCCGGGGACTTATGGCAATTCCCCCAATTTCCCGGAATCCCGGCGATAATTTAAAATTTTTTCTTAAAATGCGGCAAATATATGTTGACATACGGGCAAAAAAGAACGATAATGTTTCGGTAGACTGTTTATCTATGGGAATGTCCGGCGACTTCGCGGATGCCGTCGCCGCGGGCAGCACCATGGTTCGCATAGGCACCGCCATTTTCGGTGCAAGAGATTACACCACTGCTCATCAGAAGATGTAAAGATACAGGAGGAAAAACAGAAATGAGCCTTTGGGACAACGTGAAAAAGTTTGCCGCTCCCTATTCCGACGACGATTACGATGATTACGACGAAGACGAAGAGGATACTGAGGACGAATACGAGGAAGAAGAGGAAAGACCTGCCCGCCGCAGTGCCCCTGCCCGCCGCCCCCGCGCTGCAGCCCCGGTAGAGGATGAGCCGGAGGAGGATGAGGACAGCGATTTTGGTTTCGGCTCCATTTCTGCGTCCGGTTCCGGCGCGCTGGGCAGCAGCTCCGGCTTCAATGGCCCCGTGCTGCACACCGGCTCCTCTGCCAATAAGCAGGAGGTTGTGCTGTTCCGCCCGGGCAGCTTCAACGACACCTCCAAGGCCGCCGACGATCTGCGGGACCACAAGGCCGTGATCGTCAACATGGAGAATGTGGACAAGGCCATGGCCCGCCGTGTGGTGGATTTCCTGTCCGGCTGCGTTTACGCACTGGATGGCGATGTGAAGAAGATCGCCCAGTCCGCCTATCTCTTCTGCCCCCACAATATGGAGATCTCCGGCGATCTGGAGACCCTGCAGGCAGAGGTTGAAAATTACATCTAATATAAGGCAGCACCGCACAATTCGCCTGGGGCGGCCGATGGAGCTTTTCCGTCGGCTGCGCTGATTGGATCGTGGGGCACTGCCTGGGGAAACGGTTGCTTTTACGCAAGCGGATATCCGACTACTTTTATTTACAGATCATAGGAAGGAGAAGATAGATATGATCACTCCGCAGCAAATCGATCAGGTGTCTTTTTCCAAGGCATCCTTCGGCGGCTACAACATGCAGCAGGTGGATGAATTCCTGGAGCCTCTGACCGAGGATTATGTTACGCTGTATAAGGAAAATGCACTGCTCAAGAGCAAGATGCGTGTCCTGGCCAGCAAGCTGGAAGAGTACCGCAAGAGCGGCGTGGAGGCCAAGACTGCCTCCGGCGACGCCAAGGCGGCTGCCGACAAGATGCTTCTGGAGACCAAGGCCAAGTGCGACCGGATGCTGAAGGAGGCCACTGCCAAGGCGCAGGCCATCACCGCTTCCGCCGTCCCCGCTGCCCCTGCCGCAGCTGGCAGCAATGCCGAGGCGCTGATCGCAGCAGAGAACGCCCGGGTGGAGGAGGCCCGTCTGGCCGCCAACGCCAAAATTGCCGAAATTCAGGAGCAGATGCGCGCCTGCATTCAGGCTCTGGAGCGCATTAAGGCCGCAGCCCCCGCTGCCAAGCCCGTTGCTCCCGTCGCACCCGCAGCCCCTGCTGCGCCTGCGGAACCTGCTGCAGTTGTGGCTGACGCCATGCACTATGACAGCGGCAGCGTGGCCGATGAGATCGCCCACAATGTGGAGGCCCTGGTGGGCTCCACTGAGGACACTGCTCCCAAGGCAGAGCCCAAGCATCCCACGACCGATACCACCACAAGCCGTTTCGCCAACCTGAACCTGCAGTTTGGCCGGAACTACGACCCCACCCACAAATAATTTTTTCCCGATATGCAATGCCAGGACGAGGACAGGAGCCTGGGACGATCCTTTTCAGAGAGCTGCCGGAAGGTGCAAGGCAGCAAAGGAAGCCCGGATGCTTATCCCCTCGGAGCAGTGCGCCGAACCCCAAAAGGGAAGTAGACCGCACCGGGTGCGCCCGATACCGCGCAGACGAGTGCCGCGCAAAGCGCGGAACGAGAGTGGTACCGCAGAGGAAATTATGCCTTTGTCTCTTATTATGGGAGACAAAGGCTTTTTTAGTTGACAGTTGACAGTGAACAGTTGACAGTTGGATACAACGAAAGCTGTTCTGTAAAATCTAAAAACTGTCAACTGTCAACTGTAAACTGTCAACTCATACCGTATTCTGTAATACGCAAATCAATTCAATAAACGCTCAATAGAACAATCGACGGAGGTTATTCCAATGGACTACAAAAATACGATCATCACCCCGAAGACCGACTTCCCCATGAAGGCCGGTCTGCCTGCACGGGAGCCGGGAATGCTGGAGCACTGGCAGAACCTGGACCTGTACAACGAAATGCTGAAGAAAAATCAGGACCTTCCCCGCTTCGTCCTGCACGACGGCCCTCCCTTCTCCAACGGCTATATCCACATGGGCCACGCCCTGAATAAGACGCTGAAGGACTTCATCGTCCGCAGCCATGCCATGATGGGCTACTACACCCCCTATGTCCCCGGCTGGGACAACCACGGTCTGCCCATCGAGCGGGCCATTGAGACCTCCAAGAAGAAGCTCAATAAGGATATGTCCGTGCCCGAGTTCCGGAAGGCCTGTGCCGAGTTCGCTGAGGACTTTATTCAGAAGCAGATGGGCGGCTTCAAGCGCCTGGGCGTTGTGGGCGACTGGGAGCATCCCTACCGCACCATGGACAAGCATTTTGAGGCCCAGGAGGTCAAGATCTTCGGCCGGATGTTTGACAAGGGCTATATCTACAAGGGCCTGAAGCCTGTCACCTGGTGCCCCTACTGCGTCACCGCCGTGGCCGAGGCCGATATCGAGTATAAGGATGACCCCTGCACCACCGTGTATGTCAAGTTCCCCATGAAGGACGATCTGGGCAAGCTCTCCCAGTTCGACCTGTCCAAGACCTACTTCGTGATCTGGACCACCACCATCTGGACTCTGCCCGGCAACCTGGCCATCTGCCTGCACCCCAGAGACAGCTATGTCCTCGTCAAGGCGGACAATGGCGAGACCTACATCATGGCCGAGGCCCTGATGGACAAGGTCATGCATATCGGCGGCTTTGAAAATTACGAGGTCCTGGCCAGCTACCCCGGCTCCTTCTTTGAGAATATGCTGGCTCAGCACCCCTTCATGGACAAGACCTCCCGCCTGGTGAACGCAGAGTACGTCACCATGGATTCCGGTACGGGCTGTGTCCACACCGCCCCCGGTTTCGGTGCCGACGACTACCAGACCTGCATGCGCTACGGTATGGAGCTGGTGGTGCCCGTGGATGACTACGGCCGCCACACCGACTACGCAGGTAAGTATGCCGGCATGAAGACCGAAGAAAGTAACCCCGTCATCCTGGAGGATATGCGCGCCTCCGGTGCCCTGTTTGCCTCCGAGGAGATCGTCCACTCCTATCCCCATCACGACCGCTGCAAGAAGCCCGTTATCTTCCGGGCCACCCCTCAGTGGTTCTGCTCTGTGGAATCTTTCAAGGACCAGGCCATCAAGGCCATTGAAAATGTCCAGTGGTACCCTGCCTGGGGCCAGGACCGCATGACCAGCATGATCCGCGAGCGCGCCGACTGGTGCATCTCCCGTCAGCGCCGCTGGGGCCTGCCCATCCCCGTGTTCTACTGCAAGAGCTGCGGCAAGCCCGTGTCCACCCCGGAATCCATCGAGAAGCTTTCTAAGCTCTTTGACGAGTACGGCTCCAATATCTGGTTCGAGAAGGACGCCATGGAGCTGGCCCCCGAGGGCTTTACCTGCCCCCACTGCGGCGGCAAGGACTTCACCAAGGAGAAGGACACCCTGGACTGCTGGTTCGACTCCGGCTCCACCCACTATGCCTCTCTGATGCACCGGCACCCCGAGCAGTGGCCTGCCGATGTGTATCTGGAGGGCGCCGACCAGTATCGCGGCTGGTTCCAGTCCTCTCTGCTGACTTCCGTCGGCGCTCTGGACCAGGGCGCGCCCTTTAAGCAGGTGCTGACCCACGGCTGGACCGTGGATGGCCAGGGCCGGGCCATGCACAAAAGTTTGGGCAACGGCGTTGACCCTGCGGACCTGATCAAGGAGTTCGGTGCGGACATCGTCCGTCTGTGGGCCGCCTCCTCTGACTACCATGCGGACGTGCGCTGCTCCAAGGAGATCTTCAAGCAGATCGCCCAGAACTATCTGAAATTCCGCAACACTGCCCGGTACTGCCTGGGCAACCTGAACGAGTTTGATCCCGATGATCTGGTGGCCCCTGAGGATATGGAGGAGCTGGACAAGTGGGCGCTGACCAAGCTGAACGCTCTGGTGAAGGAATGCCGGAGAGCCTACAATGTGTATGAGTTCCACATGGTCTCCCATGCCATCAATGATTTCTGCGTGGTGGAGCTGTCCAGCTTCTACCTGGATATTCTGAAGGATCGGCTGTACTGTGAAGAGAAGAACGGCCTGCGCCGCCGTTCCGCCCAGACTGCCCTGTTCCTGATCCTGGATGCCATGGCAAAGGTCTTTGCCCCAATCCTGGCCTTCACCTGCGACGAGATCTGGCAGTCCATGCCCCACCGCGCCTGCGACGACGGCCGGAACGTGCTGCTCAATCAGATGCCCGAGAACTTTGACGCCTATGCCCTGGACGATGCCGCTATGGCCCGCTGGGATACCGTCATGAAGCTCCGCCAGGACGTGAACGGCGTGCTGGAAAAGGCCCGTGCCGACAAGCGCATCGGCAAGGCGCTGGAGGCCCATGTGACCCTGCAGACCGCTGATGAGGATCTGAAGAAGGCCTGCGCCGGGCTCAACCTGGCTGAGATCTGCATCGTCTCCGATTGCACCTGGACTGCCCCCGAGGAGGGCGCTGAGGTTGCCGCCGGTGTGAACTTCCCCCAGCTCACCGTGGGCGTATCCGAGGCCAAGGGCACCAAGTGCCCCCGCTGCTGGATGCACTCCGTGAACGCCAACGCCGAGGGCCTGTGCCCCCGCTGCGCTGCCGTCATCGCCAAGATGGACGTGGAGCTGTAAACCAAAATAACATACGCCCTGCCGCGTCTGCTCAAAAGGGAGACGCGGCAGGGCGTATCTGTTTTTGCTGGGAACAAAATCGGAAGGAGAATCGAAACCAAGACCGAAGTCATTGCCCGCCGCAGGGAAAACTTGCGGCGGGGTCAAAGTGTTTATGCGGTTATGCCAGCACCAGTTCGCCATCCCGGCAGTCCACGGTGACGGTGGAGCCGGTGGTGATGCGGCCTTCCAGAATCTTGCGGCTGAGCATGGTCTCTACGGTGTGCTGCACATAGCGGCGCAGAGGACGGGCACCGAACTCGGGGTCGTAGGCTTCGTCCACAATGTGCTGCTTGGCTGCATCTGTCAGGCGGCAGGTGATCTGCTGCTCGGCAAGACGCTCGTTCAGCTTGTCGATCTGAAGGTCGATGATCTTGGTGATGTTGTCCTTGGTCAGGGGCTTGTAGAAGACGATCTCGTCCAGACGGTTCAGGAACTCGGGGCGGAAGCTCTGGCGCAGCAGCATCATGACCCGCTCCTTGGCGGCGGGGTCAATTTCGCCGTCGTCCCGGATGCCGCCCAGCAGCTCCTGAGAGCCCAGGTTGGAGGTCAGGATCAGGATGGTGTTCTTGAAGTCCACGGTGCGGCCCTGGGAGTCGGTGATCCGGCCGTCGTCCAGCACCTGCAGCAGGATGTTGAACACATCGGGATGGGCTTTCTCCACCTCGTCGAACAGCACCACGCTGTAGGGCTTCCTGCGGACGGCCTCGGTCAGCTGGCCGCCTTCCTCGTAGCCCACGTATCCGGGAGGCGCGCCGATCAGACGGCTGACGGAGAATTTCTCCATGTATTCGGACATATCGATCCGCACCAGGTTGTTCTCGTCGTCAAACAGGGCTTCAGCCAGTGTCTTGGCCAGCTCCGTCTTGCCCACGCCCGTGGGGCCCAGGAACAGGAAGGAACCGATGGGCCGGTTGGGGTCCTGGATGCCTGCACGGCTGCGCTGGATGGCCTCGGTCACGGCCTTGACGGCCTCATCCTGGCCAACCACACGCTTGTGGAGGATGCTTTCCAGGTTCAGCAGCTTCTCCCGCTCCCCCTGGACCAGACGGCTGACGGGAATGCCCGTCCAGCGCTCCACGATCTTGGCGATTTCCTCGTCGGTGACCTTCTCGTGCAGCAGAGCACTCTCGCCTTCGGACTGGTTCCGGCGCTCCTGCTCTTCCAGCTCCTTTTGCAGCTGGGGCAGGCGTCCGTATTTCAGCTCTGCGGCCTTGCCCAGGTCGTAGCTCTGCTCTGCGGCCTCAATCTGGCGGTGCAGGTCCTCAATGTCCTTACGGATCTTCTGGACCTTTTCCAGGGAATTCTTTTCGTTTTCCCACTGGGCCTTCTTGGCGTTGAAGCTTTCCTGCTCCTCGGCCAGCTCCTTGCGAAGCTGGGCCAGGCGGCTCTTAGACAGCTCGTCCTCTTCCTTCTTCAGGGACTCCTCCTCAATTTGCAGCTGGATGATGTGGCGGTTCACGCTGTCCAGCTCCGTGGGCATGGAGTCCTGCTCGGTCCGCAGCTGGGCACAGGCCTCATCGATCAGGTCGATGGCCTTGTCCGGCAGGAACCGGTCGGTGATATACCGGTGGGAAAGGGTAGCGGCGGCGATAATGGCGGGGTCTGTGATCTTCACGCCGTGGAAGTTCTCATAGCGCTCCTTCAGGCCACGGAGAATGGCGATGGTGTCCTCCACCGTGGGCTCATTGACCATGACGGGCTGGAAACGGCGCTCCAGAGCGGGATCTTTTTCAATATACTGCCGGTATTCGTCCAGGGTCGTTGCGCCGATGCAGTGCAGCTCGCCCCGGGCCAGCATAGGCTTCAAAAGGTTGCCGGCATCCATGCTGCCCTCGGTCTTGCCGGCACCCACAATGGTGTGCAGCTCATCGATGAACAGCAGAATTTTGCCCTCGGACTGCTTGACCTCGTTCAGAACGGCCTTCAACCGCTCCTCAAATTCGCCCCGGTACTTGGCACCGGCCACCAGGGCGCCCATATCCAGGGAGAAAATGGTCTTGTCCTGCAAAGAGGAGGGGACCTCCTTCTTTACGATCCGCTGGGCCAGTCCCTCCACAATGGCGGTTTTGCCCACGCCGGGCTCGCCGATGAGGACGGGGTTATTCTTGGTTTTCCGGGAGAGAATTCGAATCACATTCCGAATCTCTTCGTCACGGCCGATGACCGGGTCCATTTTCTGCTCTTTGGCCTTCTTAACCAGGTCCGTGCCGTATTTTTCCAGAGCATCATAGGTGCCCTCGGGGCTGTCGGAGGTGACCCGCTGGTTGCCCCGGACGGATTGCAGGGCCTTGAGCGCGGCCTCCTTGGTAATGCGGTAGTCGGAGAAGATCCGCTTCACGCCGCCTTGGGCGGTTTCCAGCAGACCCAGGAACAGGTGTTCCACGGAGACAAATTCGTCCTTCATGGTGCTGGCCTCTGCCTCGGCGGCAGTAAAGGCGGCATCCATGTCGGCGCTGATATAGAACCGGTCGGCTTCCCGGCTGCCGGTGACGGAGGGGACCTTGCCCAGCTCCGTTTTCGCGGCGGCTTCCAGACTCTCCACCGTCACATCCATCTTCTTCAGCAGCTGGGGCACAAGCCCTCCATCCTGCTGCAGCAGCGCCACCAGCAGATGGATCTGCTCCATTTGCTGATTGCTGTTTTGAATTGCAAGGTTTTTGGCGTTCTGGACAGCCTCCATGGACTTTTGCGTATAGTTCTGAAAATTCATAGCCATCCTTCTTTCATGGTTTAGCACTCTCTTGATACGAGTGCTAATTTTTATTTGCTTATACTATACTCCAATTCCGCCAAAAGTCAAGGGACAGACACAAAATGTTTACAACTATACAATATGCACAATTACAAAAGGAATAATTTGACACGGTTAATATATATTTAACAAAATAAAGCTTGCATTTCTGGGAAAATGCGGTATAATAACCATGCGAGTGCAAGGCAGCTTCCGGAGACGGAAGCGAAAGTGAAATTTTTTTCTTACCTCTCTTTTCTCTGGAAACACCCCCTGCGGTCCGGTCAACCGCAGGGGGTGTTTTCGTGGAAAATGTTCGCCGGTGCAAAAACAACTTCACAAATGGAAGAAAACCGTGTATGATGTGTAATATGCTTGCGTAAGCACAAATGTAGGAGGAAACCATGGAAGTATCTTTGGCGGAAATGCTGGAGGCCCGGGAGAAGCGGGCCTGGCGGCAGCGGGAGCTGCTGAGACGCGGGCGGACGGTGATCTGCTTCACGATGAACATTGCGGGCCCCATCAAAAACAGCCCCCTGATCGGCAGCGGCTATGACCTCGGGAAGCGGCTGCTGTTGGGGCAGCTGGACGTTGCGGGCGTGACGGTTTCCGATTTTGAAGAGGTCCGGGAGAAGACGGGCAACGAGTGTATTCTGCTGGTGGATGCCGAGCCTCTGGCCGTCAAGGCCATTACGGCGGAGCTGGAGGATCATGCGCCCATCGGGCGGTTGTTCGATATGGATGTGCTGCGGCCGGACGGCAGCAAGGTGGAGCGGCAGGAGCTGGGCCTGCCCGGGCGGCGGTGCCTGCTCTGCGGGGAGAGCGCCCAGGTCTGCGCCCGGAGCCGGAAGCACAGCGTAGCAGAACTCCAGGCAAAGACCCGGGAAATCCTGCGGGAGGCTGTGGACGAGGCGGACAGCCGGGAGGCGGCCCGGTATGCCTGCCAGGCCCTGCTGTATGAGGTGGCGATTACCCCCAAGCCGGGCCTGGTGGACCGGGAGAACAGCGGCAGCCACCGCGATATGGATTTCTTTACCTTCCAGGCCAGCGCCGCAGCCCTGCAGCCTTATTTTGCCCAGTGCGTCCGCATCGGGCGGCAGGGAGGCACGCCGACAGAGACCCTCCGGGCGCTGCGTCTGCCCGGAAAGCTGGCCGAGGCGGAAATGCGCCGGGCAACCGTGGGCGTCAACACCCACAAGGGGGCTATTTTCTCCATGGGCATCCTCTGTGGCGCGCTGGGACGGCTGGACAGGAAAAACTGGGCAGATCCGGACCGCGTCCTGGAGGAATGCGCTGCTATGGCAAAGGGCATCGTCAGCGAGGACTATCGGGGTCTCACCCCGGAAACAGCAAAGACTGCCGGACAGAAGCTCTATATACTCCATGGCATTACCGGCGTTCGGGGCCAGGCAGAGGCGGGCTTCCCGGCGGTGCGGGAGGTGGGCCTGCCTGCCCTGTACACAGCCCTTGGCATGGGTATGGACATCAACGAGGCGGGCTGCGCTGCGCTGCTGGAGCTGATCGTCCACACGGCGGATACCAATATGATCCACCGGGGCGGCTTTGATGGAATGCAGCAGGCCACGCTCGAGGTACGGGAGATTCTGGACCGGGAGAACTTCCCCAGCCGGGAGACCCTGGAATCGCTGGATAAGCGCTTCATTGAGAAAAATCTCTCTCCCGGCGGCTCGGCAGACCTGCTGGCGCTGACGCTGCTCCTGTTCTTTTTGAAGGAACATCCCCAGAGATGAGAAAGACCGCAGAGGCCGGTGCTTTAGGAGCACGTGACCTCTGCGGTTTTTTATCCGTTCTGAGATGCCTTTTGCCTATGCAGCTGGCCCCGAATCTTGCCCGGCAGGGAATCCCGCCGGAGGAAGAGCACGCCAACAAGAATGTAGAGCACGGCCAGCATGGCAATGCCGACCCACCAGACTCCGGACAGCAGCAGATCGCCTGCAAGGCAGGTGACGAAGGTGGGCACGGGCAGGGCCAGCAGCAGCGCCAGGAAATAGCGCCGCCCCTGCAGCCCGGCGTGGGCTGCGGCATAGGGGATGATGCCGTTGGGCAGCCCCGGGGCCAGCAGAAGGATGGTGGTGTAATAGGTGCGGTTCCGCTTGACGGATAGGGCATCCCGGGCCTTTTTCAGCTTCGGGGAGGCCTCCTCCAGGGCGGCGAGGGATGTCTGGGCGTGGGTCGCGGCGTAAAAGACGGCTATATGAGCGGCCATGCAGGCGGTCAGGCAGACCGCGCAGCCCAGCCAGGGCCCCAGGACGATCCCGGCCACCAGCTGAACGGGCATGGCGGGCAGAACCACGGAGAGGATCTGGACGAAGGACAATAGCCACAGCAGCCCGGCGCTGTAGGCGGTGCTCTGTCCGTCGAAGCAGGTCTGCAGGGCATTTTCATCCCCGCTGGAAAAGGCAGCCCAGACGTTGGGAACATAAATACGAAGCAGCTCCACCACCAGTCCGATGGCGATGAGCAGAAAAAGAACCATGACCGCCAGAGACCTGACGGCGGACTTTTTGGATTTATTCTGCATAGGAAGATTCCTTTCCCTTATATTGTACAAAAGCCCGGCCCGGAAACCGGGCTGGGCCAAAATTGGCACATTCTTCTGCTGAAATGGGGGAAAATTCTCCCATTTGCTTTGGCAGCAGGATTATATCATGGGGAATATGGAATTTCAAGCTTTTTTTCTCATTCCAAAAGACACAAGAAAAGAGAGGGACTTGGCAGCAGCTTTCTGCGTCCTGTGCCCCTCTTTTATATTTCTATTATAGCAGAAAACTGCCTTGTTTTCAAGACTTGAAAAGGAAAAGCGCAACATTTATACTGGTATTATCGAAAAGGAGGCGCGGAAAATGGAACTGTATGACAAAATTGCGGACCTTGCGCTGCTGTGGCGGCGGACAGCGGAGATATTCCCACGATTCGAAGAAGTAAAATGTGATTGGGATCAGGCGTTTTACGATTTTTTGCCCCGGCTTGCCGGGACGGATGACGCTCAGACCCATCTGCTGTTCGCGGAATTTATGAATCTTTTGGGAGATGGGCACACGGAATATCAGTTCCCCGGGGCATTCCTGAAGGAAAACGGATTTCTGCCGTTTTCGCTGCGATATTGCGGGAACGCCTATTTTGTAGACGGCACTCTGCCGGGGCAGGAAGACCGTTTGGGTGCGGTTGTGGAGAAAATAGACGGCAGGCCCTTTTCGGATGTTCTGGATGAGGCGGCAAGATATGGCTACCGTGTGGGGAAATTTTTGCCGGAATTTCGATTGAATGGGTTGCTTCCCCTGCTGCTGCCCGGAAAGGTGCACACATTGGAAACCTCCGAGGGCATATTTCCTTTCCGATTGCTGCCGGAAAAAATTGAGCTGCATTCCGTCGGAAAAAGGCGGAAATTTGAAATTCGGGATTTGGAAAATGATATTCTTTATGTAAATCTTCCGGACTTCATGCATGGGAATTTTGCAGCCACGGTTCGTGCTGCATTGGAGAAAAAGATGCCTTCCGGGCTGATCCTGGACATTCGGGAGAACATAGGCGGCATGACGCTGCTGGGGGCACAGGTGGCAGAGCTGCTGATTTCCGGAGAGTTCTCCGGCTGCCGGAAGCGGACCCGAATTGGCAGGGGCGTGGACCTGGCTTCTGCCAGCCAGATAATCCTAGAATCCCCCGAGGAGCAGGCACGGGAAATTGCCGCGGGGCTTTATACACAGGAAGATGTGGAGGCCAGCCGCAGACAAATGGCGGGAACATATACGGAAAGCTATCAGGACCGGTTCGGCAGGGAAGGGCAGCAGGCCCTTTTCACGGGGCCCTGCGTCGTATTGACCTCACGGAGAACGGTTTCCGCAGCTGAGGATTTCCTGGCGATGCTGCGCAGCAATCGCCGGGCAACGGTGATCGGAACGCCGACCTGCGGCACGACGGGAACGCCCATGCTCCTGCGCCTGCGCAGCGGCGGCGGTGCCCGCATCTGTTCCGTAGGCTACCGGCTTCTGGACGGAACGGAATTTCTAGGATGCGGCATCCGGCCGGATATCCCTATGGAATCGACACCGGAGGATATCCTTGCCGGCAGAGACCCGGTGCTGGAGAAGGCAATCGACTTCATGCGGAAATAAATTGCGCGTTTTCCAATAGGACAATGCAACCGTATTTTGAGACGGCATTGCAAAACCGGGAAGCTGTTCGGCGTGATATGCTCCCCATAGAGTAGACACTCGAAAGAACAAAAATTCGAGACTACACTGTGGGGAGCATATTAATTCCCCTACAGCCTTTTCTACACTGTCCACCTATGCCCACGCTACACCAGGCATGAAGAAGGAAAGCGCCAAGCGGATGACAGAATTTATTCGTTCCGTACAAAGCACGTAGCCGTCGCCTGCTGACCGCAAAATTTTCGCGTTACGGTCACGGTTACGGTCAAAGTAAATTTGGCAGAAAAAGCTTCAACTTTTGGAGCAAGAAAATTAGCCTTTTCCCAGTAAAACAAAAGAAATCCCGCACCAAAACTGGTGCGGGACTGGTGGGGGAAGGTGGATTCGATGGCTTGCTTTGCACGGCAAAGCAATAAGGAGAAAACCAGTTTGCGAACTGGTTTGTTAGGCAGGCCACTGGCCTGTTGGATTTAATTGGGTTCGAATCCGCCTTCGATACCAATAAAAAGAGGACACCCTACGGATGTCCTCTTTTTATTGGTGGGGGAAGGTGGATTCGAATTTTGTTAGGTGCGTCTATTATAACTTTTTAGTATAAAATCATGCAATTATATTTCAATAGGTGTGTTATTTCATAACATACGGTCTATTATTTTTACCCTGTTTTCATCGTGATTACGGTCACGGTTACGGTCAAATACCAATATCATAGGCAAACGACAAGTATTGCCGTAGCAGCTGCCTCTCTTTTTGAATTATAAGCCATGCTCATTGTGAATGCAATCACGATGAACATGGCTTTTATTTTTTGCGGAATTTGCAAGTTCATTTCTGTGTCTACGGCTCATGGATTGTCCCAAATTGTGAGCAAATCTGCTAAAATCTTTTGCACAAAAAAATTTTTCTAAAAAATTTTTGCGGAGATGGAATAATTTGGGCCTTCTCGATGCCTACCACATGGAAAGGCACTTACGGGTCTTTCCGATGAACCTTGAAAACTTCATAATCATTCATCTGATACATTCTTCTGGACCAGAGCCGGGAGGACAGTACGCCGTGACCACCTGCCCCGTAAGGGGTACGAAGCGAGGAAGCCCGCAAGGGCTGAAGCAAAGGTGCTGAGCGAGAAATACTGCCTCCAATGCCGGTTTGCCACCGGCAAGGCGACGAAGGCCCAGACAGGACAATGATACTTCTCTACGGAGCTGGCGGAGAACCCGGCAGGGGTGAAAGGCCCATGGACTCGATTCGCTCTCGAGCGTCAGATGATTTCCCTTTGTGTGTTTAGGGGGCGAGGCCGAATGAAACGCACCGACCAAAGCGCAGAAAGATTTTCTGTGTTTTGGTGGAGCAGAAAAATAAGCAAAATAACAATAGGAGGTACAAAATGAACCATTGCAAAACCATTGCCATTGTCAATCAGAAGGGGGGTGTCGGAAAAACCACTTCCACCGTCAATCTGGGAGTAGGTCTTGCTCAGGCCGGAAACCGGGTGCTGCTGGTAGACGATGACCCTCAGCATAGTTTGACCATCAGCTTAGGAATACGGAACGCTGACGACGATCTGGATACCACACTGGCTACTGCCATGCAGGCTGAAATCCGGGATGAATCCGTTCCCTGGGAAAAAGGCATCATCCACAGCGGCGAGGGGGTCGATCTGCTTCCTGCGAACATTGAACTGTCCGGCGTGGAAATGAGCCTGTTCAATGCCATGTCCCGGGAGCAGGTGCTGAAATCCGTTCTCAGCCGGGTGAAAGAGAACTACGACTACATTCTCATTGACTGTATGCCGTCTTTGGGCCTGATGTCCATCAATGCTCTGGTTGCCGCCGACAGCGTGATCATCCCGTCTGCACCGGACTTTCTTTCCACAAAGGGTCTGAATCTGCTTATCCGCACCATCAGCAGAGTGCGGCGGCAGATCAATCCGAAACTGAAAATCGACGGCATCCTTATGACCATGGTAGATGGACGAACCAACAACGCCAAAAGCATTATCGCCGCCCTACGCTCCACATTGGGCGGCAGTGTCCGGGTATTTGACACGGAAATTCCCCGCTCTGTCCGAGCCGCCGAGGCCTCCGGCGAGGGCAAAAGCATTTTCGCCTTTGACCCCAAAAGCCGGGTGGCCCAGGCCTACACAAGCTTGACAAAGGAGGTAGCCGAACTTGGCAAAGAAACAAATCGATCTCGGTCTGACGGGGCTAGATGAACTGTTCATGGATGATCGGGAGCGGGCGGAATCCAAGCTCCCTAAAATCCATGAAATTCCCCTTTCGGAAATTGACGAATTTCCGAACCACCCCTTTCACGTCCGCTTAGACGAGGACATGGATCAGCTGGTGGAGAGCATCAAGGAGCGGGGAATCATCACTCCCGTGACACTGCGGCAGAAGCCGGATGGGCGGTACGAAATCGTCTCCGGCCACCGCAGGACAAAAGCCTGTGAACTGGCGGGCCTGGCCACCGTGAAAGCGGAAATCAAGGAGCTTTCCAGAGACGAGGCCACTATTCTTATGGTGGAAAGCAATTTGCAGCGCACCACCATCCTGCCCAGCGAAAAAGCGTTTTCCTACAAAATGCGGCTGGAAGCTATGAAACGGCAGGGGCAGCGCACAGACATAACTTCCACGCCACTGGCGGGGAAGTCCAGAAACGCCGAATCCGCTGACATTGTTGGCCAAAGTCAAGGAGATAGCGGAGATCAGGTACGGCGGTATATCCGTCTTACCAGTCTTATCCAACCTCTGCTTGACCTGGTGGATGCCGGAAAAATCGCTTTCCGGCCCGCCGTGGAGCTTTCCTATCTGACCGAGGAAGAGCAGAACAGCTTGCTGGATTCCATCAGTTCCGAGCAGTCTACGCCGTCCCTGGCTCAGGCCCTGAAGATGAAAGAGTTCTCTCAAAACGGTAGGCTCAACGCCGACGTGATTCTCTCCATCATGTGCGAGCAGAAGCCCAACCAGAAAGAGAAAATCAGCTTCCAATCGGAACGGCTGAAACCTTTCATTCCAAAAAACTTCACCGCCAAGCAGACGGAGGACTACGTCATCAAAGCCCTGGAGTATTACCACCGGTATCAGGTCCGGCAGAAGGAGCGTGACCGATAATGGCTCCAGGGTGTCGTTCCCCTCCCCCTCACACTCCCCCTTATATTGTATTACCAGCTGTACCAGCTGAAAGAAACGTAGACACCTGCCAAAATCGGCGGGTGATTCTTTTGTGAAAGGAAAATGCCATGCGAAAAATCATGAAACGAGGGTTCTGCCTGTTTCTGGTGGCCGTGCTGCTGGCAGGGCTGGTGCCCTGTGCCTTTGCGGATGAAGCGAAGACCTCCGAGGAAGTGGAAGCATCCGAGGCCGCAACGGAGGCAGCGGAAGAAACGACGGCCCCACCGGAAACGGCAGTTCCCTCAGAATCCACTGAACCGCCAGAGGCAACGGAAACCACGGAATCGGAAACGGAAGTCACAGAACCGGAAGCTGACCCGGTAGAAGATGCCCCGGAAGATGCCGTTGAGGATGACCGGCTTGCCGCCTATGCCTCCACAGTCACCAACGTACTTCTGTTTGACAAGGCAAGCCCCAATTACACCACGGTCCTGAGAAGCCAGGTGTCTGTGACCTACAACCCCAACGGAAGCGATGCCGCAAAAACAGCCTATATCAAAAATCTGGGTTGGCACTTTGCCCGGTACAACAATGTTCCCTATGAGGACGATCCGCTGTACTGCATCGAACCCTGCAAGAATTACGCAGCCAGCACTTCGGGCAACTACATGGACGAGGATCTGGGGGTATCCGGCAGTGGCAGCACCCGTGGCAGTAATGTCTGGTATGCCATGCCCTATTCCTACCGCCAGGCCATTGCACTGACGCTGCTATACTCCCGGCAGCTGTGGGACAGCAATTACAGTGTCAAAACCACGGCCATGGCCAACAACCCCAATGTGTCCACCCGGATTGCTACCCAGTTCCTGATCTATGAGATCGTAACAGGATTGCGGGATGCGGATACCTTCAACCGCCGTGGCTCCAACGGCTATACCAGCGGGGATGTATTCTACAATGCGGGTGTCGCCAGCGTTTCCGGCTTTGCGGAGAAGTACAACAGCATTGTTTCCAGTGTTCAGAACGCCATGAAAATCCCCAGCTTTACCAGCCGCTCCTCCGGCTCCGCACCCACCATCACCATGAGCGGGAACCAGGTAAGCATTACGGATTCCAACGGCGTTCTGGGGAACTTCTCCTTCACCAATGGGAACGGTGCATCCTTTTCCAAGTCCGGGAACACCTTGACCATCACCAAAACAGGCTCTATTTCTCCGTCTACAGTGTTCAGTGCTACCCGGAGTCTGCCCTCTGCGGAAAACTCCACTGTATCCATTTACTACAGTGCCAGCAGCACTTACCAGACCTGTGTCAAGCTCTATTCTCCCCAGGTGGATACACTGCAGGCCTATTTTAAGATCAACGCCCCGGACCCCGGTGCCATTGCCCTGGTAAAAACCACAGAGGACGGTCAGAATTTATCTGGTTGGCGTTTCGGCGTGTATTCCAACGCCGCCTGCACCACTCTGGTATCCGGCCCGCACACAACGAACAGCAACGGAAAAATCAGTATCACCGGGCTGAACGCTGGAACCTACTACATCAAGGAACTGGGGCATACCAACAGTGCCATTTCCTCCCGCTACACCTGTTCCGGAGAGAATCCAAAGATGGTCAGCATCTCCAACGGCACTACCACCAGCGTCAGCTTCTATAACAAGCTGTCCTCCGGCTCCGTGAAGATCACGAAAACCACAAACACCGGCCAGAACTTGGGCGGGTGGAAAATCGGCCTGTACACGGATTCCGCCTGCACCAATCCCATCTCCGGTTCTCCCTTTACAACCGGCAGCGACGGCACCGTGACCGTATCCGGCTTGCAGCCCGGAACTCTGTACGCCAAGGAGTTGGTTTCCGGTGATCCCTATTGGGTCTGCGATACCAGCGTGAAAACCGTGACCATAGTAGCCGGTCAGACGGCTTCCGTAAGTTTCTCAAACACCCAATACGGCGTACTGGAAATCCGAAAGTCTACCAACACCGGCAACCACCTGGACGGCTGGAAGTTCATCGTCAAAAAGGACGGCACAGAAATCCCAGGCTCTCCCTTTACTACGGACGAAACCGGAATCATCCGCATTTCCAATCTTGCCTCTGGAAAGTATCTCGTTATGGAATCTCCCACCGAGGACCCCTATTGGTCTGTGGAGCTGGGCTTCCACACCGTTGCTGTGGAGTACGGAAAAACTGCCGTTGACCGGTGGCTGAACAAAGAGCAGGGTCTGGGCCACTTCACGAAATCCACCAACACGGGCGACGAGATTTCTGGCTGGCATATTACTGTCTATGCGGATGAAGCCTGTACCCAGGAACTCCGTACCCTTATTACCGGCCAGGACGGCACCGCCGGTATCTATCTGGAACCCGGCACCTATTGGGTCAAGGAAACCGGCAGTGAGGAGGTCCGGGACGATTACTGGAAGATGGATGATTCCGTGAAAAAGCTGGTGATCCGCGCCCATAAGGAAACCACCCTGGCGTTTATCAACAACTACAGCGGCAGAATTTCCATCCAGAAAACCGTAAAGCCGGAAGGTACGTTGGAGGGCTGGAAGTTCAAAATCACGGATGCGGACGGGAAAGAGGTTTCCGGTTCTCCCTTTGCCACGGATAGGGACGGAAAAATTATCACCGGCAATCTCACCCCCGGAGACTACACCGTGGAGGAAGTGCTGCCCGCTGACAGCCTCTATTCCGGAGAAGCCCCGAAAACCGTTACTGTCACCGCAGGCAAAACGGCAGAGGTATCGTTCCTCAACAAACTGCGTACCGGGACAATCACCATCCGAAAGGTGGACACCAAGGATGAACCTTTGGCGGGAGCCACCTTCCTGCTGGAAGGCAGCGAGGATGGGAGCCTCTGGTATCCGGCCATTCCAGGCTCTAACGGTGTTTGCGTTCTAGGTGAGCCTTCGGAAGAAAACCTTGCAGCCGCCAGTAAGTGTTCCGGTGAGGATGGTCTGCTGACCTGGGAGAATCTGCCCATCACCTTGCAATATCGGATCACGGAAACGAAAGCCCCGGTGGGCTATACCCTGCTGAAAGAAGCCGCTTTCGAGGGTACTCTGCCTGCGGATACACTGGAACTGCGGGTGGTCAACGGAGAAGCCTTCGCTCTGCCTAAGACCGGTTCCACCGGCTTTGTCCGCATTCCCATGGCTACCGTTTTTTGTCTGATGCTGTGCGCCGCAAATCTTTGGCTGCTCCGTAAGAAAGAGCAGTAATCCGCCAACCGGGGAAACACCCCGGATTTTTTAACCTCAAATTCAAAATCTTAATTCAGAAAGGACTTTACTATGAAAACCATGAAGAAAATTGTTTGCGCCCTTATGACCCTTGTCCTGCTGCTGTCCAGCGTTCCCGCTGTTTTTGCAGATGAAGCCAAAACCATCGACCAGGATGCCGCTTGCAGCCTGACCATCTGGAAGTTCGACTACACCAACGCCAAGAAGGACGGCGTGTGGGATGAAGAAGCCTTTCCCTCCACCGGCTGGCAGGAGAGCTATGTGGAAAACACCCTGGTGAACACCAACCGCAAAGGCGACACCGACGGCCAGAACGGCAACGCTCTGGGAAACGGTCAGACCAGCAAGGGATATGCCATTGCCGGTGTGGAATTCACCTATCTGAAAGCCGCGGACATTGTGACCTTTGAGAACCAGGGTACGACCCAGGTCCTCTACGGCTTTCACAAGACGGATGCCGCAGATCTGCTGAAAGCCATCGGTCTGGAAAGCGGTGCCAACCGCTGCGCTGAGGCGGACAGCCTGGATGCTGACCGCTACTTCTACACCTCCGATACGCTGAACAAGGCCCTGGCCCAGAGCCTGGAAGCCAACTCCACCACGGTGAAGAACGCTCTGGAAACCTTCATCCGTAACGGCGGCACCGCTATGGCCCCCACCAACGAAAGCGGCAAGACGGTGGCAAGAGACCTGCCTGTGGGATTGTATCTGCTGGTGGAAACCAAGGTCCCTGAAATGGTCACTTCCACCACCAACCCGTTCTTCGTCTCCCTGCCCATGACCACCGTCACCGGCAATGACAACTCCGCTTCCCAGGATGGCGGCACTGCCTGGAATTATAATGTAGTCGTGTACCCTAAACAGGAAACCGGCATCCCTACTCTGGAAAAGACCGTCCGGGAAGCCAAAGCCGACACCGGCAAGAATGAAGGCTCCGCATCCATTACGGATGGCTTTGCCCACACCGCTACCGGCTCCGCCGGGGACACCATGGAATACCAGATCGTTTCCACTCTGCCCACCATCACCTCCCAGGCAACGGCCCTGTCCACTTACAATTTCTACGACACTCTCTGCGAGGGCCTGACCTATGACAAGGACGCAGGTGTGACGGTGGAGTTCTTCACCGATGCCGCCTGCACCGACAAGGCAGCCTTCTGGGACAAAGATTCCGGCAAGTTCACCGTTACCTACAGTGAGGATGGCCGCCATATGACCGTGGACATTGCCAAGGCCGGTCTGGAGGAAATCAATGGAGCCACCGCCAACAAGAACGGCAAGCTCTACACCGGTTACTCCAACTACACCATCCGTGTGACCTACAGTGCCGTCATCAACGCCGACAAGACCTTTGTCTACGGTGAAAAGGGCAATGAGAATACCGTCATTCTGACCTGGAAGCGTACCTCCGGCGACTACTACGACACCCTCATTGAAGACTGCCATGTGTTTTCCTTCGGCCTGGACCTGACCAAGCTGTTCTCCGATGTGGATGCGGAAACCGCCGCCGAAACCAAGCTCTATGACAGCGTAAAGTTCAAGATTCAGAACAAGACCGACGGCACCTGGATCATTGCCAAACGCAATGACGAGGAAGGAGTCTACTATGTCACCGGACATACCGACAAGGAAGCAGATGCCACCGTCTTTACCCCCGTCACCATGGGCAAGTCCTACGGCCACATCATGGTCAAGGGTTTGGAGGAGGATACCTATACCGTCACCGAAACCCAGACGGCTAACGGATATACTCTGCTGAAAAACGCAATCACTGTCACCATTAGCATCAAGGAAAACACTTCCAATACCTGCAATGTCTACGCCAAGGATGTGCTGGGCGTTCTCCAGAATGACCCTCACTACGCTTTTGACGGTGGAGAGAATCTGAAGCTGGCCAATATCCCCCAGCGGGCACTGTCCCACAACTACCCCACCGCTTCCGCAACTGTGGACAAGAATGATGTCACCATGCTGGAGGACAACGGCTCTGCCAACGCCGAAGTCCCCCTGACCGTAAAGAACACCAAGGGGTTTGATTTGCCCAAGACCGGCGATCACGGCACCTGGATGTACAGCCTGGTGGGCATTCTTCTGATGTCCACCGCAGCCGGTGTCATTGTTCTGACTGTCAAAAAGAAGAATGGCCGGTAAGTATCTGGCACCCCGGAAAAACACTCCGGGGTGCCGTCCGAAAGGAGGAGATCCTATCCGAGACAAGCGCAGAAAAATCATCACCATCGCTCTGGCAGTCCTGTTTTTCCTGCTGGCACTGGGGCTGACCGTCTATCCCATCTTCAGCAGCCGCTACAATGAGGTCCACCAGTCCCAGATCCATACGGAGTATCAGGATGCTGTCCAGGCGTTGCCAGACACTGCCGTCCCGGAGGCCAGGGCCGCAGCCCGGGCGTACAATGAGGAATTATGGAGCAGCATCGTCCGGCATGGCAGCTATTCCAAGGATTCTGTAACTTCTGCTGTAGAGGAATACGCCCAGCTCTTAGACCTTACCGGGACAGGCACCATGGGCTATGTCCACATTCCCAAGCTGGGGGTATCTTTGCCCATCTACCATGGCACGGAGGAAGAAACCCTGGACCGGGGCGTTGGTCATCTCATCGGCAGTTCCCTGCCCATTGGCGGCAGCAGCACCCACGCCATCCTCACCGGTCACTCCGGCCTTGCAAGCCAGAAGATGTTTTCCGACCTGGACAGGCTGGAAATTGGGGACACCTTCTATCTGGAGGTGCTGAACGAAGTCCTGGCCTATGAGGTGGACCAGATCAACACCGTTCTGCCCCACGACACCACCTATCTGGGGCTGGAGGAAAACAAGGACTTGTGTACCCTTGTGACCTGCACCCCATTTGGGGTCAATACCCATCGGCTGCTGGTTCGTGGCCACCGGATTCCCTACACCCCAGCGAACACGGAAAATCCCGCCATAGAACTGGCTGGAACAGAGGAAAGCGTCGATTCCACTTGGGAGCAGGAGTACGAGAAGGGCGTGTATCTTGCCATTGGCATTGTGGCTCTGATCTGCCTGATTCTGTTCATTATCTGGCTGACGCAGAAAGGAGAAAACAATGCGGCGTAAAGGCGTTCTCATTACTCTGTTGTTACTGTGGATTTACCTGGTTGGCATGGGGATCCTTCTGTATCCGGCGATCAACAACTACTACACAGGCAAACGAATGGAAAGCTCTGTGGAATCCTTCTATGGCACCAGTCCCACGGAAAGCACATTGGATAATCCGCTTACCACGGAACCGATTGCGGAAACAGAGCCGTCCACGCCCTACCCGGAGCTGATGGAAATGCTGGAAGCCTACAACCGGGAGCTGTATGAAGATGACCAGTCGAAGCTCAGCAGTCTGGCAGCCACCGAGCAGCCGGGCGTGCTGTTCAGCGTCAGCGGCCAAGCCGGGGATGTGTTCGGGGTGCTGTCCATTCCAAAGCTGGAAATGGAAATGCCCCTGTATCTGGGAGCCACCGACAAGCACATGGCAGACGGGGCCGCCCAACTGGGGCAGACCAGTATTCCCATTGGCGGTGAAAATACCAACGCCGTCATTGCCGGTCACCGGGGCTACAATGGCGCGCCCTACTTCCGCTATGTGCCGGAATTGCAGGTTGGGGATTCGGTGGACATTACGAACCTTTGGGGCACCCTGCACTACAAGGTTGTGGAAACCAGGATCATCCAGCCCAATGATATTGATGCCATCAAAATCCAGCCTGGGCGGGATTTAATAACCCTGCTGACCTGTCACCCTTACGCCAGCGGCGGCAGGCAGCGGTTTTTAGTGATTTGCGAAAGAATGGAGGAAGAAAATGGAAGATGAAAAAAGAAAGGCCGGCAGCTATGAGATCATCCAGGCATTCCGCATCGGGGACCGGGAAATCGTCCTTGGGGAGGACCTGAACGCCAAACCGGAGGAACGCTACATGTGCGCCTACTGCCAGCAGAACGAAATTGCGGCCCTCTACAATGCGGTCATGGTCAGTGACGATTACTGTGAAATCGTCAAGTGCTTTGCGGACCGGCTGTCGGAACAGGCTGGGAAAACCCGTGCAGAGGTATTGAAACCCAAATTTCAGGGCATTGATGCGACACCCCTGACGAACAAGGACTGTACCCCCGTTACCTATGACGATGACCTGAATGGAAAAGTCGTAGTGATCCGTCCGGGTGTGCTGCGGAAGGAGTATCAGTTGGCAACCCGTCAGCTGAAGCTCTGCATCGGCGGTTTTGGAGCCAGTCCCCACAGTCGGGGTTCTGCCTGTTTCTGTGTAGATCTGTATTCCGGTGACAGTTCCCGGTTTGAGCGGCGGGACATTCTCGGGACACTGGAACCCGAACAGCTCCCTCAGTGGGCGAAGCTGGGACTGGAACAGTATCAGCGGGAACATTCTGAAAAGCGAAAGGAGCGTGAACGCTAATGTTTCCACCCGAATATACAGAGTCATATTCTTCTCAACACTGTCCTGCTCAAAGTCCCACCGCTGGGTGCATTCCGAATCTGTGTACCATCCGGCGAACATGGCCCCAGCCTTGGTAGGTGTCATGGGCGGGTCAATCTTCTCGCCCTTGCGGACAGATACGCTTTCCAGCTCCGTGCCGCCACGTGTATCGAAGTCCACCCGTTTTTTGCCGAACAACATCAGCAGCAGGAACGCCAGCAGTGCCAGCAGCGGCAGTACCAGCAGCCACCACCAGGAAATCGAGCCGCCAGCCTTGTGCTCCTGCTCCGGAGCCCCCAGCTTCCAACCGGCGTACAAGGTCATATTGCCGGTAACGGTATCGTTGTCAAAGTCCCACAATTCTGTTCTGTCCAGGTTTTTGTACCAGGCATCGAATGTATAGCCGTCTCGCGTGGGGTCCTCCGGCTTGGTGAGCTTTTCACCGTAGGGAATAACCTGGTCTGGCACGTCGCTGCCGCCGTTGCTCAAGAACTTAACCGTGCAATCCGTATCCAGAATGACCCGTACCGGGTTATCCGCACTCTCAAAGGAATCCTTGCCATCCTTGGTGGACACCAGGCAATTCACGGGCTTCACTTCGGACACGCCGCCCTGGCCGATAACTTTCAGCTGAAAAGAGCCGATAACCGTTTCCTTGGGCCACTCCTGGCCGCCAGAAAGGGACAGGAAATTCATGTAGACCACCCGGCCACCGGTACGCCGTCCCATTTCTTTCCAGGTGATATTGGAAGCGGTCATGACAGAGCTTTCCACGAACTCGAAGAAGGTATCGTCGTATTCCAGCTCGGCCTGCATGGCGTACATCTCTCCCGGAGCGCCGCTGTCCGTTTGAGCCAGGGACAGGCTCACGGTTATGGTATTGCCGGTAGCAGAGGTCACTTCCTTGGCTCCATCCACCGTCAGTCGAAAATCATAGCTGCGGCTATTGTCTGTGGCAAATGCCTGGCAGGGCAGCAGCACCGTGGCCAGCAGACACAGGCACAGCAGCATGGTCATCCATCGTTTCATAGTCATTCTCCTTTTGAGATTATCGGGCAGTCCGCCCGTCCACAACAACATCCGCATCTCTTACATTCACAATGCCATCCCGGTTCGTATCCGCTTCCAGGAAAGATGCCATGGGCAGGTCGTCAAAATCCCAGAACATTGCATTGTACACGTTGTACACGAGCTTGGCATCTTTCTCATTGATTTCACCGGAGCCATCCATATCCAGGTCAGCATCAATAGTAGGGGAGGTGCCCTTAACTTCTGTAATTTTCTTGGCAGCATCCGCTTCCAGAAGGGGCTCGCCACTCTTTACGATTTGCAGATAGAGGTACACATTTTCTCCGAACGCTGCCCCGGAGCTGCGGTACTTTTCCGTATAGAACATGGGGTCGCCATCGTAGGCGTAGGTCTGGCCGCTCTTGGGACTGCCGGATACGGCAATCAGAAAAACTGTCGTATTATCCAATTCTACATAGGGCTGAACCCACAGTTGCTTGTAGCCAGCTGTGGTCCCGGCTGCACTGCCTGTCCCGGTTGTCGAAGAACCTGTCGTGCTCCCCTTTCCGGGAACAAAGTGATTATTATTCCCGCCAGTTCCCGGGGTAACAATTGATCTTGCAGCCGTCACGGTAATTGGTCCAGTAATGTATTCCGCTAAAATCGTGTATGTACCGTCCCCGTTATCTCTACAAGTGTATTTCTTCCCGTTGATCTCTGCTCTCACAACATACTTTGTCGTTCCGGCAGGTCCATGAAAGGTGTAATCCCGCCCCGGGTACGCAACTGCATTGCCTTTGAATCCAGCCGGAAGTGTAACTTCGTACCCAACGACGCTAACCTTAGTAACGCCATTGGCTATTGTGGCTTCCGTTGCGTTATATCGCAGTGCATGATCGGAATTATCCACTTTTGCGGAAGTGATTTTAACCTCTGATTCTTCCATCTTTTTGGGCTGAAAGGTAACCGAAAACGCTTCTGCTCCTGCCTTTTTTGCTTTTCCATAAAATCGGACATAAACAGTCCCGTTTGTCAGCGTTACCTGATCCTTTGCCAATGTTGAAGATGCATATTCCAGCTTTGTGGCATCAAACGTAATACGCATGTCCACCGCATTGTAGCTTCCTGTCCCCTCACTGATTGTCACAGGAATTGTCACAGTGCCACCGCTGGCAATAGTCGCCTCCGTTGGTATGGATACCGTATAACCGCCGCTGGCTGAAGCTGGCAGTACCAAACTCGCACACAGCAGCAGACATAAAAGGCCACAGACCCATCTTCTCATATCGCACACTCCTTCTGAATTTCCCTTCCAGGGGCTCAACTCCGACTCTCAATTTGGGGGCAAGAGTTCAACCTCTCAAAACGCACGATAACTTCCCGGCAGAATGCGGCTGGGAAGTTGTCGTGTGACCTCCCTCCCAGGTGGGAGGGAGGCTTGATGGCGTTCTTTTGTTTACTGACTACTTGATTTGAGCAATTACCGCAGCTGCATCAAGGGCATTCACACACATATCCTTGTTGACATCCGCATCAAGGAATTTGGTCATGCTTGCTCCAACCTGCGGATGAAGGTAGGTGCCATTTGCATACTTGTTTGTTATGCAAAAGTCTTGGTATCCATCATTGTAAATATCCCAGACCAACTGCGCATCGTTGATGTCCTTGTAGCCGGAATGGTTTACATCCCCCGTATCCTTGGACAACGGCACAGGTGCGGCAAGCTTCTTGTTTTGATCTGCAACCTCACACCCGTTTGTGAACGTCAAATGCTTCAGCGCATCTTCGGGGGTGAACGCTTCACCCTTGTTCACTGTCGTCAACCACAAATATGTATCATAGCTTGTCCCTGCCGCCGGATTGTTGAATTTATCAACATAAAGCTTCGTTGCATACATAAAGTAGCCGTCATATGTGTCCAGCTTCATGTCTCTGGCATTTCCAGCTTTTGTCCGGGTCGCCACCAAATAAACCGTCTTCCCGTCTAACTCTACAAACGGATTCACCACGACCTCAACCATTTCATCACTTACGGAATAAGAGAGGTTGATGGTCAAATCGCCCTGGACTTTCTCAACAGTATAGGTGTAATTATATCTGGTTGCACCGTTTTCCAACTTTGTGAATGTTACATCTTTTGTAACGCCTTCTTCAGTAACACTTACTGTGAGTTTGTAAACCCGCTTTAGTCCAGTGATTGTGAAAGTGTAATCAGAGCCAACCTTTCCGATTGCATCACCCGCTGCTTTAATTTCAAGTGGGGCAGCATTTTCAAAGGTGACATTGAATGCCTTGTCCTTAGCAACCGCAATCGTAATCGGCCCCGTAACGCCAGCTGCCGGAATTGTGTAGGTCTTTTTCGTGCCATCCTCTGAATCTACAACACTGGCTCCGGTATACTTTGCACCATTCACATTAATATCAACCGTATAAATATAACCGTTGGCCACGTTTACAGTGAACGAGAACTCAGTATCCTTCGTCGCTTTTGTAGGAGCTACCACATCATCCTTGCCAGTACCTTCGACATAAACACCAACCGTCGTAGTAGACGTATCCTCGGTCTTCGTCACGACGATTTCGATTGTACCCTTAATTTCCGTTCCGGGAATCTTATAATTCCCCTCGTCATCGGGAGCAAGCTCGCCAGTGTAAGGCTCACCCGCAATCTTGACACTGATCTCATACTTAAAGCCTTCTTGCTTATCGACCTTAAACACATAGTCAGTACCGTATGTTGCCGATGCAGAACCAGTTACATCCTCGCCTGTCCTTGTGACCTGATACGTCTTGGGCGTTTTGACTAGAATAACCTCAACCTCATCCGTTACATTTTCGATGGTATACGAACCGTTCTCATTCTTCTTGACTGTGACCGTATTGCCGCCCATAGTAGCGGACACATCATAGTCATAGAAAGCTTCCGGATCTTCCAACGTAAATGTGTAGTCTTTGCCATGATCAACGTAGTTCCCCTGAGAAGAAGTAACGCCATCTGGCAGCTTCACAAAGTGCTTGACTTCAATCGTGAGGACAGTGGCAGGATTCTCGATCTGCGCATTAGGGGCATTCTGATCCAGAGCTCCAGACGAAATGTCAACCTGTGCGGATTTCAGCGTGACCGATGTGGGGTTCTTGTCCGCATCTGTGACTTCCTTCGCCTTAAACTCCAGTGTCAGCATATTCCCCAGTGCTTTCGAGCTACCCCATCGCATAATCTCAATTTCACCGTTATTGTCTGTCAGCGTTGCGGTTGCATCATCCAGAGCAGTTGTCAGCAATTCCAATGCATCCTGGTCATAATTCAGCAGAAGCTTGTACGCATTGTAGCTGGTAAAATCTTCGGTTTTGCCTTTGATAGTAATCGGCAGCAGAATTTTCTCACCGGCGATGACGGTCTTGTCGTTTGGCATGGCAACAATATAGTTTCCATCTCCAACATCGATAACCTTAACAGCCAGAAAACCTTTTTTGCTTTCACCCTTCGCAGTAATCGTGGCCGATCCTACCCCCACAGCCGTAACGACTCCAGTCTCGCTAACCGTTGCAACCGTTGGCTTACTACTTGACCATTTAATGGTGTCCGTTGCATTTTCCGGGGTAAGAGTGGCGTGCAATTGAACAGTAGCCCCTATAGCAATCGGAAAGGTTTTATCAGCAGTAACTTGAATTTTTGTAGCCGGGTTAGTCACATGCACCGTAACAGAGGCACTATGACCTCCAACAGTCGCCGTAACAGTGGTTGTACCCACCGCCTTTGCAGTAATAACCGCCTGATTCGGTGCTGTGCCAACCGCAACTGTGGCTACATCTGGAACACTGGATTCCCACGAAATTTTGTCCGCATCTGTAGCATCGCTGGGAGTCACAGTAGCAGTAAGCGAAAGCGTTTTGGAAACTGCCACAGATGCCTCGGCATTTTCTCCAAGCGAAATACCAGCAACTGGAATCTTACCTTCCGGCGCTACAGTAACCGCACAGGTCGCACTCTTACCACCAGCGGTAGCGGTAACAGTGGCTGTACCCTCTTTCAAACCAATAACCTGGCCATCTACCACAGACACAATTCCTTCTGGCTCAGTGGTCCATGTAACTTCCTTGTCGGTTGCGTTATCAGGATCAATGGTGGCAGTTAGCGTATCGCTTGCGCCGCAAGCAAGGGAGAGCTGGTTCTTGTTCAGAGTGACAGTTTCTACGGGTACGGGAACGGGAGCCGCAGCCACAGACAGCGTCAGGCTTCTGGGGGTGAGGCCTTCTACGTACTGCATGATTTTCTTTTCACGCCACTTGTTCCCGTCAAACGTATTCCCTCGATTTCCCAAACCATGATCCCCCCAAATGGGCATACCCGCCCCTTATTTGGCTGGACTCCATGGTGGTCGCGCCCTTGAGTCAAATCCATTTCAGCGTTGTAGGTCTCCTGACTTCACACAGCCCGCCTTGCCTTCTCACGTTTCCGCAATGGCTTTTATAGCATTTGACGATATATATGCCCAATTTCTCTACGGAAACGTAGATTTTCCTCTATCCCTCTGACCATGTTCCTGACGGCAAATGCGCTTGCTAAGCAATGGCAGATAGGGTGCTTGCTGCCTCCAGTGCGCTGCGCTTGGCATCCATAGAGGGGTGGACATACATTTGAAGTGTTACCTGTACACTGGCGTGTCCGAGAATTTCAGACAGCGATTTAATATCCATACCACAGGCGATACAGCGAGTCGCAAAGGAATGGCGCAGCGTGTGGAAATTTCTGGCGGGGATTTCCAGGTCCTTCAAAAATCTCTGAAAGCGATATTGCAATGTTCTTGGCTCCATAGGTTTTTCACTGCCGGTAAACAGATAGTCATTCTGCCCTGAGCGGAAAGAACGCAGCACAGAAAGCATTTTTGCCGTCAGTGGAATCGTCCTCTGGGAATTGTCTGTCTTAGGGGCTTGAATGACCAGCTCTGTGCGACCACCATAGTTGATCCGGTAGGCGGTGCGCCGAATATGCAGCAGGCCACTGGTAAAATCCACGTCAGACCAGCGCAGGGCGCAAGCCTCACCCAGCCGGATACCAGTCTCCAGGCATAGCAGGAAAGCAGCCGTGCTTGGCGTCGGTGCGTGAAGCACGGCTGCACTGATTTTCCGGCTTTCCCACTCGCACAGGACTTCCATAGACTTCCGCTTGACCGTGGGAGCGTGGATTTCTGCACTTCCCGCATACTGGAACTTTCGTCTGGCCAGTTTCAAGGCGGACTTGATAATGACGCAAATATCGTTTACCGTCTTTCGGGACAACCCGCCCTTTCCGTCCAAGCGTCCGGATTGCAGCTTTTTATTGACAAAGGCACTCAAGGTGTCCTCTGTCAGGTCACAAACTCGATGTTCCCCTAATTCCGGCTGAATGTGACCGGAAATAAGTGCTCGGTAACGCTCCCGGCTGGTTGGCTTGATTTGTTGGTTTTCAGCCTGCCAGAACCCCAAAAGCTCCATTACCGTCATTGTGCAGTTTCGGAGCAAATGTTTCCTGGTATTCTCCCGGCAATCTACCAGCTTCTGGCGCACGGAATTATAAGATGTGCCATATACGGAGTGATAAATTGCCCGCCCATCCGGCTTCCTATCTGCAATATAGCGACCTTCCCATCGCCCATCTCGGCGTTTGTAGATGTTTTCCCCTCGTCGCGGCATAGAATCGCTCCTCCTTAGACCATGTTTTTGACGGCAATTACGGTGTAGCGAAAAAGATTCGTTGTGTTTTTGCATAAAAATGTATTGATATTTCTGTCAAGATACACAAAAAATTAGCATTCCTACGCTGTAACTTCCAATCTGAAACAATTCACGTTGACAATCGAACCGCTTATGATATAATAAGTGCGAACGAATAGAGAACTTTTCCGGGTAAAATGGCTTTCGTCGAGTGCTATACTTGACGAAAGCTTTTTTCATTTTTCCACCCACAAAACCCTGTCATTGCCGCCATATCTATTATACTATCGCACTTTATCCACGCCTGACAAATTTCTAAAAATTTTCAGATACACGAACATTTGTTCTTGACTTTTATTATGTCGCCCACTATAATGATGCCATCCGAAGTTAATGTCTCTCAGCGAAGCTCTCCACCCACTGAAAACGGGAAGCCGCCGTTTTCTGTTGCTTTGCTGAAAAACACTGTCCAGTCCGGAAACATCCTTTTCCTCTCAAGGGATGCGGTTTTTCACTATGAGGAGGTTTATCGATGAAAGTATTTATTTCAAACAAAGAGATTGAAGAAATTGCTTCCGGTCTGATTCAAGTGGCCTGCGGCCAACAGAAATCCGGCCAAATCGATATTGACAGCGTGGCCCGGTTCCTTGGCCTGCCCGTCCTGTATGAGCAAATCATGGAGGACGATATGGACAAAATTGGGTATCTTTCCAATGGCTCGTACCCTCTGTATGTAAAGCGGGATAACCAACGTGTCGGCATTGTCTACCCAAAAGATACGATTATTCTGGATTCCTTTTTGCAACAGCCGTCCGAAAACTGCCGTAGGCGGTTCGTCCTGGCCCACGAAATCGGTCATGTTCTGATCAATCGAGCGGACCCTCTGCACAATCCCGCCTGCTTTGACCGAGACTACGACCAGGAACGGGATTATAACTTCCAGGAGCTTCGGGAGCACTTGACCCTGGGCGAATGTCAGGCAAATACAATGGCCGCCCTTCTGCTCATGCCGAAGCAGCTAGTACAAGGTTCGCTGCGTCGGCACACAAGACAGGACCATATTCCTGTCTACGGGGAATGCGTTCTCCATCCCGGCATCAAGCCAGCCGTAAACGCCATGGCAAACGAATTGGGTGTTTCCTTTTCAGCCCTGCTTATCCAGCTGAAAAAGTATAATATGGTAGAGCGCCGTGATATACAGGAATACTTCCTGCAAATGAGGCAATCTACATGAATGGCCGGTACACACGGCCAATTCCTCCGGCCCCACCGGAGCGCCAGCAACAGCTTGACCAATCTGCCAAGGGCTCCATAAATCTGACTCTGCGTGATGTCCGCTGCCCCCGCTGTGGCTACCTTATCATAAAGGTATATTCGGACACCATCGGCCATATCCGGCCAAAGTGTCCTAAGTGCAAGGCTGTAGATACGCTGGACCTCGCCTATTTCCGCAGGCAGCGGGGAATCAGCCAATTAAAATCCAAATACTATAAATAATAACTGAATATCACGACTTACAATCGAGTAAGCGGAGCCAATCTTTCAGATTGTGACTACCAAGCACCGTACAAAGTCGGAATCAATGGGATAACTATACCCATTTTGATTCCACTTTTACGGTGCTTTTTTGCTGCCCGCTACGCTTTGTACGATGAAAAGAAGTCCTTTCCCGGATAACTCCGCGGAAAGGACTTCCTATGTTTTATGCGCTCTGGCAGGAATGCCTGGCACAATATCCCTGATCTCCGGAATTTTGACCCAACCCAAAATCAAAATTCAAAGGAGATCATTATGGAATTCAATTATGGACTTGAACGGAAAAGATTTGACGGCGAGTGGGAACGACTTCGGAAGTCGTACCATGAAGCTGGAATGAGCGAGGAAGCAATAGAAAAGATGTACAAGTTCGATCTTAAGGTATTCAATCGTAGACGTACAGCGGCCAAATGGGAACAGCCATTCACCGCAGACATCACAGGCAAAAATGAGGACGCCTCCACCTTATTTTACAAATTTATGGAGCCGTTAAGCCACACGGATGTTTATTGCACAGGTGCTCCCAGATACTCCTGGATTGAACAAGTTACGAACGAAGCACTCTATATGCGGCTGTCACAGTTGCCAGACCAGGATAAGGAGCTTTTAACTCTGCTGGCAATTGATGGGTTTACGCAGGAAGAAGCCGGTGTATTTCTTGGCAAGAGGCAGCCTGCCATATGTAAAAGGGTAAAAAGGCTTGGAAAATTTTTGTTTACAACACAGGGAGGAGAGAACCATGAATCGTAAGACAGCCCGGACGAACAGAATCACAGTAGTGCTCTGTCCATCTTGCGCAAAAAGCTTCTACAATTCAATAGAGAATGGATTTATTCGCAGAGTGGACCCTTACCAGGCCGAAAAAGAAGTGTGCTCTTATTGCGGGCTTCGACTTGGGTGGGATTATATCATCCAAGCCAGCATAAGCAGAAAGTCCACTTACGTATCCAAGAAAGGTGGTGGTAGGTATGCGTAAAGGAAATACCATTGTTCGTTCTCCGGAGGAGCTTCCTTTGATTTTAGGGGCATCGGATGTTGCCAATATCCTGGGGATTTCCCGTGCGAAAGCCTATCAGCTTTTCCATAGACTGGACTTTCCCACACTGAAACTGGACAAGCGTCTGCTGGTTCGACGGGAGCTATTTTTCCAGTGGCTGGACAAGCAAACCCAGGTGGAGGGATACAGTGGATAGAATTGCATTGTATTGGGCATTGCGTTATAATAATGGCGGTAAAAGTAATAGACCGTTTTCCCGAAATACATACGGAAAGTGAGGAAATTATGGCAACAAAGAAAGCAAACGGGAGCGGTTATATTCGCAAAAGAGCAGATGGCCGATGGGAAGGAGTGTACTGCAACGGCTATAATCCCAAAACAGGGAAGCTCATTCGTAAATCCGTATATGGCAAGACCCAAAAGGAGGTCCGGCAGGCACTATCCAAGATTGCTTCCGAAATCGACGGTGGCACTTATGCGGAACCATCCAAGATGAAAGTTTCACAATGGCTGGATGAATGGCTGACAAACTATGCCATGAATATCAAGCCTGCCACCAGAAGCGCCTACGAGGAACACATCCGTGTCCATATCAAACCGGTGCTGGGGGATTTCCCATTAAAGCAGCTCTCTACCCGAGATATTCAGCAGCTCTACACGGGGTTACTGAAAGAGCGCGAGCTGTCCCCCAAGACTGTACGCAATATCCACGGCGTTCTGCACCGTACACTGGAGCAGGCAAAGTTGCTGGGCTATATTAAAGTCAATCCAGCAGATGCCGCCGTTCCTCCGCGTGTAGAGAAAAAGCAGGTTGAGGCCATGGACGTGGAGGATATTGGAAAGTTCCTTCATGCCATCAAGGGCAGCAAACATGAGTATCCCTTGTTCGTGGCTGTATTCACAGGCTTACGCCAAGGCGAACTTCTGGGGCTGACCTGGGACTGCGTGGACTTTGAGCATGGTCTGCTGCTAATTAACAAGCAGCATAACCGGGTCAAAGGCGATACTGAATTTCGGTTTGCCAGTCTAAAAAATGACAAGACCCGTGTACTGACTGTAGCCGACGAGGTTATGGAAGTTCTGAAGCTGCAAAAGCGGCGTCAAAAAGTCTGGGCAGCCACGTTAGGGGATGGCTGGTCAAATTCTGACAATTTGGTATTCACCACAGAGTTTGGCCGTTACATCAACAACAAGGTACTCTATCAGAACTTCAAGCGAATTATGAAGAAGCTGGGAAATCCCAATCTTCGATTCCATGACCTTCGCCATACTTACGCCGTCAACAGTCTCCGTGCTGGGGACGATATTAAAACGCTGCAAGAGAACCTGGGTCACGCTACTGCCTCATTCACGCTATCTACCTACGCCCACGCAACACCTGGTATGAAGCGAGAAAGCGCCAAGAGAATGACCGATTTTATCCACACAGTGCAGGGAGCATAGCGTTCGCTGTTTGACCGCAAAATTTCGGCGTTACGGTCACGGTTACGGTCAAATCAAATTTGGTTCAAAAAGAGGTAACTTTTTGAAAGCAAAAGTCGGCCATTTCCCCGCAAAGCAAAAGAAACTCCGCACCAAAATTGGTGCGGAGTTGGTGGGGGAAGGTGGATTCGAACCACCGAAGCTATAAGCAGCAGATTTACAGTCTGTCCCCTTTGGCCACTCGGGAATTCCCCCAGATATTCAGTTCTTGTCGGAACTTGTTTATAATAGCATAGATTTTTCATTTGTCAAGCATTTTTTCTTGTGTTCCAATCAAGCTGTAGGAATTGCATCCAGTGTTACTCCTGAGCGGCTATAAGGTTTTGTTCATGCAGATAAGCGGGCGGAAAAGCACTTTGAAAGAACGTTGACAGCGAAAAGAACTTCCATGAGAAACGTGGAAAGGAAGCCTGGAATGACATACAGCACATGCCCGTACTTAGCAAAGATGGAAAATGGACGAAAAAGTACGAATTACGAGCCAATTGATTCTTGCAATTTGCACATGCAATAGTTATAATAAAACAGAAAAGCGCCTGTTGCTTTTTTGCGGTTAACAACCTGTACATTATCATCCATTGTCGAGGAGGAGAGACTTGAGTTTTTTACAGCGGTTGGAAGAGGTGCGTTTTTTTTTCACGTCGGGAAAATGGAGGAGTTATGAAAAAAGTGTTGCAGCAATGCTGGCGGTGTACCTGCTACTGACCGGATGCAAAAAAACGGATGCTGTTGCACAGTATCTGGCGGAGGGAATTGCACAGCAAATCGCATGGATGGACGATATTCCATTCACGGATGGACCGGACATGGGGTACGATGACATCGGTTCAAACTGGACGGCACCGCAAACGGAGAGCGGCGTGCCGGGACCTGTTTACGACGAGATCTATAAGGAAATAGAATCGGGGAATTACCGGCAGGCCCAGAGCAAGCTGGAGGCTGCAATAAATCGGTATGGAAACGATGACCATTTTGCGGAGCTTTCGGAGATGCTCCATGCGGTGGGCGGCATTACTCGCAACAATACTGCCGGTGCCTTTGTCGAAAATTGCAGCGTCAGCATGACAACGGACGGCTGCACATTTGTTGGGGGCGTTGCGGAATATCAGTCCGGAACGGTGTCCGATTGTACTGCGGCGCTCCAGATAAACGGAGTGACATGCCTGGGGGGCATTTCGTATGCCAATGCCGGAAAGATCCAGAACTGTACGGCGAACGGAACCGTGCATACCGACCATACCAATGGCTACCTGGCGGCGTTGGTTGGGGAAAACCTGAAAACCGGGACGATCTCCGGCTCAACGGCAACGGTAAAAAATGATGTCAGGGGCACAATACTTCCTCTGGTGGGCAATCAATAGCTGTACAAACAGGTATATTGGCTGTGACAGGGCACCGGTATGGGGTGGCACGCGGAAGAACTGTGCGGAACTGTAGAAACAAACGGAGGATATTGTATGAGACACTGGAAAATGATAGCAATGTTCGTTGCTTTTGCACTGCTGGTTGCAGGCTGCGGCAATGCGGGAAAAAAGACTGCTGATATGGCAGCAATTTATGAGCAGGTGGCGGAAAGCTTACCGGAAATGTATCAGATGGATGCAGACACCATGCTGAACTATTTGGGCATCAGTATGGATGACTGTATACAGGCAGTGGCAGCGGTGGCCAGCGAGGGTGTGCGTGCGGACGAGATCTGGCTGATCGAGGCAAAAGATGCCCGGGCCCTGACCAAGATCCAGGAGCTGGCGCAAAGCCGTCTGGCAGCAAAGGAGGAGGAGACGGTCCAGTATGCACCGACGCAGTATTCCATTGTGAAGGATGCGAAGAGGCTGACCCAGGGGCAGTATTTTGCCCTGGTGGTGTCTCCGGATGCGGACACGATCCTGGCAGCTGTGAAAAGTGCCTGGGAGTGATTCTTGGTAGAGAGAGAGGTCGCGTGATGAGATACAACCGAGGGCTGCTGGTGCTTTGCGCAGCAGTCGCTATTGCCGTGACGCTGCACGGATGCGGTGCGAAAGAGACGATGCCGGAGGAAACGCAGCGTCAAACGGAAGAAACACAGATCCGTCCGGTCACTTCCGCGCCTGCTGCAGAGGCTTCCCCGGAAGGAGAGCCTTTGAAAGCGGGAAACGTACACCTGACGGTTTCCCGACTGGCATTGGCCTATCCGGGGAGAACAGAGGACATTTATTGCGGTACGGCACCGCGGGAAGAAATTGTCTGGGCATCCGGTGCGCCGGATATCATCTCTGTGGAGAACGGCGTGGTGAGCGCCCTGTCAGAGGGAGAAGCAGAAATTACTGCGGCCTACGGAGACCAACAGGCCAGCTGTACGGTCGTTTGCCTGGCAGAGAGCGTGGAGGCTTGGAAGGCCTTGGACAATCGCACACTTAGCCAGAGCGTGCGGGAGCCGCCCGTGCCGGCAGAGGGACCATGCACCTATTTTGATGATGCCGGCTTTGTGGGAGACTCCGTGACGTATCAGTTGCTGTACACACAGGGAAGAAAAGAGCGCATCGGTTCTCCTGTTGAGCTGTTCCGACGCAGCGCCAGCGTAAAGGGGTTTACGGACTACTATTGGAATCTTGTATTCCGGGGCCAGGAGCAAAAACTTGAGGATGCCGTGGCAGAGTCCGGCGTGAAGAAATTGTTCATAATGCTTGGCTCAAATGATATGGGATTTGTTACGGTAGAGGATACCATGAAAAACTGGGATATTCTCATTGACCGTATCTGGGAAAAGTCACCGGAAGTGGAGATATACATAGAGTCAATTCTGCCAAGCGCCACCGGAGACCGCAATTACAACGGGAAAAATGAAAAAATATCCCAGTATAATCGTGCGCTAAAGGACTTTGCCCAGGAAAAAGGACTCCACTATATAGAAATCGGTGGCTATTTTGAGGACAGTCTCGGCAGATTGGCCGCAGGCTATTCCTCGGATGGGGATGTGCATATTACGGAAAACGCGGTATATAGGTGGAGCGATATCCTGCGCCTTTTTGCACAGCGCCAGGAAGAATAAACTGTAGATCCAATCAAAGGCTGAGGGACTCCTCAGCCTTTGTAAATGATTCCGCAATGCCCCAACAGGAGGAGCTCACAAGATGCTGTTTTCGTCCAACACGTTTCTGTTCTTTTTTTTACCTATAACAGTGCTTACCTACTACCTTTGCCCAAGGCGATGGCGCAATGCACAGCTGCTGCTTGCAAGTCTGGTCTTTTACGGATGGGGGGAACCTAGATTTTTGCCGCTGATGCTTATTGTGATCCTGCTGAACTATTTCTGCGGGATCGCTGCCGCAGCACGCATAGAAAAAGGAATGCGCTCCGGGCCGATTTTATGGCTCGATATCGTCCTGAATTTAGGGATACTCTGCTTCTTTAAGTACGGGAGATTTTTCTTTGGAGATCGGTTCCCTGAAGTTGCGCTTCCGCTGGGAATCTCCTTTTATATTTTCCAGGCCATGGGCTATACCATAGACGTTGTACGCAAGGAGGTCCCTGCCCAAAGAAATCTTTTGATCTTTGGAACATACGTTACCCTGTTCCCACAGCTGGTTGCCGGTCCAATCGTTCGCTACCGGGATGTTGCGGAACAGCTGAAAAGCAGAAGAGAAAACACAGAGCAGTTCGCCTATGGGCTTCAGCGATTTGTGCTGGGACTTTCCAAAAAGGTGCTGCTGGCAAACACCTTCGGCGGTGCATGGAATGCGCTGCGTGACGGTGCTGGTTTCATTTCAGGCTGGCTGGGACTGATGTGCTATACCCTGCAGATCTATTTTGATTTCTCTGGATATTCTGATATGGCAATTGGGCTGGGAAGTTTGTTCGGGTTTTCTTTTCTGGAAAATTTTCAATACCCATACAGCAGCCAAAGCGTTACGGAATTCTGGCGTAGGTGGCATATCTCTCTTTCCAGCTGGTTTAAAGAATATGTCTATATTCCATTGGGGGGCAATCGGAGGGGAAAGGCGCGGCAGATCCTGAATATTTTGATCGTTTGGCTCCTGACGGGGCTATGGCATGGGGCCAGCTGGAACTTTGTGCTGTGGGGCGGCTATTATGCCGTGCTTCTGATCGTGGAAAAGCTATGGCTCTTGAATTGGTCCAAACGATGGCCAAAGGGATTGCGGCATATTGGAACAATGCTGGCAGTTATGGTTGGCTGGGCGATTTTTTATTTTGAAGATATGTATCAGTTGACCGGTTTCCTGATGAGACTGTTGTCTCCCAAAGTTTCCGGGGAGGGACTGTTTTACTTGCCGATGCTTTTGCTGGGCGGTTTTTGTGCTTTGCCTGCTGCCGGGGGCCTTTTCAAGAAAATGCCCGACGGAGCAAAATGGGCGGCCTGCCTTCTGCTGTTTGTGCTTTGTGTAGCATCTCTGGCCAGCAAAAGCTACAATCCGTTTATCTACTTCCGCTTCTAGGAGAACAGGCGATGAAAAGAAAAAATATAGTTGGAAGCGCAGTGTTATGTGCGTTTCTACTGGTTATTTCCGTGGGCTATTTGCTGCTTCCAAAGCGTGATTTTTCAAGATTGGAAAAAAGAAATCTCGAAAAAATGCCGGAATTTACGATCAATGCTATACTGGATGGCAGTTGGGCAGAGGAAACGGAGGATTTTTTGGCGGATCAGATGCCAGGCAGGGATTTTTTTGTTGGCCTGAACGCCTATTATGAAAAAATGCTTGGATTGCAGAAGGCAAAGCCAATCTGGGTCCTGAATGGAAAGCTGGTGCGCCGCCCGGTCAAGGCACAGCAGGGGGTGATGGAAAGACAAATCGGTGCAATCAATCGATTTGCGGAGCAGATGGATGTTCCGGTGGCGCTGTCTTTGATTCCTTCCTGCGGATTTGCCCTGGAAGCTCCGGAGTATAAAGACGAAGCACTGATCGGGGAAGCATATGCGCTTTCAAATGTGGAAACGATCGACCTACGGGAAGTATTCAGAGGCAGACCGGATCTGTTCTATTCCACGGACCATCACTGGACCAGTGCCGGAGCCTTTGAAGCGTACCGGGTATTGATGGGCTGTTTTGAAAAACCTGTGGAAACAGCGTATTTAATAGAGACATTTGATAATTTTCGTGGGGCAAATTATGCGGCCAGTGGATTGTGGCTCACGCCGGCAGAAAAAATGGAGCTGTGGACAGGCCCTGCGCCAATCACCTCTATATGTGCAGGGGTGTCCCATGAAGGTGTTTTCTTTCGGGATCAGCTGGAAGAGTACGATCCCTATCAGGTATTCCTGAACGGAAATCAGCCCTTGATCCATTTGTACAACCCCAATGGGCATGGAAAGCTTTTGGTGGTCCGGGACTCTTTTGCCAGTAGTCTGGCGGGATTTCTTGCGCAAAGCTATGCTCAAGTAACACTGGTGGACTTGCGACATTATAAGCAGCCGCTCTCGCTTCTGGTGGAGCAGGAGCATTTTGACCAGATCCTCGTGCTATACAGTCTGGAAAATTTAATTACGGACACGAATCTCATCCTTTTAAGATGACTCTTCAGCGCACTGCGAAACCGGGAGAAGATTGTTGGCTTCACAGGATTTTCCACACCAATCATGGAATCCTTACCTGCGGCTGTGGACAACTTTTCAGGAGATGTCAGGTCGCAAAATACAGCTGAAGGATTCGGCAATCCTTTAGGACGGCTGCGGCCTTTTTCCTGATTCTTGTGATTGGGCTTGTTTATTCCTCGCGGAGTGAGGAGAGCTCCGGTGTTACCCATCTGGCTTTTCATACCGGCGGATATTTTACAATGGTCGACCAGCAAGGGTTGCGCACGAATCTGTTTTATCCAGTTCTTCAGTGATGTGTGCTTCCATATAGTCGATGGCGTTTTGAATACCGGTGATCCAGTCCATAGGATTCCCTCCTGTCGAGTTCCATTCTAGCATAGATGCGGCGGCTTCTCCCGACATTGTATGCGATTCGGTGACAGGGAAGGCCCGCGCGGCGCATTCGTTCAGCCCGTTTCCGGAGAGACCTGGCCTGGTTGTGGCCATTTTACGACCGAATCTGCTGCGCGTCAAGTACGAACGAGGGAAAAGCAAAAGGCAGGGACGAAAAATCCCTGCCTTGGTGTTTGGTACGGAAGCTGCGGCGGAAAGCCGGACGCGGGCGTTTATCCCAGCACCAGCAGCAAAAACAGAAAATATTTTTCTCCCAGTTCCTATTATACCCCACGGCCCTTGCAATAGAAAGGCACCTGCTCGATCCAATGAGCAGGTGCTTATCAAGCCCTTATTTTTCCAGGATCACAGGACACTGGGCGGTGACGGCGGTTTGGATGAGCTTGGCGGCATCCTCGGGGGAGAGGAGCAGCTGCTTGCCGCTTTGCATATTCTTCACGGAGCACAGGCCTTTTTCAATCTCGTCCTCTCCAAGAAGAACGGCATAGGGGACCCCCAGCTTGTTGGCGTAGGCCATTTTCTGCTTGAATTTCTTCTGCTCGCCATACAGCTGCACCCGCAATCCGGCGGAGCGCAGGGTTTCGGCCAGGGCAATGGCCGGGGCCATGTCGGCGGTCATGGGCAGCACCAGGGCATCCGCCGGGGCGCTGGGCAGGGCGGGATTCAGCAGACCCTGCTCGTCCAGCACATAGAAAAGCCGGGTCAGACCGATGGAAATGCCCACGCCGGGCAGGGGCTTGTCGATGTAGTAGCCCGCCAGATTGTCATACCGGCCGCCGGAGCAGACGGAGCCAATCTCCGGGTGATCAAGCAATGTGGTCTCGTAGACCGTGCCGGTATAGTAGTCCAGACCGCGGGCAATGGTCAGGTCCACGGCGAAATTCTCCTCGGGAACGCCGAAGGCGGAGAGGTTGGCGGTGACAGCCTTCAGTTCCGCAAGGCCGGTGTCGAAAATCTCGCTCTTACCGGCATAGCCCTCCAGAGCGGCAATGACCTGGGCGTTGGTGCCGCGAATGGCGATGAAGCGCAGAATGTCGTCCGCCTGGGCTTCTTCCAGACCGCAGTCCTCCAGGAGAATGGTCTTCACCTTGTCGGGACCGATCTTGTCCAGCTTGTCCACGGTGCGCATGATGTCGCCGCTCTTCTCGGCCAGACCCAGCATATCATAGAAGCCGGTGAGGATTTTCCGGTTGTTGACCCGAATCTGGAATCGGGTCAGGCCAAAGCCCCGGAAGACCTTGTAGATAATGGCGGGGATTTCCGCCTCATTGAGAATATCCAGCTTTCCGTCGCCGATGATGTCGATATCCGCCTGGTAGAATTCCCGGAAGCGGCCTCTCTGGGCTCGCTCACCCCGGTAGACCTTGCTGATCTGGAAGCGGCGGAAGGGAAAGGCCAGCTCATTGTAGTGCAGGGCAACGTATTTGGCCAGAGGCACGGTCAGATCGAACCGCAGGGCCAGATCGCTGTCGCCCTTGGTGAAGCGGTAGATCTGCTTCTCGGTTTCGCCGCCGCCCTTGGCCAAAAGGATCTGGGCATCCTCAATGGCGGGGGTGTCCAGGGGGGCAAAGCCGTAGGAGGCGTAGGTCCTGCGGAGGATCTCCATCATTTTCTCCAGCTTGATTTGCTTGTCGGGCAGCAGCTCCATAAAGCCGGAAAGGGTGCGGGGTTTGATCATATCCATAAAGTAAATGTCTCCTCAGAATTTTGTCTTGCTGTGGACCATTTCACGCCAGTCCAGGTCGCCCCGCTGCAGGCCCAGGATGAACATCTCGGCGGAGGCCAGGTTGGTGGCAATGGGGACATTCTGCTTGTCGCAGTGGCGGATGGTCTCGATCATCTGGGCGTCGTCCCAGGGGTCGGTGGTGTTGGGGTCGGTAAAGAGCAGCACCAGGTCGATCTCGTTGTAGGCGATGCGGGCATTGATCTGCTGGTGGCCGCCCTGCTTGTGGGACAGCAGCAGGGTGATGGGCAGACCTGTATTGTCCGCAATCAACCGCCCGGTGGTAGCGGTGGCGTAGAGGCTGTGCTTCTGAAGGACGCTCTTGTAGGCCGTGCAGAACTGAACCATCAGTTCCTTCTTTTTGTCATGGGCCAGAAATGCAATATTCATACAGGTCACTCCTTATCTTTTGTCATAGTTTTATGGGGGCGGTGATTCCCTCCAGCCGGTCTGCAATGCGCCGGAAGGCCCGGGCGGCGGGGCAGCGCCTGGCATAGGCCAGCACCGGTACCCCGAAGGCTGCGGCAAGGGTGATATTGGGGTCTTCCGGGACAACCCCTGCCAGAGGGGTCCCGGTGGTGTCCATAATATCGTCAATGGTCAGCCGGACGGTGGAGAGCATCTCCTCGTCCACACGGTTGACAATGAGGCGGACATTTTTCTTTCCCTCCAGCTCCAGCAGGTCGCTGACCCGGGCGGCATCCCTTACGGCGGCAGGGCCGGAGCCCGTGACCAGCAAGAACCGGTCAACCCACCCGCTGGTGAGCCGGAACCCGGCGTCGACCCCTGCGGGCGCATCCAGGAACACAAACTCAAACTGCTGCCGGGCCTCCAGAAGCATCCTCCCGAAGGGCTCCGGGTCAATTTTCTCCACAGGGGTGTTCATCGGGGCCGTCAGGAAGAAGAGACTGTCATATTTGGGATGGCGGCAGGCATCTGAAAGCGCATAGCTCCCCTGGCACACATCCAGGAAGGAAAGGGAAGCGCAGTCGGACATACCCAGAGAGATATCCAGATTCCGCAGCCCTACATCGCAGTCGATGCACAGCACCTTCCGGCCCTTTTCGGCCAGAGCGGCGGCAAGCCCGGCGCAGACGGAGGTTTTGCCCGTGCCGCCCTTGCCGGAGACAATGGCATAGAGCTCTCCCATGCGATTTTCCCTCCAACATAGTTTAAACCATTATAAAGCCAAAACGTACAAAAATCAATAGGAAAAATGCCATTTCAGAAAACCATTTCATCACATTGCATAAAATTCTCTTATAGACACAATGGGACTATTTGCAAAAAAATGGTTGCACCTAAGGGGGATGTGCGCTATAATAGAGACGAAAAAATGGGCTTCGGCTCATGAATTGGAGGAATATTTCATGTTTGATGCAATGATCGAAACTCTGAAGGCCAATCCCCGGAAGATCGTCTTTACTGAGGGCCACGATGCCCGTATCCTGGAGGCCACCGCTCGTCTGGTTGAGGGCGGCTTCCTGACCCCCATCCTCATTGGCAATGTGGACGAGGTCAAGGCCAATGCTGCCAAGGGCGGCTTCAACATCGAGGGCGTGGAGATCATCGACCCCGCTACCTATCCCGAGATGGACAAGATGGTGGACAAGATGGTGGAGCTCCGCAAGGGCAAGATGACCCCCGAGGACTGCCGCAAGGCTCTGTCCAAGGGCAACTACTTCGGCACCATGCTGGTGAAGATGGGCTATGCCGACTCCCTGCTGGGCGGCGCTACCTACTCCACTGCCGATACCGTCCGTCCCGCTCTGCAGCTGGTGAAGACCAAGAAGGGCGCTCATCTGGTGTCCTCCTGCTTCATCCTGGTCCGCGGCGAGGAGAAGCTGGCCATGGGCGACTGCGCCATCAACCTGAGCTATGAGGACAGCGTAGACAAGGAGGGCAACGTCACTCTGACCGCTGCCCAGAAGCTGGCCGAGGTGGCCATTGAGTCTGCCCGTACCGCCAAGGTCTTCGGCATTGACCCCAAGGTTGCCATGCTGAGCTTCTCCACCAACGGCTCCGGCAAGGGCGGCACCGTCAAACTGAGCCACGATGCCACCATCGTCGCCAAGGAAATGGCTCCTGAGCTGGCCATCGACGGCGAGATGCAGTTCGACGCCGCCGTGGCTCCCGAGGTTGGTCAGCTGAAGTTCCCCGGCTCTCCCGTGGCCGGCCACGCAAACACCTTCATCTTCCCCAACATTGAGGCCGGCAACATCGGCTACAAGATCGCCCAGCGTCTGGGCGGCTTCGAGGCCTACGGCCCCATCCTGCAGGGCCTGGCAGCGCCCATCAACGACCTGTCCCGCGGCTGCAATGCCGACGAGGTCTACAAGATGGCCATCATCACCGCTGCAATGGTGTAATTTGATTTTCTGAGGAAAACAGGGACTGCCGAAAACGCGGCAGTCCTTTTTTATGCCCCGGATGATCTCCGATGGGGCTGTCCTTGAACGTTTTCCGGGCGGGTCATTGACCCGCCCGGAAAACGTTACTGGAATTGCTTGCTGATGTCGAAAACATGGGACATGGTTGCGGCAGTGAGCGTCTGTCCGTCCAGAGTGGCGCTGGCGGAATAGTACCAGGAGCCCAGATTTTCAATGGAGAACAGCACCTGCACGCCACCATGCCAGACGGAATTATCCGCCTCGCAGATCGCAGGAGCGGGGCTTTCGTTTCCTTCGGTACGCTGAAGTTTGACCTGGGGCTGGATCAGTTTTTCGGCAAATTCCGGAACCGGAACGATGGATCCGTCGGCATCCGTTTTCCAGACGCAGGGGAAAACGGTCCGTTCGCTCATATCTCCGGCGGCGATGCCAAAGCTGTCCGAAAGCGTGTGCTGATATCCGGCGGGGATGTTTTGATGAAGTGTACCGAAGAAGTATTCTTCTTCCGTGCCGTCGCCGTCCAGGTCATAGGTAAAGGCTGTGGTAAAGCCCTGATTGACGGCAGGTGCGGTGTCCTCAGACAGCGGAAGCTGTGTCCGAATCGGCTCGGAGGCCGGCGGCTCGGTGCCCTCCGGGGTGACTGCGGCGGCTTGTGTACCGGCTTCCGGAACCTCCGGAAGGGCAGCCGCTTCAACAGAGGGCGCAGTCTCGCCCTGCACCGGTCTCGGCCGGGAGGCACCGAAAATCCCCAGCGCCAGGATCGCAGCGGCGGAGACACCGGCAACGGTAAGCCACAGTCTGCGGCGTTTCCGATAATGGAGCCGCCGGAGGACGGCTGCGCGCAGCTCTGCCGCTGTCTGATAGCGCTTGTCCACATTTACTTCAATGCACCGTTCGATGACGGGACGGAACGGCCCCGCCGCCAGGGCCCGGGAGGGGTGCTGCCCGATGAGCATTTCGTTGAAGGTCACACCGGCGGCGTAAAGGTCGGCGCGGGCATCCGTCTGGGAAAAGCCGTATTGCTCCGGCGCGGCATAGCCGGTGGTGCCCATGATCCGCGTGTCGCTGTTGTGAGTCGGGTTGGATATCCGGGAGACATCAAAGTCGATCAGCACCAGCTCACTGCCCCGCAGGATCAGGTTTTCCGGTTTGATATCCCGGTGGACGATTCCGGCCTGGTGCAAAACGGTGAGCGCGTCGCAGAGCTGGCAGATAATATCTGCCGCCTCCGCCTCCGGCAGGAAGCCCTTTTCCAAAAGGAAGGCCAGTGTATCGCCGGTTATAAACTCCTCTACGACGGCGGTCCGGTCTCCAACCTCCTGCACCTGATAGATCTGGGGAAGGTGCGGGCAATGGAGCTGTGCCAGCTTTTGGTACACGTCTCCCTTTCCTTCAAATTCCCGGTAGATACGGCGCTGACCGCTTTCGCGGTCCCTGGCCAGATAAATGCAGCTGTGTCCTGCGGATTTCAGCTGCTTCTCAAGCCGTATGGATTCTAATTCAATCACGACAAGTCCTCCGATGACAGCTTAAATGATACGAAAGTATTATAGCAGGCGACCAAATCCTTGTAAAGGTCGAACGGTATGAGAAAAAGAAGAAAAAAGCCGGACCGGAAGTCAACCAGAAGTCAATGGCCGCCTTTTTGCGCATCGCCACCACGCCTATGGACGCCCTGTGCGCCGCCCTGTAAGCTTGGCAGCTTCCCACTCGTGTCCTTTCTCACATCTCCAAATCACTTTCTTGTGAGAGCCAATAGAAACCTCTGTCGGTTTTATCTCATTCTTCTCCGACCACTCCGAAACAAGCTCCGGGTGTACTTCTGCTAAACTGTTGTTCATTGCCAAACCTCAACCTCCTTGTGCTTAGAGTATATGAAGTTTTGGCTTTATCTTGTAGTTTGCGAATATCCGTATAAACAGAAAAGCCCTTTGAGAAAAGGATTTTTCCTCTCTCAAAGGGCAAGTTGGCAAACAGAAAGTTTTGCATACGTTATTCTTCTAATATTTTTGTAGGGTTCGCATCCGTTACAAATATCATACTATCATAAAGCACCGCAGGAGGTTGAAACATTCGATAACTTGGAGGAAGAAGTCGCATAATGATTGAGTAGCTTTCTCCAAGTGTTCCCATATAGGTGTATTCAGAAGCCTGCCTACCCAGTTCAGAATTTTCCGGGACTTTAGTAAAATCCAACCAACAAATATCAAATCCCGCCAGTTTTGCCGCCTTTGCTAAAGGGTCATGGGAATAAAACACCTGAATTGTACGCTTTTCAGGCGAACGGGTCGGCATATTGCAATGGGTTTTATAAAAATCGGTACCAATGACATAGTAACCGTTTGCTGCGTCCTTGGAAAGAAGTTTACCCATCGAATCAAAACTGCCCCATTTTGCGACATGGCTGTTGTGACCTGTCACAAAGATTTTTTCATGCCCATTTCGCTGCTCCTGCTGTAAAATCCACTGTACATTTTCCGCCATAAATTGATCTCTTAATGTAGCACCATCAGCATTTGTCAGAGTTTGAAGCTTGGAATGCTGCATTAAAATATCTACAAAGTGAATTGCATTTTCCGAACCGTTCTTGCTTTCCAATTCTTTCTTTACTTGTGTAAGGGTTTCAGTTCGAGTAGATAAATCGCATTCACTGCTCCAGTTTTCACCTTCCACAAGTTTCTGCAAGTTTGTTGTGTCCACTTCCAGTTCTTTGCAGGATTCTTTCAAAAACCTCATGCTGTAAGAAAGCCTCTGCATATCAAAACCGTAAAAGCGAAGGTCTTCGCCTTCCAATGCACTTTCATTGTACTGGCGCATATAGGAGATAAGTTCTGCCATCTCTTCCGTTCTATAAATGGAAAATCCAATCGCTGCGGCTGCTTCCTGTGCTGTCCACTCACCGCCGTGTATATATCGGTTTACCTGCTCGCAACCGCCGTAGTCACCTTCAAGGGCAAACGCCCTAACACCATTATTTTTTACCATCTGCTTGAACACTTCCAGCTTCAACTGCTGAAATTCTGCATTTCCGTGAGTAGCTTCTCCCAATGCAATTATTTTTGCACTTTCAGGCACAGTTATATTTCCCACGGGTTCAGCATAAGCTAAAAACTCTTCTGGATTCACATTTTCTCCTGTGCCAAAACCTCCAAAACGCATAAATACAAGTGCCGCTAAAGCCATAACACCTAATAATCCAAAAACGATATATCTTATCTTAAATCTTCTTGCCTTTTTATTCTTCATATCTGATAGACCTTTCCTTTATAGTGAATCAGTTGTCTTACATCCGTTTTCCACGCTTATTGTACTTCACGTAATAGTTCTTCTGCCGTAGTGTTGAACAATTTTGCAAGTGTAAGCAGATTGGAAGTACTTGGGTCAGATGCTCCAGTCTCCCATTTAGAGACAGCCTGCCTGCTTACGCCGATAGATTCTGCAACAAACTCCTGGGTCATCTTACACTCTTCACGATGCTGCTTCAAAACCTCACCGAGAGATTTCTTGATGCTGGACTTTTCTTTTCTGACATTGCCTGATTTGATATATCTACTCAATGCTCTTATGAGGAAAATTCCCACAGTGATAAATGCCGCTATCACTGCCACCCCGATTAGCAGTACAATACCAAAAACAACAACTCCTAAAAAATCGTATTTCACTTATAATCACCTCTTTTCGTGACTTCATGATAGCGAAATTTCATGGTTGCTACCACCAACTATCACGATATTTCTTTGGTTGCGAACGGTTGCGGAACTAAAACAACAATTTTTTATGTAAAAGGCATATATGTAAATTAATAAAACGACAAATCCCGATTTGTATTTCTGTTTGTTTTAAAAATGGGCAACTCCGATTGGAATTGCCCACTCATTGCACGAATTATGCGATTTTTTCTTGCCTGCACTTAATTTTGCATCAAATGATGTAAGTTTGATGTAAATCGCTGCTTTTTTAGTTTTTTATCAAATGAAGTACGTCCCGTCTATTTGGTTAAACGGTACATCGTTACATCAGCTTAATACATCTTTGCACCAGCCGGGATGTGGTTATCCAGCATGATCAGGTGCAGCTTTTCTTCGCCCTCCTCGTGGTGGACAGCGGAGATCAGCATTCCGCAGGAATCGATGCCCATCATAGGTCTGGGGGGCAGGTTGGTGATGGCGAGAAGTGTCTTGCCAACCAGCTCTTCGGGCTCATAATAGGCATGAATTCCGCTCAAAATCACCCGATCTGTGCCCGTTCCGTCGTCCAGAACGAACTTTAGGAGCTTCTTGGACTTCTTGACAGCCTCGCACTCCTTGACCTTCACGGCACGGAAGTCGGACTTGCTAAAGGTTTCAAAGTCTACGTAGTCCGCGAACAGAGGCTCGATCTCCACCTTGGAGAAGTCGATTTTCTCTTCAACCACAGGGGTGGCAGAAGCTACAACGGGGGCAGTCTCGGCGTTAGCCTTCTGCTCCTCGGCCTTCTTCTTTTCCAGGTCCGTGGGCTTCATAGTCGGAATAAGATTCCTCACATGGAATAGCTGTGTAGAAGCCCTGTTAATACTGTGCTTTG
>UQGU01000007.1 GCA_900540635.1 uncultured Eubacteriales bacterium | reverse complement strand
GGCAGTCGATGAGGATATGGGAGTATTGCCCCTTCAGCGTGTCCAGATATTGCCGCAAGATAGTCTCACGACTCATGGCGTTTACCAGAGATACCTCCATACCGGATAACTGGATGTCCGCAGGCATCAGGTCTACGCCCTCTGAGTGGTGCAGGATACCCTCGCCGGGACGGAGCGGCTCATCCATCAAGATTCGACCCATAGCGTCGGACAAGGTAAAGGGCAGCTTGTCCGGTTGCGGATTTCCCAGGCTGATTGTCAGGCTCCCTTGTGGGTCTCCGTCGATCAGAAGGACTTTCTTTCCGGCCTGCGCCAGCCCGATTCCCAAGTTGGCACAGGTCGTTGTCTTGCCAACGCCGCCTTTCTGGTTGGCAATGGCGATGATCTGTGTGTTCAAATAAACCTCCTCCTTCTACAAAAAATATCCCTATTCCGAAAAATAGGGATGAAAAAAGCCGCTTACTCAAATAAATGAATAAACGGCTATGTAAGAAATATTCGATTGTAAGTAAAGTTTTATATCACTGCAAAATAACGAAGTGCATCTTTGATTGCTTCTACCTTTTCTGGTGTCGGATGCTTCCTCGGCTGTTTCAATTCCTCTACTGCGTTAGGAGCATCATACATCGGCAATCCCAAATTTCGCTTTACCTCTGCGATATATGCGGTATGTACCTTGAAGCCGTATTTCGCTTCTATGTACTCCTTAATCATTTTGTAGGTCACTTTTTCTTTGGGCTTGTACGCTTCGGCTCTTTTAGCAATACTATCTACCGGAATCTTGCCCTCGCCCTCTCCAAACTCCACATCAATGTGGATATAACTGTCGGCTTTTTTGTGGGATAAAAGAACTACCGTCTCTACATGGCTGCACCTGGGGAACAGGTCTGCTGCCGTGACCTTTTCTACCCGGAAGCCCCGCTCCTTCAGCAGTGCCACATCCCTGGCCAGGGTGGCGGGATCGCAGGAGACATAGACCAGGCGCTTGGGGGACATTCTGGCGATGGCCTCGATGGCGTCGCCGTTCAGGCCCTTGCGGGGCGGGTCTACGGTGATGATATCCGGGCGGATGCCCTTTTGCTCTAATTCCAGAGCGGCAGCGCCGGCATCGGCGCAGAAGAACTCGGCGTTTTCAATGCCGTTGCGCCTGGCATTGTCCTTGGCATCCTCAATGGCCTGGGGAACCACCTCCACGCCGATGACCTTTCCGGCGGCGGAGGCCATGGCCAGAGTGATGGTGCCCACACCGCAATAGAGGTCCAGCACCAGGTCCTTCTTCGTAATGCCCGCCATGGCAATGGCGGTTTCGTAGAGCCGCTGGGCCTGGGCGTGGTTCACCTGGTAGAAGGACCGGGCGGACAGGCGGAAATTCAGGCCGCAGAGGGTATCCTCAATGTAGCCCGGGCCGTAAAGAGTGACGAACTTGTCTCCCAGCACGGCGTTACCCTTTTTTGTGTTCACGCTGAGCACCAGGGTGGTGAAGCCTGGAACGGCTTTCAGAGCCTCGATCAGGGCAGGGAGCTTAGGCAGACCGTCTCCATTGACCACCAGGCAGACCAAAATCTGCCCGGACACGGCCCCCCGGCGGACATAGATATGCCGCAGCAGCCCCCGGTGGGTGGATTCATCGTAAACGGGTACATTGTGCTTGTTAACATAATCTATGACGATGGATTTGACCCGGTCCGTCTCCTCAGGCAGGATCCGGCAGCGGTCCATCTGCACGACCTCGTGGGTGCCCTCCTTGAAGAAGCCGGCGTAGGCCTTCCCGTTTTTTCGGGCCACAGGGTACTGGGCCTTGTTCCGGTAGCCCTCACAGGCAGGGGCCGCCAGAATGGGGACCTCTTCCAGGTTTTCCCCGCCGATGCGGTTCAGGCAATTTTTCACCCGCTCCGCTTTCAGACGGCACTCCTCTGCATAGTCCATATGCCAGAAGGTGCAGCCGCCGCAGAGCTTGGCAACCGGGCAGGCCCGGTTCACCCGGTGGGGGGACTTTTCCAGAATCTCCGTAATTTTCCCCGCCGCCCAGGTCTTCCGTACCAGGGTGATACGGAGATTTACCCGTTCCCCGGCTACGGCATTGGGCACGAACACGGCGCAGCCTTCAATATGGGCAACGCCCTGGCCCTCGGTGGTATAGTCCGTAATAACGGCTTCGTAAATCTGATTTTTGATCAGCATAGCTTCTCCTTCAAGTCTTCGGTAAATTGCCATCTGTGCTTCCCAGAGGGGAGACTTTTTCCTTTATCCTACCACATTTTCTGCACCCGGTAAAGGAGCTCTTGCTTGTTTTTCAAAAAAATGCTAGAATGACCGAAGAAACTGCAAAGGGGTCATTTTATGGATTATCAAAATTGCCGCCTGTGTCCCAGGCAGTGCGGGGCGGACCGGCAGGCGGGGGAGACGGGTTTCTGCGGCTGCCCGGCCACAGCGCTGGTGGCCAAAGCCATGCTGCACAAGTGGGAGGAGCCGGTATTGGCCGGGCCCGGGGGCAGTGGGGCCGTGTTCTTTGGAGGCTGCACTTTGCGGTGCTGCTACTGCCAGAATGCCGCCATCAGCGGCCGTCCCGCCGGGCAGACTGTGGACAGCGCCGGGCTGCGCCGGATTTTTGAAGAACTCATTGCCCAGGGGGCGGAAAACATCGACCTGGTGACCCCTACCCAATTCCTGCCCACCGTTCTGCCTGCCCTGGAGCCCAGGCTCCCTGTGCCGGTGGTCTACAACTGCGGAGGCTACGAGCGGGTGGAGACCCTGAAAGAGCTGGAGGGCAAGGTGGATATTTACCTGCCGGATCTGAAATATGCAGACGGCACCCTGGCTGCCGCCCTTTCCGGGGCAGGAGACTATTTTCCTGTGGCCGCCGAGGCCATCCGGGAGATGGTGCGCCAGACGGGGCCCGTCCAATGGCAGGGAGAAAAGATCGTCCGGGGGACCGTCATTCGCCATCTGATCCTGCCAGGGCAGGTGGAAAACTCCCTGAAGGTTCTGGACTGGATCGGGGAGACCTTCGCTCCCGGCACGGTGCTGGTAAGCCTTATGCGGCAGTATACCCCGGTAGGCCACCAGAAGCCGCCTCTGGACCGGCGGATCACAGACGAAGAATATGACGCCGTCCTCAGCTGGATGTTCCTGAACGACCTGGAGGGCTTCACCCAGGAGGCCGAGGCGGCGGATGCCGGATTCGTGCCGGATTTTTAATGGATTGCATTGACACCCCAGAGGGGTACTGCTATAATGTTATCCGTAAATTTGCGCCATTTTCAGAAACGGAGGCAATTTCATGGCCAATGTTTTGCAATATCTCATCCGCAGCGCGGAACGTTTTCCCGACAAATGCGCCGTGACGGATGACGTACGCAGCTACACCTATGCGGAATTCTGTCATCTTACCCGGGCCATTGGTTCCGGACTGCTGCCCCTGACCCGGCCCCGGCAGGCCGTGGGGGTGTATCTTCCCAAGAACGCCCAGGCGGTGGCCGCCTTTTTCGGCATTCAGTGGGCGGGGTGCTTTTATTCCGTGCTGAATACGGAGCTGCCCGGGAACCGGCTGCGGCAAATCGCCCAAACCCTGGCCCCGGCGGTGATCGTCACCTGTGAGGCTCTGCTGCCCCAGGCAAAGGAGATCTTCCCGATCTGCCCCCTGGTGTGCCTGGAGACCCTGGCGGGGCAGGCGGTGGACGCGGAAGCCCTGGCATCTGTCCAGGCCCGGGCCATTGATACGGACCCACTTTATGTAAACTTCACCTCCGGCTCCACCGGTGTGCCCAAGGGGATTGTTGTGTGCAGCCGCAGCGTGACGGATTTTATTGACTGCTTCACGGCGCTGTTCTCCATCACCGAGCAGGATGTCATCGCCAACCAGGCGCCCTTTGACTTCGATGTGTCCGTCAAGGACATCTACTCCGCCATGAAGGTGGGGGCCACCCTGGCGGTGGTGCCCCGGGAGCTGTTCTCAGCCCCGGTGCAGCTCATGGATTTTCTCTGCGAGAAGCAGGCCACGACTCTGATCTGGGCCGTATCCGCCCTGTGCCTCATCACAGGCTTCCATGCCCTGGACTACAAAACGCCGGAAAGCCTGCAAAAAATTCTCTTCTCCGGCGAGGTCATGCCCCTGCGGGCCCTGAAGGAATTTCGCAAGCATCTGCCGGATGCGTGTTATGTAAATCTCTACGGGCCCACGGAGATCACCTGCAACTGCACCTATCACATTCTGGAAAAGGACCGGGACTATGCCTCCGGCATTCCCATCGGCATTCCCTTCCCCAATGAGGATGTGTTCCTGCTGGACGGGGAAGACCGCCTGATCACGGCCCCGGACGCTGAAGGGGAGATTTGCGTCCGTGGTACTGCCTTGGCTCTGGGCTATTATCGCTGCCCGGAACAGAACAGCGCCCATTTTGTCCAGAACCCACTGAATCCCGATTACCCCGAGCGCATCTACCGCACCGGGGACCTGGGAAAATATAACGACCGGGGAGAGCTGGTGTTCTCCGGCCGGAAGGACTTCCAGATCAAGTATATGGGCCACCGAATCGAGCTGGAGGAGATCGAGCGGGAGATGAACGCCATTCCCGGCGTGGAGCGGGCCTGCTGCGTGTTCGATGAAAAGCGCAGCCGCCTGCGGGGCTTCTATGTGGGCACCGTTGGCCCGGAAGACCTCCACGCCATCCTCAGGCGGGACCTGCCTGCCTTCATGGTTCCGGGCTTTTTGCGGCAGGTGGAAGCCATGCCCCTGAACAAGAACGGAAAAATCGACCGAAAGGCCCTTTCGGAAATGACAGGAGGGCGCTGATATGCCGGAATATTCCAATTTGCAGGATACTGCCTACTACGTTTTCGACACCCGGGTTTTCCGGCAGCGCATCCGCCATGTGCGGCAGCTTCTGGGGCCGGACATGACCCTGGCCTATGCCATCAAGGCAAATCCCTTCCTCACAGGCTTCGCCCTGGGGGCGGCGGAAAAATTGGAGGTCTGCTCCCCGGGGGAGTGCCGCATCTGTGATGCGCTGGGAATCCCTGCGGAAGCCACGGTGATCTCCGGGCTGAACAAGCCCCCCGCCTTTCTGGAAGCGCTGATTTCCGCTTCCGATGGCCGGACCTATACCGTGGAATCCCTGACCCAGTTTGCCACCCTGGACGCTCTGGCGAAGAAATACGGCAAAAAGCTTCCCATTCTTCTGCGGCTCACCAACAACAGCCAGTTTGGCATCAACGAGGAGGAGATCCTCGCTCTGGTCCAGAGTCGGGAGGAGCACCCAAATCTGTGCTTCCGGGGAATTCAATTCTTCTCCGGCACCCAGAAGACATCCATCAAAAAGCTTGCCCGGGAGATCGAGCACCTGGATGCCCTGCTGCAAAAGTTGGAAACGGAAACCGGCTGGCGCTGCCCGGAGCTGGAATACGGCCCCGGCTTTCCCGTCAGCTACTTCGGCGAGGAGCTGGACGAAGCAGCGCTTCTGACGCAATTCCGGGAAGACCTGGAGAGCATGGCCTGGAAGGGCGCTGTAACGCTGGAGCTGGGCCGTTTTTTGGCCGCTTCCTGCGGACAATACTTTACCCATGTAGCCGACCGGAAGACCAACCACGGCCAAAACTATCTGATTTTGGACGGTGGTATGCACCAGATGGTCTACTATGGGCAGTTTATGGGCATGAAAATGCCGCGCATTACCCTGTGCGGCAAGGAAAACGCCCCCATTCAGAAGCAATGGAACCTCTGCGGCAGCCTGTGCTCTATGAATGACATTCTGGTCAAGGCCTGCCCCCTGCCGGAAGTCGCCATTGGAGATACCCTGTGCTTCCACAACACCGGCGCTTACTGCGTCACCGAGGGCATTGCCCTGTTCCTGAGCCGGGACCTCCCGGCGGTATACCTGGTGGAGCCCGACGGAAGCGTAAAATGCGCCCGGGAGACGGTGGAGACGTATTCGATGAATACGGCGAAATAAACCTGACTGCAAATTGGAGAGGGATGCAAGTTGACAGTTGACAATTGACAGTTGACAGTTAAGGAATTTCCCATGGAAATGAATGAAAATATTCTAAAATTGTCCCGTAGGGACGCCACAACTGTCAACTGTACACTGTCAACTGTCAACTTGAAGACTGTCTCCAATTTACGTACAATACAAAGTGAAAGGACTTATTTATCATGGAAGAACTGCTAGAAATTCTGAACGACATTCAGCCCGGTGTGGACTTTGAAAACGAGAAGCACCTGATCGACGATCATCTGCTGGACTCCCTGTCCATTATTTCCCTGGTTGCCGAGCTGGAGGATACCTTCGATGTGACCATCCCCGCTGTGGAGATCATCCCCGACAACTTCAATTCCGCCGAGGCCATGCTGGAAATGCTCCAGCGGCTCCAGGAAGACTGATTTGGCATCTTTGTTGACTGCCCTGCGGGCAGGTGCCTATCCGGAGCTTTCGGCCTATTTTTCTCTGCTGTTTTTGGGCATTTTCCTGCCGGTCTGCCTGGCCCTTTACAGTCTGACTCCGGGAAAATACAGGAAATACGCCCTCCTGCTGGAAAGCCTCCTGTTTTACTGGCTCATCAGCGGTGCGTATATTCTCTATCTTCTGGCTTCCGTAGGTGCCATTTTTGCGTTCGGACTGTGGATGCAGCGGATCTATGTCCGCCGGGATGCCGCCGTGAAAACGGCGGAAAAAGCAGAGCGGAAGGCCATCAAGAAGGCCTATCAGAAGAAGGCCCGGCATGTTATGACCCTGGGGGTGCTGCTGCACATCGGCCTTATTCTGGTGCTCAAATACACGGGCTTCTTCCTGGAGAATGTGAATGCTCTGTTTGGCCTGACCGTTGCCATTCCGGCCTTTGTGAAGCCCCTGGGGCTGAGCTTTTTCATTTTGCAGAGCGTCAGCTATCTGGTGGATGTATACCGGCAGACCATCCCGGCAGACGGAAACGTGCTGCGGCTGGGGCTTTATCTAAGCTTTTTCCCCGGCATTGTGGAGGGCCCCATCTGCCGCTACGGCGACACCGCCCGGGCCCTCTGGGAGGCAAAACCCATAGCCTATGAAAACCTCTGCCTGGGCCTCCAGCGCATTGCCTTCGGCCTGATGAAAAAGCTGGTCATTGCGGACCGCCTGAATCCCATGGTGGAGGAGCTGTTTTCCCACAACGATGCCTACCCCGGTTATATGTCCCTGGTGGGCGGCGTTCTCTACACCCTGCAGCTCTATGCGGACTTTTCCGGCTCCATGGATGCAGTCTGCGGCACGGCCCAGATTTTTGGGTTGACCGTGCCGGAGAATTTTCGCCGCCCCTTCTTCTCCAAAAACATCTCCGAATTCTGGACCCGGTGGCACATCACCCTGGGCACCTGGTTCCGGGACTATATCTTCTACCCCGTCACCATGTCCGCGCCCCTGAAGAAGCTGACCACCGCCGCCCGGAAGAAGCTGGGCAACCACTTCGGCCCCCTGATCGCGGGGTCCATTGCATTGCTGTGTGTCTGGTTTTGCAACGGCCTGTGGCACGGAGCGGCCTGGCATTATGTGTTTTTCGGACTGTATCATTTCGTGCTGATCCTGCTCGGCAGCGCCTTCGCACCGCTGTTTAAAAGGGTCAACGGTGCGCTGCACCTCACCCCGGAGAACAAGGCCTTCCGTCTGTTTCAGATGCTCAGGACGTCGTTCCTGGTGATACTGGGCGAGATCATCTTCCGGGCCGACAATATGGCCATGGCCGGGAATATGCTGCGCCGGATTTTCACGGACTTCGGCGAGCCTTTCAGCAAATACTATTCCATCCGGGGCTGGATGAAGACCCTGGCAGATTCCACCCTGTGCAGCGTTCGGGATCTGCAAATCGTGGGCGTGGCCGCCGTGATTCTTCTGGCGGTGAGCATTCTCCAGGAGCGGGGCGGCGATATCCGAAGCCGCCTGTCCGCCCGCCCTGCCTGGCAGCGCTGGGCAGTCTGGTATGCACTGCTTCTCTTCATCCTGATCTTCGGTGCCTATGGCCCAGGCTATGTGGCCATTGACCCGATGTATGCAAATTTCTAGATACGAAAAAAGGGGCTGTTAGAAAAGTATGTCGCTGCGAACCAGTGACCGACGTCACTGGTGTGGCAGCCCCCCGGTTGAATGGTAACAGACTGGTTTTACTACCAAGATGTTTGAAAATCCGGGGGATTGTGCCCGAAGGAAATACCCTTGGGGTACCACACCAGCGTGCGCGCTGGTTCGCAATGACAGAGCGTTTTCTAACAGCCCTTTTTGAATGTCAAGTGCGCTTATTTCATCTCAAAGGTGATCCCGAGGCACCGGAACCAATGCCGGGGCTTGCCGGGGACGGCCTCCGCGCCGTAGCGGGCGGCACGGTCCAGCAGACCGCCCAGGTCATCGGTTTTGAAGGCGATGTGGCCCACCCGGCCGGTGTCCGCCGCCTGAGCTTCTACCCGGCACAGCTGCACGCCGCCGTCCAGCCAAAGGCTGGTGGGGGCCTTCTCCGGGCCCTGGAAGCGGGTAACGGTCATGCCGAAAACATCCTGAAAAAAGGCCAATGCGGTGTCAAAATCCACAACGTCAATGGCAATGTGGTCAATGGGGCAAAAATGATCGGTCAATCGTATTCTCTCCTTATAGTTCAACGGTTTCCATATCCTCGGGGACAAAGATATTTCCCGAAAAGACGCTTCCCGCCTCCTGGGTCATGCGCTCCCGGCGGTCCGGGCCGTAGTCCTCGGTGTGGTAGATCAGGAGGTTTTTCACATTCATTTCCCGGGCGATGCTGCCCACATCCAGGCTGGTCACATGGCTGCGCTCGTAGGGCTTGTAAATGTCCCGGTCGGCATAGAGGCAGTAGGCCTCGCTGAAAAGCCACTTGGCATCCCGGGCATATTTTTCCGTCGAGGGCTTCACGGGCTCGTCTCCGGCGAAGCATACGTGCTCCCCATCCGGCAGGGCAAGCCGGAAGCCGAACTGCTTCATTTTTTTGGAGCCGATGTCGAAGGCCTGAATGTCAAAGCCCGCCAGATTCAGCTGCTCTCCGTCGGTAACCTCCCGGAAGAGGATCTGCTTGTCGAAGTATTTGGTCATCTTCTTGCCCAGGATCATCTCGCAGATGGTGCGCACATGGGCCAGGGTTTCTGCGCAGGCGGCCACGGTGAAGGTGCCGGTATAGCCCTGCTCGGCCATGGCGGTGCCCACGGCCCGGATGACCCAGGGGGTGCCCAGAATATGATCCGAATGGCTGTGGGTGACAAACATTCCGCCGATGGAGGTGATGGGCACGTGGAGCTTGTCCAGCCGTACCAGGATTTCATTGCCGCCTCCGGCATCCACCAGGAGCTTATTGTCGTCCTGCTCCAGAAGGAAGCAGGTGTTGTAGCGTTTCAATACCATGGCACAGCCCGTGCCAAGAAAGGTTGCTTTCATGGGAGGTCTCCTTTTTATTTGGGATAATTGGCTTCCCCTGGGGGAAGCTGGCAGGGCGAGGCCCTGACTGATGAGGGGCGGCATGCAGAACCGATGCGGAACCAACCCAGGCTATTATCTTTTTAGCTGCCGGAACAAAATTGCTGAGATATCTCCGCATCGGTTCTGCGTCCCGCACCTCATCCGACCCGCCTATCGGCGGGCCACCTTCCCCCAGGGGAAGGCGTTTTTACTTCTCTCTGTTCAGCCGGAAGTCTACGGACCGTTTCAGGTAGCTCAGGTATTCGTCGTCCTGGCACATTTCCTTGCCGTGGGCGTCGGAGAGCTTGGCCACCGGGCGGCCGTTGACGTACTGGAGCTTGATGACGATGTTCAGCGCCTGCTCGCAGGTGTCGTTGGTGACAAAGGTGCCGATGCCGAAGGAGACCTTGGTCTTCTCCCTGAAGTAGTCATAGAGCTTCTGGGCGTGGTCAAAATCCAGACTGTCGGAGAAGAGCAGTACCTTGGTCCTGGGGTCTACGCCGTACTTCTGGAAGTGCCGGATCATTTTCTCGCCCCATTCGTAGGGGTCGCCGCTGTCATGCCGGACGCCGGAATAGTTGTTGACCATGGACCGGTCAAAGTCGTAAAGGAACAGGTCCGTGGTGATGGTGTCGGTCAGGGCGGTGCCGTTGTCGCCCCGGTACTCATCGTACCAGTCGGCCATGGCATAGTGGTTGGTGTAGGCCAGAGGGATGGAGTCGATGCCCTGGTACATCTGCACGAACTCGTGGGCATAGGTGCCGATGGGGGTCAGGTTGTATTTCCAGGCCAGGTACACATTGGAGGTACCGGCGCAGTTCTTCGTTTCGGTGGCCAGGCGGCGGACCACCTCGTCCTGCCACTGCCGGGAAAGCCGTCTGCGGCTGCCGAACTCCGCAAAGGAAAAGGTATACTTGCCGGAATTGAAATCCTTGATCTTCTGCTCCAACCGCGCTCTCGCAGAGGCTTCCAGAGTGGCATAATCATAGTGCAGGCGGAAATAAACCTCGTTAACGATTTCCAGCAGATAGATTTCAAACTGCATGGCGGAGAACATGGGGCCCTTCACCGTCAGCAGCAGCTCTCCGCTGTCTGAAAGACCGGTGTGGACATACTCCCGGATGGGGTGCCACAGCCGGAGGAACTCCACATAGTCGCTCTTGATGAAGCGAATGGAGCGCAGATAGTCCAGCTCGTCCTTGTGAAAGCGAAGAGAGCACAGATAGTCGATCTGGTCGTTGATCTCCTCCAGCATCTCCGGAGTAAAGACAATGTTTTCATTGCGGCACTTGAAATAGTATTCTCCGTTCAAGTCCGTGTGCTTGTGGAAAATCACCTGGTCCATATTGAACTTATACAGATCGGTGTCCAGCAGGGAGGTGATAATGGGTTCCAGCTTCATAGTAACACTTCTTTCCAGTGAATCAAGGCTTCCCCAGGGGGAAGGCATTTTTTAAACGCTCATGGTATCTTCCTTCCCCTGGGAGGCCAGGACCAGGGCACGGAGTTCCGGGTATAGGGCGTGCATTTTGGGGTTAACATAACGCTCCCAAGATTCCCGGTCATCCCGGACCAGGAACTGGCGCATCTGAGAGGCGGATATTTCCACGGTTTTGGGGATATAGAGCTCTGCAATACGGACCCCTGCCACGCTGTCGAACCAGTCCAAGCGCCTGGCCTCCTTGCCGGAGACCAGCAGGTCCGGCATTCGTCCAAAGCGCTGCATGACGTTTTCCAGCACATAGTCGCCCCAGGCGGCGGTATTGCCCACGCCGATGTCCGGCAGAGGATAGACGCTCACCCGGTCGCCAAAGAGCTTTTCCAGCATCCTTTTCCGCAGGGCATAGGGGAAGGGGTTCTTTTGGGTGCCGGATTCCTGGGAAGAGCCCACAAAAATCCCCACCTGATCGCACAGCGACAGCGCCGTCTCGATCATCTGCTGATGGCCGGCATGAAGCGTTTGAAAGCGTCCCACAAGGATCCCCAGTGCAAAGGGCTTGTCCATGGTCCATCCCTCCCTCTTTTTCCGTTCTATTCTATCAAACGCATAGGGAAACGTCAAATAAAATCGCAGCAATCTGTACTTTTTTGCACAGCCGTGGTATAATGCCCAAAAAAGGAAAAGGAGCGCACAGCCATGGGAAGAGGATCCGTCCGGCAGAACAAAAACAAATTTCAGCTGATTCGGGAGGATCTGGGCCTATCCCGGGAGAAAGCGGCAGAGCTGCTGGAAACCGTCAGCCCGGAACGCATTGAAAAAATTGAAAGCGGCAAGTGTGCCCCCTACCCTGAGGAGGTGCTTGCCTTCGCCAGGAAGTACAAACGGCCCAGCCTGTGCAATTACTATTGCTCCCAGTGCTGCCCCATCGGCAAGGCCTATGTGCCGGAGGTGGAAATGAAGGAGCTCAGCGCCATCGTGCTGGAAATGCTGGCCTCCCTCAATGCCGTAGACAAGCGGAAGGACCGACTCATCGAGATCACTGCCGACGGGAAGGTCTCCGGGGACGAGATCGACGACTTTATCACCATCCAGCAGGAGCTGGAGCGCATCTCCGTTACCGTGGAGACCCTGCAGCTCTGGTCCGAAAAAATGCTCCTGTCCGGAGCCATCGACCGGGATGCCTACGAGGCCCGGCGGAAGCAGGGCTGACCATGCGGACCTATACGTTAAAAAAGCAGCCGGGGCTGCCGCTGTATGAATCCCTCTACCGGGCCATTCGGGAGGACATTCTCACGGGGGCACTGCAGCCCGGGGAGAAGCTTCCCTCCAAGCGGGCCCTGGCCTCCAACCTGGAGGTGGGCAAAACCACCGTGGAAGGGGCCTATAATCAGCTTTTGGAGGAGGGCTATATCTCTTCCCGGGAGCGGTCCGGCTATTTTGTGGAAGCCGTGGAGCAGCGGCAGGCCCCCCGCCCGGCATCCCGGCACCCGTTTCCCGGTCCGGAAGCCTCGGTTGGCGCAGACCTCACCGGCAACGGCACGGGGCAATTTCCCTTTTCCGTATGGATTCGCCTGCAGCGAGAGGTCATCCTGGACTATGGGCAGAAGCTTCTGCTGCCCATGGACAGCCGGGGCGCTTTGGAGGCCCGGCAGGCCATTGCCCGGAGCCTTTCAGACTTTCGGGGCATGGACGTAGACCCGGAAAACATCCTGCTGGGCGCGGGCACGGACTTTTTGTACAATCTGCTTTTACAGCTGCTGGGTCAGGACAATGTCTATGCCGTAGAGGACCCGGGCTATGGAAAAATCCGGAAGATCTACGCCGCCGGAGGCGTAACCTGCCTGAGCGTGCCCATGGATGCATCCGGTATCCGGCCGGACTGCCTGGGAGATGCGAGGGTGCTGCACCTCTCCCCTGCCCACCACTTCCCCACGGGTCTCGTCACCCCGCTGCACCGGCGCAGAGCCCTCATTGACTGGGCCCAAAGGGTGGATGGCTTCATCATTGAGGACGACTACGACACGGAGTTCCGCTTCCAGGGCCGCCCTCTGGCCCCCATGCAGACCATGGATCCGGAGCGGGTGATTTATATGAATACCTTCTCCAAGACCCTGTCCCCCTCCATCCGCATCAGCTATATGGTGCTGCCCCAGGCACTTATGGCCCGGTTCCGGGAGAAGCTGGGCTTTTACGGCTGCACCGTGCCCAGCTTCGAGCAGTATACCCTGGCCTATTTTCTGGACCGGGGGTATTTTGAAAAGCACATCAACCGCATGCGCAAATTCTACCGTGCCCGGCGGAACCGGGTCATTGCCATGCTGGAGCGCTGTCCGGCGGCGGACAAGCTGACCATCCTGGAGCAAGACGCAGGACTCCATTTTCTTCTGAAAGTGGAAACCGCCCTGGACGACAGGGCTCTGACAGCCCTCTTCGCCCAAAGCGGATTGCACGTGCAGCCCCTGAGCAGCTTCCATACCCACCCAACGGAGGACTGCCGGGGAATGCTGGTGATCAACTATTCCGCGGTGGATGAAAGGGCCCTGGAAGAGGGCCTGGGGAAGCTGGAGATTTGATTTTGGGGGCGTTTTGCGTTTTGACGGCAGCCCTGTCCGCGTTTCGGCTGGGTGCCTCAGGCGGGGAGCTTCTTGTCCCGCCAAGAAGCTCCCCAAGAATGCGGCCTAAGGGAGGCGCTGTCGGCAAAGCCGATAATTTCACAGAGCGATTGCCACCGGCAATCGTTAGATTAGATTCGCTGCGCGACGCACCGCCCTCCCTTAGGAATCCCTCCCGGCCTCAGAACCAATATAATCTCTGCGCCGCCTTCCGGCGAGTACGGGGTGCAATCCCTAAATTTTTCCCGGTTCGATTCAATGAGGAAAATCAAATTTTTGGCCACTTTCTATTTGAATATCCTATTGCCCGGGTATTCCATGCCAGTGTGCGCACTGGCGCGGAATAGAAAACCAGTTTTGGTTTTTGTAGACTGTTTTCACTGTGTGAAAACAGTAAAGAGACCCGATTGATTATAGAGTTTAAGATGTCGAACGTCTTAGATAGAATACCGCTGAAACATTGCTTTTCAAACGTAAATGCGCGCCGGAGGGGATTCTCAAGGGGGGCGGTGCGTCGCGCAGCGAATCTAATGAATCGATTGCCGGTGGCAATCGCACCGCTGATACATCGGCTCTGCGGCGGGAGCTAGCAGCGGTCAGCGCCCCCCTTGAGGCTGCTTCTTATCGATTTTCTTGCAGAAGCAAGAAAACCGCCCCCGGAGGGACCCAGCCCATGGGCGGACAGGGCTATCGTTCGAATCAACAGGCCATAGCGAAGAACTGGAGCCTCAGGCATCCTCTTTTGCCATGGCGGCCCGCTTCAGAACCATCAGAAAAACATCCCCAAAGGTCAGCTTTTCCACGGCTTTGGCTGCGGACAGGGGAATCTCAAGAAGTGTCTCCCCGCCGCTTTTGACTGTCAGCGTTCCGAGGACTGCCCCTTTTTCCACCGGGGCGTTGACGCTTTCCTCCAGGGTCACGCTCTGCGTGATCCCTGCTTTTTTTGCCTTGGGGATCAGCAGCTGCCGCGCCCCGGAGAGTTCCAGAGAGACATCTTTTTCCTTGCCCAGGACAACGGGGACGCTGGGCACGTCTTCCAGGTCGGGAGACACCAGGGCGAAGTTTGCAAAGCCATAGTCCAGCAGCTGCTTGCAGGCGGCGTTTCGAATCTTGGCGCTCTCACAGCCCATGGTTACGGCGATGAGCTCCATGCCCTCCCGCTGGGCCGTGGCGGACAGGCAATAGCCCGCCCCGGAGGTAAAGCCGGTTTTCAGGCCTGTGGCCCCGGGGTAAAAGCGGATGAGCTTGTTGGTGTTGGACAGGCCAAAGGCGCCGTTCCGGATGGTGTCCATCCAGATGGTCGTGTATTTTTTGATATCCGGGTGGCGGGTCAGCAGCTCCCGGGACATGAGGGCGATGTCGTAGGCGCTGGTGCGGTGCCGGGCGGCCTCCGGGCTGTCGTCCAGACCGGTACAGTTGACGAAATGGGTGTCCTCCATGCCAAGCTCCCGGGCCCGCTCGTTCATTCGGTCCACAAAGGCTCCCTCGCTGCCGGATAGATGCTCTGCCATGGCGCAGGCGCAGTCATTGGCAGAGGAGACGGCAATGGATTTCAGCATTTCCGAGACGGCCATCTGTTCTCCGGCCTTCAGATATACCTGACTGCCCCCCTTGGCCGCTGCAGATTCCGAAGCGGTGACCATATCGTCGTAGCCAATGCTGCCGGAATCGATTGCCTCCATGATCAGCAGCATGGTCATGATCTTGGTCACACTGGCCGGGGCCAGGGCCTCATGGGCGTTCTTCTCAAACAGCACCGTGCCTGTGGCAGCATCCATCAGCAGGGCGCTTTTTGCATTTACATCCATCTCCGCTGCCCGGGTTTGCCAGGGCAGTGCCATGCACAACAGGACGGCGCACAGCAGCAGCGCACAAAAACGTTTCATCTGCGATCCCTCCACACGAAAACCTTACCAGAGTATATGTGCAGAGCGCATAGGGGATTCTAATAATCCTATAAGAATATTTGTATAGGGAAAATCTTGCGAAACAGGCGGCTTCTTGGTATAATATAATGGAAATTACGGGCAGATGGGGAGAATCTGCCCATTTTGGAGGATTTTATTATATGAGAGGTATTCCGTCCCTGATCACAGACATCCGGAAGAAGGTCTTCACCGAGGTTGCCCGCATGGCTTACAACGGCGACGACTACACCAAGGCCGAGGACCTGCCCTATATCATCGTCCCCGGTGACCAGCCCCTGCACCGGGAGTCCGTGTTCCTGGAGCGCGCCATTGCCGGTGAACGGGTCCGGCTTGCCATGGGCCTGTCCGTCCGCTCCGTCCAGACCCGGTCCCTTCTGACCGAGGGCATGGACCACGCCGCCATTGCCCAGCAGTACTATGAGCCCCCTCTGATCAACATCATCCCCTATGCCTGCCATGCCTGCCCCACCAACCAGTACAAGGTCACGGAGAACTGCCAGAACTGTCTGGCTGCCTCCTGCCAGCAGGTCTGCCCCCGGGATGCCATCAGCTTCGTCAACGGCAAGAGCTTCATCGACAGCAGCAAGTGCATCAAGTGCGGCAAGTGCGCCCAGGCCTGCTCCTACAACGCCATCATCCACCTGGAGCGCCCCTGCCAGGCCGCCTGCGGCATGGATGCCATCGGTGCTGACGAGAACGGCAAGGCCATCATCAACCAGGACAAGTGCGTCTCCTGCGGTCAGTGCCTGGTGTCCTGCCCCTTCGGCGCAATTGTGGACAAGGGCCAGATCTATCAGGTGGTCCGCTCCATCATGGAGGGCGACGAGGTCTATGCCATTGCCGCTCCCGCCTTTGCCCGCCAGTTCGGCAAGGATGTGACCGTTGCCAAGTTCCGCGCCGCCGTGCAGCAGCTGGGCTTCAAGGACATGGTAGAAGTTGCCGTTGGCGCAGACATCTGCACCGTGGAGGAGGCCCGGGACTTTGTGGAGAAGGTTCCTGCCGAGCAGCCCTATATGGCAACCTCCTGCTGCCCCGCCTGGCACGCCATGGTCCACAAGCTGTTCCCTGCCCAGGCAAAGAACATCTCCATGACCCTGACCCCCATGGTCTATACCGCCCGCATGGTGAAGAAGGAGCATCCCAACGCCAAGATTGTCTTCGTCGGCCCCTGCGCCGCCAAGAAGCTGGAGGCCATCCGGGAGAACATCCGCTCCGATGTGGACTTTGTGCTGACCTTTGAAGAGCTCATGGGTATGTTCGAGGCAAAGGAAGTGGACTTCGAGAACCTGCCCGAGGTCGGTGCTCCCGACGAGGGCACCGCAGCAGGCCGGGGCTTCGCCGTAGCCGGTGGCGTGGCCGCCGCCGTGGTGGAGGTCGTTCACGAGAAGCACCCGGATATGGACATCAAGGTTGCCAACGCCCAGGGCCTGCGGGAGTGCCGCAAGCTCATGAACATGGCCAAGGTCGGCAAGTACAATGGCTACCTTCTGGAGGGCATGGCCTGCCCCGGCGGCTGCATCGCCGGCGCCGGTACCATCCTGCCCATTAACGAGGCCACCAAGGCTGTGGAAGCATCCATGAAGCTGGCCTCCAAGAAGAACCCCCTGGAGTCCCAGTACGCAGACCTGGCTGAGGAGCTGGACTGAGAAATGCATTTTTCCCCCTGCCAAACCGGCAGGGGGATTTTCAGCTTTATTTCAGGTTTGGGGTGTAGTATAATAGAAAAAGCAGAAAAGGGGCTGTTAGAAAACTCCCCCTATCAGCACAGTAGCCAGTGCTGGGAGCACTGGCCACTGTGTTAGTATGAGACTTTTCTAACAGCCCCGTTTTTTCCTGTATCGTCAAATGCCCGGTTCCGCTGGAACCGGGCATTTGACGAAAGGAAAGACGGTTAATGGAACAACGCTACGGAGTAGACACCGATCACACCAGCGATGGTATAGGTTACCAGACTAACAGCCGCGAAGATCAGGAGCTGATTGAACAGCTTCTTTTCTTCTTCGGGAGTGGGAGCATAGACAGTGCCAAAGTTTGCCATAACATTGGCTCCCGTGGTGGACAAGGGAGAAGCGCCGGTTGCGTAAGCGCCCAGGCCGATGGCGCTGATGAGGCTCTGCGCGGTAACGCCGGGAAGAGCCTCAACCAGGCCGGGGACGGTGGGTACCAGGGTGGGCATGACAACGCTCTGGGCAGAGGAGATGACGCTGAGGCAGCTGGCAACGAGGGACATGATGGCGAGAGCCAGGGCCTTGCTTGCAATCAGAACCAGACCGCTGGTAATCAGATCAATGCCGCCCAGCTTTCCGACAACGCCAATGAGCACGGTCATGCCGCCGACCATAATCAGGGAATTGAAGGGGAGACGCTTCATGATCTGTGTACCGTCAGCAGCGCCAATCAGGCACAGCAGGACAGAAATGATGATGGGGGTAATGCCGGTGTCCAGCCCCAGCACCAGGTTGCAGAAGACAAAGGTCAGATAGCCAACAATGGTAGCCCACTGCTTCCAGGAAATAGGCGGCAGTGCCTCCTGGTTTACAGCGGTGCTGCGGGGGCCTCCTTATGCCAGCCAAAGAAGAAATACAGGCCGATAAAGATTACGGTGGAGACTATGCTGCCGGATACGGCGGTGTTCCACAGGTTGATGGACAGGCCGGCTGCTTCGGCCAGATTTCTTAGGACAATACCGGGATAGGCATAGGGAGAGCAGCCACCGCCGGTGGTGCAAATCAGACCGATGCTTAGGATTTTCAGAACGGGCATACCCATTTCGTAGGCAATGGCGCAGAGAATTGGCACAGCCATGGTATAGATGCCGGTTCCCAGGAATTCACAAATCATAAGGCAGATGTACAGAATAATTGGCAGGGCGCGAATGGCTTTGCCACAGCCAACCTTAATGATCCGCTTGGAAATGGCTTCCAGAGTGCCGTTCATTTTGGCGATAACGATCAGAGACTGCATGGCGATGGCGCGCAGGAACAGGCTGGTATTGAACCCGCTGATGATGTCCTTGTAGCGCATACCCGCCAGTGTGCCGAGGAGCATTGCCATGGCAATGCCTAACAATCCCACATTCATTTTCTTTTTGTTGGCTACAAATACAACAACAAAAAGCGCAAGCAGTGATACAATTGCCCATATGTTACTCATGATGGGAATCTCCTTTCTATTTCGGTGTCTAAGTCGTTAGGCCTTAACTTGACAAAACCATTGTATTATGAAATGGCTGGTTTGACAAATACCAAAAGAATGATATAATATCAGCGAAGAGTTATATATTTCTAACAAAATGACATGGAATGGTGGCAACATTTTATGAACATTCAACATTTGCGATATTTTGAGGTGATTGCCTATTATGAGAACATCTCAAAGGCCTCTCAGCAGCTTATGGTCTCTCAGCCGGCGCTGAGCAATGTTCTGCAGCAGTTGGAAAGTGAGCTGGGAACGCCGCTGTTTGACAGGCAGGGGAAAAAGATAACGCTGAACAAAACAGGTCAGGCATTTTTGTATACGGCCAAAAGTGTACTGCGTATGCTCGATAGCAATGTGCAGTACCTCAAGGAAGCCTCCTGGCTGTCCGGCGCACTGCAAATTTGTGTGACGGCATCCTGCCATGAGATTTTCCAGATCCTGACGGATTATGGAAAAGCGTTCCCAATGGTTCAGCTCAAGGTTATGAGTGCGGATAAGCTCCAGGGAGACCCGGCATTGTCCCCCTTTGATTTGCTGGTTACATCGAACCATAGCTGTGCTGCGGAGGACAAGTGGATTCGGATTGCACAGAGGGAGAGAATGTATGCAATTCTCCGGGCAGACCATCCGCTGGCGGGGAGAGCTTCGATTCAACTGAAAGAGCTGGAAAATGAATGGTTCTGCTTTGTCTCCCGAAATGGCGACAAGCTTGGACATGTGTATACCCAGTGCATGGAAGCCGGCGTGATACCAAAGGTGCGCTATATTACGGATTCTACCGGCTTTGCAGCCAGCCTCTATTTGCAGGGTGGCTGCGTCGGACTGACCTATAATACAAAGCTGCAGCAGTTTTCTGCAAAGGATTTGCGCACGATTCCTATAGAGGATGCACCGGTTGGTCATAGCGAAATCTACCTGTGTATGCTTCACAGAGAGCAGACAACATTGGCAAAGCACTTTTTTGAATATGCCTGCGACTATGTAAAGAAAAAACAGCCCAATCACGGCTGAGAAGTAAAGGAATGCTGTTCCGGTGGAGTGTTAAATTTTTCTGCCGGGGCAGCATTTTCAACATTTCTTGGATGGGTTTACAAATGGGGCCTAATAACCAAATCCTTATTTGATATTGTAAAAATCATATTTCCCTTTTCGCTTTACTTGTGCAATAATGAATTCCGGAAAGTAAAATAATCTTAGAAATGCGGAAGGAGATTGCTCATGACAAATACTGTTGTAACCTGGCAGGGCGAGGATCAAAAGCAGTGGCAGGCGGAATTTAATATTGAAAACGGTGTTCCCTGCATCAAAGAGCTGCGCTATCAGGTAAACGGAGATACCTATGTTCTCTGCACAGGGCTTCATCCACAGTTTCGTGTGGTGACGGCAAAGCGCACCAAGCGGAATCCCCAGAGAAAAAAGGCGCTGGCTCAGGGCGAGGAGCTGGGGTATCAGTGGGATACCTATTCCGATAACCCAATGGCCAACCGGGCCAATGTGCAGGAAGCGGACGCTCAGTGGAATGCTACGGAGCTTACGGTGACAACCGATGGCAATCAGACAACGGTTGCTTACGATGGTCTGACCCTGGGGCAGTTTTCCGGCGGCGTGGAATTCCATATTTTCAACGGCACCAACCTGATTCGCATGGAGGCGGTGGCCTCCACACAGGAGGATGGGGTCGCCTATCTGTACCATGCCGGACTGGAAGGCTTCCGGGTTGGAAAAATTCATTACGTGACTCCGAGACGGAGAGAGATTTACGAATATCCCGGATATCAGGTAAACTCCGGCCCTGAGCGGGATCGCGTTCGTGTCAAGGCGAGAAACAGAATTGTTACGCTGCATCAGGAGAATGGCTCTATTTCCGTGTTTCCGACACCCCACAGATTTTTCTGGGGAGCGCAGAGTGAAAATATAGTAGGTTATCATTACTATGTCCGCAGCCATGACGGCAGTCTGGCGCTGGGTGTTCGAAATAACAAGGACGAGGAGTACCACAATGTCCGCTGGCCCTGCTACAACGCAAAGCCCGGAACAATGCAGAGAATGTCTGTGTTTTATCTGCCAACTGCGGATTCCGTCTGGGCAAACCGCGCAACCGCCCTTCGATATACAAACTATGATCGCTTCCGATACCTCCCCGGCTACAAGCGGCTGCTTGCCCATGCCCATCTGGCAGCGGACAGCGCCTGGGTTCGGGATATCCGTGTGCAGCGCCCCTGGGAAAAGTATGCCCGGGATATGGATGCGGACATTATGATTCCCTGCGACTTCTGGGGTGAGAGCGTGATTGCAGAGCGAGACAATCGGGAAGCGCGGCTGGGTGAGGTAGAGCGCTATCATGCCATGGCCCAATATTGCAGCAGCGAGGATTTTTTGGTGATTCCCGGCGAGGAGCTTTGTGACCCCAGCGGCCAGCACACGCTGATTCCGTTCCATGCTATGTTTGTCCCCTCCAAGCCGGTTCTGTACTCCCGCTGGCGGGAGGATGACCAGGACTTTGCGGAAACCCTGCCGGATGGGAGGACGTATTACCATCTGAAAACCGCAGATGATTTTATTGAGATGTGCCGCAGAGAAAATGGATTTGTGCTGATGCCGCATCCGGATACCAAGGCAAATGACTGTCTGCCCTATTCCTGCAAGGAGGAGGCCTGGTTCCGGGACGCGCGCTGGTTTGGCATCGGCTGCCGACAGCTTCCGGCGGACAACTCCGTGCCGACCATGATAAGCGGAAGAACCGAGCGGGTCTGGAACGACATCAACAATTGGGCGGATCAGCCCCGTTACATCATCAGCGAGCTGGATACCTATTCCAAGGTTGAGGAGGATGAAAGCGACTGGGATACCTTCGCCCAAACCAATTGCACCTATGTACAGCTGGACAAGCTGCCCGGAACGGACAACTGGGAGCCATTGATCGACGCCCTGCGGGCCGGAAAGCATTTTTACTGCACAGGAGAAATCCTGCTGCACAGCTCTGCTATTGCCGATGGCAGCGCGGAGGCTACGTTCAGCTGGACATTCCCGTTGGATTATGTGGAGCTGGTGTATTCCGACGGGGAGAATGTTACCTCTGTGAAAAAATCCATGCATGATTCCTTCTCCTATGGCAAGCAGACCATTCGCTTTGATTTCCCCAAGGGTATGAAGTGGGCTCGTGTCGCGGCGGTTGACATCGCCGGAAACAGTTGCTTCGGTATGCCTGTATTTCTGAGAAAGTAATGGATCATCCCTGAAACAGGGGAGGCTGCGGAGTCATGTTCCCTGACTTCGCAGCCTTTCACGTTAAAGAAAGAGAGTAAACACATGGAAGTGAAACATTTTCCTGAGGATATGGGTAGCGTAGCCGTCAATCCGCAGGCGATACGTGCTTGCCTGGATACGGGCTTATTTGAGGAATTTGTGGAGGTCAACGGCGTACGCCGCCGCTTTTTCACATATCTGCATCCGGGGCTGATGTACAATCAGAGAAGCCTGCTTCTTGTGCCGGATGACAAGGAGCCCGTGCTGGAATATTTGAAAAAAAGCTTCTGGCTGGACTTTGCAGAGCGGGAGGATCTGTTCCTCCATATTCTGGTTCCGGAGGTGGGCGGATGGCGAACGGATGGGACAGACGCGCTGTATATGAATACGGTGTATTTGCAGGCGCATTCCCGAGAGAAATATGTCACCATGCGGGACAATACCTATGCTGTGGGGTTGGGTGCTGGTGCGGTGATTGCGCAGCAATCCGCCATGAGCATCCCCAACGAATGGGCCGGTCTGGCAACCTTTGGAGAAATGAACTGGCAGGCAATTTGCAATGTTTCCCGGATTTCCCGAGTGGAGCGCCTGAGCAGGCCCAGAAAACTGTCAGACCCCGGAAGATGCCAGTTGCCGGTGTGGATGAGCTGGGGAGAAAATTCCGGCGACAACGCCAAGGTCTGTGGGTATTGGAAAACGCAGAACAATGTAGATCCGGAATGCTTTTCCAATGAAAATGCGGACGAGATTTATTTTCCAAGCAAGGTCTGTAAAAAAAGCCAGGTCGATGAAGAGCAAATCGCCCAGGTCAGGATTACGAACGGTTTTTCCGGTGCGGTGACGCAGGCGCAGGTCTGCGCTGTGTGGGACTACATAAAGCTTGCCTATCGCCACAGATGCTTTGACGGCGGCGTGCTGCGTTATGGGATAGAGCCTCAGGCCTATGGACTGGAAAAGCACAGCATGGTGCTGGACGGATATACACGTATCTGGTATGCATATGTTCCAGAGTCTGTAAAGAAGCAGGGTCGTCCCGCTCCGTTGGTTATCGCAATGCATGGCCGCAATGGCTCTGCGGAGATGTTCATCTCTGCGTCTGGGATGACCCGGGTGGCGGAGGAACGGAATTTCATTGTTGCGTTTCCCGAGGCGGGGGGCTACCAGCAGCACCCGGACGGCCCAAAAAATATCCTGCATTGGTGCGGCTGCAATGACGGAAAGCCCAATGACGATGTGACGTTCATTGGCAGACTTCTGGAGGATGTGGGGGCTCTGTATCCTGTTGACCGCTGCCGGGTGTACGCCTGTGGACAGTCCAGCGGTGGTATGATGGCCTCGGAGCTTGCCAGTAAAATGCCGGAAACATTCGCTGCGGTGGCAACCTGGTCGGCGGTTCGAAATCCGGAGTTGCATACCCCCCTGCCAGCCTGCGGAAAGCCCATTGTGCCCTATCTGTTTCTATTCGGGGATCGGGACAGGCTGTGCTTTGACAGCGAAAACGGGGAATTGGAATACCACGCGACACCGATTATGGCGGATTTTTTGAAGCGCCTGATTGCGTTATACGAGCTGGAGGAGAAGCCACTTTCCTACCGTGTGGGGGAAATTCAGTATTACGTGTATCAGAACAGAAACCGCGTCCCTCTGCTGATTGTGGGGGTTATTCGGAACATGCCTCACGGCAACTACCCGCGGGAAAGCTGGATTAGCTATGATATGTTCTTTGCAAAATTCAGCAAGGATTCCCAGGGAGCACTATACCATATGGGGGCAAGGGAATAAGTCCCCTTTGCCTGAAAATATACAGGGTTCATACAGACAGCCGCCTTTGGGCTGCTTCCACAGAAGGAGCACCAAAAGGCGGTTGCTGTAAGTATGAAATGTATTGCTGAGACAAAACAACACTGCTATTTTTGTGTGGCGGCGTTTCTTCACAGTATCCCCTTATCCACCGTCTTCTCCGCGAACATCAGATTCACCCCTGTGCCCAATGTCATCAACTTAAAGTTTCTTAATTTCTCTGAGGCCACCAAGGCTGTGGAAGCATCCATGAAGCTGGCCTCCAAGAAGAACCCCCTGGAGTCCCAGTACGCAGACCTGGCTGAGGAGCTGGACTGAGAAATGCATTTTTCCCCCTGCCAAACCGGCAGGGGGATTTTCAGCTTTATTTCAGGTTTGGGGTGTAGTATAATAGAAAAAGCAGAAAAGCCTTCCCTTGGGGAAAGCCGGCAAGGAGGCCATTCCATGAAAATTCTGATTATTGAAGACGAAAAGCTTCTGGCGGATTCCCTGAAAACCCTTTTGGAGAAGAAGGGCTTTGCGGTGGAGTGCGTCTATGACGGGGAGGCCGGGGCGGAATACGCGGAGACCGGGGTTTATGATCTGTTGATCCTGGATGTGATGATGCCCAAAATGAACGGCTACCAGGTGGCCCGGGCCGTGCGGGCCAAGCGGTGCGGGACGCCCATCCTCATGCTCACCGCCAGGTCCGGCCTGGAGGACCGGATCGAGGGCCTCAATGCCGGGGCGGACTACTATCTGACCAAGCCCTTCGACAGCCGGGAGCTGGTGGCCTGCATCAATGCCCTGCTGCGCCGCCAGGGCGGCCAGGTGGACGAGCTGACCCTGGGCAATACCAATCTGGACCTGGGCTCCTGCACCCTGCTCTGCGGCAGCCGTTCCGTCCGGCTGTCCGCCAAGGAATTTGACGTGATGCGCTGCCTCTTCCAGGCCAAGGGCAGCATCCTGTCCAAGGAGGCCCTGCTTGCCCGGGTCTGGGGCTTTGACTCCGAAGCGGTGGAGAACAATGTGGAGGTCTATATCGGCTTTCTGCGGAAAAAGCTGAATTCCATCGGCTCCAATGTGACCATCGCCGCCGTCCGGCGCATGGGTTACCGGCTGGAGGTGCAGGAAGGATGCTGAAAAAGCTTCGCATTCGGTTCGTATGCGTTATTTTGGCCATCGTCACGGTCATGCTCTGCTCGATTTTTGGCCTTCTGTACCACTCCACGGCCCAGAATCTGGAGGAGGAGAGCCTTTCCATGATGCGCACGGTGGCCGCAAACCCCTTCCAGCTGGGCCGGCCCAATTCCGGTGGAACGGGGGTGCATCTGCCCTATTTCCTGCTGAAGATCAGTGCAACGGGGGAGCTGACCGCCGTGGTGGGGGGCTACTATGACCTGTCCGATCAAGTGTTCCTCACCGCCCTTATGGAGGCGGCCACGGCCAAATCCGGGGATACGGGGGTCATTCCGGAGTACAATCTTCGCTTTTTGAAGGTCCGCTCCCCCCTGTCCGAGACCATCGTCTTTGCGGATATGTCCAGCGAAAAAGCGACGCTTTTGGGCCTTGCCAAGAGCTGTGCCGCCCTGGGGGTGCTGTGCCTGGGGGTATTCCTGGGCATTGCGGTGCTGCTGGCAAGGTGGATGGTCCGCCCGGTGGAGAAGGCCTGGGACCAGCAGCGGCAGTTTGTAGCCGACGCCTCCCACGAGCTGAAAACACCCCTCACCGTCATCATGACCAACGCAGAGCTTTTGCAGATGTCCGACGGGGAGAATCAGAGCCGCTGTGTGGACAGCATTCTCACCATGTCCCACCAGATGAAAAGCCTGGTGGAGCACCTGCTGGAGCTGGCCCGATCCGACAACGGCCAGGCGAAAATGGTCTTTGAGCAGGTGGATCTCTCGGCGCTGACCGAGGATGCGCTGCTGCCCTTTGAAGCCGTGTTTTTTGAGGCGGGGCTGACACTGGAATCCGCCGTCACCCCGGGCATTACCCTCACCGGCAGCCGCCAGCACCTGGGCCAGCTGGTGGACATTCTGCTGGACAATGCCAAAAAATACGCCCAGGGAGGTACGGTCCGGCTCACCCTGGAAAGGCAGAACCGGCACCACTGCCGCCTGAGCGTATCCAATAACGCGGAGCCCATGGACAAGGCGGCGCTGAAAAACATTTTCAAGCGCTTCTACCGCATGGATGCCGCCCGCAGCCGGGACGGCAGCTTTGGTCTGGGGCTCTCCATCGCCGAAAACATCGTCATTGCCCACGGCGGAAAAATCTGGGCCGACTACGCAGATGGCCGCATTACCTTCACGGCGGAATTGCCGGTGAAAGAATAAAAGAGACCGAAACAAACGGGCAGGGGGCTGTTAGAAAACAACCTGTCATTGCGAACCAGTGCGCACACTGGTGTGGCAATCCCCCGGATATTCAAACATCTTGGCAGTAAAACCAAGCTGTTTCCATTCAACCGGGGGGCTGTGCCCGAAGGAAATACCCTTGGGGTACCACACCAGTGACATCGGTCACTGGTTCGCAGCGACATGCTTTTCTAACAGCCCCCTGCTCAATGCATATTCTTTTACGCTTTTTTCTTCTTCCGGAACGGCCGTTTGGCCCACACACCCCTGCACCAGGCGGCGAAGCGGAGGCGGGTCTGCTCGCACCAGTCGAAAATGCGCTGGATGGCGAGGAACACCGTGGGGGTCATTACCAGCAGGGTAAACATGACCAGCCGCACTTCGTCCGTCCAGGTCCGCAGATCCAGGATATCCCCCAGCAGCGTAAAGCACAGGACGATGCCGGTCGCCATGGCCCACCACAGCAGCTTCCGGAACCAGTTGAAGGGCTTGCAGATCTGATACAGCACCAGCAGACCCACGAAGGACAGGATCGCCGCGCAGATGGTGGACACCTCGTCCTGGGGCAGGGCAAAGACCACCATGAACAGCTGACACAGCAGCACCACGAACACATTGGTCAGGCCCCCCGGGAAGGCCCGCCGCAGTACCTCTGGCAGGAACCGGCCCTTGACCCGGTCATACCGGGGCTCAAAGGTCAGAATGAAGGAGGGCACGCCAATGGTCATGGCGGAGATGACGGACAGATGGATGGGCTCCAGGGGATAGGGCATTACCGTAAACAGGCTGATAATGGATAAGAACAGGGAGAATATGTTTTTCACCAGGAACAGGGAAGCTGCCCGCTGGATATTGTTGATGACCCGGCGGCCCTCGTTGACCACGCTGGGCATGGCGGAGAAATCCGAGTCCAGCAGCACCAGGCTCGCCAGCTGACTGGCCGCCTCGGCCCCGCTGGCCATGGCTATGGCACAGTCCGCCTGCTTCATGGCAAGCAAATCATTCACGCCGTCGCCGGTCATGGCTACGGTGTGTTTTTTCTTTTGCAGGGCCTCAATCAGTGCCTTCTTCTGCTGAGGCGTTACCCGGCCGAATACGGTGTATTCGTCGGCGGCCTTCCGCAGCTGTTCCGGGGTTTCCAGGGTGGAGGCGTCCACGTACTTTTCACTGTTGGGAATTTCTGCCTGCTGGGCGATCATGCTCACTGTGGCGGGATTGTCGCCGGAGATCACCTTGACGGTGACTCCCTGCTGGGCAAAGTAGGCGAAGGTCTCCTTGGCGTTGGGCCGCAGCTTGCCCGTGAGCAGGGCCAGGGCAAGGGGCTCCAGTTTTTCGGGGTCCAGCTTTCCGGGGGTCAGAGGGCCGTCGTATTGGGCCAGCAGCAGCACCCGGTATCCCTTGGCTGCCCAGTCGCCGATATTCCATTTGTCTTCCCGATCACCCAGCAGAAATTCCGGTGCGCCGAATACATAGCTGCCGCTGTTTTCAAATTCGCAGCCGCTCCACTTGTATTCCGAGGAGAAGGGCACCCGTTTGGTGCATTTCAGGTCGCTTTCCCCGGGGAACAGCTCTTGCATGGCTTTGGCCGTGGCGTTGTCCGGCTCGCCGGTGCCGTACATAGCAGTCAGGATGTCCTCCAGCTGCTCCGGCAGCAGGTCCGACAGGGGCAGAACGTTCTCCACCTCCATGTCCGGCTCGGTGATGGTGCCGGTCTTGTCCACGCAGAGCATATCCACCCGGGCCAGAGCCTCGATGCTGTTCATGTCCTGCACCAGCACCCGGCTCTTGCTGAGTTTCTGGGCGGAGACCGCCAGGGCCACGCTGGTCAGCAGGTACAGTCCCTCGGGGATCATGCCAATGAGGGCCGCAACGGTGCCCTCAGTGCTCTCCCGCAGAGGCAGCTGCAAAACCACATATTCCTGCCGGAACAGGATAATGCCCACGGGCACCAGGACAATGCCCAGAAAGACGATCAGCCGGTCCAGGGACCGCATCATCTCGGATTTTTTGTTTTTGGGGTTGTACTTGGCCTCCCGGGCCAGGGCCGCCGCACCGCAGTTTTCGCCCACTGCCGTCAGCAGCACCCGGCCCCGGCCTGCCAGAACCACGCTGCCGGAATGGACCAGATCTCCGGGCTGCTTTTCTACGCTGTCCTCTTCGCCGGTGAGCAGGGATTCGTCTACGTACAGTGTGCCGGATTGGAGAATGCCGTCACCGCAGATCTGGTCACCCTGGCCGAACTCCGCCAGGTCGTCCCGGACGATGTTCTCCGGGGGCACTTCCTGGACCCGCCCGTCCCGCACGACCTTCACAGGCCGCCGGGCCACCAGGGACAGCCTGTCCACCGCCCGTTTGGCGCGAATTTCCTGGAAAATGCCGATGACCGTATTGATCACCACCACACCCAGGAAGCCCATGTTCATAACCGTGGATTTTCCCACGATCAGCAGCACGGCCAGTACAATGAACACCAGATTGAAAAATGTCAGGCTGTGCCGCAGAATGATTTCCTTTTCGCTGCGGCCGGAATCCGCCGGAAGCCCCGCACCCAGACCGGCTTCCAGATGCTCCTGGACCTGCTGGGCGGTCAGCCCGGTTTCCGGGGTGATAAGCGCGTTCTCTTCATCCATGGCGCTGCCTCCTTACGCTTCGAATTCCGGCAGGCCTGCTGCCCGCCGCCAGAGGATCAGAAGGCTGCCCTGGGCCACACTGACCCGGGCGGCCGAATCCGTAAAATGATTGCTGACCCCCAGGGGAAAGCCGCAGGTCAGCGTTCCGTTCTTTAAGGAATAGTACAGCCCTTCTATATTCACGCCCTGGGCATCCGGCCCCATGCAGAACACGGAGATGTCCCCCTGCTTTCCGCCGGGAAAGCGCAGCGCACCGTTTCGGATCACCGTGGCACAAAAATCCCTCCCGATGAGGATGCCCCGGGCATCCCGGTCCGCCAGGTATTGCAGGGCCTGATAGTTGGCCACCGTGTGGTCCAGCCGCACCCCGTCCAGGCCGCCGTAGAGCAAAAAGCGGTCATAGCCTTTGGACAGCCCCAGCTTCACGGCCAGCATGGAGTCCGTGTCGTCCTTTTCCACCGGGAAGACCTCTGCCCCCGTGGGGATATAGTTCAGGGAATCAAAGTCCCCGATGATGGCATTGGGCGTCACACCCAGGCTTTCCATATGCTTCAAGCCGCCGTCGGCGGCAATGAGATAGTCTTTCTCCGTCAGCGGTACCGCCAGACCGTCAAACCCCGCCGCACAGAAGATCACACATTCCTTCACAAAGGCCACTCCTTCCCATACTCTCTATAAGTTTACCATATTTTCCCGGAAAGAAAAACAGTCAAAATGTAAAAATTGCGGGAAATTGCCGTTACAGGATCCCCTTGTCCACTGTTTTCTCTGCGAACACCAGGTTCACCGCCGTCCCCAGGGCGGCACAAAGGGCGCCGAGCATCAGCATGGCGTTCACGCCCAGGGTGTCGATGAGGCGGCCGCCCAGGGGGGCGGCAAGGACGTTGGCCAGGGTATAGGCGGCGGTGAAATAGGCCTGCCCCTTCACGGCATCCTGTGGCTCCATAATGGCGTTTACATAATATACGGATGCAATGGCGATCAGCGCCCAGGCGCCAATCTGGGTGGCCTGGAAGATGTAATATACCGTCACATTGGGGGCCAGCCAGGAGCCGGCGGCCTTCAGCAGGAAGAAGAAGCCCGTGAGCTTGATGTAGAAGCTGCTGCTCCTTTTGCGCAGCATGTGGGTAAAGAGGAGCATGGTGGGAATTTCCGACAGGGCTGCAATGGCCATGGAAAGGCCCATGTGGCTGCTGTCCCCGCCCTTGGTGCGGATGATCTGGAGGGTGAAGCTGTTCAAAAAGACATGGCTGATGTAGAGCAGGATGCAGCCTGCAAGCACTCCGGTGAACCGCGGATATTTCCGGAAGAAGGCCAGGCCGTCTGCGCCCTTGGCCTCGCTGCCGCTTCGGGGTGTCCGCTGGGCGGGGTAAAGCACCAGGGAGAGAATGAACACACCGGTGAGCAGCACGATGGCCCAGGGCACCGGCCGCCCGCCCTGGGCTGCCGTCATGCGGCCCAGCACCAGGCATACCAGGGCATAGGTCACGGAGCTGACGCTTTTGGACACACCGTAGTTGAGCTTACAGCCGCAATTGATGCTGGTGACCCCCAGGCCGTTGACCAGAGGGGTCTGCAATTGCAGCAGGGAAAGGCAGCCGCCGTAGAATAAAAGGGAGGCAACCTTATTTTTGTGGAAAACCAGCAGCCCCAGTGCCGAAAGCATCCAAAGGGCGGCTATGGCCAGATTGATGGCCTTCAGATTGGGGCTGGTCTCCCGGTCTGCATAGCTTGCGGCCAATGGCTGCAAAAGGGCAGACAAAAGCCCCGCCAGGGCGATGAGAACGCCAATGGCCCCGCTGGAAAAGCCCATTTCCAGCAAATACAGGTTTACATAGGCGGCAATGGCCGCATAAGACGCCCAGTAAGCGCCGTGAATCAGCCCGTACCGGGCGGTCAGATGATCCGTCATGAGACATAAGGCTCCTCTTTCTTGAATACGCTTATCATAGCACATAGAAAAAATTTTGCAATTTCTAAATTTTCCTCAAAAACGTGGAAAAACAGATTTTCGAACATGAAGGGGCCCGATTTTGGGCACATCCGTTGAAAATGAACAAAAACCCCCCTGGGGGGATAGGGAATCCCATGTGAAATGTGGCGGATTCGCCGATTGACAATCTTGTTTTCTATTGGTAGAATATTATCGATACAGTATGGGTTCGGCAATACCAGTGTATCAACAGGAAAGAATTACTTAATTAGGAGGAAATCACATTGAAGGATTGGGCATATCTGACCACTGTCGAAGAGATGGAAGCGGCCACCGATTCTCTGCTGGAAAACGGCAAGAAGGTCGGCGCTGATTCCTGGCAGCAGCGTGTCAAAAACCAGACCCCCCACTGCGGCTTCGGCGAGAAGGGTACCTGCTGCCGTATCTGCTCCATGGGCCCCTGCCGCATCACTCCCAAGGCTCCCCGCGGTATCTGCGGCTGCGATGTTCACGGCATTGTCGGCCGTAACTTCCTGCGCTTTACTGCCGGTGGCTCTGCCACCCACTCCGACCATGGCCGTGAGATCATGCATACCCTGCACCAGGCCAAGGAAGGCGGCAACTACCAGGTCAAGGATCCTGAGAAGCTGATCCGCATCGCCAAGGAATGGGGCGTGGAGACCGAGGGCAAGGACATCTACGATCTGGCTCACGAAATGGCTGAGATCGGCCTGATGGAATACGGCAAGCCCTTCGGCGTCCAGAAGTTCCTGAAGCGTGCTCCCGAGCATACCCAGCAGCTGTGGCATGAGGCCGGCATCGAGCCCCGGGCTATTGACCGGGAAGTTGCCACCGCTCTGCATATGACCCACATGGGCAACAGCTCCCTGCCGGAGGCTCTGGTTCGCCAGGCGCTGCGCTGCGGCCTGTCTGACGGCTGGGGCGGCTCCATGATGGGCACCGAGTTCTCCGACGTTCTGTTCGGCACTCCCAAGCCCGTGGACTCCACTGCCAACATCGGCGTTATGGAGAAGGACAACGTGAACATCGTTGTTCACGGCCACGATCCCTCCCTGTCTGAAATGATCGTTTACTACGCCAACGATCCTGAGATGATCGCTCTGGCCAAGAGCGTTGGCGCCAAGGGCATCACCATTTCCGGCGTGTGCTGCACCGCCAACGAAGTGGCCATGCGTCACGGCATCCCCATGGCCGGTAACTTCCTGAGCCAGGAGAACGTGGTTCTCACCGGCGCCTGCGAAGCCATTGTTGTAGACGTGCAGTGCATCTTCCCCGCACTGGGACCCCTCTCCAAGTGCTTCCACACCAAGTTCATCACCACCTCTCCCATCTGCCGGATGCCCGACTCCGAGTTCATCCAGTTCTCTGCCGAGAACGCCGGTGACAACGCCAAGGCGATCGTCAAGATGGCCATTGAGAACTTCAAGAACCGGAAGCCCGAGCTGGTGAACATCCCCAACCAGGTCCAGAAGACCCGCGTGGGCTACTCTGTTGAAGCCATCATTAAGGTCCTTGACGGCGTTGCCAACTCCCAGGTTGACGAGTTCGGCACCACCAAGCCCCTGCTGGAGTGCATCACCTCCGGTGTTCTCCGCGGTGCTGTGGCTCTGGTCGGCTGCAACAACCCCAAGGTCCGTCCTGACACTGCGCACATCGAGCTCATGAAGAAGATGCTGGAGAACGACATCATCTGCATCGTTTCCGGCTGCTCCGCTCAGGCTGCCGCCAAGGCCGGCCTCATGGATCCCGTACAGGCCAAGGAATACTGCGGCGCGGGTCTGAAGCGTGTCTGCGAGCTGGCTGGCATTCCTCCCGTTCTGCACATGGGTTCCTGCGTGGACATCACCCGTATGCTGATCCTGGCCTCCGAGCTGGCCAAGGATTCCGGCCTGAACATTTCTCAGCTGCCTGTTGTGGGCTGCGCTCCCGAATGGATGTCTGAGAAAGCCGTTTCCATCGGCAACTATGTTGTCTCCACCGGCCTGGATACCTTCCTGGGCGTGGATCCCTACGTTTCCGGTTCCTCCGAGATCTGTGACCTGCTCTGCAGCGAAGACGGCATCAACAAGTGGGTTGAGGCCAAGTACGTTGTGGAAAAGGACATCGATAAGATGGGTGACATGATGATCGCCCGCATCGAAGAGAAGCGCGCGGCTCTGGGCATCTAACATATGAAACTAGCTATCACCGGCAAGGGCGGTGTTGGAAAAACCACCCTTGCCTCCACCCTGGCCCGGCTCTATGCCGACGAAGGACGCACTGTCCTTGCCGCCGACGTAGACCCGGATGCCAACCTGGGACTGGCCTTAGGCCTGAGCCAGGAGGAAGTGGATTCCATTGTCCCCATCAGCAAAATGCGCACCCTGGTGGAAGAGCGCACCGGAGCTACCGATGCCAACCGGTTCTATAAGCTGAACCCCTACGTGGCCGACATCCCCGAGAAGTACTCCAAGGACATCAACGGCGTCAAGCTGCTGGTCATGGGTACGGTGGATGTGGGCGGCTCCGGCTGTGTATGCCCGGAGCACGTGATGCTCAAATCCATCCTGGCCGCCCTGACCTTCCGCAAGGACGATGTGGTCATTATGGATATGGAGGCCGGTCTGGAGCACCTGGGCCGGGGCACCGCTTCCAATATGGACCAGTTTATCGTGGTCATTGAGCCGGGTGCCCGCAGTGTCCAGACCTACCGCAATGTGAAGCGGCTGGCCAAGGACCTGGGGGTCAAGCAGGTTCGTGTGGTGGCCAATAAGGTCCGGGACGAGAGCGATGAGGCTTTTGTCCGTGAGACCATCCCGGCAGAGGATCTGCTGGGCTGCATTCACTATAACCCGGATGTTATCAACGCGGACCGTCAGGGCAAATCCCCCTACGATTTTAGCCCCCAGGCCATTGATGAGATCCGCCAAATCAAAGCGATTCTGGATCGTGAAGAAAATTAGGAGGAAATACCGTGACTTTATTTGAAAGAGTTTTCGGCGGCAACGACGCTGTCTACGGCCTGACCGAGGCAGCTGTCAACAATGCCATCGCACAGTACGGTGAGGGCCAGGCCGTGTCCTTCCCCGGCACCGCATATTCCCTGCCCTGCTACTACGGCGTCACCGGCGTCAAGGTCGAGGCCCTGGGTCAGCTGAAGGAAGCCCTGGGCGTTGTCAAGGGCCTGATGACCCGCAACAACCGCCTGAACGATGCCTTCATGTCCGGCGTTGCCACCGCTCTGTGCGCAGAATTTATCGAGGTTCTGAAGTACATCGGCAATGACGCTCCCTACGAGGCTCCCTGCTACGGCCATCTGCCCGATGCCGTGGTCCGTTCTCTGGGTGTTCCCCTGGTTACCGGCGACATCCCCGGTGTTCCCGTTATCCTGGGCACCGCTCCTACCGCTGACGAGGCCGTTGCTCTGGTCAAGAGCTATCAGAGCCAGGGCATGCTGGTCACTCTGGTGGGCGGCATCATCGATCAGCTCCAGGAGAAGGAGTACAAGACCGGCGACAACGTCCGCGTCATCCCCCTGGGCAAGGATGTCACCTCCGTCATCCATGTTGTCTCCGTGGCCGTCCGTGCCGCTCTGATCTTCGGCAACATCCAGCCCGGTGACGCTGCCGGCCTGATGAAGTACACCATGGAGCGTGTGCCCGCTTTCGTCAACGCCTTCGCTCCTCTGGACGATGTGATCGTTGCCTGCGGCGCCGGCGCCATTGCTCTGGGCTTCCCCGTTATCACCAACGAGCAGGAGAACATCTTCCGTGTTCCCAAGAGCCTGATCGTGCAGCCCGATGTTGAGAAGTTCAACGCCACCTCTCTGGAGGCCCGGGACATCAAGATCAAGATCACCAATATCGATATCCCCGTTTCCTTCGCTTCCGCTTTCGAGGGCGAGATCATCCGCCGTCCCGATATGCAGGTGGAGGTTGACGGCTCCCGTGTGGACTGCTTCGAGCTGGTGCACACCAAGGAAGCCGCCGAGATCGAGGACCACAAGATCACCGTCATCGGACCGGAAATCGACGAGATCCCCGTGGGCTCCAAGATCTCCATGTCCTACACCGTGGACGTGGCCGGTAAGGCCATGCAGCCCGACTTCGAGTCCGTTATGGAGCGGAAGTTCCACTCCTATCTGAACTGCATCGAGGGTGTGATGCACACCGGTCAGCGTGACATGATCCGTATCCGTATCAGCAAGGCCGACTTTGAGGCGGGCTTCAAGTTCCGTCACATCGGCGAGGTGCTGTACGCCAAGGTCAAGAGCGAGTTCGAGGCCGTTGTGGACAAGTGCCAGGTCACCATCGTTGTGGACGCCGAGAAGAACAAGGAGCTGCGCGCTGCCGCCAACGCCGTGTTCAACAAGCGTGATGACCGTCTGAAGTCCATGACTGACGAGTCCGTGCCCGTATACTACACCTGCATCATGTGCCAGGCCTTCTCCCCCAGCCACGTATGTATCGTTACCCCCGAGCGTCTGGGCCTGTGCGGCGCCGTGTCCTGGCTGGATGCCAAGGCCACCAATGAGCTGGATCCCACCGGTCCTTGCCAGATCGTTCCCAAGGAGCACTGCATCGACGAGAAGCTGGGCCGCTACGAAGACGTGGACGAGGCCGTTGCCAAGTACTCTCACGGTGCTCTGGAGCACGTGACCCTGTACTCCCTGTTCCAGGATCCCATGACCTCCTGCGGCTGCTTCGAGTGTATCTGCGGGGTGGAGCCTGTCTCCATGGGTGTTGTCATCACCTGCCGTGAGCACGCCGGCATGACCCCCCTGGGCATGACCTTCTCCGAGATGGCCTCCATGACCGGCGGCGGCGTTCAGACCCCCGGCTTCATGGGCCACGGCAAGCAGTTCATCTCCTCCAAGAAGTTTATCGCAGCCGAAGGCGGCCCCGGCCGTATCGTCTGGATGCCCAAGGAGCTGAAGGATCAGGTCCGCGAGCGCCTGGATGCCACTGCCAAGGAGATGTACGGCGTGGATAACTTCACCGACATGATCGCCGATGAGACCGTCTGCACCGAGGATCCGGAAGAGCTGATGAACTTCCTGGCCGAAAAGGGCCACCCCGTTCTCAGCATGGAGCCCTTCGATATGTAAACAGATTTCCCGCCCGGGCAAAAGCCCGGGCGGGATTTATCATGTGCGATTGCTTTTCACCGTCCGCTTCGGCGTTATCCTGCGGCAGGATGGGATCTACAGACCCAGGATGGTCTTTGCGAACAGGAAGTACACCAGCAGGGACAGCGCGTCCACAATGGTGGTGATGAAGGGCGAGGCCATGACCGCCGGGTCGAAGCCCAGGCGCTTGGCGAGCAGGGGCAGGGTGCAGCCCACCATCTTGGCCATGACTACGGTGACACCCAGAGCCAGGCAGATGACCAGGTCTACGCTCAGGCTGATGCTTTCGTTGTGCATCAGCAGCCGGTCAACCAGCAGCACCTTCAGGAAGCAAACTGCTGCCAGGGAAATGCCGCAGAGCACGGCCGTGCGGACTTCCTTCCACAGCACGGTGAATACGTCGCTCAGCTCCAACTCGTCCAGACTCAGGGCACGGATGACGGTGACGGAGGACTGGGAGCCGCAGTTGCCGCCGGTATCCATCAGCATGGGGATGAAGGCGGTCAGAGCGGGCAGCAGGGCCAGGGCGCTTTCAAAGGAGGAAATGATCATACCCGTGAAGGTGGCGGAGACCATCAGCAGCATTAGCCAGGGGATGCGGTGCTTGTACAGGTCGAAGGGGGTGCTTTTCAGGTAGCTCTTTTCGGAAGGGGTCATAGCGGCCATGATTTCCATGTCCTCTGTGGCCTCTTCTTCCATAACGTCCATGGCGTCATCGAAGGTGACGATGCCCACCATGCGCTTTTCCGTGTCCACCACAGGCAGGGCCAGGAAGTTATATTTGGAGAACATCTTGGCGACCTCTTCCTGGTCGTCCTGGGTTGTCACGGAGATGACGTTTTCCGTCATGATCTCCTTGATCTCCGTGTCGTCGCTCTCTGCCAGCAGCAGGTCCTTCACGGTGACGATGCCCTGCAGGGTTCTGTCTGCGGAGAGTACATAGCAGGTGTAAATGGTCTCCTTGTCCACGCCCTGGCGGCGGATGCGGAGAATGGATTCCTCCACGGTCATATCCAGCCGCAGGGACACATATTCCATGGTCATCAGGGCCCCGGCGGAGTTTTCGGGGTAGCGCAGGATCTGGTTGATGGAGCTGCGCATTTCGGGGTCTGCCTGGGTGAGAATACGCCGGACCACGTTGGCGGGCATTTCCTCTACCAGGTCTGCCGCGTCGTCCACATACAGCTCATCCAGAACTTCCCGCAGCTCATTGTCGGAGAAGCCCTGGATCAGCAGCTGCTGGGCCTCGGGCTCCATTTCTACAAAGGTTTCCGCCGCCTGCTCCTTGGGAAGCAGCCGGAACATGACGGGAATCTGCTTTTCCTCCAGCCCGTCAAAAAGTCCGGCCACGTCGCTGGGGTTCATGGTGACCAGAATGTCCCGCAGAGAGGCGTATTTCTTTTCGTCCAGCATTTTCAGCAGGGCTTTTTCCACAATTTCAAAACGTTCTGCCATAGTTGACCTCCAATATTCAAAAATATTGGCGCAAAGCAGAGTCCGCTGCCCGCCAGGATGCGGGCGCGCGTCTACTTCGGCCGGGTATATTGCCGCTTCCGCCGGCATCCATGGGTATCCCTCCTTGTGGTTTCAAATCGTGCGAAAGGCAAGCGCATGTCATTCCGAGCCAGTGCACACACTGGCGTGGGAATCCCCCTGATTTTCAAACATCTCATAGATCCGGGTTTTCCCGTCTAACTGGGGGATTGCCACACCGGTGACATCGGTCACCGGTTCGCAATGACAGCGTGACGTGATTTCATAGCCCAATACGCACATATACCTTTATTGTATCCCTCGGAAAGCCAAAAGTCAACCTTGACAGTGGATTTTCGGCGGGAGTTTTCGCTTTTTTGGACTGGACATAATCGAAAAATGCAACTATAATATTCTTAATATACCCCGATATAATGCGTTCACCGGCCACCGGGAGCTTGCCTGCCGGAGCTGGTTTTTGAAAGGAAAGAAACGATCATGATGCCAAGAAAGAGCCATGGCTTTACATTGCTGGAGATGCTGATTGTTGTGGCCATCATTACGGTGCTGGTTGCCGCTGCGATTCCGATTTTTGCCAATCAGCTGGAGAAAAGCCGGGAGGCGGCAGATCTTGCCAATGTGCGCAGCGCTTATGCAGTGGTTCTGTCCAATGCGATGCTGGGATATGAGGATCATCCCGACGATATCGAGAAAGTTGTGCAGCTGCAGCAGAAGCAGGACGGCTTTCAGGGCTTTCAGGATATCACCATCGGTGATGTTTCAGACAAGGACAAGGCGCGCTGGATTGGCAATCCTGAAGGAAACGGAACCTGCACCGTGCGATTCCTCCCGGAGGAGAACAAGGTCATATTGGACTGGACGGGCGAGTATCCATACCTGCGGAATGAGGATTTTTTCTCGTATACAAAGGACGCAGTGGACAGTATGAACAAAGGGCAGCATTACTACCGGTTTGATTCCGGATACAAAAAACCGAACTCCTATGTGTCGAAGATCTACAATATGCTCCCCTCGGACAGTCTGCTGCAGCAGGGAACCTGGGCTTTCATGCGTGGAAGCAACCCGGTGAAAGATAAGGACGGCTATTTCGTCTGGACCTCCTATGGCCAGAATGAACTTCAAAATGGCAAGGATTACCCGGTCATCATTCTGGATGAGAGTACCGGAAAGTATTATGTAAACACTGCGACTGCGATATACTATGACAACTGTTATAAAATTGGAGGCGATATTCCAAGCATAGGCACAACGAAAACCATGAATCAAAAGCTGAAAGGCCAGAAAGCTTATGCTTCCATAGACGCCGCCTATCGGGCCTATTTACAGGCAGTGAAGTGAAAGAGACACGAAAGGGAAATAAAATGATTCGTGTTGCAGAAGAGCGGGATGTAGTTCCCATTTTGGACATTTATGCGCCCTATGCCCGCGGGACAACGATCACTTTTGAGTACGAGGTCCCAACGCCGGAGGCCTTCCTGGCCCGATTCGAAGGCATTACCCGGGACTTTCCCTGGCTTGTCTGGGAGGAGGCGGGAGCCGTTTTGGGCTATGCCTATGCCAGCCGCCCCTTTGAGCGGGCGGCCTATGCCTGGTGCGCGGAACCCTCCATCTATCTGCGTCCCGATGCCCGGGGCCGCGGCATTGGCAGGCAGCTCTATGCCGCGCTGGAGGCACTGCTGTCGCAGATGGGCTATGCGGTGAGCTTCGCCATCATCACGGGAGAAAACGAAGCATCCTTGGCCTTTCACCGGGCGCTGGGCTATGAAAAATGCGCCGAAATGGTAAAATGCGGGCTGAAATTCGGCCGGTGGCTGGACGTCGATTGGTTGGAAAAACGGCTGGATTCAGTCGAAATTCCCAGGAACCCCCCGATTGCATGGAGAGATTTTAGAAAAGATGCCCAAAGAATTGAGAATATTTTAGGCAAAATGTCACTTTCGGAATCGGAAAAAGTATGATATGTTATGCGTGGAAGAAAATACGATTTTTTGACCAATCGTCTTCCGTTTTCCCTTTGTATTTTCAAATGACAATATGAGGAGCTGTGACCATGTATTTTCAGAAAAAACGCTGCATCGCCATGCTTCTGGCCGGTGGCCAGGGCAGCCGACTCAAGGTCTTGACGGAAAAGACCGCGAAGCCCGCCGTTCCCTTCGGCGGAAAATACCGCATTATTGATTTTCCTCTGTCCAACTGCGTCAACTCCGGCATTGATACCGTGGGCATCCTGACCCAGTATCAGCCCTTGGAGCTGAATGAATACATCGGCAACGGCCAGCCCTGGAATCTGAACAAGACCCATTCCTGCGCCCAGGTCCTGCCCCCTTATGAGCGCCACGACAAGAAGAGCAGCTGGTACAAGGGCACGGCCAACGCCATTTACCAGAACATCGACTTTATCGACCGGTACGACCCCGACTATGTGGTCATCCTCTCCGGTGACCATATCTATAAGATGGACTATGCCGCCATGGTGGAGTACCATGAGAAGCACAATGCCTCCTGCACCATCGCCGTGCGCAATGTGCCCCTGGCAGAGGCCTCCCGGTTCGGCATCCTGAATACCAACCCGGATATGTCCATCTATGAGTTCGAGGAGAAGCCCGCCCGTCCCAAGTCCACCAATGCCTCCATGGGCATCTACGTCTTCAATTGGAGCGTGCTGAAGGCTGCCCTCATGGAAGACGAGGACGACCCCAAGTCCTCCAACGACTTCGGCAAGAACATCATCCCCAACCTGCTAAACCAGGGCCACAAGATGATGGCCTATCCCTTTGACGGCTACTGGAAAGACGTGGGGACCATCCAGTCTTTGTGGGAAGCCAACATGGATTTGCTGGGCAAGGAGCCGGTGTTCAACATCCGGGGCGAGCGGTTTAAGATCTACGCCCGGAACAGTGCCATGCCCTCCTCCTTTATCGCCGCCACTGCTACCACCGTCAACTGCTTCATCGCCGAGGGCTGTGAGGTAGAGGGCGAGGTTCGCCACAGTGTGATTTCCGTGGGCTGCAAGATCGGTGCCGGTGCTGTGGTAGAAGACAGCGTGGTCATGCCCGGTGTTGTGGTAGAGCCTGGTGCCATCGTGCGCCACGCCATTCTGGGCGAAAACAGCCGTGTCTGCAAGAATGCCGTTGTAGGCGGTGCTTACGCCCCCGGTGAGGAAATGCTGATCAGCGTGACCTCCAAGGGTGCCGTGGTGGAAGAAAACGCCGTGCTTCGGCCCGGCGACATGATGTAAGGAGGCGTGACGCTATGAACGCAATGGGTATTATCTTCACCAATGACGCCAACATCGGAGAGCTGACCGCCAAGCGGTCCATTGCCTCCATTCCCTTTGGCGGCCGTTACCGCCAGGTGGACTTCGGCCTGACCAACCTGAGCTGGGCCGGTGTACACCACGTGGCCATGATCTCCCGGTTCAACTACCAGTCCCTGATGGACCACATCGGCGACGGCGAGGAGTGGGGCCTGGAGCTGGGCGAGGGCGGCCTGCAATACATCACCCCCTACTCCACCTCCGAGACCCACAGCTACCGGGGCAAGCTGGAATCCCTGAACAACGCCATGGCCTTCCTGGAATACAGCGAGGAAGACGAGTATGTATTCCTGGTGGATTCCGCCGTGATCTCCAATATCGACCTGAAACGGGTGCTGGCCGAGCACATCCAGAGCGGCAAGGATATCACCATGGTGGTCAAGTCCGGCATTGCCAACAATAAGAAGGTTCTGGACCTGGCCGTGACTCTGGACGAAAATAAGGAGATCAACGATATTGTGGTCGACTACGCCGCAGGCCCCGAGTATCTGGCCTCTATGGATATCTTCGTCACCACCAAGAAGTGGCTGATCTCCATGGTCCGGGAGCGCATTGCCCATAACTTCTTCCACATGGACCGGGACCTGATCCTGGGGGGCTGGAATTCCGGCAAGGTCAGCGTCAACGCCTATGAGTTCGAGGGCGTGGCGCTGTACAACGACAGTGTGGAGGAGTACTTCAAGAACTCCATGGCGCTGCTGAAGCCCGATGTCCACAAGTCCATTTTTGACCGGAAGCATCCCATCTATACCAAGGTCCGGGACCGCGTACCCGCCTACTATGGCGAGGAGAGCAGCATTGACAACTGCATGGTGGCCGACGGCTGCATGCTGGAGGGCTCCGCCAAGGATTCCATCCTGTTCCGCCAGGTCACTCTGGCGCCGGGGGCCCATGTGGAGGACTGCGTCATCATGAACGATACCACCATCGGTGAGGGCGCGGAGCTGAAAAACGTCATCCTGGATAAAAACGTCACCGTCCGGCCCGGAGCCAAGCTCATCGGCACCCGGAACAACCCGATCGTCATCAAGCGGGGGGATACTGTATGAAAATTGCCATCTGCGCTTCGGAAGCAGCGCCCTATGCCAAATCCGGCGGCCTGGGCGATGTGATGGAGGCCCTGCCCAAGGCACTGGCTGCCATCGAGGGCAATGAAGTGGCCCTGTTCCTGCCATATTACAACAAGATCAAAACCAATACCGCCATTTTGGTAGAGAAGGTTGCCCAGTTCCGGGTGCAGATGGGCTGGCGGCAGCAGTTTGCCGGCCTGATGAAGCTGACCACTGCCCCCGGGGGTGTCACCGTCTACTTCATCGACAACGACTATTATTTCGGAACCCGCACAGGGGCTATTTACGGCGACATGGACGACGGCGAGCGCTTCGCCTACTTCTCCAAGGCCTGCCTGGATGCCATGGTGGCGTTGGAGACGGCCCCCAATATCATCCAGTGCAACGACTGGCAGACCGGCCTCATCCCTGTGTATCTCAAGGCCTGCTACCATGATGGGATTTTGAAAAAGACCCGGTGTATGTATACCATTCACAACATCGAGTATCAGGGCTGGGCCAACGGCAATTTCTTTGACGACACCTTGGGGCTTCCCTGGGAGTACCGGGGCTGCATGGATATGAACGGCTCCGTGAACATGATGAAGGGCGCTATTGAGACGGCGGACCTGGTGACCACCGTGTCCGAGACCTATGCCCGGGAGCTCATGTACCCCTACTATGCCCACGGCCTGGACGGCATCCTGGCCCGGAATGCCTGGAAGCTCACCGGCATCACCAACGGCATCGATACCGCGATTTTCAACCCCGAGACGGACCCCGCCCTGCCGGACCACTACTCCGCCGCAGCCATCCAGCCCGGAAAGGCCCGCTGCAAGCAGGCCCTGCAAAAGGAGCTGGGCCTGCCGCAAGACCCGGACATCCCCATGATGGTCATGGTCACCCGCTTTGCAGGCCACAAGGGCCTGGACCTGCTGTGCTATATCGCCCGGCGGCTTCTGTGGGAGGACAATGTCCAGCTGGTGGTGGTTGGCACCGGCGAAGCCCAGTATGAGAACTTCTTCCGGGACCTGCAGCGGCAGTTCCCCGAGCAGGTATCCGCCCAGATCACCTTTAATGTGGCTCTGGCTTCCCGGGTTTATGGGGCAGGCGACATCTATCTGATGCCCTCCAAGAGCGAGCCCTGCGGCCTGAGCCAGATGAATGCCATGCGCTACGGCACGGTCCCCGTGGTCCATGCCACCGGCGGCCTGAAGGATACTGTGCCACCCTGCGATGAGTTCGGCAAGGAGGGCCTGGGCTTTACCTTCCAGAGCTACAATGCCGATGACTTCTATGCATCTCTGCGCCGCTGCCTGGTGCTGTACCATTCCAACCGGGAAGCCTTCGCCCAGCTGCAAAAGCGGGACATGGAGCAGGATTTCAGCTGGAATGTCCCTGCGAGAAAGTATATGGAGCAGTTCCAGAATATGCTGGCCTGGTAAAATACCAACTTTTTCAGGCGGAAACCATATTGGTTTCCGCCTGAATTTATGAGAGACTGAGAAAATGCCTTCCCCTGGGGGAAGGTGGCCCGCCATAGGCGGGTCGGATGAGGGGCGATACGCAGAACCGATAGGGAGATCCCTTCGCAATTTTGTTCTGTTGAATAAACGAGCGACTGCTTAGGCTGATCTCGCATCGGTTCTGCATGCCGCCCCTCATCAGTCACGGCCCATAGGGCCGCGACAGCTTCCCCGGAGGGGAAGCCTTTGTTCCCATCCACACTACTATAAGGAGACCAACCCCTATGCGAATCCTTTTTGACAGCAAGCTGCCCCAGCACAAGCGCCCTTTTGGGTGCCTGACCCCCGGGGAGGAGTGCACCCTCAGTGTGCATATCCCTGTGGCGGTCATGACCCGGAAGGCGGAAATGGTGCTCTGCGGGGAGAATGGCGGCGAACTGTGCAGCGAAGAGCTGCACTTTGAGAAGACCGTCGGCCCCTATGAATACTGGACGGGCAGCTTCCGCCTGGAGAAAACCGGCCTGTATTTCTATTACTTCCGCATTACGGACCCTCACGGCACCTTCCGCCTGTTTAAGGAGGGGGACGACACCAATATGGAGGCGGGGGACCTTTGGCAGGTCAGCTGCATCCCTTCGGACTTCTATACCCCCAGATGGGCCCAGGGGGCGGTGATCTATCAGGTGTTCCCGGACCGGTTCGCCCGCAGCGGCTGGTGCGACTGCACCGGCAAGCTCCAGCCCTATTCCGTCCACGACAACTGGTATGACGAAGTGGACTGGCGGCCGGATGAGCATGGAATCATCCAGAATAACGACTTCTTTGGGGGAAACTTCCGGGGAATTGGGGACAAAATGGACTATATTGCCTCTCTCGGCACTACCATTCTCTACTTAAACCCCATCAGCAAGAGCTTTTCCTCCCACCGCTACGATACCGGCGACTACAAGACCCCGGACCCCATGCTGGGCACCGAGGCGGACTTTGCCGCCCTGTGCCGCTGCGCCCATGCCCACGGCATTCGGGTGATTCTGGACGGGGTCTATTCCCATACGGGTTCCAACAGCCTGTATTTTGACCGGAATTACACCTTCGGCGGCAATGGCGCCTACTGCCGCCCCGATTCGCCTTTCCGCAGCTGGTACACCTTCTACCACTGGCCGGACCGCTACAATTCCTGGTGGGGCTTCGACACCCTGCCCACGGTCAATAAAATGGACGACAGCTTTCTGAACTACATCATCCGGGACGAGGACAGTGTGGTGGCCCACTGGCTGAAGCTGGGAGCAGACGGCTTCCGGCTGGATGTGGCGGACGAGCTGCCGGACGAATTCATTGCCCTGCTCCGGGAGCGCATCCGGGAGATCAAGCCCGACGCTCTGCTGCTGGGCGAGGTGTGGGAGGATGCCTCCAACAAGGTTGCCTACAATATCCGCCGGAAGTATTTCACGGAAGGCGAGCTGGACAGCGTCATGAACTATCCCTTCCGCACGGCCATTCTGGACTTCATGCGGGGCCGGGATGCGGGAAAGAAACTCCGGGACACGGTGATGACTGTTGTGGAGAACTATCCCGCCCAGGTGGTGGCCAGCAATATGAACCTTTTGGGCACCCACGATACCCCCCGGATCCTCACCGCGCTGGTTGACGACTTCGACGGCTCCCGGGAGGAGAAGGCCGCCCGGCGCCTGAGCAAAAACCAGCTGGAGGTAGCCCGGGACCGGCTGCAAATGGCCGCGTTCCTCCAGTACACCCTGCCGGGAAGTCCCAGCCTGTACTATGGAGACGAGGCCCTTATGGAGGGCTATAAGGACCCCTTCAACCGCCGGACCTATCCCTGGGGCCGGGAGGATACGGAACTTGTGCGGTTCTTCCGCCAGCTGGGCCAGCTGCGGCGGGATATCCCCGCTCTGGGTAAGGGGACCATTACCTTCCAGACGGCTATGGACAAGCACCTGGCCTACACCCGGTGCTATGAGGGACAGAAATTTTCGGTTTATGTAAACCGAAGCGGCGACCCCTGGCAGGTTCCCGCCGGGAAGGTCCGCATGGGCAAAAACCTGGACACCGTGGCCCGGGACCAGCTGATATTGTCTCCCCACGGGTTCTGTATTGTGGAGGCGTGATATGGAATATTTTCTCTCCGGCTATTGCCGCTGCCAGGACCAGAGCCGCCGTGTCCTGCTGGAAATCGACGACGGCGAAATAGACGTAGACTGCAATTTCGGTGTCTGCCCCTATGAGGCGGAGTGCCAGCTTGCCGCGGCCATTCGGGAAAAAGTGGAGGAAAGCAAATGATGTACCTGCTTTATGGCAATCCCATTCTGATTGCCGCCGCCGTGATTCCCGCCATCTTCCTGCTGGTGCAGATCAACAAAGCGGACAAGCTGGACCGGGAGCCCGTGGGGCTGCTGGTGTCCCTGGTGATCCAGGGCATTATTTCCACGGCGCTGGCCGTCCTCACCGAGCGGCTGGGCACGGCCATTCTGGACAGCCTCTGGCCCGAGAACGCCCTTGTCTACCGCGTCCTCATGTATTTTGTGGTGGTGGGTCTGTCTGAGGAGGGCTTCAAGTATCTGCTTTTGAAGCGCCGGACCTGGTACTCCCCGGATTTCAACTGCCAGTTTGATGGGGTGGTCTATGCCGTGTGTGTAGCCCTGGGCTTTGCTCTGTGGGAGAACATCGGCTATGTGGTGGTGTACGGCTTCGGCACCGCCCTGGTCCGGGCCATCACCGCCGTGCCGGGCCACGCCTGCTTCGGTGTATTCATGGGCGCGTTCTATGGCATGGCCCGGCGCTATGCCAACTACGGCTACGAGCGTGCCTCCAAAAACTGCCGCCGTCTGGCGGTGCTGGTACCTATGGTGCTCCACGGGATCTATGACTTCATCGCCTCCTCGGAGGATGCATCCGAGTGGGTATTTCTGATCTTTGTGGCGGCGCTGTTCTTCGTCACCTCCCGCATGGTAAAGCGCCTGTCCCAGACGGACCGGTATATTGATTGAAACAGGGCGTTTCCCGAATCCTAACCTTCCCCACCGGGGAAGGGGGACCGCCGCAGCGGCGGTGCGTCGCGCAGCGAATCTCATCCTCCAATAGCTGCCGGTGGCAGCTATACCATAATTTATGGAAGAGGGGTGTTGCGGGCGAGAGCGGTTTGTGGCTTGCGTGCCTTTTTCCGAATGCTCTCGCCTGCCACGCCCCTCTTCAGTCAGGGCTGCGCCCTGCCAGCTTCCCCGGTGGGGAAGCTTTTTTAAGATTCCCTTGCAAATTCTATCACCAGCAGATATAATAAACATAACTTTTGAAAGGGGGCGCGGGCATGGCGGATAAGAAGGGACAGTTTCGCGGGATGCTGCTGGGACTGGCGGTGGGAGATGCCATGGGCTATACCATCGACGGCAGCTCCTGGAAGGAAATTCAGCAGAGCTACGGCCCCAACGGCCTGCTGGGCTACGACCTGGTCAACGGCTATGCGGACGTGACCTCCTATACCCAGCTGGCGGCCTTCACCTGCAATGGCCTGCTCCTGGGCCTGACCCGGGGGCAGATGACCGGGAAAATGCTGCCGCTGTTCCGCTATGTGGGCTTGTCTTCCCGGGAGTGGGCCGCGTCCCAGAAGCCCTGGGGCCGCCCCAGCACCACCTTCTGTTGGCTGCTCCAGGTGCCGGAAATGTGCCGCCGGCACTGCATGGATACCCGGATGCTGGATGCCCTGAGCCGGGATACCCTGGGGGCCATGGAGGCCCGCTTCAACAGCTCCTCCACCCCCGGCAGCCTGACCTCCGCCGCGGCCGTGGGCCTGTTCAGCCACCTGTACAAGGTGGAGCAGAGTGAACTGGACCTGCTGGGGGCCGAGGTAGTGGCCCTGTCCCACGGCAGCCCCCTGGCCTTTTTGTCCGGCGCGGCTCTGGCCCATATCATCAGCCGCAGCCTTTCCGCCCCGGACCTGCCTCTGAAAAATCTGGTGCTGGAAACGGCCCAATCCCTGAAAAATCAGTTCGGCCACCAGTACAGCCAGAGCTTTGAAATCAGCAATCTGCTGAATCTGGCCGTATCCCTGGCAGAAGACAGTCGGTTGAATCCCGTTACGGCCATGGAGCAGCTGCACTGCCTGAATGCAGCCCAGGTGTTGTCCGGTGCGGTCTATGCCTGCCTGCGCTGCGGCAAGAGCTTCGATACGGCCATGATCGCCGCCGTGAACCACTCCGGCCGGTCCGCCGCCGTGGGTGCCGTGGCCGGGGCCATTCTGGGCCTGCGCCTGGGGGAAAAGGCCCTGCCCAGTTTCTACATCGAGTGCCTGGAGCCCGCCGAGACCCTGGGGGAGCTGGCCGAGGATATGCTGGGCGGCTGCACCATGGAGCGGGGCAGCAAGCTCTTTGACCTGGACTGGGACCGGAAATATATCCACGGCGGAAAATAAAAACAGCGCCGCCTGGCGGCGTATATCCCCCTTGCAGTTCGCATAGAGTGGCTGCAAGGGGGAATTTTTTATGGGCAAACGGGATTGGGCAATCTTTTTTCTGGCCATCGCGCTGACGGTGCTTGGTGTGGTCCGGGTATTCGTGGAGGGCAGCATCGAGACCGGGGCCTGGGGGCTGAGCTTTCGGCAGGAGGGCTCTGCGCCCATCGGTCCTGCCGGAGTAGATCAGCTGCGGCAGTACGATGCGGCCTATCTGGGGGACACCCGGCAGAAAAGGCTGTATCTGACCTTTGACGCTGGCTATGAAAACGGCTCCACGGAGAAGATCCTGGATACACTGAAGGCCCACGGCGTCCGGGCGGCCTTCTTCCTGGTGGGAAATTATGTAGACCGAAACCGGGACTTGGTCCGCCGGATGGTGGAGGAGGGCCACATTGTGGGCAACCACACCATGCACCACTATGATATGTCCAAGCTGTCGGACAAGCAGGCCTTTTCCAAGGAACTGACGGACCTGGAGGACCTGTTCCGGGAGGTCACCGGCAAGGACCTGCCCAAATACTACCGCCCGCCTCAGGGCATCTACAGCCAGGAGAACCTGAAAATGGCCAAGGAGCTGGGCTACAAAACCGTCTTCTGGAGTCTCGCCTATGTGGACTGGATGAACGACAGGCAGCCAACCAAAGAGCAGGCCTTTTCCAAGCTCCTGCCCAGGACCCATCCTGGGGCGGTCATCCTGCTGCACTCCACCTCTCAGACCAATGCCGAAATTCTCGATGAGCTCCTGACCCACTGGGAGCAGGAGGGGTATACCTTTGGTACCGTGGAGGAGCTGTTTGCATAGCAAAAGGGCGGCTTGCGCCGCCCTTTCAGGTGTTATTCCATTATCCTTCGTAGCCCACGATGCGTCTTGCCACGTGGACACCGCTGGCGGAGGCGTGGGACAGGGAGTGGGTGATGCCACTGCCGTCGCCGATGATGTACAGGCCGGGATACTTGGTCTCCAGGTGCTCGTCTACGGCAACCTCCATGTTGTAGAACTTGACCTCTACACCATAGAGCAGGGTGTCGTCGTTGGCGGTGCCCGGGGCGATCTTGTCCAGGGCGTAGATCATCTCAATGATGCCGTCCAGAATCCGCTTGGGCAGCACCAGGCTCAGGTCGCCGGGAGTTGCGTTCAGTGTGGGGGTGACGAAGCTCTCCTCCATCCGCTTGGGAGTGGAGCGCTGGCCCCGGATCAGATCGCCGAAGCGCTGGACCATGACGCCGCCGCCCAGCATATTGCTCAGGCGGGCGATGGATTCGCCGTAGCCGTTGGAGTCCTTGAAGGGCTCGGAGAAGTGCTTGGCAACCAGCAGGGCAAAATTGGTGTTCTCCGTCTGCTTGGCGGGGTCTTCGTAGCTGTGGCCGTTGACGGTAATGATGCCGTTGGTGTTCTCGTTAACCACGGCCCCCTTGGGATTCATGCAGAAGGTGCGGACCTTGTCTTCGTACTTCTGGGTCCGGTAGACGATCTTGCTCTCATACAGCTCGTCGGTCAGGTGGGAGAAGACAACGGCGGGCAGCTCCACGCGAACGCCGATGTCCACACGGTTGGACTGGGTGGGGATGTCCATGTCCCTGCAGATCTGCTCCATCCACTTGCTGCCGCTGCGGCCTACGGAGACGATGCACTGAGCGCAGGTGTAGCTTTCGCCGTCACAGGCGACCTCATAGCCGCCGTCGATGACGGAGATGCCCCGGACAGGGGTATCAAAATGGAAGTCCACCTTGTCCTTCAATTCGGCATACAGGTTTTCCAGCACCACATAGTTGATGTCCGTGCCCAGGTGGCGGACGGAAGCGTCCAGCAGGTGCAGGTCATTCTGGATACAGATGGTCTTGAACTTGGTTCCGGCGGTGGAGTAGAGCTTGGTGCCCTGGCCGCCGTAGGTCATGTTGATCTCGTCTACGTAGTGCATCAGATCCAGGGCACGCTTCTTGCCGATATACTCGTAGAGGGTACCGCCGAAGTCATTGGTGATGTTGTACTTGCCGTCGGAGAAGGCGCCGGCTCCGCCGAAGCCGCTCATGATGGAGCAGCTCTTGCAGCCGATGCAGCTCTTGACGGTGGTGCCGTTGATGGGGCACTTCCGCTTATTCAGAGGATGGCCTGCCTCAAAAACGCCGATTTTCAGATTGGGATCGCGCAAGGTCAGCTCGTAGGCAGAAAAAATGCCGCCGGGACCGGCGCCGATGATCAGGACATCGTAATTCATGGTTTTGTCTCCTAATTTCATTCTGTTTTGTCCAAAGTATCAGAGCATTTTGCTGTCAGGCCATACAAACCCAACATACAGAACTATTATAACAGCCCGGTGTCCGTTCGTCAAGAATTTCCTGAAAGCAAACACCCGGATATCCGGACAAAACAACCGGCCCGCCCCTCTTGACGTTGGGGCGGGCCGCGGTATTACACCGGTATCGACAACGCCGGGAGGCAGATATCGGATCTTTTTATGTTCTCCCAGCGGAAGATGCCTGCCAATTCCTTTGCGGAAGCAGCTTCTCTGCGGTCCAGAAGCCCGCAGGCATAGGCCAAGGTGCCGAGAATAGCCTCTGGAGTTGTTGCCTTGCGGAGTGCGCCCAGGTCCAGGTCCTTGTCCCGCTTGCTCAGGCGGCGGCCGTCGGGGGCAAGCAGCATGGGCACATGGGCGTAGCTTGGATGGGGAAAGCCGAAGAGCTCCTGCAAATACATCTGCCGTGGGGCGGAGCTCAACAGGTCCGAACCCCGGACCACCTCCGTGACTCCGGCCTCTCCATCGTCCACTGTGACGGCCAGCTGGTAGACGTAGATCCCGTCTGCCCGCCGGACTACCATGTCTCCGCAGTCCCGGGCCAGGTTCATTTCAAAGTGGCCCTGCACCAGGTCCTCCACCTGCCACAGCCTGTCCGGCACCTTTACCCGCCAGGCAGGAGGCCTGGTGCAGGCGGCCCGCTGGGCAGCCGTCAAGTCCCGGCAGGTGCCGGGGTAGACATAGGTGCCGTCGCTTAAGTGGGGCGCGTTGACGCTGTGGAGCTGACTGCGGGTGCAGTAGCAGGGATACAGCAGGCCCTTCTGCTGCAAAAGGTCAAAGTAGCGGTCGTAAACGGCCCCCCGGGTGCTCTGGGCGGGGGTTTCCCGGTCCCAGGTCAGGCCCAGCCAGGTAAGGTCCTCCCGGAGAATTTGGGCAAATTCCGGACTGGTGCGCTGGGTGTCCAGGTCCTCCATGCGCAGCACCATTTCGCCGTCCCTGGACTTGACGGACAGCCAGGCCAGCATGGCGGAAAAGACGTTGCCCAGATGCATCCGGCCCGAGGGTGTGGGGGCAAAGCGGCCTACCGGCGTTACCGGATCCATAGGTACCACCACCAGAACAGTGCCGCAATGCCCAGCAGCTCCAGGGCAATGGCAAATTTCAGCCCTACAAACCGGGGCTTTTCCGGCTCCTCCGGCTCCGCAGGGGGTTCCTCCGGCTCCGGGTCAAGGCCCCAGAGCTGGGTGTCGTCGGTGACGCCGGTATAGCTCTGGGACAGGGGGGCGCGGTCGTCCCCCTCCCATTCGCTGGGGTCTTCCAGATCGGCTTCCAGGTCCTCGTCCGTATAGTAATCCTCCGGCTGCTTCTCCGCATCCAGCAGCTCCTGCTGAAGCCGCTCCAATTCCTTTTTGGGATTGTCAAACATTGGGTATCCTCCCTTGGGTTTTGCGTTGGTTGTGCCCCCTATCATACCCGAAAGCGGACAGAAAGTAAAGGGAATTCCGCCGGGGGGCACATTTCGCACCTTGCCCCGGAGGGGAAGCCTTTATTCGATTTTGGTAAACACAAACTTCTCCATCAGCCCGTCGGTGACGGTGTGGATGGTCAGGGTGCCGTCCGGATGGGAGTCCAGAGAAAGGCTAATGTCCTTGCCCTTCAGCAGGCCCCGGACGTAGCGTTCCGGGTCGTCACAGGTGATCTCCTCAAAGAACACGTCCCGCATCTGGTTGTTGCGGCAGAGATTCTGAATTTCATGCACAAGCTCATATTCCGCCATGGGAATGCCTCCTTTATGCGTACTTTTCGATGACCTTGGTCAGGCGGGGCAGCAGCTGCTGCTTCCGGGAGAGGAGCCCCTCGTGGAAGGGCCGCTCGCCGTCGGGGCCGTCCGGGAAGGCCTCCTTGCCCCAGGCAGTACGGTTCCCGCCGAAATAGAGCACGGAGCCGTTCTCCTGGATGCTGGTAAAGGCCAGCACGGCCAGGTCCAGATCTTTTTTCTCCGCGAACTTGTCCAGGGCTGCCTGAATGTCCCCTGCCTCCAGATGCAGGTCGTTCATGGAGGCCATGATCACCTGGGAGATGGCCAGCTTGCAGCCGTAGACCTCAAAGATCTTCATGTCGCTCTTGATAAGCTCCGAGGGGCTGGAATCCACCTTGGAGGCGGTGGCGGTGAACATTTCCGTGGCGAAGTCCTCCACATCCAGGTCCGCAATGGCGGCCAGGATGTTGGCGGTGGTCCGGTCCTTTTCCGTGGTGGTGGGGGAGTGGAAGTTCAGCGTGTCCGAGAGAATGGCGCCCAGCATGAGCCCTGCAAGCTCAACGGGGATGGGAATCTGGTTCTCCCGGAAGATGGTTGCCACAATGGTGCAGGTGGAGCCCACGATCTCATTCCGGAACTGGACCGGGTATTGAGACGAGAAGTCGTTGATCCGGTGGTGGTCGATGACCTCCAGCACCTGGGCCTTTTCAATGGCCCGGACCGACTGGGAGAACTCGTTGTGGTCCACCAAAATCAGTTTCTTGCTGGGAGCCTGCATGATGTGGTACCGGGATACATAGCCCGTCAGGTGCCCGTCGGCATCCGTAACGGGATAGACGTGGTAGCGGCTTTGCAGCATTTTCCGGCTGACATCCTCGGCCAGCTCCGTGTTTGTGAACTTCACCAGCTCCCGCTTCATGATCTGACTGGCAGAGGGGGCGAAGTAGATGTAACGGGTGGTGTTCATGGCCCCGTGTCCGGAGATCACAATGGGGCAGTGGTGCAGCTTGGCCGCTTCGATCACATCTGCCTGGATGGTGTCTGCCCAGACGACAACCAGCAGCCCCGCGCCCTGGCGGATGACCTGCTTCTGGGCCTCCGGGTCGCTGCCGCAGATAACGATGCGGTGCTCCACATCGTAGTGCTCCAGCCGGGCGCTCTGGGTCATGGCAATGACGCTGACCTTGCCGTTGAGCACCATGGTGGGGTCGTCATAGATGACCTTGCCGTCCAGGGTCTTGCGGATGTTTTCCAGGGGCGTCTGGGCCATGATGGCGATGGAGCGGGCGGTGTCGTACAGACCGATGACGGAGATATCGGACTTGGTCACCATGCCGATGAGCTTTTTCTCCTGGTCCACCACGCCGCAGTAGGTCCGGTTGCCCTGCTGCATCTGCTGCAGGCATTCGAAAATGGTGGTTTCCGGGCTGATGTAGGTAGGCGGATCCATGGCTACCTCCCCTACGGTGATCCGGGCATCGGTGAGCAGCTGGGGCTCCTGGAAGTGGAACCGATTCAGCAGATACCGGGTCTCCTCATTCAGCTTTCCCAGGCAGCAGGGCACCGCCGGAGTGCCGAGAGAGCGCTTGAAAAACGCATAAGCAATGGCCGAAGCCACAGAGTCCGTATCCGGATGCTGGTGGCCGGTAATGTAGATGGGGGTTTTCTTCATGGGAACCTCCTTGGTCGTGTGAAGAATTGTGGATTGTGGGAAATATGAGTTGACAGTTGACAGTGAACAGTTGACAGTTGTGGTGTCCCTACGGGACATTTTTAAGAAAAGTTGTGATGTCTGAAGAACCTCCTTAACTGTCAACTCGAAATAGACGCCGATTCCTGCTTATTCCAGGATAAAGCTGTCCTCGCTTCTGCGCAGTGTGGAGCCGAAGTATACCGTCATGGCCTTCTCCAGGTCAATGGCATCGGAGACGGCGGCGGTTTCGTAGCAGCTGTGCATGGCCAGCTGGGCCAGGCCGATGTCCACCGTGGGTACGCTGACCTGGCCGATGGAGATGCAGCCCAGGGTGCTGCCGCCGGGGATGTCCGGGCGGTTGTAGTAGTTCTGGCTGTTGACCCCGGCTCTGTGGCATACCGTGCGCATGACGGCGGCGCTGAGGCCGTCGGTGCAATAGCGCAGGTTTGCATTGAACTTGATCACAATGCCGCCGCCCAGCTTGGGGGCGTTGCCGCTGTCCGCCAGCTCCGGATGGTTGGGGTGCTGGGCGTGAGCGTTGTCGGCGCTGACCAGGAAGGACTGGGCCAGCATCCGGTTTTCATCCAGGGCAAGAGCCTGGGCGATCCGGGAGACGGTCTGGCGCAGCAGAGTGGAGCCTGCGCCCTGGGGGGAGCAGGAGCCAACCTCTTCACTGTCCAGGGCGGCGAAGAGAGGGATGGAACGGCCGGTGCCGGAGGCCAGGAAGCCCCGGAAGCAGCCCCAGACGCATTCCAGGTCATCCAGGGCAGCGCTGGACAGGAAGCTCTCATCCAGGCCCCATACGCTGGCCTTCTGACGGATGTAGAGGAACAGGTCGTGGCTCAGGATCTTACCGCCGGCCTCCTTTTCCAGCATGGCGGTGAACTGCCCTTTGTTCTCCGGAGAGGCCAGCAGCGGCAGCACGTCTGTGACGGGGTTCCACTTGTAGCCGTCGTTGACCTGCCGGTTCATGTGAATGGCCACGTTGGGGATCAGCAGCAGGTCCCGGTCAATGTCCAGCAGGCGGCTTTCGGCACCGCGCTCGGTCTGCACCAGTACCCGGCCGGCAATGCTCAGGGGACGGTCCAGCCAGGGGGCCAGGATCTGTCCGCCGTAGCGCTCTACGGCCAGCCGGGGGCACACGCCCTCGATCTCTCCATTCTCCTTCAGTTTGAAGGCGGGGCGGTCCGTGTGGGCGGCGCTAATGAGGAAGCCCAGGGCTTCTCCCTCGGGCACCCGGAAGGCCAGAACAGCGCTGCCACCTCGGGTTACATAATATTTCCCGCCGGGAACCAGTTCCCATTTTTCGGATTCCTTCAGGGCAGTATAGCCCTCCTTGTCCAGGATGGCCGTCAGATAGGCTCTTGCGTGGTATTGGCTGTGGGAAGCGTCCAGAAAGGCGCAGAGTTCTTTTGTTTGGGAAAGCATAGTGTTTCCTCCTTATCTCTGGAATTGTCGAAACTATTTTACATCGGCTTTCCCTTTCCGTCAATGTGCGCATTTTTGACGACTTTTTGTCGATTGCCGTAGAAAAACTTGAGATTTTACGGGATTTTTCTGGAATCAGTCGATTCGGCACGAGCGAATGTTGGGAAACGGCCTTGCAAAACGGGAACCTTTGTGCTAAATTATTCTTGTCGCACGGCGGACAACGCCGCTTATGGGGTATTTTCAAGTGGACAGGAGAGGTTAGTATGGATCATCAAACAACCGTGTTGATTGCGGATAGTTCGGAGGAATTTTGCACCGCTCTGGCGGCGGCTCTGCAGCGTGCGGATGGCTTCCAGGTGGTTGGAACGGCGGGCGACGGAGAGCAGGCCATCCGGCTGATCAATGAGCGAAAGCCCCAGGTACTGGTGCTGGACCTGATGCTCAGCAAGCAGGACGGCATCAGTGTGCTGAAGGCAATCAGCAATCTGGACCGGAAGCCTGTGACCCTGGCGACTTCGGCCTTTGTGACGGATTATGTTTCCGCAGCGGTTGCCAGTCTGGGGGTTCGATACCTCATGCTCAAGCCCTGCGATATGAATATCCTTGTGGAGCGCATGGAGGAGATCCGGGGAGGGGAGAGCCCCCGGTATCCCGCGCCCCGCCGGATGGACCGGACCGGCATTGAGAGCATGGTCACGAACATCATTCACGAGATCGGCGTCCCCGCTCATATCAAGGGCTATCAGTATTTGCGGGAGGCCATCATCCTGGCGGTGGACGATATGGACGTTATCAACGCCATCACCAAGGTTCTCTACCCCCAGGTGGCCAAAACCTTCCAGACCACGCCTTCCCGGGTAGAGCGGGCCATACGCCACGCCATCGAGGTAGCCTGGGACAGGGGCGATCTCGACACCTTGCAAAGTTTCTTTGGCTACACCGTGAGCAACACCAAGGGCAAGCCCACGAACAGTGAGTTTATTGCCCTGATCGCGGACAGGCTCCAATTGCAGCTCAAGAGCGCCGAGGCGGCGCAGTATTGAATGAAGAATCCACAGCTCTTTTCCACAAGAAGGGGAGGGGCTGTGGATTTTCTGCTTTTAGGAGATGACTTGACTTGAGCAGACCCGCTGACCGGAAATGCGCTTTCTGATTATTGATACCCCGGCCCGCCGGAAGCGTCCAGGCGGGCCGGGGGGTTTTCCTGCGGAAAATTGCCAAAAGCCTCCAAGCATTGAATTTTTGACCAACGTTTGGAGGTTTTCATGGATATTTCTGTGAACGACTCGAATGATAGTTCGACAAATTGCCGTGGGGATTACTGCCTATCTTCTGCAAGAATACCATAAAGGTACAGGTCTGCCCAGTTTCCAAAATTATCCTTTGTCTGGCTTCTTTGAATTCCTTCTAATTTCATTCCAAGCTTCTTCATCAAACCAACGGATTTTATTCCATCAATCGCTTCCGCAAATATTTTATGGATGTTCATACTGTTAAAAGCATAATCAATAACAGCCTTACAAGATTCGAAAGCATAGCCTTGTCTCCAATAATCCTTGTTATAAATCCAACCCATTTCATACACTTCTTCATCATATTCGTTGAAGAGGATGTAGCCAATCACTTTGTTGGTATCTTTATGCACTGCAGCAACAGCACCTCTTTTGGCTATGCAGAACTTTTGCAAAAAATCGGCTGTTTTCTCGATGGTATATGCAGGTTCGCAATTCTTCATTGTCTCATCATCGCCCAATATTTCGTGCATATCGTTTAAGTCGTCCATTGTAAAATCACGAATGATCATTCTGCCAGTTTCAATATACATTATGTTTCCCCCGTCAGATTCGGATTTGTGAATAAATTATAGCATAATCCCATACTTATGTGAAGTGGGCGTGAGATTATTTTATGCTTCCAACAGTCCAATATCCGCTCCAAACCATCCGCACCCCTTTTTGTGCTGGGCAGCGCCTCAAACGCGCAGCAGGCAAATCCAATGTAAAATAACGCCTGTTTTCACAAGAATTTCGACAAACCGCGAAAAACAGAACAAAAATCCACAGGCCATTTCCCGGAATGGGGAAGACCTGTGGATTTTTTAGCAGATTTTGAGGCAATGGGATGGCTGCACACATTGCTTTCTTCTGCCCTATTTCAGCATTCGGTTAATCCAACTGAGAAGCATGAGCATATCGCTTTCATCTAACTGCTTCATACCTTCAATTGCTTTTTGGATTAACTCAGGATTTTTTGAAGAGTCATCGAAAAACTGTTGTGGTGTTATTTCAAAGTAGTCACATATTGCAAAGAACTCTTTCAGTGGAGGCAGCGCTTTTCCAGAAGAGATATTATAGACGTATCCTCTGCTGTGCCCTAAATCGTAGCTCATTTGGTATTCTGATACGCCTTTTTTGATTCGCAGATTTGTAATTCGTTCCCGGACAAAATCTTCATACACAAGTATCACCTCTTATGAGTAATGATAACGCCGTGATTTTAAGATATAGTCATAGAATAATTGTTGTTAGTTGTTGAAATGACTAAAAATATATGTTATTATTCTGATTACGTTTTATATCTTTTGACGAATAAAGCGTAATCATCAAATTAGAGAGAGGATTTTATCGTGAAAAAATAATTTGCGTAGTCTGCGTGCTAATGATGTGCCTGATACTTGCGGGATGTGACAGTAGTCAGTATAAAAAGGCAACATCGCTTTACAAGGCGGGGGAGTATGAGGCTGCTACTGCAATTTTTGAAGAATTGGGCGATTATGAAAATAGTCCTGAGATGGTAAAAGTTTGCCAGTATACTTATGCTGCACAATTGTTGCAGAATAAAGATTATGATGCGGAAAAGGATATTTTTAACCGGCTGGGTGATTATGCTGATAGCCAGAATTAGATATTTGTCATGAATACCAGCCTTGTCACAAACTTCGGTTTGCTTGAGCCCAAGCTCTTTTCGGCGGGCGGCAATGCGCTTGCCGATTTGTGCGTAGTCCAGTTCCATAAGGGCGCCTCCTATTTTTACAAAATTACTAAAAATAGAAGAACAATGTAAAATGGAATCAAGCAGTGGACAATCTGTAAAAATGCCCTCTTGACATTTTCCGGATTCATGATATAATACAAAAGCCTTACGTGAGCGGAACACCTGCCGGTATAGCTCAGTTGGTAGAGCAGCTGATTTGTAATCAGCAGGTCGGGGGTTCGAGTCCGTCTACCGGCTCCACACAAAAGGCAAAGTGAATATGGGGGAATTCCCGAGTGGCCAAAGGGGACAGACTGTAAATCTGCTGCTTATAGCTTCGGTGGTTCGAATCCACCTTCCCCCACCAACTCCGCACCAATTTTGGTGCGGAGTTTCTTTCACTTTTGGGAAGAATATGTGTTTTTTGTCTCTGAAAAGTTAGATGTTTCAGCTGCGGATTCCGTTTGACCACAACCGTGACCACAACGGGGGAATTCTTGTGGTCAGATTCACGCCACTAAACACCCTGCACCGAACGGATGAACTCGGTCATTCTCTTGGCACTCTCCCGCTTCATGCCGGGTGTGGCATGGGCGTAGGTTGCCAGCGTGAATGAGGCGGTTGCATGGCCTAAATTCTCCTGAACGGTCTTGATGTCGTCCCCGGCCCGCAGACTGTTGACGGCGTAAGTATGGCGGAGATCGTGAAAGCGGAGATCAGGTTTGCCAAGTTTCCGCATGATCCGCTTGAAGTTCTGATAGAGAATCTTGTTGTTGATATAGCGGCCAAATTCCGTGGTGAACACCAGATGATCTGGATTCGACCAGCCGTCCCCTAACGTGGCAGCCCAGGCGGTTTGACGCTCTTTTTGCAGCTTTAGGACTTCCATCACCTCGTCTGCGGCAGTCAAAACACGGGCTTTGTCATTCTTCAGACTGGCAAACCGGAACGCTGTGTCACCTTTGACTCGGTTATGCTGTTTGTTGATTAACAGCAATCCGTTCTCAAAGTCTACGCAATCCCAGGTCAGTCCCAGCAGTTCACCCTGGCGTAAGCCGGTGAATACGGCCACAAACAGGGGATACTCGTATTTGCTGCCCTGAATCGCTGTCAGGAACTTCCCAATATCCTCCACATCCATGGCCTCTACCTGCTTTTTCTCCACACGTGGGGGTACAGCGGCATCTGCCGGATTGACCTTGATATAGCCCAGCAGTTTTGCCTGTTCCAGCGTGCGGTGCAGGACGCCGTGGATATTGCGGACTGTTTTTGGGGACAGTTCCCGTTCTTTCAGCAGACTGGTATAGAGCTGCTGAATATCCCTTGTAGACAGCTGTTTCAGAGAAATATCTCCCAGTGTGGGCTTGATATGGACACGAATGTGTTCCTCGTAGGCACTTCTGGTGGCCGGCTTGATGTTCATCGCATAGCAGGTCAGCCATTCATCCAGCCACTGGGCAACTTTCATTTTGGATGGCTCCGCAAAGGTGCCATTGTCCATTTCCGTGGCGATTTGGGACAGCTTTTGCCGGACCTCCTTTTGGGTTTTGCCATATACGGATTTGCGAATGAGCTTTCCAGTCTTCGGGTCATAGCCGTTGCTGTAAAGGCCCTCCCATCTTCCGTCTGCTCTTTTACGAATAGACCCGCTCCCGTTTGCTTTCTTTGTTGCCATGATTTCCTCACTTTCCGGATGTATTTCGAGACAAACGTCTATTCCTTTTACCAGGGCCATCATAGCACAGCCTTAAAGAAACTGCAATTCTATCCACCGTACCCCTCCGCCTGTGTCTGCCGGTCCAGCCATTGGAAAAACAGTTCCCGCCGAACCAGCAGACGTTTGCCCAGCTTCAATGTGGGGAAGTCAAGTCTGTGGAAAAGCTGGTAAGCTTTCGCCCTGGAAATACCCAAGACCGCCGCAACATCGGAGGCACTTAGAATGACGGGCAAATCATCCATGGAGTGAATCATTGTCTGCCGAGATGTACGCAAGAAGCACCCCTCCTTACCGCCCATCCCGGTCAGCCCTGCGCCGTGCCTCCCGCTGGAGTGCGGAGACGATGGCGTTTTCAATTTGCTGTTGGGAGTAGCTCTTGGGGAAGAATTTCCGTATCTTCTCCATGGGAATTTTGAAGTTCTCCCGTTGGTTGGGCTTGCGCTGGGACAAGATTTTGAAAATACTGTCCATGTCCAAAAGTCCCGCCTGGGATTGGCGGTGCAGCTCCTTTGCCTGGGCGAGGGAGGGCGTGCAGTCCTCGGATTCCATAGTGTATAGCAAGTCCTCTTGCTCCTGTTGGTTCAGGTAGGAGATTTCCACAGCGGGTGTTAGGGAAATCCGTCCAGCGTCCACCAGCTTTAGAATGTCGGGCTGTAGGTAGGTCAGGCGAATGTAACGCTGAACTTGGCGGCCGCTTTCTCCCTCGGAAATCTCCTCCCGACTCCATTTCTGGCCAAGTTGGCCAGAAGTACCTTGGTGGCGCATTGCCTCCATTTTCAGCTTATAGGCAAACGCCTTCTCACTGGGTAAAATATGCTCCCGGTAGAGGTTGCTGTCCACAAGCATAATCGCCGCTTCCTCCCGGCTGATTTCGTAGACAAGGGCGGGGACTTCCAAAAGCCCTGCCCTTTGTGCTGCGTGTAGTCTGCGGTGGCCGCTGATTACCTCGTATTCTTCTGTGCCCTCTAATGGGCGGACAATCAGCGGGGAGAGAATGCCTTCGCTGTGAATACTCTCCGTCAAAGCCTCCATTTCTTCGTTGTCGAGGACCTTGTAAGGATGGCCCTCAAAGGGGTGCAATTTCGCTATGGGAATCACAATAGAGTTACATAACTTCTTTTCTATAAACGTCATTCCTTTCATCGTTGGGGACGGGCGCTTCTGCCCGTCCTTGTGTTAATTTGTCAATCGGTATCGGGTCAAGGACTGCAGATAGAATATTCTGCACCGCATCCTGAAATAGCCGAACACCCTCGTCGTAGTGCTTGGCATCAATGGCGTTCAGCACATGGGCATTCATGGCAATCTGATTCAGGTTGTTCCCGATGGCATGAAGCTCCCGCATCATTGCCCAAAAGTCAGGAGGCGGTGCCTCCTTTGGGACAACTCCCGAAATCACCATCCGCAAATAAGTTTCTCTGATAGCGATAGGTAAGGTCTGAGCGGTGCGTCAGCACCGCTTTCCACCTTTTCCC